>NZ_JARTVQ010000019.1:0-25743 GCF_029625845.1 Mesorhizobium sp. WSM4898 | reverse complement strand
TACGAGAAAGCCTCTCAAGAATCCTTTCTTTCCGGCTTGGCAATAGCCAATCAACTTATCTGCGATTCCCCTGCCCTTGCGGGGGAGATGCCCGGCAGGCCAGAGGGGGGTGCCTAGGCGCAAGCTTCAGCCTCTTAGAGCAAGCGACATCAAGGCCTCACTTGCCCCGACCCGCGCACGCAGTACTTGAACGAGGTCAGCTGCTCGACGCCGACCGGTCCGCGCGCATGCATCTTGCCGGTGGCGATGCCGATCTCGGCGCCCATGCCGAACTCGCCGCCGTCGGCGAACTGTGTCGAGGCATTGTGCAACAAAATCGCCGAGTCGATCTCGCTGAAGAATGTTTCGACCGCTTGCGCATCCTCGGCGACGATCGCCTCGGTGTGATGCGAGGAGAAGGTCTCGATATGCTCGATCGCGCCCGCCACGCCGTCGACCAGCTTCACCGCGATGATCGCGTCGAGATATTCCGTCACCCAGTCGGCGTCGGTCGCCGGGCTGGCGTCGGCAAAGGCTTTCATCACCTCGCCGTCGGCATGGACCTCACAGCCGACCACGCGCAGGGCCTTCAGGATCGGCACCAGATGGGTGGACGCGACCGCGCGGTCGACGAGCAGCGTCTCGGCGGCGCCGCACACGCCGGTGCGCCGCATCTTGGCGTTGACGGCGATCTGGACCGCCATGTCGAGCTTCGCCGAACGATCGACATAGAGATGGCAGATGCCTTCGAGATGGGCAAAGACCGGCACGCGCGCCTCGGTCTGCACGCGCCCGACTAGGCTCTTGCCGCCGCGGGGGATGATGACGTCGAGATTGCCGGCTAGGCCCTTGAGCATCTCGCCGACCGCGGCGCGGTCGGTGGTCGGCACCAATTGGATGGCGTCTTGCGGCAGGCCGGCTGCCTTCAGCCCTTCGACCATGCAGGCATGGATAGCCGACGACGAATTGATCGAATCCGAGCCGCCGCGCAGGATCACGGGATTGCCGGCTTTCAGGCAGAGCGCACCGGCATCGGCCGTCACGTTCGGGCGGCTTTCATAGATGACGCCGATGACGCCGAGCGGCGTGCGCACGCGCTCGATATGGAGGCCGTTCGGTCGGTCCCATTCGGCAATCACCTCGCCGACCGGATCCTTGAGCGCCGCGATCTCGCGAATGCCGTCGGCCATCGCCTTGATACGTGAGGGGTTGAGTTTCAGCCGGTCCATGAAGGAACCGGACAGCCCGGCTTCCTCCCCGTTCGACATATCGATGGCGTTAGCCTCTAGGATCGCCTGCTCGTTGCGCAGGATGGCGTCGGCCATCGCGGCCAAGGCGTCGTTCTTGGCCTTGGTCGATGCGACGGCCAACGGTCGGGCAGCGGCGCGGGCGCGGAGGCCGATATCGGCCATCAGCGCCACCGTATCTTCCCCGGATTTGTCATGCAGCTTCAGCATGGTTCATCCTCCGCTGGGTCATTCGTCGGCCAAAACTTGGTCGTCGGCCAATACTTGATCACTGGATCGACTTACCACAAGGTCGTCGCGATGGATCATCGCCGAGCGCGCCTCGTAGCCGAGCACATTTTCGATCTCGGCCGTCTTCAAACCCGCGATCCTTACGGCATCGGCGGCATCATAGGCAACCAGCCCGCGCGCGATCTCGCGGCCCTCGGGCGACAGGATCGCCACCGTGTCGCCGCGCGAGAAATTGCCGCTGACGAGCTTGACGCCGGCCGGCAGCAGCGACTTGCCCGATTTCAGCGCGCCGACAGCGCCGGCATCGACGGTGAGCCTCCCGGCCGGCTCCAACTGTCCCGCGATCCAGGTCTTGTAGCCCTTCACCGGGTTGGCGCTGGGCTTGAAGAAAGTGGCGCGCTCGCCGCGCTCGATCGCCATCAGCGGCGACAGCTTGGTGCCGGCGGTGATGATCATCGCCGTGCCGGCGGCGTTTGCGATCTTGCCCGCGTCGAGTTTCGTCCGCATGCCGCCGCGCGAGAGTTCCGAAGCGGCGGCGCCCGCCATCGCCTCGATGTCCGGCGTGATGCGCTCGACCACCGGAATGAACTTGGCTTGCGGGTCCTTGGCCGGCGGCGCCGTATAGAGCCCGTCGATGTCGGAAAGCAGCACCAAAAGATCGGCGCCCATCATCGTCGCCACCCGCGCCGCCAGCCGGTCGTTGTCGCCATAACGGATTTCGGAGGTCGCGACCGTGTCGTTCTCGTTGATGACCGGCACCGCCTTCATCTTGAGCAAGGTCGAGATCGTGGCGCGGGCGTTAAGGTAGCGGCGGCGCTCCTCGGTATCGCCAAGGGTCAACAGAATCTGCCCGGATTTGAGCCCGTCCCTGCCCAGCGCATCCGACCAGGCGCCCGCAAGCGCGATCTGTCCGACGGCCGCCGCCGCCTGGCTTTCCTCGAGCTTCAGCGCGCGTTTGCCGAGCCCGAGAATGGTGCGGCCGAGCGCGATGGCGCCCGAGGAGACGACGAGCACCTCCGCGCCGGCATTGGCGAGCACCGCGATGTCCTCGGCTAAAGAGGTCAGCCAATCGCGCTTCAAGCCGGTCGCGCGGTCGACGAGCAGCGCCGAGCCGATCTTCACGGTTATGCGCCGGTATGACTTCAGCGATTTCATGGGTTTTGCCGCCAGCGCGTATCGACTGTAGCGGGAACGGCGTCGCGCGCCTCGGCGACCACCGCCATCAGCGCGCGCTGCACAGCCTCGACGCCTTCGCCGGTGACGGCCGACAACAGCATCGGCGCGCGGCCGGCGGCGCGTTTCAGCGAGGCAGCCTTCTTCTTGCGGGCGTCCGCGTCGAGGATGTCGACTTGGCTGAGGGCGACGATTTCGATCTTCTCGGCCAGCCCATGGCCATAGGCTGCGAGCTCGGCGCGCACGGTCTTGTAGGCCCTGCCGGGATTTTCCTCCTGCGCCGAGACGAGATGGAGCAGCACGCGCGTGCGCTCGACATGACCGAGGAAGCGGTCGCCGATGCCGACGCCCTCATGCGCGCCCTCGATCAGGCCGGGGATGTCGGCCAGCACGAATTCGCGGCCGTCGATGCGGGCGACGCCGAGGCCCGGATAGAGCGTGGTGAAGGGGTAGTCGGCGATCTTCGGCTTGGCGGCGGTGACAGCGGCAAGGAAGGTCGACTTGCCGGCGTTGGGCAGGCCGACAAGGCCGGCATCGGCGATCAGCTTGAGCCGCAGCCAGATGCTCAACTCCTCGCCCGGCTGGCCGGGATTGGCGCGGCGCGGCGCCTGGTTGGTCGAGGTCTTGAAATGCTGGTTGCCGAAGCCGCCATTGCCGCCCTTGGCGAGCAGAAAGCGTTGGCCGACCTCGGTCAAATCGCAGATCAGCGTCTCATTGTCCTCGGCGAATACCTGGGTGCCGGCCGGCACTTTGAGCGTCGCGTCGGCGCCCTTGGCGCCCGTCATGTTGCGGCCCATGCCGTGCATCCCGGTCTTGGCCTTGAAATGCTGCTGGTAACGGTAGTCGATCAGTGTGTTCAAGCCATCGACGGCTTCGACCCAGACATCGCCGCCTCGGCCACCGTCGCCGCCGTCCGGACCGCCGAACTCGATGAATTTCTCTCGGCGGAACGACATCGATCCGGCACCACCGTCGCCGGACCGGATGTAAACTCGGGCTTGGTCGAGGAATTTCATCGGATTTTCAGGTTTCTGCTATTGCGCTTGCGGGATTGCTCTAAACCAAGGTGGAGCCAAGGGCGAGGCCCGTTTGCAACTAAAGCGCCGGATGCACTTTAGCCAGGGGCGCGGTAGCACTGTTCGCGGGCGAGACCGGGAGGCGCGAATGAAGCTTGTCACTTACAATATCCAGTATGGCATCGGCCTCGACGGCAAATACGATGTCGACCGCATCGCCGACGCGGTGCGCGGCGCCGATGTCATCGCCCTGCAGGAAGTCACCCGCAACAACCCGCGCAACGGCGACCGCGACATGGTGGCCGAGATCGGCGAGGCGCTGCCGGACTATTTTGTCGCCTATGCCAGCAATTTCGAGGTCAATATCGGCTCGCGCCTGGATGCCGGCCGCGCCGTCACCCGCACCTTCCAGCTCGGCAACATGGTGCTGTCGAAGACGCCCATTCATCTGTCGCGTAATCTCCTTCTGCCGCGCAGCCGCAGCCTGGAGCGGATGAACTTCCAGCGCGGCGCGCTGGAGGCGCTGATCGAGACGCCGCTCGGCTTCATCCGCTTCTATTCCACCCATCTCGACCACCGCAGCCCCGTCGAGCGTCAGAGCCAGATCCGTTTCCTGCGCCAGCGCCTGCTCAACTACGCGCTGGAAGGCGGCGGCCTTTCCGGCATTCCCGAAATCGGCCTGCCGGACCTGCCCTATCCGGAAGCCTTCATCGTCATGGGCGACTTCAACATGCTGCCCGGATCGCCCGAATATGTCGAACTCGCCGGACGTCCGGACCATGAATTCGGCATGCCGCTCACCGCCGATCTCGCCGTCGATGTCGCCCAGCGCTTGGACGTTTCCGGCCTCTTCACCTGGATCGACCCCAATCGTCCCAACGATGCGGGCCGCCACAAATGCATCGACTACGTCTTCACCAGCGCTTCGCTCGCCGGCTCGCTGAAGCGCCTGTGGGCCGACCGGCAGGCGCGTGGATCGGACCACCTGCCGGTCTGGGTCGAATTGGGTTGAGTCGTCTTTGAGCGCCGACGCCTAGGCGTGTTGCTATTCAGGTCAGGCTGAGCCGAAAATGACGGCTTCCGAGAACCGGAGCGGAGCGTACTGAAAGTACGCGAGCACCGGAAGCGCAGGAAACCGTCATTTGCAGGCCGGCCTCAATCTGAATTTCAACATGCCTAGAAGTGCACCCAGTTGCGCAGGCTCGTCCAGGTCTTGCGGTCCAGCCGGTAGCGCTCGACCGGCACCTGGCCGGCGACGATCGAGTTCAGCATGCCCTGGCCGGCATACTGAAAGCCGCACTTGTGGATGACGCGGCGCGATGCCGGATTGATGACCCTGGTCGAGGCATGCAGCACCTGGATCGAGGTCTTCTGGAAGGCAAGGTCGACCAGCGCGTGCGCCGCCTCGGTCGCATAGCCGCGCTTCCAGTAAGGCTCGCCGATCCAGTAGCCCAGCTCCAGCCCCCGATCGGTGGTATTCAGCCCCGCGCAGCCGACGAAAGTGCCGGTGCCGGCGAGCGTCAGCGCATAGGCGATGCCGGCGCGGCGCGACGAGGCCATGGCGAGGAAGGCGCGGGCCTCGGCTTCGCCGTAAGGATGCGGCATGCGGGCCAGCATTTCGGCGACGTGACGGTTGTCGGCCAGAGCGACGAGTTGAGCGAGATCGCTCTCGCGCGGAGCGCGCATGACCAGGCGCTCGGTGGCGAGCACCGGGCAATCGATCGCGTAACTTTCGTCTTCGGTGTCTTTCGCTTCGGCAACCATTTTAGTCCTCCAGGGCAAAGAAAAATGAAAAAGGAGAGATGGAAGCCCATCTCTCCTGATCCTTTTCCTGGCCTGGCCAGACACCGGTCCCCGAGATGGGCGCCGGTGTTATGGTGCGGAACCGGCTACTCCGCTGCTTTGGTGATCGGGTTTACCGAGACGTAGGTTCGGCCGTTGGCTTTTTTGTTGAAGGTGACTGCGCCGGCTTCGAGCGCAAAAAGGGTGTGGTCCGTGCCCATGCCAACGTTGGTGCCCGGATGCCATTGCGTGCCGCGCTGACGAATGATGATGTTGCCGGCGACGACGGCTTCGCCACCGAACTTTTTCACGCCGAGACGCTTGGAGTGCGAATCGCGACCGTTGCGCGACGAACCGCCAGCTTTCTTGTGTGCCATCTAACTAACTCCGATGCGCCCTGAGGCGCTTGAATGGTCTTATGAACGCGTTCGCGTTCCGTTTCAAGTGCGTACCGGCGACGATTATCGCCGACCGTCCTTACTTCTTTTTCGCCAGCTCCTTGGCCTGCTCGCGCCAATCCTTGATCTGGTCGGCGCTGAACGGCATGTGCTCGTCGATCTTGGCGACATCCTTCTCGGTCAGCTTGGCCAGCTGCGCAAAGGTGACGATGCCCTGCTCGGCGAGATCCTTCGCCGCGACGGGACCGATGCCCTTGATCACGGTCAAATCGTCCGGCTCGCCCTTCGGTGCCTTGAACAGCGGCGCGGCCTTGGCCTCTTCGCTGGCGGGAGCTTCCTTGGGGGCGGCCTCTGCCTTGGCTTCCTTCTTGGCCTTGGCCTCCTTCGGAGCGGCTTCGGCCTTCGCCTCGGCGGCGACGTCTGCCTTGGCTTCGGGCGCCTTGGCCTCAGCCTTGGCGGTGGCCTTCTTCGACGGCTTGGCGCCGCCCAGCAGGATCTCGGAGATCCGGACGGTGGTCAGAAGCTGGCGGTGGCCGATCTTGCGGCGCGAATTCTGGCGGCGGCGCTTCTTGAAAGCGATGACGGTGCGGTTCTTGCCCTGCTCGACGACTTCCGCCGTGACCAGAGCGCCATCGACGAACGGCGCGCCGAAGGTGACATTCTCACCCTCGCCATGCGCGAGAACAGTGCCGATCTCGACGATCTCGCCGACCTTGGCTTCGACTTTCTCGATCTTGAGCAGATCGTTGGCGGCGACGCGATACTGCTTGCCGCCCGTTTTGATGACTGCGAACATTTTTTGCCTTTCGCTGTTCGGTCGGCCTCGATGAACCGCTTCAGGCGGTTCGGCCGTCTTTTTGTCAGTCTGCGGGTTCAAAAAACAAGCGGCGCGGAGAAGCCCCACGCCGGATGCGGGCTGTCCCTAACCGAAGGTCGCAAGGAAGTCAAGGCGAGCGGCCCTTGCTCCTGAGCATGCCGCGGGCCGCGCGCCGGTCCGTCGCCTCGCCGACGCTTTTTCAAGAAGCGGGAAATCGGTCGACCAGGGCCTTGTAACTGCGGCGGTCAGCCGTTATCTAGTGCGCCGCGCCGGCAACGGCCGACCATGACCTCGCGGAGAGGTGGCAGAGTGGTCGAATGCACCGCACTCGAAATGCGGCATACTCGCAAGGGTATCGGGGGTTCGAATCCCTCCCTCTCCGCCATTTAGCTTCCATAAAAATCCTTTCCTTTCAAAAGCTTCCTTGTTGCGCTTGACCAGCACGAAGCGAAACATATCTTAGACTGTGTAACAAACTGTGTAACATTAGAGAAAGATAATGCGACGTTCCGCAGCGCCAAAGCCGCATAAACGTGAAGGCATCTGGTATCTCGTCCGCAGGGTGCCGAAGGAATTCGCGGCGTTTGATCGCCGCTGCCTAGTACGCATTTCCACGGGCGTCGCCGTGGCTGACGATCCCCGCGGTGTACGGGCGCGAGATGCAGTGCAAAGCCTCGGCGCGGGGCTGGAGGCGTATTGGCGTAGACTGCGGGAAGGCCAATCCGCCGAGGCGGGGCTGCGTTTCGAAGCCGCGAGGAAGCGCGCGCGGTCATTTGGATTGGCCTATCGCACTAACGAGGAACTAGCAGCGGGGCCGCTCGACGAACTCATGGCCCGTATCAAGCTGCTCCTCGACAAAAAATCGATCGAGGACGCGCAGGACGTCTCGGCCGTCATGGGTGGGGAGAAGCGGCCAGCGGTCCGCCTGAGCGGTCTTATCAAGGAATTCGAGACGATCGAGCAACAGAACTTGCTGACCATGTCGCCCAACCAAATCAAGAAATGGCGTAACCCCAAAAAGCGCGCAGTTGCCAATCTGGTTGGAGTCATTGGCGACAAGGAGATCGCAAGCCTCACTCGGGACGACGCAATCGCGTTCCGCGAGTGGTGGCAAAAGCGGATCGTTGAGGATGGACTTGATATCGGTACGGCCAACAAGGACATCGGCCATGTTTCGAAAATGCTGCGCGTCGTCGATCTGACTCACCAGCTCAAGCTGGAGCCGGTTTTTCGAAACCTGCGTCTTTCCGGCGCCGTCCCCGGGCAACGCGCTGCGTTCACAGCGGAGTTCATTCAGGAGAAGATACTCGCTGAAGGCGCGCTCGACGGACTCAATGACGAAGCCCGCCATCTAATCTATGTGATTGCCGATACCGGACTCAGGCTTTCTGAAGCGGCAAACCTCACCACCGAAACAATCCACCTCGATCGAGAAATCCCGCATGTGCGGGTGCGCCCCAATGGCCGTCGCTTGAAGACCGGTCATTCAGCCCGTGACATTCCCTTGGTTGGCGGCGCACTTGCAGCCATCAAGCTCCATCCGGACGGCTTTCCTCGTTATCGCGACAAGGCCGCGTCACTTTCAGCGCTCGTCAACAAGGTGCTCGCCAGCAAGGAACTTCTGCCGACTTCCGAGCATAGTCTTTATAGCCTGCGACACACTTTCGAGGACCGGCTGACGGCAGTTGAGGCGCCGGAGAAGGTAATTGCTTCTCTGATGGGCCACAAATGGATCCGGCCCAAATACGGCGCGGGACCTTCGTTAGCGCAAAAGCGCGAGTGGCTCCAAAAAATCGCTTTTACCCCGCCCGGGCGAATGTGATTGCGGCGCCATCCAGGCCTTGAGAACCAACCTCACGGCTCCAGCTGTCCGAGCCATTTAGGTTGAGCGTGGCCAGCACGCGCTGCGCTCGCTCGCGATTTCCGAGCTTCCGCCGCATTTGTTCGACCTCGTATTCCAGCCTTTCGAAGGTCGGTATATAGGCATCTCCATGCCGGATGACCAAGTAGGCGGCAACAGCTAGACACCATTCTAGCTCCGTGGCCGATGGATCGGAAAAAGGGGCGACGCCATACCAAGACGAGCAACGCCTCTCGAGGGCTTCCGAACTAGGCAAACGGCCAGCATGTGGCATGGGAAAGAAACCTATGCCTGATCGACGAACCTAAAGTGCTCACGAAGCTTGACCGGTACGCGGGCCATCGGAGGGTTCTGCCTAAAACCGCCAAAAATTTTGAAACACCCATTCATCCGGCTCGAATTCAAAGGGATCGGCGATTTTTGGGTTATGGCTTGCAAGCATAGTTCAGCCCAGACAAGAACGCCTGATATCTTGTCGTGCACTGTCACCCTGCCAAATATGGTGCCGGCGACAACGGCAGTTTGGCGAGCAGAAGAATTCCCGAGACTGAGACGTTCTACGGCTTGGCCCATGTTCGCGCTCCTCCTCGATTGGAGACAGGATGGGCCATATGGAAGCGAATAAAAGGAGGTTGGTGACGAGTCTCGGTAGTGGAGTAGAAACGGGTGGAAAAGCTTGCGCTATTCGCCATCGGCGCCGCTAAGCGCATTTGAGAGAAGGGGCAGCGATCGCCAAGAGATGACGTCCGATCGCAAGCCGGCTAGAAATGCGACAGTGACGCGCCTTTTTTGGCACGACCTTAGCACCCGATCGGGCCTCAGCTGGTCGTCGTTGCGCAGCCGATCGGGTGCGATTTTTATAAAGCTCTCTTGGCTTTAGCTTTGAGAGCCCGTCATCGAGACAAATGCAAGGGAACGGTCCGCCCCCTGGGGACATTCGACATGCCGTGGCAGCTTCCTATGGTGAGCCAGCGCATTCCGATACACGTTTTCCGCGCTCTACCGTTGCTCCAGCACCTGTGCTGAGGCTGAGCGCTTGATCAGGACCCGACCGCTGCTGTTGCGGGATGGTGACTGGGTTGAGGTCGCGAAGACCTTGACCGCGGGTACGTTGTTCATCCCGATGAGCGCTGAGCCGAGAAGCAGCCAAGAACGCTTCCCGTAATCGAATCCTACGGGAACCGCGAAACCAGCGTCCAAAGGACGCAATTCTCCGACGTCGTTCACTCAAGCTCATCTCGCAACTTGAACGCTTGTATGAAGCCGCTGCATGTGCGCCGGTGGACCGGATTGCTGCTATCCAAACCACGTGCTCAGTTTCGCCCCCGTAATAACTCTACCGTCCGAAACGGCTTTCGCGCGTCAGGTCCACCCCACATGAAAGTTCCGCGAGCAGCACGGACGGAGAGGCCGGTCACAACTCCTTCGCGTGCTCTTTTACTACCGAATCAAGTGCCAAATGGAGAGGCACTGCCTTAGAGAACAGGAAGCCCTGCGCGGTTCTGCAGCCAAGCTTGTACAGAGTTTGCCGATCTGCCTCTGTTTCAACGCCCTCGGCCATGACCTCGATCCCGAGCGTCCTACCAAGATCAATCACCGCTTTGACAAGCAGCCGATTCTCCCGGGACTTGGCTAAGCCGCGAACGAAGCCCTGATCTATTTTCACCTTCCTGATCCGACTGTCCTTGAGCGATGCCAACGTCGAAAAACCGGTGCCGAAGTCATCGAGCGCGATAGAAATGCCAGCATGTGAAAGCCGGGCGAGCTTTTCATCCACTCTGTCCGGATCCACTGGGGCTTCTTCGGTAATCTCGATGTCGAACATCGTTGCAGGGAGGTCTTTTGCCGCCAGACCATTAAGAATCATCTCGTCAATATCGCCAGCTTCCAACTCGCACGGTGAAACATTCATCGCCACACGAACATCACGACGGTCAGCTTTGACCAAGCCCTCGATAAGAGCGCAACAGTCGGCGAATACCGTTTGAGTTAGCAGCTGAAGCATTCCAGTTTCGCGTGCCGCTGTCATGATCTCGGGCGGAGAAATGGGACCGTGAAGCGGGTGAGACCATCTTAGCAAGGCTTCAAAACTGACGACGGCTTCAGTTTCGAGTCTTACGATTGGCTGAAACCAAGCGACCAAGCTTCTCATCGTTATCGCCGAATGAAGATCGCGTTCGATTGACTGGCGGCGTTGCAACTCCCGGGCTAGCTCGGCATCGAACAGACAAAATTCATTCCTGCCGCGGCGCTTAGCTGTGTAAAGGGCGATGTCGGCCCGCAACAACATTTCCGTTAGTCCGGGGTTTTCAGCCAAGTAGATTCCTATAGACGCTCCAATGCGGACTGATGCGATCCCAGGATAGGGGCGAGCAAGCTTGGCTATGAGATTGGACGCGAGATTGGTGGGAGAAGGAGAATTCTTTCGCGAAGAAAAAACCAGCACGAATTCATCCCCACCGATGCGGGCGAGCGTTGAGCCCTCCGGTGCTTCTTCCTCTATTCGGCGGGCGATCCTGGCAAGCAGCTCGTCACCCGTTCTGTGACCGTAGGTATCGTTGACAGATTTGAACCCGTCCAGATCAATCAGCATGGCCACAAAGGGTCCATCGGTGTTCTCAAACTGATCGATTGCATGTTCGAGGCCCCGCCTGTTGAGGAGCGCGGTAAGATGGTCCTCCCTGGAATTGCGCTCCATTTCCGCGGCAAGCCGCTCGGCTTGATGTCTCAGGCGGCTCGCGTCACGGAAGCGCGCTTGTCCAACGAACGAGGATCGAACCAGGCCGCCCTCGAAAAGCAGGACGGCAAAAGCCAGAATGTAGTTTTCCGGGGCTCCCTTCGTCAGCAAACATGCGGCGGCAATGAGGAGTGGCGGTGTGATGAAGCATATCGCTGCCGCAGCATATGAGCTGCCGTACGTGACCGCGCCAGCTGAAATGCCCGCCAGAATTATTAGATGCAGCGATGCTTGAGACGTCGTGTATCCAGCCGTTAGGACGGCAAGGAATGACCAGGTGAATCCCGCCAGAAGAGCAAGCCTGCCAAACCAGCGAAGCCGCAGCCAAACCCGTGTCAGATCATCCTGGACTCCGGGTTCCTTCAGCTGATGACGGGCGAGTGCAAGGCGGGCGGCATTTATCGCATTAACGACCGAAAACCAGGCCGCGCCAGCAAGACCGTTCCCGGAAAGGGCCTGCACGGTCAAAATCAGCCCGGACAGCACAATGCTTATCGGCATTGAGACGAAAAGGCCTGCCCTCAGATCAGCGAGCTGGTCCTGAAGGATTCTCGCCTCCAGCGGATCTTCTTTTTCCAAGGCTGGACGGGTCAGCTTGCTTACTCCTGCTTGTCCGCAGCCTATGCAGCCCCCCTGAAGGACGGGTTAATTCTTCAATCGGAGATCAGCGTCGGGGAGCAGGATTACTCCGGTGCATCATGCACTCTCTCATCGCTCGCCCAGCACGCGCAAAAATGCGACTGCTGGTGCAGTATCACCGCTGGAGCTCCGCCGAAATCCCATGCCGGACAAGGGGAACATGTTGGGCAAAGCGAAGCCCCAGATGCCTTGCAAGCCGTGCCGCCAGGTGGTCTCTGGAGTAGAGTCCAACCAATATGTTCGTTGCATGGTAGAGCGGCGCCGCCGACAGGCGCAGCCGCCTTTCGTATATATGCAGCATGTCGGGGTCGCCAACATTGCGGCCGTCGCGGCACGCAGTCATGATTCCACGGGCGAGTTGCTTCTGGCTGCTGAGACCGATGTTGAATCCGTGAGCGGTCACCGGGTGCATGCCGATGGCAGCGTCGCCGATGAGTGCGGCGCTCGGCGCCCGGAATTTGTGCGCCCAGGTCGTGACCAGCGGATAGGTGTGGCGCTTGCTTGCCAAGGTCATTTTTCCAAGGCGCCCTCGACACCGTTTCGTCAACTCCGACAGGAACAAATCATCATCGAAGGCAAGCAGTCTATAGGCCTCGTTTGAGCGCAATGTGAGCAGCAGCGACGACATGCCCTCCGCGAGGGGCAATATCGCTATCGTCTGATGGTGATCGAACCATTCGATGGCGATCTGGTGGTGGGCGCGCTCGTGCCTCACTCGGCAAATCAGCATCGAGTGGCCAAGCCGGTTGATATCGGCGCCGATGCCTAGCAGATCACGCGTGGCGGACAAACGCGAATCCGCGGCAACAACCAGCCGAGCAGTTAAACGCGCGCCATTAGAGAGCGTTACGACTGCTCCTTCTTGGCTGTTTGTTGCATCGACGACCGAGTGGCCGCACAACAGCCGGGCGCGATCCTGCAAGCGGACGATTTTGAACAGCGCCTCGCGGATCCGGCAATTTGGAACCAAAACCCCCAGCGGTTCTCCAGAGTTGCTGGGAGGATCGAAACGAAGAGCGAATGCGCTCGAGCCGTTGAGCACGCGCGCGCCTTGAAGTGCTGATTTGTCCGAAGCCGGGATGACATCCCAGGCGCCGAGCTCGCGAAGGGTTCTGATCGAAGCGTTGGTCAGCGCGATTTCGCGACCATCGAAAGCCGGATTCGCCAGACTATCGAATGTGTTCTGTTCAACAACTGCCACCTTGAGTTCGCTTTGGGCAAGCGACGCAGCGAACGAAAGGCCGACCGGGCCGGCTCCAACGACAACGATGTCAAAATTATCGTCAGAGCCCATCAGCGTGCCGCCATCCGGTCGCCTATCCTCGTGTAACGGTGGAACTGAGCCGAGTGACATGAGCTCCGTGCCCGCCGCATTGCCTAAAGGCGCTGGGCCGGGAGATTCGCATCGATCGGCAACGAAGCACTCAAAGCGCTCAGAGGTGGATGCGGCTAACCGATCCCGCCCTTTCGCCGCGCAGCCGCGCAGATCGCCGCCAGCAAGCGAGACACTCGCGACGCTGGTCAGCGACGGCCGCGCCGCATCGATCGCCACATTCCACCTGGAACCCTTGCGCATACTACTCACGCTCCACGACGTCGAAGCGGGCTCTCTTGCGAGGGTGAGGGTATCGAACGTAGCGCTCTCTCTCGTCATCCCAGCCAAGGTAGCGGAAACTTTTATCCACGACCGCGCATATCTCATCAAGAACCTGCTGCATGGCTTCGATGTCGATGTCCTTGCAATTCAGTCGCCGATAGAGCAAAGCCCACGCGGCGACATAGTCGTCGAAATAGCGCGCGTCACTCGAACCAATGATCAACTTCGGACGGTTGATCGATTTCGAAAACGCACGTCCCAACCCCGATGATGCTCCGCAGCACGTTGACATCACGAGGATCTTCGGCGCTGGATGCGAGCCCTGGAACATTTTTACGAAGTCAGCCCAAAGAAGGCCACTTCGCCCACTGGACGAAGCGATCCCGTCACCATTGCCGTGCCCGGCGATGTGAAGCACGTCGCACTCCGCCTCCATCGCTCGTACTACAGCCTCACCAAATTTCGTTCGGTTCAACGCCATTTGGAGCTCCGCGCGGATGTTGACAGCCTTTAACAAGTGCTGCACGATCGGTCCCTCTTGCCTGTCGGCGAAGTAGTCATTTGCATTGTGGCAGTCGATGATGTGTACGGTGTTCATGGTACTCCAGCCGCTTGTTCGTTCATCGTCGTGACGAGCGGACACCACGCGCGCGGAACCGCGTGACGTGCGCTGGGTTCCGGTACCGTCGCATAGCCTCAAGGCGCGGGCCGGGAATCGGGATGGATCGGCAACGACGCACACAACCCATCAAAGGCGAAAGCTGTTGATCGGCCCCCTGTCCGCGCAAGCCACGCGGATGGTCAGCCAGCAAGCGAGATACACACGACGCCGGTCAGCTAATGGCTGCGCCGTAAGCACAAGGCATGGCCGACCACACGACAGAAAACCCAGAACCGTGAAGGTGCTGATAATGACGACCAATCTTTCCGTAAGTCATGCATTTCTCCGTCGAAGACTGGTCAATAGACCACGCCGATGAGTATGACCCTGATCTGGATCAGCCAGACATGACCAATCGGCACTGGCGGTTCACGGTCAGGTGATCGACCGTGACGTTCCACTTTGGAACCCGTGCGCACATTGCCAAGCTCTCGTCCGGCCACGCGAGGTACTCTCGTGGCATCACACGCCTCATACTGGGTGCAATGGGAGGCAGTCCTTCGCACGACAGAGGCTTTTCACAAATGTAGTGTGCAGCTTAGGTCAAGATGGTCATGGAGCATGGAGCATGGAGCATGGAGCATGGAGCATGGACAGCTTGTTCCCGACCGAGCCGGCTCGACTGACGAGCGCGATCCGCGCATCTTATGCACAGCGGATTGAAATCAGCGTTCCGGTTTGTCGTCCCGATCAATTAGTATCCGCTCGGCGGCTCCGTCGAGATCTTCGTATTGACCGCTTCGCAATGCCCAGACGAAGCCGGACACACCCAGTGCACCCAGAAAAAGGGCCACTGGTATGAGATAGAGCAACGTCGTCACGAGGATTATGCCGAATAGCTGACTGCGGAGCGTCCGACTTTTTGAATAACTTGCAGCGTCGCATTCGCCCCGAAGCCGTGCAAGCGCAATGCGTTTCCAATAACAAGCACCGATGAGGCAGACATGGCAATCGCCGCTAACAAAGGCGTGGCGTGGCCCAGGATGGCGATCGGCACGGCGACGGCATTGTAGACGATCGCAATCGCGATGTTCTGGCGGATCAGGTGTCCCGCCTTGCGCGAGACGTCCAGCGCGAGAGGCACTGCCAGAAGGCTTTCGCGCAGGAATACGAAGTCGGCGGCATTGCGGCCAATGTCGGCGGCGGTGGCCGGAGCGATCGAGACATGCGCCGCGCTCAGCGCCGGCGTGTCGTTGAGGCCGTCGCCAACCATCAGAACCTTGTGTCCGTCTTTCGCCAGGGTCTCGATGCGCTCGACCTTGCCCGACGGCAGCAGGCACGGAACGAAGTCCTCGACACCCAGCATTCTTGCAACTTCACCGCAGGCACCTGCGGTATCGCCCGACAGCATTTGCATCGACACCCCAGTATCGTTCAATCGCTTGATCGCCGCCGCCGCGTCGGCGCGCAGCGCATCCTCGAAATCGAAGGTCGCGACAATGAACCCGTCTTTTGTCAGCACCGTTCCGCCATAGCCATGGTTGCCTTCACCACCGGTCCGGGCCTTCCATCCAGCCCATCCGCGTCGACCCAGCCGCCAGATGCTTCCGGCGACAGTGGCTTCGATCCCGAACCCCGGATGCTCTGTGACGGCATCGAATTTGTGTTGCCCGCCAGGAGCGGCAAAGCCGGTTATGGCCTTTGAAAACGGGTGACGCGAGTGCGCGGCCATGTCTGCCGCGATTGCCAGCATGGCCGGATCGATCGACGATGCATTGAGGAGCCGGGGTTGTCCGAGCGTGAGCGTTCCGGTCTTGTCGAACACTGCGTTATCAATCGTCGCCAGGCGCTCCATGGCCGAACCGTCCTTGACCATGATGCCGTTCTCGAACAGACGCCGCGCGGCGACCACCTGAACGATCGGTACGGCGAGGCCGAGCGCGCACGGGCAGGTGATGATCAGAACGGCAATGGCGATCGTCATCGCCCGGTGCCAGTCGCCCGTCGCCGCCATCCAACCCAGGAATGTCACGAAGGCGGTGAGATGAACCACGGGCGCGTAGAGTGCCGACACGCGATCAGCGATGCGGCGATAGTGCGCGCGACCGCCCTCTGCGGCTTCCATCAGCCGAACCATTTCGGCGAGGAACGAATCCTTCGCGGCGGCGGTCGCCTCGATCGTCAGCGGGCCGGTAAGATTGAGCACGCCGGCCTGCACGGCTTCGCCCGGCGCCACGTTTTTCGGCGCGCTTTCGCCTGAGGCCAGCGAGCAGTCGAGATCAGACGCTCCGTGGATGATCTTGCCGTCGACGGGGATCCTTTCACCGGCCGCGATCAGCAGCTGCATCCCCGGTTCGATCTCGCCAACCGGCAGATAGTCGCGCGCGCCATCGCCGCGCAGCACCATGGCGCCGCGTGCGGCCAGCTGCGACAGGCCTTTCACCGCGGTGCGGGCACGTTCGCGCATCACGTGATCCAGCGTCCTGCCGATCAAAAGGAAAAAAAGCAGCGAAACCGACGCGTCGAAATAGGCGTGGTCGCCATGGTTGATCGTCTCATAGAGGCTCATGGCGTAAGCGAGCGACACTCCGACCGCGATCGGCACGTCCATGTTCATGCGGCCGTGGCGCAGTGCATTCCAGGCCGAGCGGAAGAAGATGCCGCCGGCGAAGGCGAGCGCTGGGATGGCGATCAATGCGGAGACCCAGTGAAACAGGTCGCGGGTAGCCCCTTCGGCCCCGGACCAGACAGAGACCGAAAGCAGCATGATATTGCCCGCCGCGAACCCGGCAACCGCGACGGCGCGGATCAACTCCGAAAGCGTCCTGTCCTTTTCATCAATCTCGGGGGCGAAGAGATGCGCCTGGTAGCCGAGCCGTCCAAGCGCGGCGACGAACGGTGGAACCTCGTCGCCACGCCAGCGGACCGAGACCCGTTTCGTCGACAGGTTGACGCGGGCGCTCTCGACGCGATCGAGCGTTCCCAACGCCGTCTCGATCGTCTGGATACAAGCTGCGCAATGAACGCTCGGCACCGAAAGATCGGTTTGGCGGAGATCATCTCCAAGCGATCGGCTCGCCAGCCTGATCTCTTGACTAGACGGCAGGACCGACGTGGTGCTGCCCAGATCAAGCGCCATTTCGGCGCCCGGTGCACAACAACTCATTTCAGCGCTCCATGGGAAATCATGATCCTGCGGACTTCGCGGTAGGGCTCGGCCAGACCGGCGTCAGCGTCGACTTCGACGATCCAGACGCCATCCTTCGGCATGTGCTGGGCTGCGAATTCCTGGCCGGAGGCGAGGGCGAGGTTGACCGCCTTGTCCTCTTTCTCGTAGGCGGGATGGCGAAACAGCACCTTGACGCCATGCAAGGCAATCGGCTTGCCGACGGCGTCGGTAAGGCTATAGCGGACCTCGCCCCATGCGATGGTCAGCTTGCCGGTCCAGCCGAGCGCTGCCTGCGCCCGCCCCTCCTCGGCCTTCTTGTTGAACTGCTGGCTCGCCACATAGGTGTTTTCGACGACAAGGCCGGTCCAGCTCGTGTTGGCGAGCGTTGCCATCGTCAGATTGACCGCGATGACCACCCCGAAAAAGGCTAGGATGATGGCCAGCATGTGCCTGCCGGTGAATACGCGGGGTTTTTCAGCGTTAGCGGTCATCTGGCAGTCTCCGGCGCGTTGAAGGTGGCGGTGTATTCGTCCGCCTCGAAGCTCGCCTTGTCCTCGACACGGAACTTGAAGGTCTGCGCTGTGCCCTGGATTTGATCCGCCGGCTGGCGCACGAAGACCTTCAGCATTTTCAGGCGGTCGGGTTCGACCGGAATGGCAAAAGAACGGCCTTCCGGGATGTCGTCGCCGACCACGCTCATCTCGGCGCCCTGCAAGCCTTGAATCGCGACAACGATCGTCCTTGGCTCGGGGATCATGTTGAGCAGCTTGACGGTGTAGCCGTTGCGGATCGAGCCGTCGGACAGCGTGACAAATTGCGGATTGCGATCATGCAGCACGTTGACTTCGAGCCGATCGCGCGTCAGCAGCGAATAGAGCAGACCCAGGCCGATCAGCGACCAGATACCCATGTAGACGTAGGTGCGTGGCCGAAAGATCTTGCGGATATGGAAATGCGCCACCTTGTCGGAGAACAGGCCATCAGCGGTCCTGACCTGCGACGGGTTGACTGAACTGGAGCCGCCCGCGGTCGCCAGCATCATGTTGGCGTTGTAGTCGGACAGTGTCGCATAGGAGATCAGCCCGCGCTCCTTGCCGAGCTTGTCCATGACCCCGTCGCAGGCGTCTATGCACAGCGCGCAGGTGATGCATTCCATCTGCTGGCCATCGCGGATGTCGATCCCCATCGGGCAGACCGCGACGCAGGCATTGCAGTCGACGCAGTCACCGACCGGCAGCCCTGCGGCAAGGACCTTCTTGGCGTGGCGAGAACGCGGTTCGCCGCGCCAGTCATTGTAGGTGACGGTGAGAGAACTTTCGTCGAGCATCGCTGCCTGGATGCGCGGCCATGGGCACATGTAGGTGCAGACCTGCTCGCGCATCAGACCGCCGAACGTGTAGGTGGTAGCCGTCAGCACGGCGACAGTGATGTAGGCGACGGGTGGCGCGGTGCCGGTGAAGAGTTCGCCAACCAGCGTCGGCGCATCGGCAAAATAGAAAATCCAGGCGCCGCCGGTCGCCGCACCGATGACCAGCCAGACGGCGTGCTTCGATAAGCGCAGCATCAGCTTGCGGGCGGTCCAGGGGCCTGCATCGAGTTTCATGCGAGCGTTACGGTCGCCCTCTATCGCACGTTCGACGACGAGGAACAGATCGACCCACACCGTCTGAGGGCATGCATAGCCGCACCAGGCACGGCCGACAGTCGAGGTGATCAGGAAAAGACCGACGCCCGCCATGACCAGGAGGCCGGCCACATAGAAGAATTCCTGGGGCCATATCTCGATGAAGAAGAAGTAGAAGCGCCGGTTCGCGAGATCGAGCAGGACTGCCTGGTCCGGGGCAAATGGACCGCGAGCCCAAGGCAGCCACGCAGCCAGGTAATAGATGCCAAGTGTGATCGTCATCACCAGCCATTTGAAGCGACGAAAGTTGCCCGAGGCGCGCTTCGGAAAGATCTTTTGACGCGCGGCATAAAGCGGCTTGCGGGTTTTGGCGGAATTGACAGTTTCTGTTTCGAGCCCTGTCAACTGCGTCTTGTCACGCATGTGCAACTCCACTTTCCCAGCCAATGTCAGGGGCACCTGTCGTAAAGCCTCGCCGTAGGATAGCCTTGCCGGGTTGTGCAGATCGCATTAGGGATGGTGTCGAGGCCCGGCTCACGCCGGGCCTCGTCCGCTTGGCAGGGGGGACCGAAGAATAGGACCTTCCATTCCTATTCTCCGCCGCCAAGCGAATGGACATAAACTGCAAGTTCCTTGACCTTGATCTCGCCGAGACGGCCAACCCAGGCCGGCATGACGCCCTGTTTTGGCGCACGGACCTGTGCGGCGATGGCTGTCTCACCGGATCCATAGAGCCAGATCGCATCGGTCAGGTCGGGGGCGCCGAATTCCCTGTTGCCTTTTGCATTGTCGCCGTGACAGGCCACGCAATTCTCGGCAAAGACCTTGGCGCCGGGTTGGATCAGACTTGCATCGCGGACCTTGCCGGAAAGGCTGGCCACGTAGGCGCTGACTTGTGCGATCTGGTCGGCGGTAATGATGTCGCCGAAGGCCGGCATTTCCGACAGGCGCGTGTCCGGATCGGATGCGAAGCGGATGCCGTGCGTAATCGTCTGCTGGATCTGCTCGGCCTTGCCGCCCCACAGCCAGTCGTCGTCGTTGAGATTGGGAAAGCCCTTGGAACCCTGGGCGCCGGAGCCATGACATTGTACGCAATTGACCTTGAAAGCGGCGCCACCGGCGGCGATTGCGAATTCGCGCAGGCCGTCGTCCGCGGCGATTTCCGAGACGCTCTTGGACTCCACCGCCGAGATATATTTGCCCTTGGCGGCCTCAGCCGCGGTCAGCTCGTTCCTGACCTCGTTGCGGCTGGAATAGCCGAGCACACCCGTTGTCGCCGAGTGCAACAGAGGCCATGCTGGATAGGCAATGGTGTAGCCTATCGCCCAGACAATGGTGACGTAAAAAGTGATAACCCACCATCTGGGAAGCGGGTTGTTCAGCTCCCGGATACCATCCCATTCGTGGCCGGTGGTCGAGACGCCAGAGATTTCATCGATATGCTCGTCGCTCATGATCACTCGTCCTCGAGCGGAATGCGGGCCGCTTCGTCGGCCAGCCTTCGGCTGCCGGGGCGTAGGGCAAAGGCGATGCACCCCACGAAGAACAGCGCCATCGCAACCAGGCCCCAGCTGTCGGCAAACGCCCGCATCAAATTGTAGGTCATCAGCGTTCTCCTCAGCGGTAGCCGGCGGCTTCGTCGTAATTTTTGAAGTCGACCAGTGTGCCAAGCATCTGCAGGTAGGCGAGCAGGGCATCCATTTCGGTGACCTGTTGCGGGTTGCCGTCGAAGTCGCCGATCTTGGCTTTTGGGTAACGCGCCTCAAGGCCTGATGTGTCGGCATTGGGATCGGCCTGCGCCGCCAGATCCGCATTGGCGTGGGCGATCATGTCATCGGTGTAAGGGACGGCTACAAGCCTGTTGGCGACCAGATGCGTCGAGAAATCCTTCACGTCGATCGGCGTGTCTTTCAGGAACCCATAGCTCGGCATGATCGATTCCGGCACCACCGAGCGCGGGTCGGTAAGATGCGCGACATGCCATGCATTCGAGTAGCGGTCGCCAACTCTGGCGAGATCCGGCCCGGTGCGCTTCGATCCCCACTGGAAGGGGTGATCGTACATGGACTCGGCAGCCAGGCTGTAGTGGCCATAGCGCTCAACTTCGTCGCGGAACGGCCTGATCATCTGGCTATGACAGAGGTAGCAGCCCTCGCGCATATAGATGTTGCGCCCGACAAGTTCGAGCGGCGAATAGGGGCGCATGCCTTCCACCTTCTCGATCGTGTTGTCGAGATAGAAGAGAGGCGCGATCTCGACGATGCCGCCGACCGTCACCACGAGCAGCGAGCCAACGAGAAGAAGCGTGGCGTTCTTCTCGATGATTGCGTGTTTGTCCATCAAGCCCATTACCTGGCTCCTGATCGCGCAGGTCGGATGGCGACGGGGCTCGGCATCGGCTCCTCCTCGCGCTGGTGGCCGAGGATGGTCCTGGTGATGTTCCAGGCCATGATCAGGGCGCCGGAGAGGTACATGGCGCCGCCGATGGCGCGCAGGACATAGTAGGGGTGCATGGCGGCGACGGTTTCGGCGAAGGAGTAGACCAGGAAGCCCTGCTCGCCATATTCGCGCCACATCAGGCCCTGCATGATGCCGGACACCCACATCACCGCGGCGTAGACGACGATCCCGAGTGTCGCCAGCCAGAAGTGCCAGGTGACGAGCCTCAGCGAGTAGAGCCGTTGACGGTTCCAGAGCTTCGGGACCATGTAGTAGATCGCGCCGAACGAGATCATGCCGACCCAGCCGAGCGCACCCGAATGGACGTGCCCGATGGTCCAGTCGGTATAATGCGACAGCGAATTGACCGCCCGGATCGCCATGATGGGGCCTTCGAAGGTCGACATGCCATAGAAGGCGACGGCCATCACCATCATGCGGATGATCGGATCGGTGCGCAGCTTGTCCCAGGCGCCGGACAGCGTCATCAGGCCGTTGATCATGCCGCCCCAGGACGGCATCCACAGCATGATCGAGAACACCATGCCGAGCGTCTGCGCCCAATCGGGCAAGGCGGTGTAGTGCAGGTGATGCGGCCCGGCCCAGATGTAGAGAAAGATGATAGCCCAGAAATGGACGATCGACAGCCGGTACGAATAGACTGGCCGGTTCGCCTGCTTGGGCACGAAATAATACATCATGCCGAGGAAGCCGGCGGTGAGAAAGAAGCCGACCGCGTTGTGGCCGTACCACCATTGCGTCAAGGCGTCCTGGACCCCTGAAAAGGCGGAGTAGCTCTTGGAGCCCGGGAACGAGACTGGTATGGACAGGTTGTTGACCACATGCAGCATCGCGATGGTCACGATGAACGACAGGTAGAACCAGTTGGCCACGTAGATATGCGGTTCCTTGCGCTTCAGGATCGTGCCAAGGAACAGAATGAGGTAGGCGACCCAGACGATGGTCAGCCAGACATCCACATACCATTCGGGTTCGGCGTACTCGCGGCCCTCGGTGATGCCGAGCAGGTAGCCGGTCGCGGCCATGACGATGAACAGCTGGTAGCCCCAGAAGACGAACCAGGCGAGATCACGGCCGAAGAGGCGCGCGCGGCAGGTGCGCTGCACGACATACAGAGACGTGCAAAGCAGCGCGTTGCCGCCGAAGGCGAAAACGACACCGGATGTGTGCAACGGCCGCAAACGACCGAAATTGAACCAGGGCTGGATGTTGAGATCGGGGTAGGCGAGCTGCAGCGCGATCACCACGCCGACCAGCATGCCGACGACACCCCAGAACACGGTGGCGATCGCGCCGTAGCGGATCGGACCATCCATGTAAGCGGATGGGTCAATCGGAGCTGCTGGCCTGAACTCCGTGTTGCGCAACAGGATCGCAGTGAAACCAGCCACTGCGAAGAACAACACCCACATGTGTCGGCGGAAAGGTTCATCCACGCCGAAGCCGGCGGCCACCAGGGCCGCAAAAGCGAACACGCTTAGAAGGACGATCTCTGTGCCGAATTTCATTGCAGATCCCGATCTCGAATCTGGTGGATGCCAAATCCGCAGCGCACTAATCGCGCAGCCGCCGCCCCCTCGCCCTGATCTATGTCAGGCCGCACGATTTTGTGCGGCGCAATCAGCAGGTGGCGAATGAACGAGGAACGCAGCGCGGGCTCACTCCCTCATGGAAGGCGTTCCCTGGGTTGGGCGGGCGCAGACGCGATCGCTGAGGCGAAAGCTGAGGCTCTGCGCGCGTTGGATGCTATTGCCGATGCCCTGCCAAACGTTGTTCGGATCCCATTGGAAACGAACGCGATCGTTCCGCCGAGCCGTGGCAGATTAAGGACCATGCTTCGCCGGTATGTGCCGAAACACACCTGGCGATTGGTCACGTTCCTATCAAAGCCCGAAAGCTGTTTGTCTCGACAACCGTGACGCCGCTTCGTCGAAGGCGCGGCGACATCGCATTAAAAGGCAAACACGGCCCGCCCCGGAGTCATGCGACATGGCCTCGCCGCTTAGGGCCGCTCGCGTCCGCCGCCACAGCGCTTCTCCAGACGGCTTATGCTGTCCACCGTCACATGGCGTGCGTTCTCAATCCGAATCACCCCGTCAGCCCGCAATCGCGTCAGTTGGCGGCTCACGGTCTCGCTGGTGATTCCAAGGAAATCAGACATTTCGGCACGCGTCAGCGGCAGATCGAAGGAGGCCGACCCGGAAGCCGCATCGAGACTGGAATCGATATTCCGGGCCATCATGAGGAGAAAAGTCGCCACCTTTTCCGGAGCTGTCTTGCGCCCCAGCGTCACCATCCACTCGCGCGCCTCATCGAGTTCATTCAGCGTCTGTTTGAGCAGGCGATGCTCGAATTCCCGTGACGCCTTCATCATCCGTTCGACGGCCGCTCGCGGAAACGAACACAGCGTGACTGCTGTTGCCGCTTCCGCATTGATCGAGCTTTCCTCCTTGAAAGGACGTCCCAGAAAATCCGGTGCAAACTGGAGACCGACGATCTGCTGGCGCCCATCCGACAGGCTCTTTGATAGCTTTACCACGCCTGAAAGCACGTTGGAGTAGCTGTCGACGTTCTGTGCCTCGCCGGTCAACTCCATTCCTGACTCGATCCGGCGACGCGAGCAAGTCTTGGCGAGCCCAACCAAATTGTCTGGATCGAGCGCACCGCAGACACCGCGACGCCGTGCCTCGCAAGGGAAGCAAAGAACAGGAATGCCGGAACTATGAATGTCTTGCCGAAAGGTCATGCGTTCGCCTTACCCGATCCTAACTGCCGGCAGGATACCCATCCAGGGTAGAGAAATCCTGCGGCGGTTTGTCCATGAGCGCGGCTGATCGAGATCAGGGTCTGCTTCAGCGATGCGTGCAGTGTTCCGGCGGGCAACACGGTGAACGCGAGATGCAATCGGAAATAGCTGTCAAACTCAGCGAGAACGTCCCACGCTACACCAGCTATCCGACGGCGCCGCATTTCCATTCGGGGATCGATGCTGCCATTTACCGTGGCTGGTTGGAGACGCTGGAAAGCGGCGACGAAATCTCGCTGTACCTGCACATTCCTTACTGCGACAAGCTCTGCTGGTTCTGCGCCTGCCACACCAAGCAGACGCACCAATATGAGCCGGTGGCCGCTTATCTGCGCTCGCTGAATGCCGAAATCGTCACGATTGCCGGTCTGGTGAGCGGCAAGGCACATGTCCGTGCAATCCACTTCGGTGGCGGTTCGCCAACTATTCTGAGGCCCGATGATATGGTTGCTCTTGGAGCGGCCTTGCGGGACAGCTTCGACCTTCTCCCGGATGCTACGGTCAGCATCGAAATCGAAACCAACGACATGGACAAGGCGCGCCTTGATGCACTTGCTCAAATCGGCGTAACGCGGGCGAGCCTCGGCGTGCAGGATTTCGATCCGCAAGTGCAAAAAGCAATTAATCGTGAGCAGAGTTTTTTGCAGACCAAGGCAGTCGTCGACGGGGTTCGTTCGCGGGGCGTCGAATCGGTCAATCTGGACCTGCTCTACGGGCTCCCGAATCAGACACGCGAGACGATCTGTTCCACGGTGGCGCAGGCACTGACCTTGGAGCCAGACCGGATGGCCCTGTTCGGCTACGCACATGTGCCCTGGTTCAAGAAGCATCAGACGATGATCGACGAGGCATGGCTGCCGAGTCCCACTGAGCGTTTCGCCCAATCTCAACTCGCGGCGCGGGCAATTGTCGCCAAGGGATATGAGGCAATAGGACTCGATCATTTCGCGAAGCCCGACGATGCGCTGGCCATAGCGGCCCGCGCAGGGGTTTTGCATCGCAATTTTCAGGGCTACACTGAGGATCGCTGCCCGACACTGATCGGACTTGGCCCTTCGTCCATCGGTCGTTTTCGCCAAGGCTACGTGCAGAACATGGCTTCGACTGCCGGGTACGGGCGCATGGTTGCGGATGGCGGGTTGGCTGCCGTCCGCGGCGTTGCCCTTTCCGACGACGATCGCGTCCGTGGCTGGATCATCGAGCGGCTGATGTGTGATTTTGCCTTCTCGGCAGTCGACCTGGTGGAGCGGTTCGGCAAAGCCGGCGAGCAGCTCCTTCATCGCTCGAGGTCCATCGCACTCCACGATCCTGCCCGAGCGCTTGAATTCGATGGTGACAGTTTCCTCGTACGGACTGAAAGTCGCCCCTTCATTCGAACCATCGCGGCCAAGTTCGATACATATTTCAAAGGGGGAACGGCGAGGCACTCGGTGGCGGTCTGAGCAAAGCACAGTGCGCTCGCCGTTTGGTCGATCGGCGAACCAGCTGCGTTCGTTTTGACCGCTCATAGGCGACTACCGCATCAAATCGTCGACCGTGAACAATCCGAGCCCTAAGCGGCGACCGGCTTCGGCCGGATTTGAAGCAGGGCAATCAAGAGCGACAA
>NZ_JARTVQ010000018.1:0-28641 GCF_029625845.1 Mesorhizobium sp. WSM4898 | reverse complement strand
CAACGCCTTCGCCATGGGCGGTACGAACGCAGTTCTGGCATTCAGGCAGGTGTAGAAGCCATGCAAGACGCCTCATTCGAGGTCACCTGTCGTATCTAGCTGCTTGAGGGGCGGGGCATTGTGATACAGGGAGGGCTGTGGGGTCCCTCCTTCTCGGCCTCGACGATGTGGGAGGAGCCTGTGCGGCGAAACGGGCTAGACGCCCCCAGGCCCAGAACTTGGGCGAAACCAACTCCCACCAAAGCACAGCCGCTTTAGTAGCCGAACAATGAAGCCTCGCTCGACGAGCCGCCGCCTCTACTGTCAGCGGCATCACGCGGTTGAAGCGAACAGCGCAGCGGCTACTGTTTCCCGCACAACTCGGACGGCAATTGGGACAAGTCCGCACATGTCGTCACGTAAGCTGAACGCCGCAGGTACAGCCAAATTGGGGGCGGGGCGTTTCTGCCGTTTTGATAGAATTCTATCAAACTGACAATTTTCCTTGCACGAATGCAAGGAGAGCTCGATTGACTCCCCTCCTTTCTTGTCAAGGATGGGTTTGCAGGCTGCGGTGCGGCAGAAGCCGGACAGAACGGCGACCGGTCGAGTAAAGGCCTGCGCAAACAAGCGCGCATATTGCGGGCGCCCGCACGGAGGAGAAGACGCTCGTCCTGGTGAAAGACAACGATGCTCAGGCGCCATTGCCATTTGCCGAGGGGGTCCGCGCGCCGGAAATTTCGAAGCAACAAAGGTGAGATCGAGAATGATGATGGCGAAATACAACACAGCTCACCGTCCAGTGCAGTTCTACCGGCGGGTGGCGGAGTGGGATGGGCTGCCAAATGGAACGTAAAAAGATCAGCAAGGAGATGCTTGGCGATAGTCAGGCGCTGCGCAAGCTGCGTGAGCACCTTGTCAAGGTGGCCAAGGCGAAGACTACGGTCCTGTTGCGAGGTGAATCCGGAACCGGCAAGGAGCTGGTTGCCAAAGCCATTCACGAGCTCTCGCCTCGCGCCAAGCAGCCCTTCATCAAGGTCAATTGCGCGGCGCTCACCGAGACGCTTCTGGAATCTGACTTGTTCGGTCATGAGAAGGGTGCCTTCACCGACGCGAGCAGTTTGCGCAAGGGGCGCTTTGAGGCTGCCGACAAAGGCACATTGTTTCTGGACGAGATTGGCGAAATATCAGGTTCGTTCCAGGCTAAGCTGCTGCGTGTCCTGCAGGAGCAGGAGTTTGAGCGCGTCGGCAGCAACCACACCATTAAAGTTGATGTTCGCGTGATTGCCGCAACGAACAGGGACTTGGAAACGGCAGTTCAACGCAAGGAGTTCCGGCAAGACCTCTATTATCGCATCAACGTCGTCACTTTACGCGTGCCGGCATTGCGCGAAAGGCGAGGTGATATTCCGCTCTTGGCCGCTCAGTTTCTCAAGAATTTCAATACTGAGAATGATCACACGCTGACCTTCGCTCCCGAAGCGATTGAGGTGCTAATGAACTGCGAATTTCCAGGTAACATCCGAGAGCTCGAAAACTGCGTTCAACGGACGGCAGTTCTGGCGACGGGTCCATCAATCCTCAGAACTGACTTTGCCTGTTACGCGGATCAGTGCTTGGCCGCGGCGCTGTGGAAGAACGGACAGCCGACGTCAGAGAAGTCGACTACGATCGAGCCTTCCGCCGCCTGTGCCGCCCCGCCCGTCGGCGACGGGCAAGCGCCGATAGGCCCTGCCACGACTCGTGGTAGGGTGCCCGATGCCGATACGGTCATTGCTGCCATGGAAAAGTGTGGCTGGGTGCAGGCAAAGGCGGCGCGCCTGCTCGGTTTGACCCCGCGCCAGATCGGCTACGTGCTGAGAAAACGCGGTATCGAGATCAAGCGTCTCTGAAACAACCCGCCGAGCAAGAGCTGGAGCAGGTCAAGCATTGGTGCTCTGGCGCCGAGCCCATCGGCCAGGCTTACGAAGTGGGTGTGAACAGCGCTGCCAAGATTCCGGCCGTGTGCTTTCTACCACCAGTCGTACTGGGGCTCTGCGACTGACAAACTAAAAAGGAGTAATCCTCTGGCGGGACCTGGTCGATACATTAGCTGATGGCTTACCGCTCGATATCACGCAATCTGAGATGGGCATGAAAGTGAGTTCGACCGCTGGACAGTTGCCGACTTCGTCAGGTATTGGCCCCTGCGACCGGTTGATCTCCGATATCCAAATTCTTGGAAGTTGGTCGAGACGAAACTGTCGCCCCGGCTCGTGACCGACCGCGCGCCCGGCAAGATCGAGTTACAAAGTTGCCGAGGCAGTTTGATGTGCGTTCCTGCATCACTGTACGGGACACGACCTGACGGGAGACTATGATGCGTAGCCAAAAAGAAAAGATGCTCGCAGGCGAGTTTTACAATGCGGCGGATCCGGAGATCCAAGCTGACCTGTTGGCAACCGGGGCTTGGCTCAAGCGGTACAATGATACGCTGGGGCAGACCACGGGGCATTGGCATGAGCTTTTGTCCGAGCGGCTGGGAGAGGTTGGGCGCGGAACGGTCATCCGTCCGCCCTTTTTTTGCGACTACGGATTCAATATCCGCATTGGAGCCAATGCCTACATCAACTTCAACTGCGTTATTCTTGACGTGGTAGAGGTCAAAATCGGGCAAGGAACGGCAATTGGGCCTGCTGTGCAGATTTATACCGCCGATCATCCACATGATGCCGAGCAGCGGCAGGCCGGCCTGCAGGTCGGGCGTCCTGTTCACATTGGCAGCCGTGTCTGGATCGGCGGTGGAGCAATCATTCTGCCTGGCGTCACGATTGGTGATAATGCAGTGGTAGGCGCTGGCTGCGTGGTCACACGAGATGTTCCCGCCGGGGCAAAGGTAGTGGGAATTCCTGCTCGCGTGGCCGACCCACATAAACAGGCATAATCAACCTCGTTGACCCTGGAGGTGCATGCGAACTGTCGAAACTGTGCCGAATTTTTGTCGAAGCCATTGAGCGCTGCATATGTTGTCGCGACTCGGGCGCTTCAGTTCTTTTGCCACGGGGGTCACAAGATCATGTGCGTAATGCCGCCGCAACGTGCTCACGTCCCGCAGCAGCGGACCCTTTCACATGGCCCAACGAATTCAGAGCCTACGTTGTGCTGCCACTAGCATTACTGCTCACGAATGTATTCCCAACTGAGTTTTCGCCCTTGGAGGCAAGCAGCGACTCACCAGCAATCGCCGGCCATTAATCCTGGCTAGCATCGACCCCGACGAGGCGAGCCGCGGCGTTGCGGATCGGCATGTCGATGACCGTGATTGCGCCTTCGGCAAGGAAACGACGTTCGTTTCTGGTCAGCGTAGCCGAATCGATCACCGCAAAATGTGGGCCAGTGGAGCGCTTCATCAGCTGTCTGGCATATGTGCGCAGCATCTGATCGTTGAAGCGGCAGCCCACGAAGAAAAAACCCCGGTTGACGCGCCGTTGCTTCACCGCGTCCGGGATCGGCGTCTGGATATCAATTTCGGTTAGGACTTCGACGTAATCGGAATCAGCCACGAGGAAGTTTGCCGCCGGCCTGACGCTGCCGTGCGGCGCATAGAGCACCGTCCTAGCCACTTGTTCGGCCTCGAGTTCTGTTCCTGACAAATCGTAAGTTCTCGTCCAGATGTTACCGATTCCGGTCGCGCGCGTCGTTCCTTGTATCTCGACAACGTCTGTTTGGCCGGCCTCTGCAAGGGCTGCTCGCATGGCGCCATCGTACCAGCTGTCGATGATGACAGACAGTTGAAGGGTTGCGAGCCAGGCGTGAAGAACGGTCGGCTCGGCGGGGGCTGCGAATATCTCCGCCATCCACGCTTGGAGAGTCCGACGATGTCGGCGCTGCTCGATAAACTGCGCGACCGACCACATATTGGTGCGAATCCTGGAAGGGGCAGGCGCCCGCTTGTTGAGGGCCGCGGCGACATCTTCAGGGGTGCAAGGTACAGGGGATTCCGGTGGGTTAAGCTGCAGAAGACCAGGACCGAGATAGGGGATCACTCGATCGGCCTTGAGAGCGCCGTTCAGCAGGTCAATCAGTTTTTTGGCAAAACTGCCCCGGACGACGACGAGATGGTCCCAGCTCAGCATCGTGTTCATACGCGTTTCCTCTCCGCCACTGAACCCACCGGCATCAGGCCCCGTCGGAAATCTTCATCGCCTCGACGGTGATCGGCAAACGCGTGTCGCGCGGAAGGTCGGGCAGCATGAGCCGCCAACCGTTCCTGAGCGTCACGGTCCCGCCCCATAAGTCAGCGTTCTCAATCTCGGTGATCGGCTCTTCGAGATCCTTCTTGGGGACATAAGCCGACAAGCCAGTAGCGGTCCTGCGAATCATTACTTTCATCCGGCTGTTCCCCCGTTGGAAATGCCTTCAGCTCCGCAGGGAACCTCGACTTTGTCGAGGCTAATGAGTTCGCGCGCTCGCATGCCGACGACCGTGCCACGATCGATCCATTCGACCGCATAGATGAAGAATTGCTGGAGAAAGGTTCCAATGTCGCGCACGTAGCCTTCGTCGCCCTTCCGCACGAGGTTTTCGCCGATCTCCTTGCCGGGATAGGTGCCGTCGTTTTTTATGTGGCGTATCGCACGGACCCGCTCACCCTGCATGAACCGTGGCGGTCTGCCGATTTCGACCTCCTGTTCGCGTCTGGACCACATGCTGTCCATTCCTTTCTCGAGGCTTTTGTTGTGGTCGCGGGTTGCAGGCGTCGTCGTGCGGCGAACCCGACCGTTTCGGTAGGAATCAAGCGGGAACGCAGGTTTTCGGTACCGGACAGACCGACACGCATTGCTGCGTATCGAAGGCCTCCTTGCATTCGGTGCACTTGTTTGGATCGATCACATAGGCGTCGCCCTTGAACTTGATCGCTTCCGAAGGACATTCGAACTCGCAGGCCCCGCATTGGGTACATTGGGATGCGATGATCTTTAAAGCCATTCTAACTCCTGGTTATCGGACGAGACGGCTCAGGCCGTCGCCGCTAGTGGTCTGATCCCAAACTCTGCCGCGTAAAGTGCGCTGACTGCGGTCTCGATGTAGTCATGGCCATAGGCGTCGGTTACGCGCAGTCCAACTCGCGAGAGTTGTTCCTTCGGGCGATTTCCGATCTTGGCGCATAGCACTATGTGTATGCCTTCGAGCGCTGCGATGACGCCCTCGAGGATGGCGTCTTCGCCCCCGCCTCCGAGGCAATACCGCTCGACCTTCCGATGCCCGACCAAGCTGATCCCTCTAGGCGAGACTTCATAAACCTGGAATTCCTTCGCGTGGCCGAAGTGTTCGTTGACCCGTCCACCTCCCTTAGTGGCCACCGCAACCAGAAGCGACTTTTCGGAGTCTGTTGCCTTGACCATACCGATGGCCTCGCTCCTCGCCGCCTCATGATCACGGCGCTCGTGTGCGACCACCTGCCGATAGGCCTGACGCTTGCCAGCATCGTAGGCGACATCGTCGGGAATACCGTCCAGCGTGAATTCCTGGCCACGATCTTCACCGAGCAGGCCGACAGCATCTGCCCGGCACTGCCGGCAGTGGCGCATCAACTTGGCGCCACCTTCAAGTCGATCCTGAAGAGCCATCATCTCCGTTGCCGTTGGGCCGCGCTGCCCGATGAGTCCGTAGTGGGTACCGTGCGCCGGGTCCGAAATCAGAGGCATCACGTTGTGCAGAAACGCGCCCCGCTCCCTGACCATTTTGTTCACCTCAAACAGGTGCTGGTCGTTCACTCCAGGAATCATCACCGAGTTGATTTTGGTGAGGATGCCGCGCGCGCTCAGCATCTCCAGGCCCAGCATCTGCCGCGCGTGCAAGATTCGAGCGGCTTCGATGCCGAAGTAGCGGCGATTTTCATAAAAGATCCATGGATAGATCTTCGCGCCGACTTCCGGGTCGACCATGTTGATGGTGATCGTCACGTGATCAACATTCATTTCGGCAAGCTCGGCGACATGGTCCGGCAGCACGAGCCCATTAGTGGAGACGCACAGCTTTATGTCGGGGATTTCCCTGATGACGCGGTCGAACGTTGCCTTCGTTTTCTCCCAATCGTAACAGGCATCCCCCGGCCCAGCGATGCCAAGAACCGAAAGCTGCGGAACTTTGTTGGCAACGGCGATGACCTTGCGTAGCGCTTGGTCGGGCGTCAACTTCTCAGACACAACACCAGGCCGGCTCTCGTTGGCGCAATCGTATTTGCGATTGCAATAGTTGCACTGGACATTGCAAGCCGGCGCGACCGCCACATGCATACGCGCGAAATAATGATGCGCTTCCTCCGAAAAGCAGGGGTGATCCTTGATCCTTTCCCAAATAGCCGGATCCTCTTCGCCCGGGCTGGTCGGCGACGAGCCGTAGGAAGACGATGCGCAGCCACCGGATTTCGCGGCTGCCAGAAGACCCTCGGATGTCGTGCTAGTCGGCCCCTCAATCGAAACTGTCGGTGAGGACATCAAACGGCTCCGTTGCTGGTAACGTCGCGGTTCAAGGTGCAAGAGCCATACCAACTGAAAAAAGCGGCTTCAGTTCACTATTCGGGTCGATATCGCATTGTGTCAGGCCGGCGCGACACAATTTTGTCCTGCTTGCGACAGTGCAAGTCCAAATCCGTTCAGAAGCACGAAGCACTCCTTGTCGCGCACAGGGCGCGCAAGACCACTGGCCTGACGATTGGCTCATCAGGCTCTTAGAAGTTCCTTCACCTCGATACTATGCCGGCGTATCGCCTAGCCGACTTGTCGCAGCTTGAGGCCGAGAATTCGAGCCGCATTAGCCTGAACCCAGCCGGCCTTCTCCATTGTGTCGATCAGCCGTCACGCTTCGTCCGCCGCGGTCCCAGCCCCCGTCCGGCCGTATCGTTAGAATCGCAAGTGGCCATCTCGTGTTCAGGCGGGCGCCGATGCGCCGAACCGGCATCGTGCTGGCCCGTGAGAGCTCGTCGATGACATTGCCACGTTCCGAAAGATTGGTTCCTTCCAGAGGAGAACGCCAAGCACGCAGTTCTCCGGCTCGCGGACGTTGCCGGGGAAATAGCATTGCGAGATCAGCTCAACTGCCGACGGCGCAAAGCCATGGTTCTCCATATTTCAAGGGTAAGCGCTGTGTCCTTCCAGGAGGACCCGCGATCTGTGGGCCTGCCGATTCTGAGGTGGATCGGAGATCGGCTTGTGTCTGAACTTGAACTTACGATTGACCCTGAGCGGCAGCCTCGGCGTTTTCGAGGGTGATCAACGGCGCTGTTGGTCGGCGGCATTGGTCGATGGACGACAAGGCACGGAGTCATCTCCGAGACCCTGGAGCCGACGCGGTGATCTCGGAGGTTGCCCGGCGCTACGGGCTGCGGCCGCGGCGGAACGCTCGCAAGCTTGCGACGTCGGCAGGACAGGCCACTCCCGCCTAGTGGTTTCGGTGGCGCCACCGGAACGACCCGTTGGGCCTACATCCTTGCACCAGAGCTCAAGGCCACGGCCTGAGAATCGGCCGCCGCTCCCCCTACTTGGTTCCTCAGCCGACAGCGCTAAGAAGGAGAGCAACTTCCGTCGGCGCGAGGATCATTGCGTCGTGGCCAGTGGCGAGTTCCTGCCACGCCCAGCCATCCTGCTTCGCGACCCATTCTCGCGCTCCCGCCATCGGCGGGTGGAGTGGATTAGTGCAGACGACATAGGTTCGGGGTCTGCCGTTGCCGAGCGGGTGCTCGAGCTTAAGTCCGCTTTCGTAGGTGCCTGCCGGATGCGGTGTTATCCGGCGCCGCACCCAGTCCGTGAGCGAGTGTCCCTCGGGAGTGCCGAATGCTGTTGGCGGCGGAGTCGGCATGAAGATACCCCGTCCTTCCTCCGCAACCAATTTTCGACGGGCGGCGACGATGTCGGGGGGCATGGTGCTGAATACACTTTGACCGCTCTCGACGATGGCGCCGTCGAGATAAACGAGATGGCTGATATGGTCGGGTATCCGGTCGGCGGCGCCGGTGATGCTGATGCCGCCTAGACTGTGACCGACAAGGATCACATCGCTCAGCTCTTCCGTTACAATGTGGTTGACGATGTCGGTCACGAATGTGTCGGGCGTGATGTCCTTGCACAGCAAACGTGCGCGTTCGCCGACACCTGTCTGGGTAGGCGTGGTCACGTGGCATCCCATCTTGCGAAGATTGGCGGCGACGTCCCGCCAACACCATCCGCCATGCCAGGCACCATGCACTAGCACATACGTCTTTATCATGGATTGTGCCGTTCCATTTGCTCACCGGCCGTTGTGGCTGCCATCCGGCACGATGGCCGGACATTGTCCAAAGGGGCTCGACCACGTTACCGGTGGTAAGTCCGGCACAGGCGCCCCGTGGCCTGAGGATACCCCTACCAAGTCGAGGAAACTTGAATTGCGAAACCCAATATTCACTAGCTCTTTGCAAGTGGATGGAGAGGCTCATGGTGTGCCGCAGTTGCTCGCTGCCGGCATGCTCTTGGCACCGGCTGATCATCCGAACTTGAACAGGACACCAAAGCCGCCGCGCGGATAGTTCCACTCGATGTCGCCGCCTTTCTCGCACAATATCCGGCAGGTGCCGCATTCCATGCAGCCGTCGGCGGTGATCTCGACTTGACCCTTGTCATTCAACTCATAGCATTTCGCCGGACAGACGTAGGTCAACGCAAGCAAGTTCGCGCTTGGCTTGTCGTGCGGTCGCACTATGATATGGGGGCGGCCGGAATCGACCAGATAGCGGTTCTGGTAAAGTTTGTCCTCGACACGAACCTTCGTCACTGCGATCGTCATCTTGTACCCTCTTCAGCGCCATGCCAATGCCAGGCGGACCGCGTCGCTGACCAACCCCCAGCGCGAGCGCGCGTTGATGAAGGCGGCCGTGGTGTTCTTTTCCTTCTCGATCTTCGGCGTGCCGTCGACACGCATGAAGGTCTGAGCGGCATGCGACATCAACCGCGGATAGCTGTCAAAAAAGTTGCTGGAATTGGTGTGGAGTAAGGCTGGCATGTCCTTGTATTTCTTAAGATCCTTGATCACAAAGGAGTCATCCAGCATCGTCTTGTAGAGCGCAAGGTTCGCTTTGGTCATAGGACCGTTGCGGCTTTTGACTTTGATGATCGCCTCAGCCGCGACACGACCCGAGGTCATGGCAAGGTTCGAACCCTCACGGTGAATGGCATTGTTCAGTTGCGCTGCGTCGCCGACGATGACCCAACCGTCGCCGAATAGCTGCGGAATGGCCCTGTAACCACCTTCGGGGATAAGATGGGCGGCATATTCTTTCACCTCCGAGCCAGCGATCAGCGGCCGGATCGAAGGATGGTTTTTCATCGCATCCAGGAGGGCGGACGGGCTCTCCATCGTCGCGGCGAAATCCGAGACCAGGCAGCCGATGCCGAGTGAAATCGACTCCTTATTGGTGTAAAGGAAGCCGAGCCCGGCCATGCTGCGAGAGATCGTGCCCACGGCCTCGATTACGCAGCCTTCATCGCCCTTCACCCCGAACCGCTGGCCAATGACCTCTTCGGGCAAGAAATGCATTTCCTTGACGGCAATCGCCACGGTCTCCGGCTTCGGCATCTCGCGCAGGCCTGCGCGAGTGCCAAGCAATCCCGACACCCCTTCTGCGAGAACGACCACATTCGCGAAGACCACTCCGCCAGCCCGGTCTGTGCGGACGCCGATCACCTTGCCATTGCCATCACGGACGAGTTCCGTCGCGGTCGTCTCACACAGGACCGTCGCGCCAGCCTCGCGCACCTTGCGGGAAAACCATTTGTCGAACTGGGCGCGGATGATCGTGTAGCGGTTGGGTTTCGCCTCATTGAAGTCGTCCGACCGGTAATGAATTCCGGTGTGAGACGTGTCGTCCATCACCCAAAGTCGCTGTTCGACCAGGTGCCGCTCGAGGGGCGCATCATCCCGGAAGTCCGGGATGATCTTCTCCAGCATGTTCGCGTACATTATGGCACCCTGGACGTTCTTAGAGCCCGGATATTCCCCGCGCTCCAACTGCAGGACCTTCAGCCCCTGGCTTGCCAAAGTGTAAGCAGCTGCGTTTCCAGACATGCCGGCTCCGACCACAATGGCATCGAATTGTTCAATCATGTCCTCTCCCTCAACTCGCAAGCTTGTCTCGACTGTGCGGCGACAGCCGCCGGGTGAAGGCTTCCGTCAGTGCGGGCAGGAAGCGGATTGCATCCGTGACGATCCCGAGGTGGGCGAACTCGAAAATCGGCGCGTTCGGATCGGTGTTGATCGCGACGATGAGATCGGCCCCCTCGACCCCAACTCGGTGCTGGATGGCGCCGGAAATTCCGGCCGCGATGTAAAGCTTCGGTCGAATGGTCTTGCCAGTTTGTCCAATCTGTCGATCAGCCGGCATCCAGCCCTTCTGGACCAAGGGGCGCGAACAGCCATGCTCGGCGCCGATCGCTCGGGCAAGATTCTTCACAAGCTGAAGGTTCTCCGCCGCTCCGAGACCGAGGCCTCCCGCAACCACGACATCCGCATAGGCAAGATTTGCCATTGCCGACTGGTTATCCGGTAGGAAGCCGAGGACTTTGGTGACGATATCGTCCTCAACGAGCGACAGCTTGTGCCGCATGACACGCCCGACCGGCTTATCCACCCGTTGCGGCATAGGCATGACCCTTGGTCGCACCGTCGCCATTTGCGGCCGGTAATTTAGTGTATAGATCGTACACAACAATGAGCCACCAAAAGTCGGACGGGTCGCGGCGAGTGAACCGTCGGAATCTACATCAAGTTCGGTGCAGTCGGCCGTGAGCCCCGTCTGCAGGGTCGTCGCTACCGAGCCTGCAAGATCCCTGCCCAGTGTGGTCGCGCCGAGAAGGAGGATTTCGGGTTTATGGGTATTGACCAGATCCGTGAGCGCCTTGGCGAACGGCTCGTTCCGGTAGTCGGCGAGCGGCGGCGCATCGACGATGTAGACAAGATCCGCCCCGTAAGCGAAGGCCTCGGCAACAGCGTCCTCGACCATCTCGCCCGGCGGTCCCAGCACGACGCCCGCGAGCTGGACTTCAAGCTTGTCGGCTAATTTGCGGCCTTCGCCCAGCAGTTCGAATGATACAGGATGCACATTGCCGCGTTCGAGCTCGAGGAAGACCCACACGTGCCGGTAGTCTTTGAAACGGTCGGGAAGTTCTTTCTTTACACCGGCACGGCCGGGGGCAATGCGAGGGGTAGTTTGGCTTGCGGTCGACATTTTCTGCTCCTGGCCGTCACGTGCCGCTGTTGAAGGCCAGCTCATGTTCCAGCGCCGGCCGGCGGGTTAAGATATCGGCGATGAGTTCATCGGCTATGTCCTGCAAGCCCCTTTCCGCGGTGTCGATCTGCGCCGCCCTTTCTGCCCGTGCGGTGGGGGCGAAAACACGCTTGACGACTGTAGGCGAGCCACGCAGACCGCACCGGGTGAGATCGTCAATGCCGGCGTCGGCTGCAGTCCACTTCACGACTTGGCTGCGCGCCGCGCACAGAGCCTGCTGGAGCGAGCCCCGGCGGATTTCGTTGGTGTCTTCCAGCATGGTAATGAGGCAAGGGAGTCTGCTCTTCAGCAACTGGGTGCCGCCTTCGGCGCGACGAGCGACTTCGATCTCTCGCGTATCGAGATCGATGGAGGCAATCTTCGCGACATAGGTAAGTTGCGATAAATCTAGGCGCTTGGCTATGCCCGGTCCGACCTGGGCGGTATCGCCGTCAATCGTCTGCTTGCCGGTGAAGACGATGTCCGGCCTGCCGAAAGTCTCCCCAATTTTTGCGATTGCTTGCGAAAGAGCAAAGGAAGTCGCCAGCGTATCGGATCCGGCAAAATAGCGGTCCGTCAAGAGAACTGCTCGGTCAGCACCGTAACCGAGCGCCTTTCGCAGCGAGTCCTCCGCCATGGGCGGACCCATTGTGAGCACAGTAACCTCGCCACCATGAACGTCGCGCAGTTTGAGCGCTTCTTCGAGGGCGAACAGGTCGTAAGGATTGATGATGGTCGGAACACCCTGACGCATGATCGTGTTCGTCACCGGGTGCACGCGGATCTGTGCCGAATCCGGCACCTGCTTGATGCAGACTACGATATGCATTGGCGGTTTCTCTAAGCTCCCAGTCCGGATTCGTGCTTGGCGGTTCACCTCATTGCCTGCATCGTTCATGCCAAGTCGTCTTCCTGCCTCTATTCCAGAAGGTGGCTTCGTTTGCTTCCGAGGAGGCGTCATGAGGACTGGATTTGTCGACTTCTCGACATTGTCGCGTCGCAGCCGTGTCGGGCTCATTACTTTCCGAACCGCTTCAGTGCAGAGTCGAGCGGGACGAAGGCGCGGCCAGGTGCGGGACATATGTTTGGATCGTGGTCCCTTAGCACCTTGAACACACGTTGCGTGAGCGGCGAGGAAGTCGCGAAATCTTCGTAGGCGCGTTCCAGCTTGGCGCGCACCCGCGCGGCGATTACCTGGTTAGGCAGACCGGAGAAATCTTCTTCGGCAAGGTATTGGCCCACGCGCTTCATGATATGGAGCCGCGAGACATTCATCACTTTCGGGTCGTAGGAGACGTCAAGGCAGGCGAAGAAGTCCTCCGCGGCCGACAGGCCCTTCAGTCGCGCTAGGATATCGGTGCGATCGATCGGGCGGCTATCAGCGGAGCAGTTCATTGTATTCTCCCGGCGCGAAATTGTGGTGTCGATGCATTGGTGACATTGCTGACGGCGTGCCGACCTCTGGCACGGCGGCTGGGCAAGAGACTTGGCGATCTCAAGCTTTTCTGAAGTGGTGAAGGCGACCCCGAGTTTAACTGCTCTCCTTGCGCAGGGTCGTCACGTTGAGGAAGACCTCACGGCTCGTCGGCTATTGTGCCGCTCGGACCCGGGCCGGAATGAAGCTGTTCTGCACCTCGCCCGCACAGTCCAGCACTGGGAACGGCCCGTAGCTTCTCGGTGATCGCAGGCAGGACCTCAAGCACGCGGTCTACGTCATCTTCGCCGTTGTCACGCGACAAGGAGAAGCGGACTGCCCCACATGCCGCGTTCATAGCGATCAGAACATGGCTCGGTTCCAGTGAGCCAGAGGCACAGGCGGACCCGGCGGAACAGGCGATTCCCAGCCGGCTCAGGACAATTGGAATTGCATCGCCTTCGATACCTTCGAATCCAATGTTTGCAGTGTTTGGCAATCGCTCTTGCGGATCGCCGTTGATGGATGTGTTTGGGATGCGCTGGATGATCCCGTTCTCAAGGCGGTCGCGCAACCATTTTATTCGTTTTGTCTCGTCCATGAATTTCAAGGCGAGTTCGGCCGCCATGCCCAGTCCGACTATGCCGGGTGTGTTTTCAGTGCCTGCACGCCGGTCGCGCTCTTGGTGCCCACCCTTGATCATGGAGGAGAAGCGCACGCCACGTCTTACATAAAGCGCGCCTATCCCCTTTGGACCATGCAGCTTGTGGGCGGAGAGCGACAGCATGTCGATCGCGGTCGATTTCAGCTCAATCGGAAGCCTTCCGACCGCCTGCACTGCATCAGTGTGGAAAAGCGCGCCGACTTCCCTGGCTAGATCGGCAAGCTTAACCACGGGAAAGATCGTACCGGTCTCATTGTTCGCCCACATTATCGAGACGATTGCCACTTGTGGGGTGAGGGCGGTTCTGTAGGCGTCCAGGTCGAGCCGGCCGTAGTGATCGACTGGGATAATGTGCACCTTGACGCCGCGCGTCTTCTCAAGGTGCGCGCACAACTTCAGAACGGCCGGATGTTCAACCGCGGAAGTCACTATTTCCGTTCGGTCGGGCATCACCTCCAGCGCCGAAAGGATGGCTGTACTGTCGCTTTCAGTCCCGCCCGAGGTGAAGATGATCTCGTCCTCGAATCCCGCGCCGATGAGGGCTTGCAACTGTTGCCTCGCCTTTCTCACGGCTTCAGCAACCGATGCGCCATAGGCGTGCATGGACGAATGATTGCCAAATTGCTCCGTAAAGAAAGGCAACATCGCTCCAACGACTGCAGGATCAACCCGCGTCGTTGCGTTGTTGTCGAGATAGACAGGGTTCATGGGAGTGATCCTTCAACTGCTGAAATGATTCAAGGGTAGTCGGGCCATTGAACCTCTGGCGCATATCGTATCTGGTAAGGTGGGCGGCCGGGGGAGCGATGGCTTGGCTGACCGGTCGCTGTCGACATTGCCCTTTGGTGGCGGCATCCGCCGGGAATTCAGCTGTTTCGGGCAATTTTGTTTGCTTGCCCACGGCAACGATCGATGATCGCGATTTGGTGCATCACCGAACGCAATTGTTCCGGGCCGACAGTGCGTGTCGGCCGGTTCCAGAGCGCCGGCGGTTACCGGTTCGACGCAGTATTCCTTGGCGTCGCTATAGTCGAACATAGCCTGTTCCCTCGCAATCATTTGCAGGACTTGCCGCAGCCGCACGTCTCACGCGCATTGGGGTTATCGAAAACAAAGCCGGATGTTTCGAGCCCAGTGACGAAGTCCACGGTCATGCCGGCGGCATGGGGTTGGGAGCCTCTATCCATGAACACCTTGAGCCCATCTCGCTCGATGATCGCATCGCCCTCACGTGAGACGCTCTCCAGGCCCATTGAGTATTGGAAGCCGGCGCAGCCGCCGGCATGGACCATGATGCGAAATCCTTCCGCCGGCTCGCTGGCGCGGTAAAGAGCGGCCTTGATGGCGGCAACAGCGTTGTCGGTGAGCGTAATCATGGCTCGATTTCTCCTCGGTCCGGCGTTTTCGTGGATCATCTCGCATGGACCGTGCCAAAGGGAAGACGTGTCAAAAACCGTAGGACATCCCGACGTCTCTTATGCTCGATTGCTGGGGAGACGTCCGACAACCGACACTTACTGTCGGGTTTGTCGCGTCCGCGTCACAGGAAGGGCGCCTGAGTTCGCGATGCACTCACGCGTAAAGCAATGAACAGAGCCAAAGATGTTCAGAGCTTGCCGCGGAGCAACTGGCACGATTTTTGTGAAGCCTTCGTTGCGGCGGCAAAATTGCCGGCCGATTCACCTTTGGGTTGCCCTCGCAATCGAAGAACGAAGGAAAGCAATATGATCCATCAGACCCGCCTTGGTGGGAAAGCAGCACCGCCGGTGGTACCCGAATGCTCGATCGGCCGATTGGCGCCGACCACCCAACAATCGCTCGCTACCGGCGATTGGCCGCTGACCGCCCGGAGACAGGATTCGACTGGCATGTGCCTGACGATCGATCGCGTCCGCCGTGCACATCCCTGAGGCCCGTTTTTCGATCGATCGTCAAAAGAAGAACGGGGCAGGGGTAAAAACATGGATCAGCGCAAGAAGCGGTCGCCCAACGAAATCCGGCGTGCGTGGGAAGTCTGTCCGAACATTCCCGCGCGTGATTTCGCCGCCCAATTGGCCATTTCGGAAGCGGAACTGGTCGCGGCCCATTGCGGTTTCGGCGCGGCACGCATCGACCCGCGCGTCAATCACCTTCTGACGGGCCTCGAATTCGTGGGCGAAGTGACGGCGCTGACCCGCAATCAAGGTGCCGTGCACGAAAAGATTGGCGTCTTCAACAGAGTGATAACCGGCAACAATCACGCCATGGTCCTTGGTGACGAATTCGACCTTCGCGTCTTCCCGCAGGCTTGGAGGTATGGTTTCGCTGTTGAAAGGCGCCATCGCGGCGGAATCCAGCGCAGTTTGCAATTCTTCGACGCCGCCGGCGCAGCAGTGCATAAGGTGCATCTCAGGCCGGTCTCCAACCTTCATGCCTATCGAAAGCTGGTGGCCGAGCTCGTATCCGCCAACCAGGAGCCGACCATGTCGCTTAAGGCGAGAGTAGCCGACCTGGGCGCGAGGACTGCGGACTGGGCCGGCACGGTGGACGACCTACGCGAGTACTGGAGCCGGCTGACTGACGTCAACCTTCTAAAGACGCTCAAGCTCAGCCGCTGCCAGGCTTTGCGCATGGTCGGCCAGGATTACGCTTGGCTGCTCGACAATGCCGCAGTTGGCGCCGTGCTCCAGCGTGCGGCCGAAGACGAATTGCCGATCATGTGCTTCGTCGGCAACCGAGGTTCTATCCAGACCCATTCCGGCTTAATCAAGTCGGTCAAGCAGATCGGGCCGTGCATCCATGTGCTGGACGAAACGTTCCGGCTGCATCTCAGGACCCACCAAATCCGTGAGGTTTGGGCCGTGCGCAAGCCGACCAATGACAGTCACGTCACCTCGCTCGAAGCATATGGGTCCGACGGCAAGATCATCATCCAGTTGTTCGGTGCGCGCAAGGAAGGCGAACGCGAGCGCGACGACTGGCGGGTTCTGGCGGAAAACCTGCCTCGTTTCCCCGACAGCTACATGAGAAAAGACCGATCGTCGTCGGTGGGACGCCGGCGCCCATCTGCCTCCGCAGCCAGTAGCCGGGCATTGAAGCCGAGACCGGGGACACGATGACGCAATAAGCGCGCTGTATTATCGCAACGCGATGAGCAGGAAGCAATTTGGCGCTGCCCCATCGACCGCATGGTTACGACGAAGCCGCGGCCTTTGGGCCGAGCTCAGAGGTGACAATAGCGTGAACGCCGCCGACCGTCACTCCCCACCAGGCGGTCAGGTTTTGCGGTTCGGGCCGAGCAAAAATACTGTCAAGACAGCGAGGAACGTGGCAACCGCGCTGTAGACAAAGACACTGGCAATACCCGTGTGATCCACCAATAGGCCACCGCAAGTTGTGCCGGCTGCGATGGCCACTTGGAAGGTTATGACCATCAGTACACCAGCGCTCTCGGCCTGTTTCGGAGCGGCGCGTAGCACCATCCATGTCTGCAATCCGACCGGGACCGCGCCAAAAGCAAAGCCCCATACGGCAACTGCAATTGCCGAGGTCAAGGCCGATGCTCTCATGGTCAGGAGCGAGACAGCGGCTACGGCAATGAGCAGGGGCGGCAGGGCCGCGACCGCCTTGAGACTGTGTTTGGTGAGGAATGCGCCGGCTAAATTGCCGAAGACGCCGGCCGTGCCAAAAGCAAGGAACACGAGCGGGATTGACTTCTTGTCGAGCGCAGGAACGCTCTCGAGAAAGGCGCGGATGTAGGCGAAGCTGGCAAAATGGCCGGAAGCGACCAATAGCACGACTAGCACCGCAACCTTCATCGCCGGATTCTTCGCGACATCCAGCGGACTGCGGAATCTGCGCACTTCGATCGGAGGCAGTGGCGGAATGGTTACGAGTTGCACGAGCAGCGCAACGGCACTCACGATTGCGGCGACCTTGAACGAGGCTCGCCATCCCCAAATGTCACCGACATAAGCGCCGATTGGAGCCGCGCAGACGGAGGCGACAGAAACGCCGGTGAGGATGACCGACATGGCGCGCGGCATGAGGTGACTTGGAACCAGCCGCATCGCCAACGCTGCCGAAATTGACCAAAAACCACCAAGCGATATGCCAAGGACGACGCGTGCCGCCAGCAAAACCGGCAGCGACCCCGCAACCTCCGCCAGAACGTTCGACAGGATCAGCAGGAGCGTCATCGCCCAGATGACGACCCTGCGGTCCAGACGCTTTGTCACGATGGCGATTATCGGTGCCGAGATCGCCGCGACGATTGCGGCCGCTGTTAGCGCCTGTCCAGCCGTGCCCGTGGTGATACGGAGATCATGCGCGAGCGGTGTCAGAACGCTGGCGGGCAGAAACTCTGCCGTCACAAGCCCGAAGGTGCCGAAGGAAAGCGAAATGATGGCACCCCATGCAGGGCCAGAACGTTGATAGGGACTTTCTGGGTCAAGCCGATCTCGGTCGAACAAAGCCGCGTCCACTAAATCTGTCGCCGATTCGGTCATGAATGAGTTCTCCGGCTAGGAGCTGTTGCAGCAGGGGTGGCTACATCGCCGGGGATCAAAGCCGCGAGACCTTCCGGCGGCGGCCAGTCGGCATCAGTCGAGGCCTCGGAGCCCGACGCATCCGAGGCCTCATCGGAGGGCCGACGGACCCAACCGTCGACAATGCGGGAGAGTTCTCGGCGCGGTCGCATCGATCGCATTCGTCGAAGTGCGGTCTGTTCACTGCGAACCAAGCAAGCCGAACGCGGTGTCCTCGATCGAGGCCTTGATGGGGGGATGATCGACGATCTCTATATTGCTTTGAAGCAGGAAGTTCCGTCGCCATATGTGGTTATCCTGGCAGCCAGAATTGAGCGGTTGTCGCAAGCACCAAGGCGGTCGCAATGAGTGCAACGAGGCGGAAGTCTGATCGATGGCTGCGGTTCGATGGCCGCGCGATCGACAAAATTGAGGTGATGAGTTATCCCTTTTGAAGCCGTTGCTCCCAATTCTGGGATAAGGTAATTGCAGGCGGTCCCAGCAACGTCGGGCGGCCTTTTTGGTGATCGAATTCATGGGACGACACTCTCGGTCCGTGACGCATCTGCGAATGACTCCGCAAGTTCCGTGCCATCAACGACAAATCTGGCTCTGCTGAGCGGGTGGTGGAGGCACGAGCGTGGGCTATCCCAAGAGCTTGCCGCAAGGTTGTTCGAAGTTGAGGTGCCGGATAGACCGCAAATATGTCGGGCGGCCTGGGGTTGGCCAACACGAAGATGCGCAAGTTCAAAAGGACGAGCTGAACCCTTGCCGATATCCATCCGAGGCTGATCTGGAGAAGGTCAAGAACTGCGTCTTGAAGGCTTCCGCCGCACCGGCAAATGCTAAGCCAAGGTGCTGGGCAAGATGGACAGGGCCATCCAACCCGTCGACTGGACGCTCATTAATGGCGTCGGTGTGGCTCTGTAGCTGGCGAGAAAAACGCCCTGCTGAAAGACAAAAGCTCGTGTGGCCGGCTCTGAAGGACGGCCAATGAGGCATGCGAGGAGAGGCTATAGTCCATTCGTGTAGACTGATCTTGTCCTACGGAGGCGGCTAACCACCCCGCCAGACATCATCGAGGGGAGCGCCACTAGGCTCACCCCAAGTGTTGGTCGTTTCCACCTGGTGACCTCGGCCAAGTCACCAAGCCGCTTAGCGCAAGCTTTCGAACTGGATGCTCCCCGGGCACATGATCGGCTAGCGATCCCACCAGTTGAGTTGCTCCAAGTCGCTGTCTAGCATTCTACATTCTGTGTCCGACGCTGGACAAGAATGTTGCAATCCCGACCAGCAAGTCAGCGCAGGCGCCACCTGTTGCCCAGCAAACGGCAAGGATTATCGAAAGACGAATTCGGCACGGAGCTTGCACCGACGATTGCATGCAAATGCCGACAGCATCTCATGAACGGTCTCTCGATTCTGGCGCGGTTAAATCGCGGCCGGTTCCAGATCATGTCCCGCCCGAAATGGTGAGGGACTTCAACCTGTTTACGTCGCCCGGCATGTTGCCGACGGCTAACGGGGATCCGCATGCAGCGGTTGCTTGCGTTCATGCCGGGCCTCCGATCTTTTATTCAACCAGCAACACGCGCGACGGTCGGGGTACCTGGGTCATCACTCGCGCGAGCGACCAGCGCCGGGTGCTGCAGGACACCGAAACGTTTTCCAGCCATCGCAGCATCTTCGCCTCTGTGCTCGGCGAGAGCTGGCCGATGATCCCGCTTGAGCTCGATCCGCCATTCCACGGTGTTTTTCGCTCACTGCTCAATCCGCTGCTTTCGCCAAAGCGGGTAATGGCATTGGAGCCGGCTGTCCGGGAACGAGCGATCAAGCTGATCGACAGGATCGCCGCATCAGGCACGAGCTGCGACATCATGAAGGATTTTGCAGTTCCGTTCGCGGTCAATATCTTCCTTCGCTTTATTGGGCTTTCGGACAACGGACTAGAAACATTTGTCGGCTGGGCTAGAGATCTGCTCCACGGCGATAAGGAGCAACGACCACCCGCAGCCCGGACGATCGTGGCCTTCATCGACGAACTTGCCACCGAGCGCCGCAAGGAGCCGGTCGATGATTTCATGACCTTCATCGTGAAGGCAAAGGTCGAGGGTCGTCTGCTCAGTGACGAAGAAGTCCGTGGCATCGGCGTGCTTGTGTTCGTCGCGGGACTCGACACGGTCTCAGCAGCCATATGCTTCGACTTGGCCCATCTCGCGCGCAACCCCAAAGATCAGGAATTGCTACGAAGCGAACCTGACCGGATTGCCGTCGCTGCGGAAGAATTGCTGCGCGCCTATTCGACCATTCAGATGATCCGAGTGGCAACGAAGGATGTCGACTTCAAAGGCGCGCCGATCCGCAAGGGAGATTATGTTTCCTGTGCCACGATGATTGCCAATCGTGACCCGGCGGAATTCGAATGCCCGAATGAGATCGATCTGGCGCGCGAGGACAACCGGCACGCTGCCTTTGGCTATGGTCCCCATCGTTGTCTTGGCTCACACCTTGCCCGGCGGGAGATTGTCATTGGCCTGGAGGAGTGGCTGGCGCGCATCCCAGCCTTTCGGATCAAGACAGGGACTGAACCTATCACCTTCGGCGGCCATGTGTTCGGGATCGAGAATCTGATCCTGGAATGGTCCTGAAGTTTCAGCCAACGACATTGGAGTTCGCTATGCGTGTCGTCGTACATAAAGCCAGATGCCAGGGTCATGCGCGCTGCTGGGCGCGGGCGCCGAGAGTCTTCAAGCTTGATGACGCCGGCTACATCTTGCCCGGTGATATTGATGTTGCCGATGGGGAGCAACTGCTTGCCTCAAAAGGGGTACGAGCCTGCCCCGAACAAGCTCTGGAAGTTGACGAGCCCCCCGCTAACTCAGTTGTAGAGAGAGACACACGCAAAGTGCAGACTGGCATCGGGAAGGACAAAACAATCATACAATTCGCGACAGACCCTGTCGACCACGCGAAAATTACCGAACTGCGTGACCGAGAGGCGATCCGCAACTGCCTGTATCGGTACTGCCGCGGGATAGACCGCGCCGATGAGGCGGCGCTGCGTAGCGCATACTGGCCCGAAGCGTATGACAGGCACGGTCCCTATTGCGGACCGGCAGAGGACTTCATCCAATTTGCTCTCGGTCTGCCGGGGCACCGTAACATCCATCAAATCACGAACAGCCTGATCGACTTCATCAGTTCAGCAGAGGCCGCGGTCGAGAGCTATTTCACCGCGCTGCAACGCGGACCGGATACAGACCAAGAAATACGTCAGACGCTGCTTTGCGGCCGTTACTGCGATCTGTTTCAGAAGAGGCAGGACGAGTGGCGAATTGCGGAACGGACAGTCGTCTACGATTGGGTTGAGGAGCAAATCCCGCCAGCGATTCTTGAGGCAGATAGGTTCGGCCGGCGACAGCCGATTGGAGCACCACATCCAGACGATCCCATCTACCAGTTGCTCAAGGGTCACATCCCCACCGACCAAGATGGCGTCGAGGGTCCCCAACTGGGAGCTGCATAAGTGGGTAGGAATGGAGGATGAGCGCCCTACGGGAACGACATCTGTGTGGGGCCGCGACTGGCGGTCACTGCAACGATTTGGCTCGGCCCTTCATTCCGCCCAAGGTTGATGGGCTGAGATCACAAGCGGTCATCGTGGAGAAGCTCTCGTGAAACTGGCAGCACGCACCGTAATCATCACAGGCGCTGCGGGCGGGATCGGCCGTGCCCTGGTCGATATCCTTGCCGCGGACGGAGACACTGTAGTTGCGGTGGACCTTCCGGGCAGTGGTGTGGTTGAACTGGCTCGGGATCTCGGGTCGCCGCACGTCGGTCTGGAGTGCGATGTGTCGCGAGAGAAGGACATGCTCTCACTTTTCGGCCAGGTCGAAGCACGGTTCGCGCAAATCGATGTCCTCATCAACAATGCGGCGGTTGGACCCACGATGGATAGGATCATCGACACCGCTGTCGATACCTTCCGACGCGGCGTGACAGTGAACCTTATTGGGCCATTCGTTATGGCCCGGGAAGCGGCGCGGCGCATGAAGCCGGGCGGTGCGATCGTCAATGTGGCTTCGATGGCGGGCGTGGTCGGCAATCCCAGGCGCAACGCCTACGCAGCCTCGAAAGCTGGCGTGATCTCGTTGACAAAGTCCCTTGCATGCGAGTGGGCTATGCGAGGAATCCGCGTCACGGCGGTGGCGCCGGGCTCCGTCCGCACCCCAATGGTCACAGAACTGGCACGCGCTGGCAAAATGGACCTCGCGGCGATACGCCGCCGCGTGCCGATGGGGCGCTTGGCTCGCCCCGACGAGATCGCCAGGGTCGTGCGTTTTCTGAGCAGCACGCAGGCGCGCTACATCACCGGCTCGGTGCTGGCAGTCGACGGAGGCTGGATGTCATTCAACCAGCCGGGGGATGCTCACCCGCCGGTGGATGGTGCGCTCCAAGCCGAGCTCTCCTGTCCGGCCGAATGCACAGATGCGCGAATCGTGCTCGTCACCGGTGGCGCAAAAAGCATTGGCGCGGCCGTCGCTCGCCGCTTTGCCGCGAACGGCGACACCGTCGTGATTGCTGATAAAGATGGCACTGCAGCGGCAGAGCTGGCTACATCGCTCCCCGGCAAGCATCTGGCGAAATCGCTGGACGTGGCCGTCGAGAGCGATGTGGTGTCGATGTTCGAAGAACTGAGGGGACGCTTCGGGTATATCGATGTTCTGGTCAATAGTGCTGATACCGCCGACAGGATTGTGCCTGCGATCGAGCAACTGTCGAAACAGCTCGAACACGTCCTGGATGTCAACCTTACCGGCGCCTTCACCTGCGCGCGCGAAGCGATCAAGGCTATGCGCCCGGGCGGCGTGATCCTCAATCTCGGGTCGATCGACAGCTTTCTGCCGTTCGCGCCGCGCCATGCCTACGGCGCCTCCAAGGCGGGGATGGATATGCTGACCCGTTGCATGGCGGCCGAACTCGGGCCGGTCGGAATTCGGACAGCCACCGTCGCTCCTGGCCACATCCGCACGCCCGCACTTGCTCAGTTGGCCAAAGCCGGCCGCATCGACCTGACAGCAATCGGACGACGCATCCCCATGGGCAGGATGGGACGGCCAGAAGACGTCGCAGATGCATCGTTCTTCCTTGCTTCGTCTGACGCCTCATACATCAACGGCTCGATCCTCTACGTGGACGGCGGCTGGACCTCGTTCGGTGATGCGGGAAACGCCAGCGAGCTCTATGACGAATGTTTTGCGGAGGCCGCAGGTTAATTGCCAGGCCTTCGCAGGGCGACCGGCCGAGCATTATGAAGCCTCGGCTCCACGACGCACCTGAGGTGCTTGAGATCCAAGCATGCGCATGCCGAGCACATTCCCGGTCGGCTGACGTGTCTATAACGAGGAGAAATCATGGAATTTGCCACTTTCATTCTGGCCGCCCAGCGTGGCTATCACCAATCCTCAGAAAGCGTCATCCGCAACTCCATCGAACAGGCCGTCGCTTCGGAGCAGGCTGGGTTCAACACCGCGTGGTTTGCTGAGCACCACTTCAACAATTACAGCCTCATACCATCCCCGCTGATGATGGTGGCGCACTGCGGCGGCTTGACAAGCACGATTCGCCTGGGCACTGCCGTCTGCGTGCTGCCGCTTTACCAACCGCAGCGCCTGCTGTCCGAGATCGGCTTCGCCGACATCGTTGCGAACGGCCGTCTCGAGCTCGGCGTAGGCTTGGGATACCAGCAGTTCGAGTTCGAACGGTTCGGCGTGGACATCGATGAGGCGCCGGCCGTCTTTTCGGAATACCTGGACATCATTCTCAAGGGCCTCAACCAAAACGTCTTCGAACACGACGGCCAGTATGAGAAGATCCCCCCAACAGCGATTTCGGTCCGCACAGTCCAGCAGCCGACGCCGCCTATCTGGATCGCTGGCGGAGCCGCACGGATGGCTCGGGCCTACCGCGAGGGGCACAATTTTTTTGTCACAGCCTTCCACGACGGCTTAGAGACTTTGACCACACTGCGTGAATCAGTCGAGAGGGCGGCGGCATCCGAGGAAAAGAACGTCACCGACGTCAAGATATCGCTGCTGCGCTGCTGCTATGCCAGCCACGACGAGTTGGAGATCAACAGCTATCTCGACAATGCCCGCTTCCAGCGCCGGCTTTCTGAAGCCCTGCATCAGCGTCGCCAACAGAGCCACGATGGCTACCTGCTGCAGGAGACACCGACCCAGCAGGATCTGTCCTTCGAGACCATGCGCAAAAATTTGCCGATTGGCAGCGTAAATCGCGTGATTGATCGCCTGCTGGAAGAGATCGATATCTTGAAACCGGACCAGATCGCAGTTCAGACTCAATTGGGCGACTTCGACCAAAAGACGATGCTGCGCCAGATCGAGCTCTGGGGCGACAAGATCATCCCTGCGGTCAACAAGGCGCTTTGTCATGCCGGAAGCTGAAGCCGGCCGTTACGATGATGGCTGCCTATCCAGCGCGCAATGGCGTGGGTCCGAGCTAGGGAGGAGCTTCGATCAGCATGTGCTGCCCTGCGTACATTCACGTTCGCTTGAGGAGGTCCAGGCGGGCGAGGTGTTGGCGACGGAGGGGACAGGCCTTTCGTCTGTCGAATTGCGTGATGTCTTGGCCGCAACTTTCCCGTCTACCTCCAGCAGCGTATTCGCTTTGGAGGAGTTGAGCGAGCCCGAGCCGGAACTGGAAGAGGAACTGCTACGCCGGCTGCTGCTAGCGCATGCTGCGCCGGCCGACCCGGCGAGCGCCCGCTTGGCCAAGATCATCGCCCGGCGTGCGATGCGCATGGACCATCTTTGGCGGGATCTTGGCCTCTCAAATCGCGCTGAGCTCAGCCGCCTGCTTGCCAGACATTTTCCCGCGCTGGCGGCAGGCAACACAGAAAACATGAAATGGAAAAAGTACTTTTACCGCAAGCTGTGTGAGGCCGAAGGCTTTTCGTCATGCACAGCACCCAGTTGCGGGGAATGCCATGACTTCGAAAGCTGCTTCGGCCCGGAGGAAGTTGAGAGTCGCCTCTCGCCGACCACGAATGTCGGTTAGTCACTTCGCTTGATCGCAGCTGCGGACAAACGCTTATCGCGGCGCCGTCGTATGGAGGAAGGGATGTTCATCGCCTCGCGATATTTGGTGACGGTACGGCGAGCGACATCGATGCCGGTCTCCTTGAGTTGAGCAACGATGTCTTCGTCGGAATGTACCTTGTCGAGCGATTCTTCGGCTATGATTGCCTTGATCCGATGGCAGACAGCTTTGGCGGAGTGCGCATCGCCGCCCTCGCAGGATGCGATTGGCGCAGCGAAAAAATACTTCAGCTCGAACACCCCGCGCGGAGTCAACATGTACCTGTTCGAAGTCACCCGGCTTACCGTCGACTCGTGCATGCCGATCTCGTCAGCGACATTTTTGAGACAGAGAGGCCGCAGATGGGCGGCGCCGTGTGTAAAAAAGGCATCCTGCTGGCGCACGATTTCGGTCGCAACCTTAAGGATCGTCTTAGCGCGCTGCTTGAGACTGCTGATCAGCCAGTTCCCTTTTTCCTGGCAATTGTCGAGAAACGCTTTGCCTTCCGGATTTTGCTTGGTCAGCTGCGAGATTTCGGCGACATAGGTGTGGTTGATCAACACTTTGGGCAGCGTGGCCGGATCAAGCTCCACCCGCCATCCACCTTCGGACTTGGGCATTACCCAGACGTCCGGTACGATGGTTTCCGGCGTCCCGGACTGGAACCGGTCTCCAGGCTTGGGATCGAGCGCGCGGATTTCGTTCCTCATGTCGAGGAGATCCTCCTCGTCGACTCCGCAACGCTGCTTCAATCCCTGAAAATCCCCCCGTGCAAGCATCTCGAGATTGGCGACCAAAGCTGCCATAGCCGGGTCGAACCGGTCTTGCTGGCGCAGCTGAATCTCCAGGCATTCGCTGAGAGTTCGCGCAAAAATGCCCGGCGGATCAAATTGCTGCAAGATTCCGATGACCCGTTCCACATCAGCTTGCCGAACGTTTAACGTCCTGGCCAGATCGAAAAGGTTTACCTGAAGATAGCCAGTGTCCTCCAGATGAGCGGCGAGCTGTCCGGCAATCAGCCGCTCCTGGGGGGTGAACGGGTTGAGGGCGACCTGGCGGGCGACATGGTCGTGCAATGTTTCGGTGTGGGCGGTAAACTCCTCGACGGCAGGTCGATCGTTGCCGCTACTGCGTTGCGACTTCCATTGCCCGCGCCCGCCAGACGGCCCGCCAATGGGCGATTCGCCGATTTCGCTTCTGCTTTGACTGCTCCGCTGATCCACCCCTGGCAGCGGCGAATCGTCGTCAAACGGGTCAGGCTTCAAAACGGGGTTCTTCTCGAGTGCCTGCTGCACGAGCTGATGGAGTTCAGTATGCGTCAATCGCAGCAAGCGAATAGCTTCAATGGCTTGAGGCGATAAGACCATACGTTGCTTCTGGCGTTGAAGCAGGCTTGCTGAGAGATGCATGTTGAACCGTGATCTGCCGAGGAGGCTCTAGTGTGTGCTTGGGTTGTGTGAGACTTTCCACTTCTGGGTCATGCCGCCGCCTTCAATTTGTCGAGAACGTTTTGCGGGGATGAAACGCCATAGGGGTCCGTCTCGCAGTTGTCACAGAAGCCTTCCTCCTCGAACCACTGCTCCACCACGCCATCGTCGATCAGAGCGGCGTATCGCCAGGAGCGCATGCCAAAGCCCAGATTGTCCTTCGCGACCAGCATGCCCATTTTGCGCGTGAACTCGCCCGACCCGTCTGGGATCAGCTCGATCTTCTGCAGCCCCAAGGACTTTCCCCACGCATTCATGACGAAAGCATCGTTGACCGAGACGCAGTAGATCGCGTCAATTCGCAGTTCCAGAAATTGATCATAGAGTTTTTCGAAATCGGGCAGTTGGAAGGTCGAGCAGGTCGGGGTGAAGGCGCCAGGCAGCGAGAACAGGATGATGCGCTTGCCCCCGAAATAATCGTCGGAGGTCTTGTTCTCCCACTGATAAGGATTTGGCCCCCCGATCGACTCATCGCGAACACGCGTGCGAAAGGTCACGAGAGGAACGTTCTTTCTATAGGTCATTGATTTGCTTCCAGGCCAAAGTGGTACGGTGCATTTTTCGGTTAAACTGAAGCGGCATCGACTTCGGTCGACAGTTCCGGCAGCCTCGCGCCTTGGCGTGGTTGCCTCGGACCGGTCTTGTGCAAGACCGCCCCCGAGCAGGCACGTTTAACGGCGACGAGCTTCCGCGGAGACGGGGAATTTTGCTCGCGTGCTTTATCGAGCTTTGAGAGGTAGGCATGGTCTGCAACCGTGATTTTGACTGCGTTCTATCGACCGAGTCGCAAGCGCCATGCCAATTGACCCGATGCCTTGGGTTCACTTCGGTTTTTGCAGCAACTTTCGTGTTGTGCAGTAATGCCGGTCGATATTATTGCTCAAGCAGCACTGGAAATTGGGTGCGACTCCGTTCGGCAAACCCGGCCTTTGTCCGAAGCCGGACACGAATGTCGGAAATAGCCAAACGCCAGGATCTGGGGCGGGTTAAGAAACGTTGCCGTGGGCACCGGCTTCAGCACAATTGCGCCACGCGAGCATGGCTCCCAGCGTCAATGCCGTGCAGCAGCGAGACGAAGTCACTGCAGAATATCAACCTCTGCGAAGTCGTTGAAACCCAGCATGTGCGAGCCGTTCGAGGCGCAGATCAAGGCATGCTCGAGGAAGAGCTCGTGCTCTCGGCAGCAAGTGTTGCGACGTCTGACAAGGATCGTCGCGCTTCAAGGAAAAGAACCTGAATGGTGCACGGCTTGTGAAGGCCGGCGCATGGAAATGGCTGGGCTGATCATCCTCCATGAGGGTTGAATGAAGAGCTGGCCCCTATCTCCCTCAGCTGCAACGGGGGGAGATAGGGCATGTCCGTCTATCGCGCTGGGTAACATTCCTCGGTGATGCAATAAGGGGGAGCAATTTCTCATTTCGGCAGACACGACCCAGCTCTCCTTTCATGCGCTGATTCCCCCAGGGGAAATCGCGACTCCAGGCTTCCTATGCAGCGAATCGCGGTGCTGTCCGATGTCCGACAATGTCGGATGCGGATCGTAGCTGGGCTAGATCCGTCACTTTGCCTCGATGGTTTCCCACTGGCCTTATATCTGCTTCGCCCAAATGCGGCGACATAACCTGTGCGGCATCTGTGAATGGATCGACTTCAATCGAGACCTCGGAGGTCCCGATGCGCGAAGGGAGCTTGCCGATATGACGGCCACCATAGCGAACCACGGTCCGGACGACGAGGGGACTTGGATCGGCGGGCCTGCGGCGCTGGGACACCACCGCCTGGCAATCATCGATATCCAGGGCGGCCGCCAGCCGAGGATGCTCCAGGGGGATGGCCGACCTGACTTGGTGCTCGTCTACACGGGTGAGACTTACAACTACCGCGAGCTGCGTCAACAGCTGGCCGGCCTAGTCCATCGCATGAACACGAGCAGTGACACCGAGGTGGTGCTGCACCGCCCCCGCGAGTAGGGCTCTTCGGCGGGTACACTTTTTTCACGAAATCCGTGAATGTTTCTCGCGACATCATCCCGCAATCGGTGGTGCAGCGGGTGAAGAGCCCGTATCCGGCTATCCAGAATGCCGCCTACGACAAAATACTACGTACGCGGTTCACTGTGATGCTGGACGACCTAGTTGTGGAGCTTCAACAGGTTGTCCTCGATCAGGGCGAGGCGACTGATAGGCGTTTTTGACTTTAGGCTGCCATGTGGA
>NZ_JARTVQ010000017.1:0-36615 GCF_029625845.1 Mesorhizobium sp. WSM4898 | reverse complement strand
AATCCTGCAATTCCAAAGCCGCTATCCGCCTCAATCAACAGGCCAGATCAATGGCTTGCGGATAGTTCACGGCCGACTCACTATTTCTATGCTGAACAGTCTCGCCTGAGTATATGTTTTAGCTAGTCGCTAATTAGACGGAATTCTGCCAGTCTGCATTCCCCCCTGATCTGATGTAGAGCAGCTTCCAAGTGGGAATTAGCCCCCCATCGACCGGATCGGGCGACACGAACATGCGCTGAAGGCTTGGCGGAACGGCTACTGGGACCATGATGCTACTCGAATGCAAGATAGTGTCAGAACGTCCCGGGAAGGCTGCAGGCAGGGGATGTCAGGTCAATCAGCCTATAGATATGATACCGCCCATTCGCTGAGACTTCACGATGGGCATAGGAGGTGGGAATTCTTGCCTTGAGATGGACGCGGCTGTCGGAGCAGGCGAGCACGGCAGCAGCGATGGCCTGAACCTTCGGGCCGCTGACAAAAACGTTCACCACCGCACGCGAGCCGAACCCGTCGAGATACGTCTCGAAAGCATCGAGGTGGGCCATCAGCCCGAAAGCCTGGATGTCGCGAACTTCGCCATCTTCGAGCCGGTGGGTTTCACGTACCTTGGCCACCTGTTGATCGAGCAAAGCATCGATATGCGCATTCTTGTCGCTTCTTGGGACGAGGAGCGAGATCCGTTCCGGACTGACGATATCGATCAATCCGTAGAATACGTCGGCATCTCCTCCGATCCCCACGAGCAGGACTTTCTCTTCGCCCATTCCTCCGCTGCCTTGAAGATGAGGGACGGTGACGTATCGGTCCAAGCCGCTGGAAAAATCCTCTTTGCCGATCGCGTTCCCGTAGATACCTTCGGCGTACCCGAATTCGAGAGACTGAATCGACATTTTCTTGAATGCCACCGCAATCAGCCATTGGATGTAGATTCGCGGCATCGTCGAGCACTCGACGAAAACCTTCCGCAGGCTTCCTTCGTATGAGCCACATGAAGCGGCCATCTGAGTGAGCAGGTGATCGAGGAGATTGATGTTCTTCTGATACTCGATGGAAGGCTCGAGGGTGATCACAGTCACTTCGACGCCCCATCGGGTACCCATAGCGATGAGCTTTCGCCGGTTTTCTTCGACGGCTGGGACGTTCGCTTCCTTCAGAGCAAAGTCCAGAACCACGATCTTGCCGACCTTCAGGTCAAGATGGTTTTCGAACGCGGCGAAACGCGTTTCCCATCCAAGCGCGACGATCGCGATATCTGCCTCCATCGTTTCGCAGGTACCTGCATCTCTCGCCTTCTCGGTGACGGCCAGATGGCCGAAGACTCGATACTCGACAGTTGAAGCGGTCATTCGAGATCGCTCTCGAAAAGCGAGTGCTGGAATTCGGTCTTGAGTGCGGGCCGCGCGACGAGCTCCTTAAACACCGAGTCGGCCCAGTCTTCTGGGAGCCGATGCCTGGTAAAAAGCAGGTCGACCATCCGCGCCGCAGGGATTGTGTTGATTTCGTACGGGCCGCGATAGGAGAACCCGAAGTAAGGTGCAAATCGCCGATGCAATCTGATCATCATCTCCTTCGATGCGGGGTCGGCGCGGTCCACCTCAAAGTTGCCGGCGGCGGAGACCTCCCGGATAAACCCATCCCTTTCCGCCCGACGCAGGACCTCGTCCAGTTTTCCGCTGGGTTGCTCCAGTCGGTTCACCAGCGAGCGCATTTCCTTTAGATCAACCCTGAAAATGCCTCTCTCTGTCGTTCCTAGAGCATTTTCTTCGGCAAACTCTGTCTGGAGGCGAGCGGTCAGGTAACCCAACGCCCGCACCATGCGCACGCTCTCTTCTTCGTACGGATGTGAAAGCGCCTGAAGTCCATCAAGCTTCCGTTGAGAGGCGGCGTTCACAGCCTGTCTCTGCTGTTCGAGATGAATCTGTAAATCCGAGTTGATGAATTCCACCAGTTTTCGTGGATCACTGGAACTCGGAACACTGCGGCGGAAGATCTCTCCCATTATATCAAGGAAATCGCGTATACAGACGTCGCTCAATGATGTGATGATCTGGTGCCCTACGTACGGGTAGTCATGCAGACGCAGCATCTGGCACGCTTTCAGAAAAGCCCATCCCTGTTTCCGGGCGATCGACCTCTTCAGATTTGAAGCATCCGCCTTGCTCATGGGCCGGCGCTTAATTTCCGGGTTCATGAGCGCGAGCGCCAGCCCTTCGGCATAAGGGCGCGCTTTTCGATCAAGAAGGAATTGCTGCTGATCCGCCGTCCTCAAATTCACGGAGAGGAATTCACGTGCTGCATCAGCAAGTGCCACAAGCTCTTCTCTGCCCTCGGAATGACCCGATATGATAACCCGCTCGATGATGTCATTGACGGAAAGCCGCCCCAGCCGGTTTTTGAGCGAAAACGCGCTGAGCGCATCGTTGCGCTCGAGATCACTCCGCAGATGGTCAGGAAGCGCATAGTACAGCCGAAGCGACGACACGTTCTCGCACAGCGTGGCGAACTCCCTCGGATCGACTGAATCAAGATTCTCGACGTCCCGGTCAGCATTCGAGAGCGACTGGCCGGGTATGATCGTCCGGATCGTGTCGTAGAGGCCGCCGATGTAGGCGAGGACCCATTTCACGTTGCCGCGCGTCTTTCTCACCAAGGTGTTCAGGAACTGCTGTTGGAGCGGTGTCAGTGCTTCACAGTCGTCAATCAGTATCTTGAAGAAGGGCGCCCTGTCACCGGCGAAAGATGGGCCATTTAAAAGTGGAGTGATCGCGGTCGCGACCTTGTTAATGATCGCGCCAGGGTCTGTTGCTCTGAAGCCGGTCGCTCCGGCATCGGCGGCAAAGAAGAACGCGTTGAAGCATTCGTCGACGTACCGGGTTATCCCACCCCGCAGCTCATCGATGCTGAAGAAGTCGAGACGGGCAGGTTGGGGTATGAAGTGCAGCACTTCGCGATGCAGTGCCAGGGCGACGTCCCTATCTTCGGAGGCCCGGTATTTCAAGTGGCCGTCGCGTCTGAGCTGGCCGATGCTCTCGAGCAGGCGTTCGACTATCTTCAGCTCCAGATAGTGAGAGAAGATTACGAATTGCCGCGGGATCACGGCGGCCGTGTCGAAGCGTATCCGCTCCGGAATGAGGTTCAGAACGGCGTTGTCGATTAGGGGCGAGAATGTCTCATTGAGCTGGAAGAAGACGCCATACCAAGCGAGCTTGCCGACTTGGTCCGAGAGACTTTTGTCTTCAAGAATATGGACTGTGGAAAGCGAGCGAAGAATGCTGGTCTTGCCGCTGCCTCTCGTCCCTGCGACGAAGACCGGCTTGGCGGCGGCAGAAATCAACGCCGACTTCTGACTGAACCACAGTATCGGGCGGCTTTCGTACTCGATCCTGTTGGGGCCGAACGGATTCTCCATCGCTATTCGTCCCTTACCTTAATGCGCCAAGCCGAGTTTGCCTTGGTGAGGCCGTCTATCTCGATGAAGCGCGCCGCTTGGAGCATCAGAAGAGAGTCTTCCAGATCTAGCCCGAGCTCGGCGGAGGCAGCAATCTCAGTGATCTCGTCCCAGAAGAGTAACCCATTCCCGCGCCTGGTGGCATGGTCGCGCAGTCGGCGCAGCAGGTCAAACGTGTCGTTGTTCAGAAAGGCCTTGCCGTTGGACATGGTCGAAATAAAGCAATGTTCGCCTTCCATGACCGTCCCGTCGGCGACATTGGTGCGGTAGGGTATAAGTCGGATGCCGACGAGCTCTCCCTGATCGGTCGTGAAGAAGACGAGCTCATTGAAACCTGACTGTATCTCTGGTGCTGAGATGCAGATCAATTTGCCGTCCGGAAACCTTGGATCGTTGACGATCTCGACCGGATCAGCATGTATGTGTCCATGCAGGTAGACGATAGGCTTGTTGCCCTGCAGCAGCTGAGTTCTGACAAATCCGCTGTTGAGCATCTCCGCGTATGGCGTAATGCGCGGAGTCTTTTGTGGCAGCAGATTGTGATGGCCGATTATGATGCCGTAACGCATGTCGGGCTGCTGGAGCAATTCCTGTAGGCCTGCAAGCATCTCACGCGAGATGTATGGCGTGTCCATCTGACCGTAATACTCGTCGTCGGACGCCTCCTTGTCTGGATCGCTGGGAGGTGTCGCGGGCGAATGTCCCGAGATGTCCGGCGAGCCGAGATCTAGAGGCTCTGTAGAAGGACTGAGTGCCTCGAGACGATCACGAAGGAACGCGGGAAGGTTTTGAAGCTCCCAACTGCCTATCGCTGTGTTGACGAGGATGAAGTTTGCGCCTGCGGATCCTGTCGGAAGTCTGAAGTGCACGGGTTGGTCCACGGGAACGGTCTGCCAACCCAAGCGGGCGGCTAAACTCGCCATTTCGCTGAATTTCTCAGTCGGTCCAAGTTCGCGCGCGTCATCACGGTTCACATCGTGATTTCCCGGTACGAATATCAACGGAAGCGCCTTTGAACTGCGTCCCTGTGCGCGGCAGAGCAACGTGAAATGCTGGAATGCCGAAGCAATGAAGGTCTTGTCGCCACGGCTCGTGAAATCCCCCATGAAGGCGATCGAATCCAAGGGCTTCGAAGTCGTCAGCCGCCGAAGTTTCGTCAAGACGGCACGCAGCGAAGACGCGCGTAGCTTCTGCGTTATTTTCGGAGCGAACTTGCTATCCTTGGCATCGATGTTGCTAGAGGAAGGATGCCAGTCCGGATAGTGAATATCGCCTACTTGAAGGATTCGCACCCGCCGCATAACTCGCCCCCCTGCCGAGAGCCATAGACTAATCCGTTCGCTTTTGCCAAGCGCGAACGATCATCCGCAGTGTCCTTAACGAGGTAGCCTGCACTTTTCGAGAATTGCCACGGCGGCTATTTTTCGGCTGTGAAGCACACGAGACCCGTGACGTGAGACCCAGTTGCTCAATGCCCAGTTGCTCAATGAGCTTTCTTACGAATAAGGGAGAATTTCCGCGGCCGGACTATCTCTGAGCGAGCGTGCATGACTGCCAACGGAAGGTCTTGCACGCACCCTTGCGATCTTGAGCAATGGTCGCCATGACTTTCTTCTTGCAGGCTTTTGAGTGGCCCAGCCTGCGATCACCAGACCCCACCGATTCTAAAGAGCGTGGCAGATGGGATAGTCGAGGTTGCCCGTGCACAGTCACGCTCAGGGCTTGCGCCGCCCAGAGGACACGCTGAAAAGGCAGATTGGGGCGCAAGCACGCCATTCACGAGAGGTTCGACATGAAGACCATGCAAGAAAAAGACATTCCGGCATTCGTACAAGCAGTTGTGGACGCCGGCTGCAAAATTTGCGCGATTGGCAACTTGGGATACGTCTTTGGCGATGCTGATTTCACGCCAGCGCAACGGAGGGCCGTCGAGCCACAGCTGCGTAGGATTGCTGAAATCTACGGCGAACGCGATCATCTCATGAACGAGATAGCTGTATATCTGCGGTCGATCGGACGCCATGTCGAGGTTGAGCCGAAGACAGGTATTTCCTGATGGCCGTGATCGCGAGAAGCCGTCTTCCAACCTCTGAATCCTAAAGGAGGTGACCCCCAAGGCCGTTCGTCACCTTCGACCAGAATAACCACATCCGTGACCGCCTGAGCTACTTGGTCGATACGCGCACATGGCCAATACAGTTTCTCCATCCTTCACGAAGCGAATGAGGCTTTGGCCATTCAGCCCCGGTCTACGGGGCGTGACTTGTCCCCGATGCATGCGCGAGCTCTCCGCCCGGCTGGCCGCCGGTCGTCGCCACCGGCCGAAGGCGCCCGAATGCGCTTGACAAGATAGCGTCAGCCCGTTCAACCTAAGGCATTCACCAGGGGAGTCCCGGCAAGGGGCTGAGATACTGCTGGCTTTCGCGGCGCAGTGACCCGTTGAACCTGATCCAGTTCATACTGGCGTAGGGACGGTGCAAGCGCTTTGCGGGAGTTTACGCCCGAGGTCCTGTTGCAGCAGGTCTACAGAAGCGTCTTTTCATCCTTCCGGCACAGAACTGGGTCTCCAATGCATGAGCAAAGGAGCCTCACGATGAATGCCCTCACCCCCGCCGTATCGACGGGACCACTGCCCGCCTCGCGGAAAATCCACAAGCCCGGCGTCCTCTACCCGCAGATCAGGGTGCCGATGCGCGAGATTTCCGTCCATCCGACGGCCGGCGAACCGCCCGTCACCGTCTACGATCCGTCCGGCCCCTACACCGATCCATCAGTCGAAACCAGCATCGAAAAAGGCCTTGCCCGGCTTCGCCACGAATGGGTCACGGCGCGTGGCGATGTCGAAGCCTATGACGGCCGCCACGTCCGGCCGGAAGACAATGGATTCGCCACCGGCGAGCGCCTGACACCGGAATTTCCGATACGCAATCGGCCGCTCAAGGCCAAGCAGGGCAAGGCGGTGACCCAACTTGCCTATGCGCGCGCCGGCATCATCACGCCAGAAATGGAGTTCGTAGCCATCCGCGAGAATCTCGGCCGCGAGGTGATGCGCGGCAAGCTGCAACGCGACGGCGAAGCCTTCGGCGCGGCGATCCCAGATTTCGTCACACCCGAATTCGTGCGCGACGAGGTGGCGCGCGGGCGCGCAATCATTCCCGCCAACATCAATCATCCCGAGAGCGAGCCGATGATCATCGGTCGCAATTTTCTGGTCAAGATCAACGCCAACATCGGTAACTCGGCTGTCACATCGTCGATGGCCGAAGAGGTCGAAAAAATGGTCTGGGCTATCCGCTGGGGCGCGGACACGGTGATGGACCTGTCGACCGGCCGCAACATCCACAACATCCGCGACTGGATCGTGCGCAATGCGCCGGTGCCGATCGGTACGGTGCCGCTCTATCAGGCGCTGGAAAAGGTCAACGGCATCGCCGAGGATCTGAACTGGGAGGTCTACCGCGACACGCTGATCGAGCAGGCCGAGCAAGGCGTCGACTATTTCACCATCCACGCCGGCGTGCGGCTGCACTACATCCCGCTGACCGTCGACCGGGTCACGGGCATCGTCTCGCGCGGCGGCTCGATCATGGCCAAATGGTGCCTGCACCATCACCGGGAGAGCTTCCTCTACGAGCATTTCGAGGAGATCTGCGACATCGCCAGAGCCTATGACGTCTCCTTCTCGCTCGGCGACGGCCTTCGTCCCGGTTCAATCGCCGATGCGAACGACGCGGCGCAATTCGCCGAACTGGAAACACTTGGAGAACTCACCAAGATTGCCTGGGCAAAGGACTGCCAGGTGATGATCGAAGGCCCGGGCCATGTCCCCATGCACAAGATCAAGCAGAACATGGACAAGCAGCTCGCAGTGTGCGGTGAGGCGCCGTTCTACACGTTGGGGCCGCTGACGACCGACATCGCGCCGGGCTATGACCACATCACCTCAGGGATAGGTGCCGCCATGATAGGCTGGTTCGGCACCGCAATGCTTTGCTACGTCACGCCGAAAGAGCATCTCGGCCTTCCCGACCGCAACGACGTCAAGATTGGCGTGATCACCTACAAGATAGCCGCCCATGCAGCCGATCTGGCGAAGGGCCATCCGGCAGCGAAAACCAGGGATGATGCCCTTTCGCGCGCGCGCTTCGAGTTCCGCTGGGAGGACCAGTTCAACCTGTCGCTCGACCCCGAAACCGCACGGTCCTTCCACGACCAGACCTTGCCCAAGGAGGCGCACAAGCTGGCACATTTTTGTTCGATGTGCGGGCCGAAATTCTGCTCCATGCGCATTTCCCACGACATCCGTGCCGAGGCCCAGAAGGAAGGCATGGCGGCAATGGCGGCAAAATACCGGGAGGGCGGCGATCTCTACATGCAGGCGGACGAGACTGGCGTACCGGTCGTGCCAGAGGCTCCCAAACCATCATGAGGGTGCTCGTCAAAGGGGCCGGCGTTGCCGGCCTCACCGTCGCTTTCGAACTCGCCGCCCGCGGCGCGACGGTCACCGTCGCCGAGATGCGGCATGGCCTTGGTGGCAACGCGTCGTGGTTCGCCGGCGGCATGCTGGCGCCATGGTGCGAGCGCGAAAGCGCGGAGCAGCCGGTGCTGGATCTCGGACGCGATGCTGCCGACTGGTGGGATGCGGTGCTGTCGGGTCAGGTGACACGGGCCGGGACATTGGTCGTGGCCGCGCCGCGTGATGCCGGTGAGCTTGACCGGTTCGCCAGTCGCACGTCAGGGCATCGGCGCGTCGATGAAAACGAAATTGCGCTCCTGGAACCCGACCTCGCCGGCCGCTTCCGGCGTGGATTGCTCTTCCCCGACGAGGCTCACCTCGACCCACGCCCGGCGATGGCGGCACTTCATGACAAGCTTGCGACCATGGGTGTCAAATTCCACTTCGGCTGCGACGCCCGGCCTGTTTCGGGATTCGCCCGTCAGATAGACTGCATGGGAATGGCAGCGGCCGATGACAGGCTGCGCGGTGTTCGCGGCGAAATGCTGATCCTTCGCACGCCTGATGTCTCGCTGTCGCGGCCGGTCCGTTTGCTTCATCCACGCTTTCCGCTTTATGCCGTGCCGCGCACCGATCACCGTTTCATGATCGGAGCGACGATGATTGAAAGCCAGAGCGCCGGACCGGTGACGGCGCGTTCCATGATGGAGCTGCTGGGCGCCGCCCATGCCCTCCATCCGGCCTTTGGTGAGGCCGAGATCGTTGAAACCGGTGTGGGTGTCCGTCCGGCATTTCCCGACAATTTGCCACGCGTCGAAACAGACGGTGAGATCATCGCGATCAACGGTCTTTATCGTCACGGTTTTCTCCTCGCCCCCGCCATGGCGCGCCAGGCTGCCGACCTGGTTTTCAGTCAAGACAGAACCAAGGAGCATGCTCATGAAACTGATGGTCAACGGCGAGGCGCGTGAGATTGCCGCCACCACGCTGGCCGAGTTGCTTGCCGCGCTCGACTATGAGGGCGATTGGCTCGCCACCGCCGTCAACAGCGACCTCGTGCACAAAGCCAACCGCGCGGAGTTCCAGTTGAGCGACGGCGACCGGATCGAAATCCTCTCGCCCATGCAGGGCGGCTAGCATGTTGGAGCTTTATGGAACCGAGCTTTCGTCGCGCCTGCTTCTCGGCACGGCTCAGTATCCTTCGCCGGCCATCCTTGCCGATGCAGTCAAGGCATCGGGCACGTCGGTGGTGACCGTCTCGTTGCGGCGTGAGATGGCGGGCGGTAGGGCCGGCGAACAATTCTGGTCGTTGATCCGCTCGCTGGGCGCCAGAACCCTGCCCAATACCGCCGGCTGCCTCTCCGTCAAGGAAGCCGTCACCACCGCGAAAATGGCGCGCGAGGTCTTCGGCACCAACTGGATCAAGCTCGAAGTGATCGGCAATCACGACACGCTACAGCCGGATGTGTTCGGTCTGGTTGAAGCCGCCCGCATCCTGTGCGAGGACGGCTTTGCGGTATTCCCCTATACCACCGACGATCTCGTTGTCGCCGAGCGGCTGCTGGAAGCGGGCTGCAAGGTCCTGATGCCGTGGTGCGCACCGATCGGTTCCGCCTTGGGACCGGTCAACATGACGGCGCTGCGCTCGATGCGCGGATATTTCCCTGGCGTCCCGCTGATTGTGGATGCGGGGCTCGGACGGCCGTCGCACGCGGCCACCGTCATGGAACTCGGCTTTGACGCCGTGCTCCTGAACACAGCGGTCGCCAAGGCGGCAGATCCGGTCGGCATGGCGCGTGCTTTCGGTAAGGCGGTCGACGCCGGTCGTGAGGCGTTCAGTTCGGGAATGCTCGAACCGCGCGACGTCGCCGTGCCATCGACACCGATGGTCGGCAGGGCCGTTTTTTCATGAAGCTCGATCCCTTCTACCTGATCGTCGACAGCGCCGCCTGGATCGAAAGGTTGGCGCCGCTCGGCGTCAAGCTGATTCAGCTTCGCATCAAAACCATGGATGAAACCGGGCTGCGCGCGGAGATCCGCAAGTCGAAGGCCTGGTGTGTCCAACACAAAAGCCAGCTCATCATCAATGATTATTGGCGCCTGGCAATCGAGGAAGGCTGCGATTTCGTGCATCTGGGCCAGGAGGATTTGCAAACGGCCGACCTCTCGAGGATACGGGCAGCGGGCGTCAGGCTCGGATTGAGCACGCATGATCATGTCGAGCTGGAAACGGCCATGTTTGCCGAGCCCGACTATGTCGCGCTCGGTCCGATCTATCCCACCACTTTGAAGAAAATGAAGTGGGCACCGCAAGGGCTAGAGCGGATCAGCGAGTGGAAGCGGCGGGTGGCGCCGATCCCATTGGTCGCCATCGGCGGCCTCAACCCCGACCGCCTCGACGGCGTCTTTGAGGCCGGCGCCAACAGCGCCGCAGTGGTCACGGACATCACGTTGAGCTTCGACCCCGAAGCGCGCACGCGAGAATGGATCGAAAAGACGGACCGATGGCGATGAGACGAGAACCGCATGTGCTTGTCGTTGGCGGATCAGATTCCAGCGGGGGTGCTGGAATAGCACGCGACATCGAGACGATCTCTGCCGTTGGCGTGCGCACCTGTCTCGCCGTCACAGCGCTAACGGTGCAAACGCACGACGCCGTGATCGAAATCCATCATTCGCCACCCAGCATGGTGGCCAATCAGATGTGTGCCGCGCTACAGGCCAACGACGTAGCCACAATCAAGATCGGCATGCTGGCGACTGCCAAGATCATTGTTGCCGTTGCCGCAGTGCTGCGCAAATTTCCGCAAGTGCCGGCAGTACTCGACCCTGTGCTGGCCTCCACCTCAGGCCGCGCACTTCTGGAAGCAGGCGCTATCGCTGCCATGAAGCGCGATTTGATGCCGCTTTGCTGCATTGTCACGCCCAACCTTCCTGAACTGGCGCTCCTTACTGGTTCCGAACCGGCTTCGGATGAGGACGGTGCGCTCCAACAAGGACAAAGACTGCAGGCCGTCGGCCCTCAGGCCCTGCTGATCAAGGGTGGGCACGCGTCGGGTCCCCGATCGGCCGATATTCTGTTACGCTCCGATCATGAACCCATCCACTTCGACACGCCGCGCCTTGCTATATCGATGCGCGGAACAGGTTGCATGCTGGCCAGCGCGATTGCGGCGCATCTGGCGAAGGCGAAGTCGCTCGAAGATAGCGTGCGCGAAGGCAAGCTGTTTGTGTTCGAGAAGCTTCAGAAATGCCGGCTGAATAATCACAACGTTCTGCGTCCAGCCAAGCAGACCCATTTTCCAGAATTTTTCCAGTAGCGAGACTGGAGGGCTACTGCTTCTCTATGCCATCCTTACAACGCGTTGAGTTCCACTGTGCCGTCCAGAATTATCTGTCGTTGTCCAGAATTAAGCCGGGCTTAGAACTGAAACGAACCCGCCGAAAGGTACGAGCGGCCCTCACTCGATAAGGGTTACCAAACCTATTCCTGTGGGCTACCAATCCGCGTGGTGGGTGGCCTTAGGTTACCAATCAGTGTGGCGTCCGGAATTATCTGCCTCTCTCCGGAATTAAGCCGAGATTAGAAGATCGGTGCGGTATTGCGCCCGGTCAAACCGTGTCGATTTGCGGCGTAGCCGACGTGTCTCACGCTTGGCGGCGTCGCACGCTGGTCCCGATTGTCGCCCGAATATCTGCCTACCGGCGACAGTGAATGCGCCAAGCTAGACCTTCGTCGATAGGGCGGCTCCGGTTTACCAATCCTGTCGTCCTAGGTTGACCAATCCGTTGTCGACCGTGAGCGGGTTTACCAATAAGGGCGGCTATATTCTGCGCAAACCCAATCACCTGATGCCAATCCAGAATTAATCGTCATTAAGGGCATTGGTAAACTCAGTCTGAAACCCCACCCTTAGCCAGAAAACTCTCCTGTTTTCAATCGCATAGCCCGCCCGCCAGCAACCGATAATTCGGGACCGGTAAACCCGTGAAAGGCCCAATAATTCCGGACGTCACACCAGTCTGCCCTTTTATGCGACTTTTCGAGCACAGACCGGGAACATCTGACCGTTTCCATTCATCGCCCAAGGCCGGTTTAGCGCTGGAAAAGCCAAAGTGCGGGAGTAAGAATGGCCGCAACGGGGCCGGAAGCCGTCGGTCAGCTTTCGGGGAGTGATCCCGGTAAGTTCGCAACTCATTCGCTTCTTTTCTGCAGTCCCCGCCATTACGAGTTGGCGGTGTCGGTCGCCGAGGGGATCAACGCCATTACTGCGGCTAGTTCGGCCCTCCGGACGAGGAATGGCATGCGCGTCGTCCCATAGTGCTTGGCAAGATGGAAGCGGTGCATGCCTCCTACGATGTGAACTTGGCCTTGGTACTCGCCGAGCAAAGGCGGTGTGACACCGCGGCCATGCAGCCATCGGTAGGCGATCCCACAGCTCTTGCTCTTGTAACGTTGATGCCAAGGACCCTTGTCCCTGCTGGCGGCGTAGGTAAGCCTGCCGCCAACGTCAGTGACATCAGCGTCGATAAGAATGAAATCCGTCGAAGCGTGGTCGCTGGGATCATCGCCGTCGAACGCGAGATAGAAGTTTGCAGGATCGCAGTCCCATATCGCAGTCAGTGCAACCGGAATGTTCTTTCTTCCTTTGCACCAGATGTCGACCTTGCGTTTCTCCTGAGCGCGGGCGACCTCGAAGGCTTCGTCTAGTTTTCCTTCCGCGACATCCATGGCTGTGATGACGTTCAAGCCAAGGGCCGTCAGACGGTTGATCTCGTCCACGTTCGCCATGCCTTCTCCTCTGGCAGCAGATTATTATCCACCGTTGGAAGATGCGGCGGCAATCCAAGCCTGAGGCACGAGGGCCTGTCCACGCCATTCCTCAATCAACTTGACTCCGGGAAGCTTGCCCCAGACGTCCTCATCTGCATGATCCAGCACGATGATCTGGAGGCGACCTTTCGCGGCCATGACCTCAGCGCCTAGGAGCGCAAAGACCTTCCTGACGGCGACCACGTCCTGATCCCTCCACGCGATGAGGTCGGGGCCCTCGTCGCCCGCCGCCCGCTTAGGAAAATAGACTTGGCTAGGTTGGTCGAAGATCAGCTGACCAGGGACTGGGTGATGAGGTTCGGCCAGGAAGTAGTGCTGCAGCGCAAGCATTAGTGCGACGTGATACGCGAGCCAATTGGCGCCGCTGCCAATCTCCCACAGGTAGTCCTCACGCGTTCCCCTAGTCACCTTGACGGTCAGGTCTTCAATCAACAGCCTAATCGGGGCCTCGGGCCACTCCGCGTCAAGCTGCGGAATCAGCCGATTGGCATGATGGGAGACTTGGTGCAACGCGTTGAATAGCTTGCGCTGGATGTCGGCCTCGGAGATCGTCTTTTGCAGCGTTGCAATATCGGCCTGCAGCGAGGTGAGTTCCTGCCGCAAATCCGACGACTGGTCGGCGCGGTCGTAGACGTGCAACGCCTGCTCCAATCGACCGAGGAAGCGCTCAAGCCTATCGAAGCGATTGGCCTCGTCTCGGGCGACGTCAGAGTCCCGTTCCAGCACCGCTATCTCGCTACGGACATCGTTCAACTCAGATAGGACCGCTTCAGCGGCGCCGCGCTGGCGCAGGATTTCCTTGTCAAGCGTGTTAGACATCGCAGGGTGGGTCCGCAGTCGGATCTCCAGACCGCCGAGGTTGTCGCAAAGGGCCAAGACCTTCTCGCGGCCGCCGTCCCCGAGTGCGACCAACGGATCGGCGAACTCGTCGGCCAAGTCCCTCAGCCACGTGGAAAGGTCCAAGCGGTCACGTTGGATGCGCATGGCGTCGCCGTACGCCTCGCTGCTCTCCACCAGACGGCGCAGTTCGTTCAGGCGCTGACGATGCTCGGTAAGTCGCGCGGCGATTTCAGTTTCCGACGCACGAAGGGTTTCCAGACGCGTCAGCACCACATCGATGCCGGCCAGGCTTGGTCGAGCAAGACTTGAGTTGCTGTTCGACACGCGCCGAAGCAGGTCAACAACGTCACTCCAGTCCTTCGGCACTTCAGTGGAGGAATCGACTAGGCCAAGTTCGACTGCCTGACGCAGCCACGCCTCCGCCTCCGCCCGCCAAGCGCCAGTTGCCGACACGATCGCGCGTAGCTCAGCCTCCTTCCGGCGGAGGTTGCGCTGGAGCCGATCGATCTCAAACCGCGCCTGGAGAATCTTTGCCGTGACCGCGCCCAGAACGTACGGGAAGATGGTCTTTAGCTTCTCCCGGTGTTCCGTCGTATCGGCCTTGAAAAACATCACGTCGGGATTGGCGATCACGTTCTGAGGTTGGAACGTGAAGGCCATGAGGTCGCGGAAGCTTGGCCTTTGCTTGAATCCATTCTCTGTACCTGGTTCGAAGTCGAGGTCAGTCAGTCCTGCCAGGCGGTTCATCGCGCGCTTGACCGTGTCGACATTGGTGGTCTTGTCGGTGATCGTCTCCGGAATTTCGACCTGTGCGCCCTCCAGCAGCACCATGTCGCCTGTGCTCTGTTGGTCCCCCGGTTCGCGTCGCGCCAAGAGCTTTTCGCCCTCCAGCGTCTCGATCAGAATGCCGAACCAGCTGCAGTTCTCGCGGATTACGCCCACCGGAATCGCGCATTTCTCCGAGCCCAGACAGTAATCAACAATAGGGATAACGGCGGACTTCCCGGTCTTCGACGCGCCGCTGATGACGTTGACGACACCGGGCTCGAACTTGACGACCCGCGGCGCTGCACCATTGCGGGGCCAAAGGATCAGTTTTCGAAGCTGGAAATACATCTAGAACTCCACCCGTAACAGGTTGGCCACCTGCGCGGTCCCCAGGTTCGAAAACCAGAAACCCAATTTCTCCGAGGCAGGTCCGAGGTGCTTGACGCGCTCTGGAAGGACGAGCCTCCTCGGTTTCGGTTCTGGTACGTTTGCTCTTAAAGTAGCATCCTTGTAATCCACGGACAGCAGCCGCCCGCTCACACCGACAGCGGCCGATTGCAATGTCAGAGTACGCAGCAGCAGCGCTCGCTCGTGGACGGCGAGGAGTTGTTCCCGTTCCTTCCCGAGCTTGGCCGCGAAGAGCGCCAGTCCAGAGGGTCGGTTTGTCGAAGTCACGATTTCGAGCGTTGCGCGATGCAGGACGATTGGCAGCACGAGAAACGCCAAGGCGAACGGCGCTGGACGTTCGTCCTCAGCCTGGAAACCTTGGCCAAATTGCCACAATGCGAAAGCCCCAAGTCCTGGATTCTGGACAAGGGCGAGGTCGCTGAGCGGTAGGTGCGATCGGCCAGCCTCAATCAAGTCGCTGGCTCCAAAAGAGTCTGGTAGTCGGGATGCCAGCCGAGGCGCAGGCCGTGGGCAAGGGCGTTGAATGATCCGTGGACGAAATGACCGGGGACGACTCGACCATCGAGTGGAGGCTGCAACTGCGCGCAGCGCCTGTAAACTATTCTACCACGAACCGTTGCGGGGTGTCCGGCCTGTATGTCGTGCACCTCTGCACTGACGTGCTCATAGCGACCGACAAGATCATCGTCCCAGTCACTTAGGTTCTTCTCAAAGATTAGCCCGCTTTCGCCCCAGATCGAGATGTCGGCGAGCGTCCTAAGGTAATCGCTAACAGCCCGGACGCACGCTTCGTCTCCCACCTCGATCAGCTCGAGTTGGCGGACGAAGGCGGGACGGTCGGCGATCAATTGTTCGATGGCCTCGACAGGCGGTTGCTTGGTGAAAGACGACAGCAGCCCTGGAAGGTTGTTCTTCTGAACAAATGCTCTTTGCTCGGCCTGAAACGCGTCCACGTCCAAGATGGCGGGCTTGCCAGCTCTAATCAGCCTGTCCGCCGCCTCCTTCGCAGCGCCGATCGCGCGTTCGCACACTAGGTCGATGATGAGCGGAGAGACCGTCGGCTTGAAGATCGCGCGTATCGGATCGACGGGATCTGCATCGACGCTGATAACGGCGAGATTCTTGACCAAGGCGGCGCAATGAGCCGCATCAGCGTTCAGGAAAGCTTGGACGTCGGCGTCGCATGCCGGTGCAGCTTTCAGCTTGCTGTGGGCTTTGGCGAGGTTAGCGACCAGCGCCTCCACGTCGGCATCTGTTTTCGCGTCGTTCAGCGCGATCGCGAAGGCACCCGCCTTCACCGGTGTGACATATAGCCGGAAATGGCTGGTCGCCGGGTCGATCTCTCCCGCCGCCATGAAGCTGAGCCAGTTGGCCAGAGACTTCCACAGGTCCGCAGCCCAGTCGGATATCGGATTTTGCTTCAGTGCGCTCTTGCTTTGCTCAAGAACGACTTCGCCGCCGACCAGGTGAACCGCCACATCGTCTAAATGTTCAAGAGAGACCAAGGCGCCGCTAGGCGCGTTGAGCAGGTGAAAGCAAAGGCGTACAGGTTGAAGCGCATAGCCGAGGTATTGGCCAGCGGCGCTGTGTTTTCCCGTTTGCGTCTTCGCGTTCATTGCCCATCCCGTTCTCCCGAGTCGCACCGGAAGAAGCCAGTAACGATATTGGTATAGTTCGCCGTTGTTTACAATTGGCGCCCCGGCGATAGGACGGCTAGGCGCGATACAATTGCTGTTTAGGGCCAGCTCTCGAAGTCCAGATTCGGCAGGACAATGAATTTGCAGGACGTCCATTATGGGCACATCGGGGCCGTCTATGGCTCGGGCGATATGTCCGCTTTTGGACGAACGCGAAGTTTGCCGGAACGTCTGACTTTGGGCGCATACTTGCCGTCAAATTCGGCGTCCTTCACTGGTTCGTTCACGTATTCCGGAGAAAATTACTGTGCGAGTTGATGGATCCTCGTTCCCGGTACGACAGCCTCAGCTATTTCACATAGATGCTTATGGTGCGTCAGGTAGATGACCTGACCTGTGTTTGCCATCGCTCCGAACAGCCTGAAAACCTCCTCCGAGCGAATATGGTCGAACGTCTCCATGATGTCGTCGGCGACGAATGGGACCGAGGGCCGAAATTGCGCGAACTCGTAATAACCGGCGAGTCTTAGGGCAAGGTACAGCTGAAATCGTGCACCCTTTGAAAGCGCTTCGGTGACCTTGGATTGCCCGTCACCCTGCACAGCAATGAGAACCTCACCACCTCTTACAGGCTGGGTTGTCAGCCCCGAATACTGGCCACGCGTCATTAGCTTGAACGCGTCTGATGCGCGCGCCATCATGCCGGAGCGATGGCTCTCACGGTAGATCCGCAAAGCATTGCCAGCCGACATGATGCCAAGCTTCAGCTCTATGTAGCGAACGGCCTTCTCCTCGATTTCCAGCAGGGTTGTGCGCCGTTCAGCATCCAGGCGTGCAACCGCACTATCACCGCCGATGGCGTCCAGCTTGTCGGCCGCGCGCGTCTGCCGGATCAGCTGTTGCTGGATGGTTTCATCGAACAGGCGAAGCCGCTGCTCACCCTCAGCCTTCTCGACCGCGAGGCCGTCGAAATCGATCGCGTCCAGGATCGAGCGGGCCTGCTCGAATCCGTCGACCGCGAGCTCCGCCACTATCCGTTCCTCAAGTTCGGCGACGGTGGTGCGCAAGCCATCGCGCTCACGCAACAGCTCATCGCGTTCGACTACCTCGGGCAGAGTGGCGACACCAAAGACGCCCAGCACCTCGTTCTTGCGGCGTTCGTGTGCCAAAATCTCAGTGTCGAGGATGTCGCGCGCCTCCTTGAGGCGCTTCAGGTCGTTGCCGAGGCTTGCCTTCGTTTCACGTGTCCGCTCGGCACGCTCTAGGCGCTCGGCAAGGCGGATGGCCAACTGCTCCGGGTCGGTATCCTTCGTCGGCTCGTCGGCTTCAACCGCAACGGCGATGACCTCGACCAGAAAATTGGCCCTGTCGGCCTCCATCTTGTCGATACGCAGCTGCAGGTCGTCCCGTTCCTGCAGGCTTCTTGAAAGTTCGGCCAATTGATCGAGCACAGTGCCGACGCCGGATGCGGAGAGCCCGCTTTCGAGCCAAGTTCCCTTGAGTGCTTCGGTAATGCCGGCCAGCCATTCCTCCTCGCGACGCTCCGCCACACCTACTGCAACCCGTCGTGCCGCTAGATCCTCTTCTTTGGAGCTCACCATTCTGAGCGCCTCGGCATACTCGGCGTCCACCTTGCGCTGCCGATCCAGAAACGGCTCCGCGATGGCCATGATTGCTTCGAGGGTGTCGTTGGACTCTGATACAATGCCGACGCTTCCCAGCACTGCTCTCATTTCCAAGCGTATCTGCTCGCCGGCGTCAGCGGCTCGCTCGGCCTTCAAGCGAGCAAGTTCGATCTGCTCCCAGGCAGCGAGCGCATCGCTGCGCGCCTCGATCTGATCCTCGATCCTTTCGATCAGGCGCTCAGACGAAGGTTCCACGGCGTCTCCGAGCAGGTCCCTGGCGGCCGCGCGGATTTCCAACAATTGGGTATCCACATCCTTGCCGAGCTGTGTGCGTTGGATGCCGTTGCGTGACAGGTTGGCCGCGGCCTCGGCCAGCTCGCGCGTAGTTGCCCGGATCTCAGCCAGATCCGCCGCGCCGGCCAGCCGGCCTGCGCTGGCAATGTCATCGCGCGCCAATGCCACGGCGAAGTCGTCAGCGGTGTCACCGGTCAGCGCTGCGCGGTGCGTTGCCCACGCATCATCGCGAACTCGGCGGATGGCGGTAGCCGCTTCATCGTCGACAATGTCGCCCGAGGCACGAAGGGCATCCAATCGTGCGGCGAGCATGGCATGGTTGCCCTCGTATTCAGCAAGGCGTTCGGCAAGTACGGCGGTGTTCCTTGCCAGTTCTGACGCTACCGTCTTCCAGGCGGCAATCTGCCCGGCGCTCGGAACCGCGACGTTGGCGAGAGCGAGGGCATCTCCGTTCCATGGACGCAAGCGCGCGAGCGCCGCCTTCCATCGGATTGTTCCCGCATCTTCCGCCTCGCGAGCCGTCCTAATCTCTGCCTGGTGTCCGCTTGCTCGCGCTTTCGACAAAGCCGAGCCCAGCCTTGCCCTGGCAGGTTCGGGCACCGCCCTTTCCTCGCCGACCCGCTGCCTTGCCACCTGCAGCGCATCGAGTGCCGCCGCGGCTTCGTCGCGAGCGGCACGCATCCCGGTAGCAATCCCGGACCTCTGCTCGACCATGGCGCGAACGACGCCAACGGTGACGGCAGGCAGAAGCAGCGCGCCAGGATCCGCCTCGGAAGATCGGCCCAAGGCGGCAAGGCAGCTCGCCACGCTGTTGTTGAGGATTTGCAGCTCCATCCTGCGAGTGGGCAAGTCAAAGCCAGCCGCGGTATGGCGCACCTTGCTCTCCGCCAGCCCGCGAATGCGTTCGGAAATCGACAGGATCGGTTCGTCCTCGTCGACCGCAGTGACTTTTTCCGCCAGGCGCTCGGTCTCGTCGATGTTTGCGGACAGCCGCGTTCTGAGGCTGGCATCGTCATCGATCAGTTCGGTGACACTTCCCGTCGATGTCCGGGCTGGGGAGGCGATGTCCGGCAGCTGATCCAGCCGGGCAATCTTGCGCCGGATATCCGCCAGCATCGGCGCAGCACGCACGTAACGAGCAAAGGTATCCAGCCTGGCCACCAGCACCGCCCGATCGCTGATGGTTCGGCCGTACTGCTGCGCTGCATCGAGACGTTCGGCCTCCAGGCCCTCGTAGGTTGATGCAAGGGTGTCGATCGCATCCCTGCGCGACTTTACGTCAACAAGGCGCTTCTTCAACAGCGCCAGTTCGGTTCCATGCGCCTGCTTCCGATACAGAGCGTCTGCTTCGGCCTCGAGGGCGTTCAACGTATCACTTGCGTTCCCAAGACCGGCGCTGGCCGTGAACAGAAGCTTGCCGAGGTCGCCCCGCGACTCCAGGATAGATTTTCCGCCGGCTTCCAACGTCTCGTCATCGAGTGAGAACATCGTCGTGTAGGCGTCGCGCGACAGACCGGCGAGATGCGCCGTGATCGCCACCTCGCTTACCGGTTGGCCCGTCGCATTCAATAGCGAATTACTGCGCTGTTTCGTACGCGTGAACGTGTGTTCGGAGCCGGCCAGTTCCAGCACCCCGCCGATGCGCATGGCACTGTACTCGTGCAGGAAGTTGTAGCGGCTCCGTTCCTCGATGCCGAACAGCAAGTCTAGATAGGCCGAAAGCGCAGTCGATTTGCCGGCCTCATTCAGGCCAAACACGATATGCAGATCAGGTCCGGATTCCGGTTTGGGTCCGAAGTCGATCGAACGATCGGTGAACTTTCCATAACGAATGAGGTCAAGGCGCCGCAACCTCATGACGATCCACCGGCCTTAAGGCGGGCAGTCACCAAGTCCGCGCCCTTGGAAAGCACCTGATCGAGGAACTGTTCCAGCCCGGCTTCGTCCGTCCCAGCAAAATCCCGCCCGTCGGCCGGAAGGTCGGCGACCATCTTTTGGACGAACGCCCTCGCCTCAGCGCGGAAGGCCTCCGAGGTGGCATCGGCACGCATTGATTGCTCGAGTTCGAAAATCGGATCAGCAATATCCTCGGCGGTCTCCGTCCGAGGCGGCGCGAGGTCAAGCTCGAGCTTCTCCACCCACGTATGGCCTAGCTGTTCCGCAGCCTGTTCGGCTTCGGCAAGAAGGAGGTCCCTGTCGCGGATCAGCGCCCACATCAGTGGTGACGTTCCTGTCAGGCCAATGCGAGCCACAGCATGACGCGATCGGACGGTTGCCCGCATCTCTTCGAGTGCGAAGCGAACACGCGCGACGGCCTCGGGCCACTCCACCGCTCCGGTAAGGTCGACGCTCACCCGTTCGAACTGCGCAACGCTGGTCAGCCGTTCCTCGATCTCCACCGAACGGTCGTGGCGCACCGTCACCAGGGTGACTGATTTCTCACCGGCCTCGTTGATATCCCTCCCCTGCGGTATTCCCGGCATCACCACGGCACTGGCGCCAGGATGGACTTGGCGAGCATGGATGTGGCCGAGGGCCCAATAGTCGAAACCGTGGGCGTGCAAGTCAGCGATGCTGCAGGGCGCGTAAACGTCGTGACCTGGCGATCCAGCCAGACTGGTATGCATGATGCCTATGTTGACGGCCCCTTCACGAGCCGCCGGATATTTGGTTAACAGGCTGTCCGGCGCCTTAGGGTTCGCAAAGCTCAAACCATGGAATACGACGTCCAGACCGCCGGCTGTCTGCAATACCGACTGAGCACGACCACCAAAGATGGTAACGGTGTCGGGAAATACCAGCTGTTTGGAAATCCGCGACAGGGCGTCATGATTACCGCGGATCTTGAAAACCATGATGCCGGCCTGGTGCAGGCGTGTCATCTGCGCGCCCAAGAACCGCGCTGTCTTCATTGAAGTCTGGTCGCCATCGTATAGGTCGCCAGCAATGACCAACGCGGCCACACGTTCCTCAAGGCAGAGATCCACTATCGAAACGAATGCCTGGCGGCTGGCGTCGCCCACCAGCCCGGCAAGATCGGGATTTCGCATCGCCAGCGAACGAAGCGGCGAGTCGAGATGAATATCGGCCGTGTGTACGAATCGAAATGCCATTCGGCCTCCGCCAGCAAAAGAGGTGTTCCGAGCTTCGACAGAAATTGCAACGAGGGCGCTGCAGCGCCCCGTTACACTTCAGCTAATTTCTCGCTCGCGGATTCGCCGGCCACCAACAAGCCGTCTTGGGACCGTAACACTCCTTTGGCAACCAAATCGGCGACCCCAGCTGAAATCAGCTGCCTTAATTGTGCGCTTGTGGCTTTGAAGCCCAGCATCCTGGCAACGCCTGTGGCGATTTCTTCCTCTGTCGCACCGAGGTTGGATTTCACGACTTCCATAGCGCCTTGGGCGACCTCGTCCTGCGCAATCATTTCGGGCTTGCGCAATCCAGCGGACACGACCCCACTGCGATCCCTGAGACGAACAGGAACACCTGGCTTGAAGCAGAAGTTGCCTCGACGGGCTACTGAACCACCTCTCTGTGCTATGCTTACCCCCCGCTCGATTGCATCCTGAATCCTGCCACCGGCCCGCTGCAGACCCCAGGCGTCCCGAATACGCGAAACTATTTCGTCGACATGGATTGGCGTTTCTGTAGCCACGACCTGCTCGACCAGTCCGGCCATGATTCCGCTGGGCGTCTCGTGGAGTTCGAACGATCCCGGTCGCTTTAGTTCGGCCTCTTCGTAGGCTCGATTGGGTGTCTCGGATCCGTTTGTGCTTTCGAGACCGATTTCCGTCACGTTGCCTCGGTCGACCGTAACAACCTGCACGGCTACAGCTCGATTTCTCTGGACCCCCAATTCGGCCCGCTCATCGAGTTCTTTTCTGGCGGCCTCAATCGCTAGTATGGTTCGCTCCAGCTGCTCACGAGGCCGTTGGAACCAGTCAGCGCTCCAGATGCGATGGATGATCCAACCATGGTCTTCCAGAACCGACTGCCGAAGCCGGTCTCGATCTCTGGCCGAGCGAGATGAGTGATATTCTGCGCCATCGCATTCGATGCCAAGAATATAGCGGCCTGGCCTCTCTGGATCCGCAACTGCGAGGTCGATGAAGAAGCCGGCAATGCCCACTTGAGCATGAACCTGATAACCCATTTCGATCAGCGCGTTGGCTACCTGTTCTACAAAGATTGAATCCATTTCGCGAACCGTGACTTGGGCAAGCGAAATTCGCCCTGTTCTCGCGTAGTGCAAGAAGAGCTTGAAGGCGAAGATGCCTTTCCCTTTGCCACGCTCCAGGTCGATGTCCTCGTCTGTGATGGACGCGAATACTTCGCAGCTGCGCTTGGCGCGGCTTATGAGGACGTTGAGCCGACGCTCGCCGCCTTCCGCGCCAAGAGGGCCGAAACGCATGGCCATGTATCCCTGGGCATTCTTGGCATACCCCACCGAGATCATGATCACGTCGCGCTCATCGCCTTGAACATTTTCGAGGTTCTTGACGAAGAATGGCTCGCTTGGATGAGCGTGAAAGAATTCCTCGGTGTCGGGATTTAGTCGCCGCAGCGCTTCGAGTTCATCCTGGATCGCGCGGCGTTGGCTAACCGAAAATGTTGCAACGCCTAGAGTCTCTTGCGGGTTCACCTTCGCATGACGGATGATCGCCTCCGCTACTGCTCTCGCCTCTACCGGATTGGTTCCTGTGCCGCCGGAATCGAAGACCCCCTCCGGCACATGATGAAACCGCAACCCCATACCTGCCTCTTGGGTATAAGGGCTTGGCACGATGAAAAGCCGGTTCTCGTAGAACTGGCTGTTCGATACTGCGATTAGAGATTGGTGACGGCTACGGTAGTGCCAGCGCAGCATACGCTGCGGCAAGCCGCGGGCCGTGAACAGGCCGAGGATGCTTTCAATGTCGGCGACCTGCGCGCCCTCACCCTCGTCATCTTCAGACTGCGAGCCTGTCATCTTCGCGAAGAATGTCGTGGGTGGCAGTTGGCGTTCGTCGCCAACGACGACCACCTGACTGGCCCTGGCGACCGAGCCAAGTGCGTCCACGGGCTGGATCTGAGACGCCTCGTCCATCACGAGCAGATCGAAGGACATCCGGCCGGGCGACAGGAATTGCGCCACCGAAAGCGGGCTCATCATGAACACTGGCTTCAGCGCCTGGATGGCAGGGCCTGCCTTCTGCATCAATTGCCGGATGGGCATGTGGCCTCGTCTGCGCGCCATCTCAGAACGAAGCAGTCCGACAGGTCCAGCTCCGCCGTCTCTTGAAGGAATTTTCCGGTGATGAGCCGTTACAACTTCGATGGCGCCGGCCTTGATGCGCTGGCGGTCCAGATCTGCGAAGTCACGTACAGCCCTGGAATGCAGTTCCCCGTCGAACCTTGCCAGCTCCGGCTCATCGGTCGCCATCGCCAGAAACATTCGTTCGTAGTAGGCCATATCAAAAACTGATCGAGCCGATCCTGTTGTAATCTGGCCGTTGGCTAGGCCGTCTATCAACTGTCCCAGTCCAGCCTTTCGGGCCGTTTCGGATCGCTCTTCATAGGCAACCCATTTCGAGAGCTGCTCCTGATGATCGAGCCAACCCTGCAGCCGAGAAACGACCTCGCCTATCGCGACGTCCGGAAAATCGACTACTCCAAACAAGGAGGGAGCATCGGCTTTCAAATCCCCTGTAAGCGCCTTCAATTCCCGCGCTGCCGCTTGGGCCGCTTCACGTGCTGAACGTGCCGAGTTTGCGATCTCGATTCTTTCAGGCAACCGCGCAGCCAGATGTCGGATCGAGCCATTTTCTTTCAGCCAAAGCTCGGCTTGCGTGAGAGCGGCCCAATCGGATCCTCGACCGTGCCACGACGAGCCGAATACGAACTTGCCAAGGCTCTCTCCCGCATCGATCCCTTGAGCAAGTGCTTGTAGTCTGCCTAGTCGGCGCAGTAGCTCCACCCGCTCAGTGATTAGATCCGGAACGTCAGTCAGAACCTGTCGTGACGCATCATCGGCTTGAGCTACAGTGCTCGCCTTCGCTTCCATCAGTTGCAGCGAGGCCCGCTCGGCGGAAGCCACGTCGCCTAGCATGGATGACGCGAGGTGCCCGAGATCGTTCCAGAAACCTTCGATAATTGGCCGACCGATTTCGATAACCTTGCGAACGCGCGCTGCACGCGCACCGGCCTCGGAGCGTTCCGCCATCCGGCCGGCGATAATCCGAGGTTCGGGGCCTAGCCCTCGTAGAGTCCGCATCCACTCCACTAGCGCGAGCAGTGGCGCGGAAGCCGATCGCTCCCCACGCCAATCTGCCCCGAAGGCGGAACGGCCAAAAGCGTCGCCTTCGCGGACTCTTGCTGCGGCAGCCTGACCCTTCATCAAAAGGTCGAGGAGACCAACTATCTGCGTCGCAGGCGCGCTAGGGTCGACCACAATAGTCCGCGCAAGTGCTGTGGCGCGACGGTAGTCGCCGTTCAATGCTTTCAATATTCCCGTGTGTGTGGCGAGCGCCTGCCGCGCCGCGGCCACCTCGGTGCTCCACGCCGCGTCAACAACCTTGCCCTGAAGGTCGGCTCTGGCAGCCTCAAGCGTCGCTACGCTGTCGGCAAGGTCGCCTGCCTGCTCAAGTCCGGAGTCCCAAACGGTGGCTGCGAAGGCCTCCGGACTTGCGTCAGGTGCTGCCGCTACTCGCTCGCCGGTCACGGCCAGCCTGAGCAAGCCTGCCAACGTGTCTGGCAATATCGCCGATCCGAGTTCCTGATTCAGGCGCTCAGCTTCTTCCCTCAAGCGTGGGAGCAGAATGGTGAGCTGTCGCGCACGATGGAAACCATCTTTCGGAAATTCCGAGGGAAGCTTTGCAAGCTCTGTCTCGAGACCTTCAATTGGCGTGTCGATAGCCGTTGCCGCCAACTGCTCCGAAAGTTCCTCGGACTTGCGGGCGAAATCCGTTCCTGACCAGAGAAGCGATGAAATGTCTTTCGGACGCTCATCCCATACCGGCGAGACGAGCGCCTCGGCAGGAAGTCCAGGCGCGGACGCGAGAAGCTCAGCGCGATCTTCTATCTCGCCGCTGTCGCTGAGAATTTTCGGAGGCTCGGCCTTGATCCGCTCAGCGATACCGACCAGTTTGGCGTGCAGTGCCTTGGCTTGGTCCAGCAACGCCGCGATGCGTGGGACGAGCCTCTCAATGGTCGTTGGAAGAACGACATCCAGGCCAACTCCCCGCCACGGGTGGTGGATCGGCAAGCCGATCTCGTTGATCCGCTGAGAGACCTCATCGAGCAATTTGCGACGTTGCGAAACGCCGTCAGTTGTCCAGCTTGTGGCATCCGTAAGTTCGATGTCCACTGGTTTCTGACCGACCTGCCTTAGTCGGGTTAGCTGGCCGAGAACCTGATAAGGAGTGAGTTCGGACGCTCCGAACGCAACGTGCATTCGTGCAGCATGTGCGTTGAGTTTATCGCGAGCCTCCAGCAAGCGATCAGTTAGGGAAGAAGGAAGCTGGCCCCTGGGCGATCCGAGTTGCCAGGTTCGCCGCAGCTCCTCTAGCATCATGCGCTTGTTCGCCTTGTTACTATGCAGCTCAAGGCAGGCGTCCCCCACCCCAGCAGTGTCAAGCCGTCGCTTGACGACCTCCAGCGCTGCCATCTTTTCGGCCACGAACAGCACGGTCTTTCCGTCGGCAACGGCCGACCCAATAATGTTTGCGATCGTCTGCGATTTTCCTGTCCCAGGCGGACCTTGGATAACGAGGTCGCGACCTTTTCTGACGTCATGGATCGCCAGTGTCTGAGAACTGTCACTGTCGACGATATGCAACATTTCGGCGGGCGCAATGTGCGGATCAATCGCTATGTCGTCCGACATAAGCGGCTCGCGTGTTTCGAAACCATCTGAAAGAAGCGAGCGGATCTTCGGTTGTTCGATAATCTTTGCGCCATCGGGCCAGAGATCCGGATCCAGATCACGGTACATCAAGAACTTCGCAAACGAGAAGAAGCCGAGCACCATATCGTCGCGAAGCACCTCCCAACCCTCTTTGGTCGAAATTGCTTCGGCAACGGCATCGAGATAGGCCGAGACGTCGAAGTCATCTCCCACCTCAAAACGCGGCAGAGCGAGCTTGTGAATGCGGTCGAGATAGAGTTCCAAGGAGAGGTTTGCGGTAAGATCTTCCGGCCGGGCTCGTAGGCGGAATTTTTCTCCAGCGGCCCCTCGCTCAAGCCGAACCGGCACCAAAATGAGGGGGGCCTGACGGATGTTCTCTTTGTTGTTCGGGTCAATCCACTTCAGCATTCCAAGGGCCAGAAAGAGGATATTGACGCCCTGCTCTTCCTCGAGTGTGCGGGCATCATGGTAGAGATCAAGGAGCCGCCGCTGCAGCCCAGTTGGGGTCATACGCGTCTGCAGCTTGGTGTCCGAGTGCCGCGCGGATATCCCTCTGTTATCGACTCCATCGTCCTCTGGTTGGGCGAGAGCGACGGGGGAATAGTCGATCTCTTCGTCTGGAGGGCTGCTTTCATCCTGGCCCGCTTTCGGCCTATCGGGCTTGCCGGCCAGGAAGGTAAAAGCCTTTCCTTCGGTCACCAGCAATCGATAAATTTCGGACGACTTCTCATCGACGATATCGATCGTCTTCGCGCTCTTGGAAAACCGCGGCACATTCAAAAGTCGATTGCGGGCGGAAAGATCGAGCAACTCCATCCTGGCGCGCTCGAGTTTCTCCTTTAGAGGGAGATCGCTTTGGAAGACTGACTGTTTTACGTCCAAGACTTACATCCCCTTTGAAAGGAGAACCAGCTAGAGCCCGCGTAGAGCGTTCGCGCAAGAAAAAACAGCCGTGTTCAATTAGAAACGACTGCGATCACTTCTGGACACCGTCCAATATTGCGACGTGTGATATGGGTCAGAGCCTGCATTCTTGGCCCCCTTTGCCTAGTCGCTATCCGACGAGGATTCTCGCTCCCTGCCCCCGTATTTAGCCGCCTCCACAATGTCTTTTTCTGACACAGAGAGTCCGTTGCGGACCCGAATGGCTCCCGCACTTGGAACGCGGTCCAATTCAGATCCAGTCTTTGCCTTATCCTTCTGGGGCTTAACCTCCGGCGGCGGGTCTTTCGAAAATGTCATGCGTAGGTCCTACTCGTCCAAATCTAAATGCATCCGCCTGTGAGCCTCAAGCCGCTTTCCTGGTCATACAAAGAAAACGCCGCGCCCAATCAATCCACCGTCTCTCGTGGTTCCGCATTCTGATTGGCGCTTTAACATTCATCACTATTAGCGCCTGGCATTTAGTATCCTCCCTCTACTGGTTTTTTTAGCCGATAAGTAATAGATCGGGATTTCACTGCAGAAGTCCGGAGCCATGAAGTGACTGACGAAATCCAAAATACGGCCACCGCGCTGATGGAGCTTACCGCCGATATCGTTGCGGCTTATGTGAGCAAGAATTCAGTGCCGGTCTCCTCATTGCCGGACCTTATTGCCAGCATCAATTCGTCATTAGCGCGTATCGGCCAGCCGTCCGAACCGGAAAAACCCGACCAAGTTCCCGCGGTCAACCCCAAGCGCTCAGTCACTCCAGACTACATCGTCTGCCTCGAAGACGGCAAAAAGTTCAAGTCCCTCAAGAGACACTTGAACACGCATTTTGGACTGACGCCCGACGCCTATCGCCAAAAATGGGGCCTCTCCAACGATTACCCCATGGTCGCGCCTAACTATTCAGCCAATCGCTCCAGATTGGCAAAATCGATTGGCCTCGGTCGCACAGCAGCCGCGCCCAAGAAAGCAGCAGCCAAGAAGTCAAAGACGCGCTAGCAAAACATTTGGCAGCTTCGCAAAGGATCGAAAATTGAATCGCGATCGCTATTCCCATCGCCGCAGCTCGCGGCCAAGACGCGGCCGGGTTTCAATTATGCGCAAGCGTTTCTTTTCACATAAATCATTAGCCGCGATCCTGGTGATCACGCTAGCAGTGGGCGCTTATGTCACCTCCTACTTTACAGGGTGGGGCAACCAGATCGCGGGACCCAATACAGCAAGCGCACTCGGGTCAAAACCGAAGCCTATCGTCGGCGTAGCGTCCATCGTTGACGGGGACACGATCGAGATCCACGGACAGCGTATTCGTTTCAATGGCATCGACGCACCTGAAAGCAGCCAAAACTGCAGCGACGCAAGCGGGCAAGAATACCCATGCGGCCGCAAATCCGCAGAAGCACTGGACATCTTCCTCAGTCAATCCCGACCCATCCAGTGCAACTTTGTTTCGTGGGATCGTTACAACCGCTTCGTTGGTGATTGTCAGCGGGCGGACGGTGCTAGCATTGCGTCTTGGATGGTCGAACAGGGTTATGCCCTGGATTGGCCTCGATACAGCCATGGTAGTTACGCGTCACAACAGGCAGATGCCCAAAGGGCCAAGATTGGCATCTGGGTTGGCACTTTCACAGCCCCTTGGGATTGGCGAGCAACACATGCAGCCAACAATAAACCCGGTAATGACACATCCTACGGCCTTACAGGCCGTCGCCAAATAGCTCAGAGCTATTCGTGTCAACCGCGTCGCTATTGTAAGCAAATCTCCTCATGCGATGAGGCGCGCTGGTATCTCAATAACTGTAGCTGGGGACCCAAATTGGACCGGGACGGCGACGGAATTCCGTGCGAAGGCATTTGCTGACCAAGCCAATTCCTTAGCGCGCTTTCAGCAAGCCGGACTGGCCACCAGCGTTTCGGTGCATTTGCGCGAGTGCCAATAGAGCCTGGCAAAAGGGCTGGCTGACGTTTGTCTTGGAAAATTCCACCAGCTCGTTGAGCCCGGATGGGCTAGAAAACCGCAAGGCTTCGTAGCGACAGACAGGGATCTGCCGATTATCTCTGAAGCGTTTGTCGGGTCCGCCATTCTTATTGGGATGAGCCCAGGTATAGCTCACGATCTCAGCATCAGATGGAACTTTGCCGGTCTCAATAAAATTGCTGGGGGCAAATTGCGTCCTGAGGTCTCCATACCCAACGGCACCGTACTGGTTTCCGTCCTTCACCAAAATCATGTCTGGCATGAAATAAAGGATTTGCCGGCCGACGTGTATCGACGGTGGTGTGACATTGCTGCGAACAACCGTCGGCAAGGAAGCTTGGAGCGTCGTCGACTTTTTATCGACCAACATCGTGGCTCCCGCATTGCGCTTCCAAGTCGTCAGATCCTCTATCTTGCCACCAGCCGCGACATGCCAACTCGCCGCGCAGCGTGTGAGCGTGTCAAAGGCGGCGACAAGTCGCCCGTAGGCCGCCTCCGCGTCCTGCTCCAAATCATAGTAGAGCACGCTCACCCGGCGGTAGCTGTCCAACCAGTTGCCAATAAGCATGCCCGGCAAAAAGGCAGCAATACCGATCAGCGCCACCCCACCTCCCAGCATTGCGCCTGCGATCAATCCGGCGATCCCAAACAGCACGGCCAGGATGAGCGACATTCGCGTCTGCGATTGCCTCGCATTGATTTCATCAAGCACATTGGCAAATGTCTCATCACGCATCTCGATCACATCGGCGGACTCGATTTCTCTCATCACGACGCCACCGCTGACATATTCCACGGGTGAGGATGTTGGATGGGGCTTTGGCCCAGATGGGAATTCAGACAGTTGCAGCGTCTGCTTGGCGCTGCGCTTTCCCAAAGTGCCTCGGTAGTAGAGACCGCCGACGCCTGCATGAATATAATGCCCTCGTGGGCCAGTCCCGATACGAAGACCTTGCACGCCAACGGACGCGCCAACCCCGCCAGACGAGAAGTTAAAGCGGAAAGGTCCCGCACTAATCGATTTTCGAACGTAAAACCCCATCCCCGCAATCCCCCCCAAGCCCTGTGAGCGAAACCCAAGGGCAGTTCGCCTCACAACTTTGGTACCGGAACCAGTCCAATATCTGTCTCTCGCGAACGTTGCCTGACCCTGATCTCAATTCGCCTCCTCGCCTTGACGTCGCCGGCCTGTGCGCCGTCGGTGAGCCGGTCGCCAGGCAATATCAACTGGCCGCCGGACATTGGCAGGATGGTGAAGCCTTTCAGTTCCGGCATATCGCGCAGGATGCCTGTGACGGAGATCGCTCGCGCTAATCCAAGCCCGGCATTGTCGGCAGGATGGAGTGTGCCAATGTCCATCTTGCGCGCCAGTACGGGCTGAAGGCCTCTGTCCATATTCGATGAGTCACCGGACATCGCCTGCTCGTCCGTGTGGCCAATCACCTCAATGACGTCCACACCATAGGAAGTTGCAATTCCAGCAATGGTCTTCGACATCTGCCGCAACTTCGTTTTGAAGCCACCGGAAAGCTCCGCACTTCCAGTATCGAAATTATAGCCATCGAGCTCGCTAAGACTGATGATCGGTGGCCAATCGTGTGGCTTGTCAGCAGAGGCCTCGTTCCTTGCCTTCTTCAGTGCGTCAGCAAGATCCTTGGACGTCTTGCCCGTGCCAACGTAGCCGAGCTCGCGCAGAACCTTCATCTTCTCGATCATGGCTTTGGCCTGATCAACGTCGACGTCGTTGTCAGAGAGGACTTTGGCGGCCGGCGCGCTTTTCACCGCTTCCTCAAGGGTCAGTCCCACTTTTTTGATTGCCTCTGCGGCCTCTTTGGCCCGGACCAATTCACGCCATTCTTGATCTGGTACATTGCGTCGACTTGCAGGCTTGACCATGGCATTCAGCTGAGCCAGCAACCGCTTGTTTTCCTCGTCAAGCTTGCGAGCGTTCTCATTGAGGGACTGCGCAATCTTCTGCGCTGCCGCAGCCTCTTTCTTTGTCTTGGCGATGAGCGCGCCTGCAGCAAGCAAAAGGCAGAAAACGAGAAGCAGCATCGTCTCAGCCATCGTCAGGCCGAGTATCAGGCCGCGGCCATAGCCCTTGCGCTCAAACGTAATGGCTGTTCCGCTAACCTCACTCACCTGCCCCACCAACTTGCTCTCTTTGGCGGTTCACCCTTCTCCACCTCCGCCGGACTGCTTAACGATCGGAAGGTGTCGCCCTCCGTGTCATCCGAAACCTTGATTGGCGTCTCCACAGGGGAGGCAACAGTGGAAGGTGCCGCCACTCGCTCGACATCGTTCGCTATCGCATTGCTCAGAGGCTGGGGAGTGCGCACGGCCGGGAGGCTATGTTGTGTAAGGGTTGCGACGAGGCCGCGTGTTTCATTGCTGTGTTTCTGCATCACAGCCATGAACTCCTCAGTCAAACGCTGCTGCGCTTGGACAGTTTCTGCGGTCTTTTCTGCGGCCGCTGCCGCTCTCTCCACTCCAGTCGCCACCTTGATCACTGCGTCGGCAAGACCGGTCATCCGCGTTTGCTGCTCTTGCGAGGCTGTTTCGGTTTTTATCGCATATTGTGCGACAGCATTACCCAGGAGCTTGACCATCGGCGCCAGATCGTTCTTCAGCACCTCATCAGGAACAACCACCTTTTCCAGCTTGGCAGCCATATTGTCGGCTTGATTACCGAGCTTTCCAACAGAGTTGGACATCGAGCTGTTGGCTTTATCCAGCAAATCCGCTGCAGCTCCAACGCGGTTCGCTATCGAAGCAAACTGGGTTTCGACTTGCCCGAAATTGTGCTGCAACGCGTCACTGAGCTTGGCAGACGCCTCTTGGACAGGCTTGATCGATTCCATGGCAATATTGTCCAGGGCAGATCGAATGTGCTCCCCATTGCGTGCCGCTTGCTCGGCAATCTCTGCAAAGCCCTCTTCGAGCATTTGATGGCTGACACGACGAAAGTCGGCGAACTCCCTGGTTACGCTTTCCATCTCGGCTCTTACACGCCGTGTCATGTCGGCAAGTTCGTGCCTCGCCGTTCGCTCAATGTCCGCGGGATCGCGCCGCATCTGATTGTAGAAAACCCTCAGAGCAATACCGGTGATCGTCGACGTGATCGCGATGCCAAAATTTTGGACGATCGTGTCGGTTGAGCCTTCCGTTCCAAACTGAAACAGCGAGACCCCAAGGCTCGTCAGGGTGAACAGGAAGCCCATATAGTAGAGGTTATCGCCGGTCTGCTCGTCGTGCAGTTGTAGCTTTCCAGCAAAGATCGAAACCCCGAGATAGAAAAACATCAGGCAGGCCGGTGCTACCGCCGCGACGATCGGATTTACGCCTGAGAGTTTTGCAATGGCGATGAATACACACCCGCCGAGTGTCAATGCCGCGAAAACCACGACCGGCAGACGTGGATGATCCAGCAAAGGTTTGTCGTGCGCTCTCGCCATCAGTTTAACCCATCCAAGCCAACCAGCTTTTCGAACTCGCCGTGATGGTTCTGGACCCAATGTGTCCAGAACTCCGCGTGATCCAGGGTCTGAAATGGCTTCTTTGCCCGATCGATATAAAGAATTGTGATGCCCACCCCATCCAGCGACGTCCCATATGTGCGGTCGGCGGCGCTGTTGAGGTATTTTTGGTAATCCAGTCCCGATCGGTACTGCGAGTAAATCGTCGTATGCTCGATCATGTCAGAGGCGACCACCAATCGCTTGGGACTGCCCTGTTTGGCCAAGCTGCTATCGAAGAGCGACAGCTTGATTTTCTGAATTCCAGCCATGATCGGAGATTGGCTCGCGGAAGCCGCATTCGGGATTTCATCGGGAAGTTTGTTCAAAGGATCGCCGAAGGCGTTTTCCCACTTCTTTTGACGCCGCGCAGGATTGTTGGTCCAACTATCGACGGTCGACCCATCACCGGGATTGCATCCATCGAACATCACCGTCAGCTCACCAGGCGCCGAGCTCAGGGTATAAATCCTCACATACCCACCCGGCTCGACCTGCCCAATGGTCTTTCGGAACTCGTTCTTGAGATCAGCCATCGTCGTTGCCGAAATTGGATCAGTGGCGTCGATGAGGACGGCGGTCAGGCTGGAGGGTCCGTCCAATGGGCAATTCGTGTTGGCGTCGATATGGCCATTGCCAGACCTGGTCCACATCCAGCCGAAGCCGGCCAACATCGCAACGGATAGCACACCAAGGGCAATGGCCGCGGCAATGGTACCCGCATTGCCTTTCTTGCGTCTGCGGGTTCGCCTAGACATTCACGCTGTCCGGGTGAAGCTTATCAAGATCTCGGTACTGCTCAATTCCCCGTTCGCATTCCTGACCAATCAGACGAACCTGCTCGTTGAGTTCCTCCTGCGCCTGGCGAATTGATGCGCCAACATCTCCCTCATTCCACTCCCGCTCGCCGGTGACGTATGGCTTGATGCGATCAAGTTTGTAGGGCGTTCCGAAATGCTTGGGCGCCGGCTCGGTCCTCGCCTGGATGTTGGCTTCCCGATACATCGACAAAAGCTGATTGCAGGCTCGCTCCAATTGGTCTTGATGCTGCGCAAAAAGAGCCAGAAGCCTCGATCGATGATCGACAATCGCGCGGTGCTCGCGCCGGCGACTACCAAGCTGCTTGACGATTTCCTCCACTTTTTCGTTGTGGTCGTCGCGGACATCCTGCAGCTCTTCGATCAGTTCCTTCTTTCGATCGATGTAGTCATCGCGCCGTCGAACGAGCCGATTTTCAACGCCAGTGTAGCCTGGGTAAGGGTCGAGCACGAACCAGCCGTCGATAAAAGCGAAAAGCGAAAACATCAGGCCGATCGCAAACAGCAACCAGGACTTGATGTCCGTGAGACCCGCTGGATTGGCGAGCATATTACGGATGACCTCAGCGCCGGCGCCGTCAGCGAGCGAGCCGCTGACCTCACGGTAGTGCGCTAGCGCCAAGTTTATCGAAATCGCCAAGCCGATATAGAAAAGGATTGAAATGATCCCAACGAATTTTACGAAAAACGACCGATGGGTGACGAGACGAGCGCAGAAAACCGCCAGGAGCAAAGCCGCCCCGATGTTGATGAAAGAGAATGCCGCAGCCTCAAGGATGCCACCAAAAAATCCCTGCTCATTGCCCTTGGCCAGGAAGTTGCCGTTCATCGCTGTCTCGACCAGAAACAGAAATAGCAGAAGCGATAGCCGGAAAATGTGAGCGGCACCGTGCTGCACACGCGCGGCACGAACGAGACCGTGCTTCTCCTTAAACCATGCATGCTCTTTTTCGGCGTCGTTCAGGGCCCTTCTCAGGCCGTGAAGTTCATCGAGGCCCACGGCGACCGAGGCTTTGAAGTCCGAAACGCTAGCGGCATTCGTCTGACGGATTAGACCGAATTGTTCCTCGAAATCGAGGCCGGCAAGACGACCTCCAAGGAGTTGCAGGTTGTCCTCAAGAGTGTGATGCGCAGCCTTCTTCTCATCCTCAACGCGTTCCACGATGGCATGTTCGACATCGTCGAGATTCTTTGCCGTTTTCGGGGGTTGGTTCACCTCGCCGCGCTGCTTTCCGCGGTTAATGACATCCAGGTCGCCGTCGATCTTGGCAGGGTCCAGGCTGTTGAATAGCTGAGTGCTCGCCCGAAAATCGTGGTTGGATTCTCGCAGTGAGTCACGCAACTTATTTAGTTTTTCGAATTTAGAGCCCACGCACTCACAACCCCAACTTTACGCCCCCCGGCAGAGTGGTTTCTATGCATAGTAGAGCTAAAGGGCAACCGCACATTCACTTCTATCCACTTGCTAGTGCGGATCAGGCTCAATTGAGTTCCAACAAATGATCATGGCTGCTGATCAACTGGTTGATCGGCCGCGACTAGTCATGTCATGAGCCGTGCTGCGATGCTCTAAGGACAGAGTGCTACGAGCGGGTTCGCGACTGGGAAATTATCCACAGTCGTATACGTGTACTGGATCTCACCGCCCAGGCGAACGAAGGCAGATAGTTCCTCCGCACGACAGACATAGTTTTTGGTCATTTCATCGATCTTCTGGACATAGACCGGCCGCGAGACGCCAGCAGCCAACAATTTGGCGTCTACTTCCGCATCGGTCTGAGCCCAGGTGGCGTTGAAAACGATCCTTGGCCCGATTGCGATGATGCTCCGAACGGAGATGTTCGAACTGATCAGCATGGGCAATGCTGGAGCCATTTCGGTTTGCATTTTTTTTGCGTAGGCGCAGACGTCGGTCTTGGTGTACTTCGAGAGGCATTCATTTGCCGTCGCCACCCTTGGCCATGTCAGCAGGATCGCCAACGGGACGTGCATCAATCGCAATCCATCCAAAGTATTCTCCTCGCCCGATCTTGGCCTGCACAGAGGAGCATCTATCCTATTTGTGTTCACAGTGCCACGAGCAGCTTGTGCCCGACCGGCAATAGTGCTCTGTCTGAAATACTTTGGGAGGGCAATAAAATGAAAACAACATTTCTCGCGGCTATGGCCGCTGCAATAATCGCTTGCGCGACCGGCGCGTTTGCACACAGTGGCGGCACTGATGCCAACGGTTGCCATACCAACCATAAGACCGGCGCGTATCACTGTCACTGAAGGTCACGCCTTTCTGAGGGACACAAACATGCTGAAGAACATCATGTCAGCTCCGCTGGGCCTCCTCTTCATGCTGGGCGGGCCGATCACCTACGTGATGAATGTCGTCGACACATGGCAGGGCCATGCATCAGTGGTCGTAAAAATCCTGATTAACTTGAGCCTGGATGCGATGTTGGCGTTCATTTGGCCGATCACTTGGGCAATCTGGCTTTTCAAATATATGGCGGGCGCCGAAACTCCACTAACAACCGTGCTGGGCGTTTGAGGATCAAGTTTGCTGAAAATAATGCTTTTCGACGCCGGCCGGAACGGTCCGGTTGGTCTGCATCTGTGTAGCTATTGCCTCGCTGCTGGCGGTAGCGCCATGGCCGTACGGCTATTACCAATTCCTCCGCGTGGTGGTCTTTTTCGCCGGGATCTACTGCGGAGCCATGGTGTGGCGATCAGGCCCTGAAAATCGCACCCTGGCTTGGGCGCTGTTTGGAGCGGCAGCGATCTTCAACCCGTTCATGCCGGTTCATTTGCCGCGCGAGCTGTGGGCAATCTTCAACGTCGCAGCGGCTACTCTGTTCGGCTTTGTCGCATACCGGCACCGGAATTAAGCCGATAATCTGAGATGGCCAAGAGTGGACCTGAGACGCCGAAGGTCAAGGCGCGCCCGAGGGTCACCGTGTCACAGCCGTTGGCGCTTTATGCGGGAGATCTCCTCGAGCGGACGAAGGAGTACTTCGAGGCTTTCAACCATCTAGGCTCGGAGTCGGAAAAGGCGCATCTTTTTGCCCGTTATTTTCTATTTTCGCATGCCCTAGATGTGGAGCTTCAACAGGTTGTCCTCGATCAGGGCGAGGCGACTGATAGGCGTTTTTGACTTTAGGCTGCCATGTGGA
>NZ_JARTVQ010000016.1:0-42039 GCF_029625845.1 Mesorhizobium sp. WSM4898 | reverse complement strand
GCCGCACGCCGAGAATGGCCCGCCTCGACAAACCGCACAACACGTTCACGCAAATCGAGCGAATAGGGCTTGGGCATGGCAAATCACCTCCACAAGGAAGTGAACCACAAACCTTACATCAGCGGAATCCTTCGCGATTCAATCTGATGGTCCGACGCTCTAAAGCCAGTTTTAGAACGGGATAAGACCGGAGAACGGAACGGAGGTCCATCGGTCGCCGTCGAAGATATGTGCCGCCTCGTCGTCAAAGGTTACGCAGAAGTCGTCGTTCGAGGAAAGATAGTACCCTGGCCTCTCGTAAAGCGTAGCGAAGGAGCCGTCTCCAGCGATCTCGTCGATCGTTTCAGCTTCTAACGTGGTTAGCAATCGACCTTTGAAAGCGTGAACATCCTGCAGGCTGGGACGATCTTCGGAAATATCGGTCCAAGAACCTGAGCTGTATAGAAAGGCGACGCCTTCATCCCCAACTGCCACGCCTTTTTCCGGTGTGGTGAAGGCGATTCCGTGCAAATCGACGTTTGTTGGAAGATGCTCAACGGAGGCGGTGCCCGCCACATAGGTAATTATCCGGCCGGATGAGGCGGCGAAGACATATTCGTCTCTCTTCCTTCGTGCCACTGAGTAGATATCCTGCTTGCCGCGGAAAGAGATTCGTTGCCATGAGCCGCGCCGGTTCTCGAAGATGAGACCATCCTCACCCATTATGAACTGAGGTTCATCCGCGAAACCGGTGAGTTTGATCGTCCCCAGAAGATCAACAGTGGCGATCGGTTCGACCCTGTCTCCGATCAATAGGATTTGACCATCCCAGACAGCTCCAAAAAGCTTGCCAGAGCGGTTGGCCCAGATCGACGCTACCCAATCTCGAATCTCGGCGACGAGCCGGACCTGGGGATTTCTTCGCCCGCTAAAATGATAGATGCGAGAAAGATGATCGCCAGGGCCGAGTTCCTCGTAAAACAGGCAGAAAAAGGCGTCGTTTACGGCGATGTGTGCGTCGGTGCATTCCATCGATCATACCTTTGGTACGTCACATTTGACTTCGTTGAGCCGGTCTTGGCTCCGTTTTCTGGTGGCCCATTTGAAATAGGTGTCACATATGGCCTTCAGGCATTCCTGGGCGTCAGGGCTAGCGGCCAGCTTAGGAAGGCTTTCTGCTGTATGCTGAAGTTCGGCGTCCCGAGCCTCTTCATATGTTTGCGAACAGGCACCTGACTTACCGGCACCTTCCGCTCGGCGCTGCGCTGCCGCCCGCTTGATCTGCTTGCGGGACTTTTTGCCATGCTGCGTGGTTTTTTTCTTCCCGTCGTTGAGGCAAATGCAAGGCGCGTCGCCCTCGGTATAACGTGGGAAGGCACCTATTGGTCCGCCACCACGCTCGGGTTCAAAAAAGGCATTCTGAATGACGTGGTCGGACTGCTGTTTTCCTTTCTTGCAGTGATTGTCAGCCTCGTCATAAGGGTGCACATGGATGTCAATCGAGGCAAGCAACGCTAAGCAGTTCTGTCCGCCTACGGACAAGGACGCTATATGAACCCAAGGCGGGGTGTTGCCTATTGGAGATGCATGATTGTTAGTAGCAAGATCCGTATTCCGGATAACCGGCTCGCCATCGAACTTTACGTTGTTTGACCAGGAGTTGAAGTACTCCTTGCCGGTGTTCTTCGAAGTGATAACGCCCTTCTTGGCGGCACAGCCCGCCTCTGTCCCGGACGTTTTGGACAAGTCGGATTTGTTCTTGATATTGACGGTCTTCCCGCCGATCTTGACAGTGCTCGTCCCCTGCTCGGTATCGCTGGCCATCCCGAAGCTGGGATACGGGATGGGCACTCCAGGGGGGGTTGCTGGGTTTTCGGGTGGCGTGAAGCAAACGTCAGGGAATGCAGCAATTGTCTGGGCGTTCACCGCCTTGCCGGAAATTTCCAGACCATTCGCGAATACATTGCTCACTAGTCGAATCTCGTTGCAAAGAGTGCGGCGCCACATGCGCCGGCATCGTTCGATGCTTCGATTAGCACTGGACTGCCGGCGGCATATCCCTTGCGGGCAGCCATCCAAGCCATGCCAATCATGAGCGGACCTGCTGCCGCGCCCACATTGCCAAGCGATTCGCCTGGGGACCAGATGTCCTGAAAATCGTGACGGCCGCGCAATAGACGCAAGCTTGCCAGTGCGCTCTGCTTAAACCAGTATTGCTCACCGATTAGATCGGCAATGCGATAGCCGAGTCGGCTCATCTCGATGCCCGTTTCCTTGAAGGCTATGTCGTATGCCGCAGTCATACCATCGCCGCGCAAGGGCAAGTCGTCGGAGTTGTAGATCGACGCGACCTCGCGGGCCAGGCCGAGGCCGAAGAGGCGAAAGCCACCACGCCCCGATCGCAGGCACAGAACTGCCGCAGCTGCTTCACCGGGGATAAAACCGTTGGGATTTTCGGGCGCCAGAAGTCGATTGTTCTTCTGGTAGTGTTCTATGGCCGGAGCCGTCAGATAGCTGTCGACGCCGGCAATCATCACGTAAGGCGCCTCACCCGATGCAATCATCCTGCGCGCTTGTTCCAGCGCCACATGGCCCGATGCACGATCGTGATTGATAATGCGCGAGCGTGCGTGGGGCTCGACATCGATAATTTCAGCGATATGGCGAAGCAGGCGACCTCCGTCGGCTATCGGCCGGCCCGGCCGGCTCTCTTCTGCCAAGCATAGAATGAGCGCGGTCTGACCTCGTGCTTCAGGAACGCTTTCGAAGGCCTCGCAGATCGCGGCGGCGGCGAGGTGGGCCATCCGCTTTTCGCCGATCCATTCGCGTGGCAAAGGCACCGGCGCGCCGGTCAGCCATTGACCGCTTGGTCCCAGAAAGCGAGTTTCCTGAAAACCGTCGAGGCGGGCGCGCATCGCTGCGCAGGCCGAGGGCGCATCAAGACCGACTGCCGTCACCATGCCAATCGCGGCTATATCGATGGCGATACTCATGCGTCTTCAGCTTCGTCATCAGGAACAGTGAGGCTGGCTCGAACATAAGCGCGCCCACTGGCGCGTGCTCGCAGCATTGACTCGGTCGGCGGCCCGACCCAGCATTCTGAGAAATCGAGGATAGTCCGCTGGATGCGTTGCGAGACGCGCCAAACCAGCGAAAAGCGGCGCTTCTCAGGCTCGAGGAGAATGGTGTCGGGGAAAACATCGGCCTCGTATGCTTTCTGCCTGCCCTTGAACAGTGTCATCGGCAGCGCAGTCGAGGGCAGCCGGAAGCTTACGCGCCCTTCCGGCGTCAGGTTCACCAACACCACCTCTTCGCCACCACGCGGATGATCGATTTGCTGGTCAGGCGGCGCCATCTGGAAGTAGCGCTCGTCGAAATCCTGCGGCAGGAATGGGAACACATTGTCGATCCAGTTCTGGTCATAAGTGCCGCCATATTCGATGCGGCCGGGCCAGCCTCGCCCCATCGGCCCGAAGCTTATCGGCTGGTAGTCGCCGAAGGGGGAGCGGATTTCTTCATTGACCGCCTGCGTGTTGGGCAGCCGCAGGCCTGGAATGAAACGCTGGTTCTTGGCGCGAGACCAGCCGGTGCCGACCGGGTTGTATTTGTAGCTGGCGGGAAGCTGATCCTCGGGGTCCAACCGGTCGACGCCGCCCCAAGCGAAATCGTAGGAGATCGGTAGTTTCAGGAAGGGCTGCGGTGCAGTTGCGGTGAAGACCGGACCTATGGCCCGCCACTCCCGGTGGCCGACCACTTCGAAGAGCTTCGACCAGTTGCCGACCTTGATGCCGACTGGTACCCGTTCCGCCGGGCGTTCACCCGGTGCATAGGCGCAGCCATTGGCAATCACGTCGCAGCGCGGCTTACGGAAGGCGAAGTCGGTCTCCCACAGCGTCGCTGAGTAACCCGGCGCGCCGGTATGCGTGTCAGCCATGACCAGCGGAACTTGCTCCGCCGATTTCTGCACGAGGCCGCCGGGCTTCTCCGGAAAATCGAACGTGCCCTTCACCACGACCACGATCCACTCATGGCCGGCCTTGTCCATGCCCATGGTGAACTGATGCGGAAAACCCAGCTGGTTCCAGATCTGCATCAGCTGGTCTCCCAGCTAGCGGCGAAGATCCGCTCCACCGTCTTTTGCGGCGCCTGCGGGTCGACGTCGAAGATATCCGTGCGCGCGGTCCACATGACGAGGTCGTCGACAACATCGCCATCCTCATCGACCGCCGGGGCAGGCAGGGCGCCCAGCGCGGCATCCAGTTCGTCGGGCGTCAGCTCGCCCCGTTGCGCGGCGAAGGCCGCTTCCTCGATGCGGTCGAACCAGGCATCCGAATAGGCCAGCCTGAGCGGCGCCTCGGCAAGCCGTGCGACGACGCTGAGCGGGAACTGTCGGCCGACCTTGTCGGCGCTCTGCACGATGACGCCGGCCGAGGCGCCGAACGAGGCGGGGCCGGCGAGGAAGCGCAAGGCAGTGTCCGTCTGCCAGGCATCGTGGCCAAACAGCGGGACGATCTGCTGCGCCAGCCAGCGATCCCAGACGCGCACGAAATCGCCCGGCAGCCGCCGCGTCACGAAATCGCCGGTGGCGGGCATCTTGCCGTAGAAGCCGGTGCTCATATCTGCGGCGGACATGTGAACTTCTTGAACATCTCGAGTGTGTAGGGGTTCTCGACGCTGGCCGCCTTGAGCTCGAAATCGGCATACATGCCTTTCGTGCCGAGGCGCAGGCTATAGACGTCGGATAGGTTGGTTCCGGCGAACTTGCCGCCGCGCAGCATCCTCAGCCACGCCCAGCTGCCGGTCTCGTTGAGCATCACCTCGGGCGAGCCGTCGACCGGCTGGAAGGCGAGCGAGATCACGCCGGTGCCGTCCTTGCCGGGCCACGTCATCGGCTGCGGCCGGGTCGCGTTGTTGTAGTAGACGAGGTTCTGGCCATCGAGGTTGAGCGTCACCCGCGCCACGTTGGGCGACAGATCCTTTGGCTCCAGCGTGAAGTTCATCACCGGGCCGGTGCCGCCGGGAAACAGGTCGTCGCGGATGTGCCGTGCCTGCTCGAACGCCGCCAGCGCGGCCGCGTCGAGGCCGAAATCGGCGCGCCATTTCCACGGCTGGCTGGCGGTGTCGACATAGTTGATCAGATGGTCGTTGATGAAGGCGTCGATCAGGCCGGCGGGGCCGAAGAGGCGCTGGAAGTCGCGCACATTGACGTCGACCGCGCTCTCCGGGCTGAACGGATAGCGGTTGTTGAGCGCCGCCTGGCAGAAGGGCAGGATGTCGGCGCGCCAGATGGCATTGAGCTCGTTGGTGACCGCCTTCTGCGACAGGCCGCTGGTGTCGCCGGCAATCCCGCCCAGCCAGTCGTTGATCGGCGAAGGCAGGATCTGCGCCTGTCTTGCGACCGCCCCCGTCAGCTCGGCCAGGCCGCCCTGCTTCTTGATGGCGTCCTGCGGGTCGGGGTTGGCCGACACGGTCTGCAGCACATTGGACAGCGCTGTCAGCGCCACCACGGCTGCGTCGAGCGCCGGCGGCTGGCCGTCTACCTCGGCGATCGTGCCTTTGAGCGGCTTGAAGTGTTCGGCCACCAGGCTGCCGGTCATGTCGACCTGCTCGGCCGAGCCCGCGCGCGGCAGTAATTTCGCTCCCGTCTTCACCACCTTGCCGAGTTTGCCGAGCTTGGAGAGCAGCTTCGAGCCGCTCTTGGCGGCGGCGCCGTTCTTGTTGTCAGCCGGCGCTTCGTCGGAACGGGTGAGATCGAGTTCCTGCACGACGGCGGTGAGGAGGCGTTTCAGCGCGGAATCGGCGCTCGAAAGGTCCTTGAGATTTTCGCTGGCGACATTGAGGTCGGTCAGCGGCGCCAGCCGCATGTCGCGCAGGAAGCTGTCCCACTGCGAAATGTAGTCGTCGTAGTAGAGCTTCAGAATGTCCTCGGACAGCGCCGAGACCGAGGTCTCGGCATTCTCCGAGCAGCCGCCGGCAAATACCGCGCGATCGAGCGCCGCCTGCGCCGCCACATCCTCGACGCGATCGAGAACGGCGTCGTGGAAGCCGGCATAGGTGTAGGCGCCGGGAACGCCGACGCGCAGCGTCTTGGCGGAGCGGCGCGCGAACACTTTGGCGCCGTTCGGGCCGGCGAAATTGGCCGGCACCCATTCCTTTACCGCTGCCACTTCCGGATCCGCGAGCAACTGCTTGTAGGCGCGCTCCGGCAGCGAGATGGTGCACACCGTCTTCAGCGCCTCGGCCACCAGCTCCTTGTCCGGGGCGATGTAGCTGTCGTCAACCGCCATGCGGCGGATCGCGGCAAGCTGGTGCTGTTCGGCGTCGGCGGTCGGGAAGGGCGGGGCGGGCGCGAATTCCGGCAGACTGTTCACCCACCAGTTCTGCACGAAGTCGGTGTCCATCTGCGACAGGCCGGTCATCATGCGATAGGTCTTCAGCGCGCCGAGCATGAAATCCGGATCGCGGATCTGTCGCCACATCGTGGCCTCGAGCAGCGCCACCATGTGTGGCTCGAGCACATTGCGCAGCGCGTGGTCGTAAGTGTCGGTCTGGGCGCGCACGAGCTCGGCCGAAGCGGTCGGGCCGAGCAAATTGTGGACAGCATCCGGCGGTGCGGTGCGCGCCGTCGCTACCGCATCCATCGCGGCCAGCGCCCCATCCATCGTCGGCTGCTCCACCGAAGCCGGCGTGGCGGAGACGTCGGTCAGCGGCGCCTGCAGCGCCTCGAACTGGCCGGCCTGCTCGGTGATCGCATTGCGGTTGTCGAGATAGGACCAGGTGAACAGCCCGCCCGCCAGCAGGGCGGCAAGCGCGCAAGCCGCGGCCGCGCCGCGCCAGATCCAGGCGCGCCGGCGCTGCGCCAGCGGATCGAACGTGCCGAGACCCGCTTCCTTGAAGATGACCTCGGTCAGGAGATTGCGCAGGAAGAAGCTGCGCTTCTCGACGCGCGGCGCCAGCATCGCGCGGCGCGGCGGCAGTCCGAAGGAGGAGGACAGCGCCGCCGTCAGCCGGTCGATCGGCGCGCCTTCCTGTGTCGCCGAGGTCAGATAGAGGCCGCGCAGCCAGGCGGCTTCCTCGTAGCGGCTTTCGCCGAACATCGCCTCGATCAGCATCTGGATCGGCTCGGAGAGGCTAGCGAGCTGGGCCGGGAAACGGAAGATTTCCGCGCGCGATCCGAGCTTGTCCTCGTCCTCCAGACGCGGCACCAGCCGCCGCTCCAGCTCCGTGGCAAGCGCGGCGAGCTCTCTTTCGACGGTCTTGGCGTCGATGCGGGCATCGAGCGGAAAGGTCGTCCCCCATACCTGCTCGCGGGCGGCGGTCGAGAGACCGCCGAAGAAGGCCTCGAAGCCCTTGATCAGGTCGGCCTTGGTCAGCATCAGGTAGACGGGAAGGCGGATTTCGAGGCGGTCGTTCAGCTCCGCCAGCCGGCGGCGGATCTTGCGGCCATGCGCCTTGATGGCTTCGTCCCCTTCCGAAAGCGCATCGATCGACAGCGCGACGATGACGCCGTTGAGCGCGCGGCGGCCACGATGCTTCTTGAGAAGATCGAGGAAACCCAGCCATTCCGTCGCGTCGACATCCGGCTGGCTCTCCTGTTGGACATAACGGCCGGCGGTGTCGATCAGCACCGCATTCTCCGAGAAGAACCAGTCGCAGTTGCGCGTGCCGCCGACGCCCTGCAGATCGTCGGTGAGATCGATCGGGAAGTTGAGGCCTGACTGTCGCAGCGCCGTGGTCTTGCCCGTGGCCGGCGGTCCGACGATGACATACCAAGGCATCTCGCGCAGGAATTTGCGGCCGCCGAGCTTGCGTCGCTTGAGCTCCGCCATCACCTCGCCGAATTTGGCGCCGACCGCGGCAACGCTTTCCTCGCCAGGAGTGAGCTGCTTTTCCGTCACGGGCGCGGCGATCTCGGCGACGAACATGCGGTTGGCGCGGATCGCGCGGCGCTGCGCGATGATCAGCCAGATCAGCCACAGGATGATCAGCCCGGCGATGATGGCGATGCGCACATTGTCGGAATCGAACGGCGCATACGGGCCGACCTGGACGATCGGGCCGAACACCCAGATCAGCAGGGAAAGCAGCGCGATGCCGATCAGCGTCCAAAGGAAGCGCGAAGTGAGAACCGCCCAGAGGAAGCGCAGGATGAACATCAGAGCCTCTTCTCGACCAGGACCTCGACGCGGCGGTTGAGCGCGCGGCCCTCGCGCGTCGAGTTGTCGGCCACCGGATCGGTCTCGGCGCGGCCTTCCGAATGAATGCGCTCCTGCGGGACGCCGGCCTGCACCAGAAGGTTGGCTATGGTCTCGGCGCGCGCTTCCGACAGCCGCTGGTTCGACGAAAGCGGGTTCGATTTCTGCAGGCGCACATTGTCGGTGTGGCCGACCACCGTGACGTTCCCGATCAGTTCCTGATTGGCGAGGATCACCTTGGCGATCGATTCGATTAGAGGCTCATAGCCCTGCGTGAGTGTTGGCCGCGCCGACTGGAACAGTTCGGGATTGGAAGACTGGATGACGAGCTTGGCCAGCGACACGCTCTCGGTCCCGCTCAGCGCCCGCTTGAGACCATCCGGTGCCTCGGCCTTGAATTCAGGCAGCAGCGCAAAATCGACCGGTTCCGGCTGTGGCGCCTCGGGTTCGGGCGCGTCGACCTTGGGCGCGGCGCGGGTGACGTCGCCCCGCGAGGGCGGCGGCAAAGCGCGGACCAGGGCGGAGAGCTCGACCGCCTGGCTGCTCAGCCCCATCGACAGGCCGACATAAGCAGCGGCGGCGATGACCACGGCCGCCAGCGCCATCACCCAGATCGGTACGATGAAGCGCTGCGGCTCGTCCGAGGCGATCACGCCCTTCCAGTTCGGCGACAGCGGCGCATCTTCGGCGTCGGCATTGCGCAGGAAGCGCGCCGCCGCCACGCGAACGGCATTGAGCGAGCGGTCGCCGGCGCGGCCAGGCACGCGATATTTGCCGCGGAAGCCGAGCGCCAGGCAATAATATTGCAACTCCAGCATTTCGCGGTCGCGGTTCGGATGCCTCTCCAGTTCGTCGAGCCGCGAGAAGAACTGCGTGCCGGCATCGACGTCGCCGCGCAGCATCACCACCAACGGCTGGCGTGGCCAGGCGCTGGCGCCGCCCCAGGGCGTGTTGAGCGCGAGGTCGTCGAGCAAGGCCGCCACCGCCCAGGCGGCCTGATCGGCCCGCTCCAGCGACGAGCCCGCGGCCATCGCGGCGTCGCGTGCGCGCACGAGCTCCTCGAGCAGGCGCGTGCGCAGCACTTCCGGGTTCTCTGGCGCCAGCGCGCTTTCCAGCTCCGGCGCGAATTCGAGCAGCGGCGCGAAGCTATTGATCAGCACATTGGGATGGGCGCGCGCGCGCTTCACCGGCGCGCCCGGCGCCAGCGGCGCCATCGGCCGGGGCGAAGCGCCCGTCAGCCTGATGCGCGTGCGTTCGCGATCCTCCGACAGTCCGAAAGGATCATCCCGGCTCATGGCCTCACCTGTTCACCGAATAGCAGTCGACCTGCGGCTCGCTTGGCAGCACGCCGGAAACGCCGATGACGAAACCGGGGGCGTCGAGCAGCGAGGCCCAATGCTCGCTCTTCTGGTCCAGCTCCAGGCACAGCCGGTCGCCGTCATAGGGGATCTCGCGCGGCTGCGAATGCAGCGGCTTCAGCGGAATGCCGGGCAGGCGCGACTTCCACAGCCCCTCGAACTGGTCGGCGGACCCGACGGTGGCCTGGTTGACGAAGATCTTGCGCAGCGCGTCTTCCGACAGTTCGGAGCCGACGCGGATGACGATGCGGCTGGCCACCAGAAGTTTCGGGTTGTCGATGCGCACCTTCCAGACATTGGTGGCATGCCGCATGACCGGCAGCGCGCGCGATTTCGGCTCGATATACCGCAGGCTGAGGATCAGCGAGCGCAAGGCGTCCGCCAGGGCCATATAGGCAGGGCCGGGCGCCATGTGGTCATAGGCCGGTAGCTCGCCGAGCCGGCGCGAGCTGGAGCCATAAGTCGCCATTTCGCCGGCGAGGCCGGCGAGCTCGAGGTAGAGCTCGGCCGGATGGAAGACATCTTGCGCCAGCATGTGGGCGAGCCGCGGCTTGGCCGCATTGGCAAGATGAAGCATCAGCAGGTCCTCGACGCTGCGGCCGGGGCCTCCCATCACCATCTTGCCATGCGCTTCGGCGATCTGGTCGAGACCGGTGACGACCTCCTGCAGCAGTTGCCGATACCAGGCGACCGCGCCCGTGATCAGCGTCGGCGGCAGGAAGCTCTCGTCGAGCGAGACGCCGCCGTCGGCCCGCACGCCCTTGATGTCGGCGACCGGCAGCGCGGTATAGCCGCCGACCGATTTGCCGGGCGCAAGCAGCACCGCTTGCGGCCGGGCGATCTCGATCTCTTCCGGGTCGGCGCCGCCCTGCACGGAATCGCGCACCGACACGATCCTGCCGTGATAGCGCGCGCCGGTCGACGCGGCATGCGCCGGGTCGAAACCGACGCCGCCGGGCGGCTCGAGCGGCAGCGCGACCAGCACCGGCCCGGCGCCGGTATCGGCCGTGACCGGCAGCGGTTTCGGCGCGTCCATCATTTCCGGGATGGAGAAGGGCGTGCCGTCGGGGAAAATACCCCGGGCGGACACGATAGAAACCTGGCCTGCATCGAGCAGCGATTGATCGAGCGTCAGCTGCTGGAAGCCGAACGTATGGAGCTGGCCGGCCTGCAGCGCGCCCCGCACCATCGCCTCGAAGAACCGGTCCTGCTGCTGGAAATGCTGGGTTCTCAGGAAGAGCCCCTCGGACCATAGCACCCTGTTTGCGTCGCTCATGCCGCTGCTCTCTGCACTGCCAACTTCTGTCTCGCCGTCAGGCGGAAATACCGCCGCCGCCTAGCGTGACGTTGATGGTGAATTTCGATCCCGCCGACACCGACTTGGTCGTGCGCCAGTTGCGTCCGCCGGGTTCGCGGATCAGCGCGACGAAGCCGAGCGCCGTCGCGTTCGGTTCGACCGTGATGGTCTTGGCCGCCGTCTTGCCCGGTGCGACGGAGATCGAATCGGATCCGATAAGGTCGGCCCCAAGTGCGGACCCCGCATCGCCCTGCAGCGCGAAATAATCGGCCGAATTGAACTTGCCGGTGCTGGCAAGCCGCATCACCAGCACAGTCACCGGTCGATCGCCGCCGCCGGGTCCCGGATTCATGCCGGCGCCACCGGTCACGTTGACCGAGATAACCGATGGTTTCGGCGGGCCGCTCTGGCAAGCCGCAAGCAGCCCCGTCGCGCCGAGCGCAACGATGAATTCGCGTCGATCGATCATGTCCTACTCCTCTTCGTATGCATCCCTGAAGTCTGCGCCGATCTCGCCCAGGAAACTCGATTCCGCGCTTTGGGCGATGTCGCGATGGCGTTTCTGGTAAAGCTCCCACAGCTTAGCGTTGCGGCCGCCCGCAAGCAGGTTGCCGATCGCGGAATTGGATTTCAGCTCTTCCTCGATCGTCGCCGGATCGAACCGGTCGATCATGCGCCGCAGCGCTGCCTGAACGCCGCGCCAGGCGCGCACGTGGTGCTGCGCGAGATCCTTCACCGCATCGCCGATCGCCGCCTCGCCGGAGAGGAAGCCGGGACTGCGCTCCGAGATTATGGTGACGATGACATCCTCGACCGTCGGCAGGAATTTGAGCGGGTTGACCTCGGAGGCGCCGACCACCGTCTGGGCAACGCGCGCGCTGCCCTTTTCCTCGGCGCGCTTGCGCAGAAGCTGCATCAGCCCGTCCAGCATCAGCCGGTACTCGCGCCCGAATTTTTCCATCTCGGCGATCGCGTCGCGCCCGAGAAAATCGGCCTCCTCGACCCCCATGCCGCGCAGGAAGGCGGCGCGCAGCGCCATATCGCCGGGCACAGGCTGAGCTGCACGGGACGGCCTGGGCGCGGGAGCCGGGCGCGGCGGGGGAGGCGGCTCGGGCGTGCGCGCCGGCAAGTCCCGCGGAGGAGCGACCTGCGGCTTTTCGGCCGGCTGCTCGCTGCGACGGGCCGTATGCGCGCCGTTGGCGGAGGCAGGCGTCGCGGCGGGACCGAAGCCGAAGTCGTCGAAGCCGGTCGGTTTCGGCGCCGGCTGCGCCGTATCGCCGCGCGCGGGCATGTCGCCGAAGCCGAACGGATCGGAGCGGCCAGTTGCCGAGTCGTCGTCCGAGGCCTGTGACGCCACCGGGTCGAGGCTGAATGGGTCGTCGAAGGCGGGCGAATTGCGCTGGTTCGAGGCGCGGTCATACGCGCCGGGCACAGGCTGCTCGAACGGGTCCGGCAGATCGGCCGGCCGCGGCCGCCGCGGCTCCTCCTCGACCTTGGCCGAAAAGAAATCGTCGCCGCCAATGCTGGACGAAGATCGCGGCTGAGGCGCCGACCAGGCGGCGGCGGAATGGTTGGCGGCCTCACCGACCGAAGTCTGGCTCGCGCTTGGCTGGACCTCGACATAGAGCACGTAGTCGCCCAGTCTCAAACGCATGCCGCTTTGCAGCCGTGCCGACCTGCCGGTGCCGAGTGGGCTGTCGGAATCGTCGATGAACAGCCCGCTGCTCGACGTGTCGGTGACGAAGTAGCCGTCGCGGCCGCCGCTGATCTTGCAATGGGCGCGCGACACGAACATGTCCGGATCATCGATCTGCCAGCCGGCATCGGCGCTGCGCCCGATCACCAGTTCGCCTTCGTCCAGCCGGGTCTGCCTGACCACCTGGGAGCGCGGGCCTTGTTCCAGCGTCAGCAGCAGGCTCATGCGGCCGCCTCCGCCATTTCCGGCCGCCAGCCGACGACAGTGCGGAGCTTGAGATCGTCGGCGTCTTCCTTCTCGGCGGGGCGAGCAAGCCAGGAGGTTCGGCCGAGCTGGACGGTGCCGATCTTCGGCGGCGGCACGGCGTCGCGCGCAAGCACGATGCGCAAATCGACATCCAGCGCTTCGCCGATCATGTCGCGCACCGCTTTCTTGAAGAGGGCGAGGCGCCGCTCTCCAGGCAGGAACGACTTGAAGTCGTCGAGATCGAGCGGGCCGACGCGCAACTCGATCCGGCTCTGGCGGCTGAAGACGCGCGGGCCGATCGTCGCCCCGCGCCCGAGCGCCGCATAGGCCTTGCCGACGCGGCTCTGCAGTGCCGCCGGTATGGTGATCCAGGAAGCGACGAATTCCTTGATCTCGACCGGCACCTTGAAGGCCGTGGCAAGAAACAAGGTGAGCCGTTCCGGACCGTCGACCTGGCTGGCCAGCGATCCGGCCTGGCGCAGCCGCACAGCGTCGAGTTCGGCATCCTGGGTGCCGGGAAGGCCGATCCCCGACATTGCTTCCAGCATGGCGCGGACGCGTCCGCCGATCGAGCGCTCGACCTGCACCGCCGGATGTGCGTCGGCCCAGGCGCGGTAGTAAAGCGCGATCATCCGGTGCTGCAGGATGTTGACGAAGTCGACGAAGGTTGTATCGCTGGTCTGCTCCGCTTGCGTGCCGGTGAACCAGCGCTGCGACAGCCGGTCGAGCACCCAGCGCGTCAGATGCAGCGGCATCGGCCCTTCGGGCCCGAGCAGTCCGAGATTGGCGACGGTCACCCGCGCCGGAGCCTTTTCGCCCGCCTCCTGGAATTTCATCACGTCCCTGGCCGAGAAGCTCAGGCGGACATGCTGGCCGAGCCGCGCCGGCTCGCGATTGGCCTGGCCGGAATAGCCGAACAGCCCGCCCCTCTGCTCCAGCCGGCGCAGAAGCTCGAAGAAGTCAAAGCTTTCCGACAACGCCCCGATTCCGTCTGAGACGGCTTCGCTCAGGGCGGGCCGCGCTAGATCAGGTAGCGATTGCCGGGCGTCATCGGCCATGGCACATCCTCCTGCTTCTGCAGCAGCCGCGTGCGTGTCCGCACGAAACCGTTTATCCCGGCATGGCGGGCAAACAGCCGCGCCAGCAGGGCCGAAAGCAAAAGCGTGCTTTGCCCCGCCAGCACCGACTGGTCGACATGCAGCGTCACTTCCGTGCCCCGCCCGAAGCACATCGGCCCGTCGATCTTGAGCCGCTCGATCACCGGGCGCGAGTCGATGCGGGTGATCGAATGCACGTTGCGGGCGAGGCTCGGGTCGCCGCGGTCGGCATAAAGATCGAGCAGCGCGTGCAGCGGATCCACGCCGTGGCCTTCCTTGGCAAGACTCAAGAAGTTGAGCGAGAGCTGCGCCACCAGCCGCCAGGCAAGATTGTCGGCGCGGGATTCGCCTTCGGCGCCCGCCGGCAGCGACGCCGGGATCGACGGCTGGGGCGGCCGCAGCGCGCCGAGCAGCCTGACGGCCTCCACCGGGTCCGCCGTCTCTAGCGTCAGTGTCGGTGTGTCGTCGAGGATCGGCAGGTCGCGATTGGTGCAAAGCGCCATGATGTCGAGGCGCTTGAGCGGCCGGTTGGCCGGGCTGCCGGCCGGGCGCGACACCGAGAGGAAAACGTCGTCTCCCGTGTAGGAGGTGCGAGTCAGGCCGTCGCGACGCTCATCTTCGGTGGCCCTGCGAGGGCGCCGCTCGGTCGAATACACCCAGCCGCTGCCGCGGTTCTGCCCCAGGCTGAAAAGCTCGGGAATCTCGGCCTCGCTGCCCTCCGCGTCGGCATCCTCCACTCGGGTGACGCGGAAGATCTCGAAATCGCGCGCTCTGGTTCGATCGGCATGCAGCACTTGCCTTGTCCTGCGCGGATCGATCTCGATGACGTTGCATTCGCGCTCGAAGAGATTGATCAGCGGCGTCACGAAGAGCTCGAAATCGGCCGGCGCAACGTCGGCGAGCTCGGGCACCGGGCGGCGGAACAGGAAGATGATCTCCATCCCTGCCTCGCATCTGCGCACCACCGGCTGCAGGCCGGCGACCCGCACATAGTGGAAGCGTTCGGGGACCATGAAATATTCGCGCAGCAGGCGGTAGCCCTCGAAGGTCGGGCGGGTGCGCGGCATCAGCGCCTCGTCGTCGCGGATGCCGACCATCTCGGGCTCGGGCAACGCCGATAGCGGATTGGTCTTTCCTTCCGCCCGCGCGCCGACGGCCGAGCAGGCCCCGAAGATCGCGTCGAACAGGAGCGGCGCCTTGGTGCGACCGGCGAAATAGAGATCGAGACGGTCGAGCGACAGCTCGCTGAGCTTGCCCTTTCCGGTGCGCGCAAGCGCGACGCGCAGCGCTGCCTCGCCGCGCGCGCCGGCGACTGGGCCGATGCCGGCGGCAGCCAGCGCGCTGCGATCCTGGAAATAGCTGACGGAGGTGATCGCGATCGGCCATAGCGTGATCTCTTGCGCGGTGCTGAAGGTTGACCGCGTCGACAGCCCTGGATGCAGGCTGGAGACCAGTCGTGTGCCGCGCGCGACTGTATGACCGGCGATCATCGACTGCACTTGCTGGCCGGGTTTCAGCACCGCCATCGCCGTTGCCGGCGCCGGGGTGACCAGGTCCGGGTAAAGAACGTCGAGCACGGCGCGCGAGAAGCGCGAGCGCTCGGCGTCGACCTTCAGCCGCGTGCGCGCGGCAAGGAAGGCCACGCCGTCGAGCAGCCGTTCGACATAGGGGTCCGGGCAGGGAACGGTGTCGAGGGAAAGATTGCGGGCGACTGCCGGATGCATATCGGCGAATTCGGCCGCGAGCGCCCGGATATGGGTCAGTTCTTCTTCGTAATATTCGACGAAGACCCGATCCATCTCAGGTCTCCCGGAATTCGGTTCGCGCCAGGCCGTTGTCGAGATTGATCGTGGTGCGCAGCCGCATGCGCTCCGGCGCCGGCGTCATGATCAGCACGGCGTCGATCTCGATCTTCAGGCCGACGCTCTTGTCGCCAAGGGTGACATTGACCGTCGTGGCGCTTTCCTTGAGCCGCGGCTCGAAGGTGGCGAGCACCGCGCGGATCTCGCGCGCCAGGGTATCGCGGTCGAAGTCCCGCGAGGAGCGGCCGGAGAAGGACGGCACGCCGTAGTTCACGACGCTGCGGCGCACCTCCGGAAAGTCGGCAAGCGACGGCAGCTCGTCCAGGGGCTGTTCGTGCTCGGCATCGGAAAGCATCGGAACGGACTCGAAGCGCTCGGTGTTGAACAAGGCTTCGATGTCGCGCCGGACGGCTTCCCTGAGCACCCGCGCCGACACCACCACGCCGCGGCTTTCGATCTCGGCGCGATGTTCGGCCTGGAACACCAGACGGTGCAGGCGCCGCTTTTGGTCGGGGGTGAGTTCCGCATCGGCATCGATGGTGCGTGCGCTGCCGGCAAGAAGAGCCTCGACGCGCTCGGCGCCGAGTTCTTCTTCCAGCAGGCGACGCAGCCCCTCGATCTCCGACGTCAGCCCGGGCAGGTCGTTGATGAGGCGGTCCCAGAGGGAGGGCTGGACCGCCTCGCGCTTTGCTCGCGAACTGCCGGCGAGCTGCGCCCTTGCGCCGGGCCTTTTGGCCTCACTTGCCGACATAGACATCCATTTCGATCTCGTCGTCCTTGTCGTAGACGAATTTGATCTTCTTATAGGCGAAGCTCACTTCTTCCTCGATCAGGTCGGCCTCGTCATCGGCCTGCTTCATGTCGTATTCCATGATCGAAGCGTCGGTGAGCGTCACCACCAGATAATCGCTGGTCTCGCCGTCGATGGTGCGGCGCGCCGAAAACACCACTTCGTCGAGCGCCTTGTTGTCGAACAGCGCCTTCTTCAGGTAAGGCGACGCCTTGTCGTAATGCTTGGTGAACTTGATCATCCCCAAGGATACGCGCCCGCGGCGCGAGAGCGAATTGGGATCGTAAGGCGCGATCATCTTGTAGTCGACGCCATGGACTTCGATCTCATCTTCGTGGCCGTCGCGCACGCTGGGACCCTTGATGTCCGGAACTTTCAGAAAACCATCGATCTTCATTGAAGGCATTGTCTTTCTCCACCGCTCTCAAACCAAACAAGATGACTATGCTTGCGATTTCACCCCTTCACTGACGGCAGTTCGGACACCAGCCGGAGCGAGGCATTGATGCCTTCCAGCTGGTAGTGCGGACGCAGATAGAAACGGGCGTTGTAGTAACCGGGCCGGCCTTCGACACTGTCGACCTGGACCTCGGCCGCGGCGAGCGGGCGCTTGGCGCGCGCCTTGTCGTCGGCAAAGGCTGGATTGGCCAGCACGTACCGGTTGATCCATTCGGTCAACCAGATCTGCATGTCGGTGCGTTCCTTGAACGAGCCGATCTTGTCGCGCGCGATCGCCTTGAGGTAGTGGGCGAAGCGCGAGACCGGGAACAGGTAGGGCAGGTTGGCGCTGAGCCGCTCGTTGGCCTGCGCGTCGGGATCGACCAGACGCCCGGCTCGGGTCTCGTCGTCCTGCAGCGAATGGGCGCCGATGAAGGCCGCAAGGTCGGTGTTCTTCCGGTGCAGGATCGGCATCAGGCCGAGTTTGGCGAGCTCCGCTTCGCGCCGGTCGTCGATAGCGACTTCCGTCGGGCATTTCATCGCGATCGATCCGTCGTCGGTCGGAAACGCGTGCACCGGCAGGTTGAGCACCGTGCCGCCGTTTTCGACGCCGCGGATCTGTGTGCCCCAGCCAAAAAGCTTGTGGCTGCGGTTGATGTTGACGCCCATCGGGAAGGCGGCGTTCATCCAGACATATTTGTTGTGGTCGCCTCCCACCTCTTCCTCGAAGGTGAAACCCTTCACCGGAACGGTTTCCGAGCCGTAAGGCAGGCGCGCCAGCACCCGCGGCATGGTGAGGCCGATATAGCGGGCGTCCTCGCTCTCGCGCAGCGACTGCCACGAGGCATAGGCCGGGTTGTTGACGATCATCTGCAGGTCCTGCGGGTTGGGCAGTTCCTGCCAGCTGTCCATGCGGAACAGGCGCGGCGAGGCGGCGGCGATGAAGGGCGTGTGCGCCGAGGCGCAGACGCCGGAGATGTTGCGCAGCAGGCCGACGTCGCGCGGATGGTTCGAGAATTCGTAGGCGCCGAGAATGCAGCCGATCGGCTCGCCGCCCAGCATCGAATACTCGTCCGTATAGACCTTCTTGAAGATCGGGCTCTGGTCCCACATCTGGCCTTCATAGTCTTCCAGCGTGTCGGCCAGCTGTTCCTTGGAGATGTTCATCACCCGGATCTTGAGCTTCGTATCCGTCTCGGTGTTGTTGACGAGATACCAGAGGCCGCGCCAGGTGCCTTCCATCTCGCGCACTTCCGGCGCGTGCAGGATCTCGTTGACCTGCGTCGTCAGCATCTTGTCGATGCCGGCGATCAGCGACTTGATCGACTTGATCGCATTGGACGAGATGGTGGTGGTTTCGGAGCGCGACTGCGCCGCCAGCGCCAGGTTGCGCACCAGCTGCTGCAGCTTCTCGCTGTCGTCTTTCTTGACCTTGAAATCCTTTTCCAGGAGGCCGCTGAATTCGCCGAGGTCAATCGCTTCCGCCTCGGCGGTGGCGGCTGCGGTTTTTTGCTGTTCAGCCATGACTTACTCCTCGCCCTTGCCCTCAGAAATCGCCTGGCCGGCGATCTTGCTCAGCAGCGGTTCGTTGTTCAGAAGCTGCGCGATGCGCTTTTCGGCGTCGACGCGGCCGTCCATGAAGCCGAGCAGCTCTTCGAGCTGCCGGCGCATCTTGAGGATCTCGGCCAGTTGCGGGACCTGCTCAGCGATCTTGTCCGGCGCGAAATCGCCCATCTTGGAGAAGGTGAGATCGATCGCGAGCTCTTCGTCCCGCTCGGCGCCCTCGGCTTGCGGGAGTGTGTTCTTTACCCGTGCCTTCACCCGCGGCCCCATGGCCTCCATGAACTTCGGGAACCGATTGGCGTCGGTCTCGACGAAGTTGCGGTCGAGCACTGACTTCACCGCTTCCTTGGTCTGTGAAGCGCCGGAAAGATCTGCCATCACGGCCATGACGAACGGCAGTTCGATCGTTGTCGGGCTGCCGTAGGTCTCGACGTCATAGGCGATCTGCACGCGCGGGGCGCGGTTTCTTTCGATGACCTTCGCTTTGCTCTCTGCTGGCATGCTTGTTACCTTTCATCCTTCTGGGCCGGCTTCTTCGGATCGGGGACACCGGCAAGCAGCCGGAACTCCTTCAGCCCCGATGGGGCGAGATCTTCCATCAATTCCACGAAATCCATGTGCACCATGCGGCGCACGCGGCGGGCGAGATGCGGGATCGGGCTCGACGGCTCGGTGCGGTCATAAAAGGCGACGACGAGATCCAGGCATTTGACGACGTCGTCGCGCGAGGTGATCCGGTCGGGCAGCCCGGCGCCCGGTTCCGCATAGCTTGCGACACTTGCCATCGATTCGGCTCCCCTCGCTTCGGCGCCCATCCTTTCGGCACCATGGCCGTTTGGGCCGCGCGCTGCCGGTTCCGCCGGCTGCGGGATTGGCTTTGCGGCCCCGTTCGCCCCGGCACCGGCGGCGGAATTCCGCTCCAGCGTCGTCAGCAAACGCTGCAGGAAGCGTCTCAATTCCGGAATGGCGGGGCCGTTGCCGTCGATGCGCTTGTTGAGGGCGGCGTCGACCTCGTCGAGAGCGGCGATCACCGCGCGGGCGTCGGCGAGCAGCGAGGTCATCGCCTCGCCGGCCTGATCGACTTGCGCCTTGCACCCGGTGCGCACCCGGTTCACCAGCTGGTTGTGGCCGCTCACCAGCGCCGCCTTTTCCGCCGCGCCCAGTCCCGAAGCAGCCTCCTGCAGCATGACGTGTTCGTCGAGGCTGCCCTTCTCCAGGTCCTCTCCCTTGATCGGGCCGACCGTGCGCGGCGCAAAGAAGACCATGCCGCGCAGATCCTTGAGCAGCCCGTCCTGGCTGTTTTGCAGGTCGATCAGCGCATTGATGCGCCGCAAGGCAGCCTCGCGCGGCGTGGCGCCAGAGCGCAGTGCCGGATGCATCGTTTCCCAATGCCTGTCGAAGGTTTGGGCGATCAGCGTCAGGCCTTCGGCGAGCCCGCCCAGCTGTTCTTCGTTGGCAAGGGCACGCACAACCAGGACGAGGAGGCGCAGGTCCCGCCCGTGCGACCGCAACTCCTCCGCCTTGGTGAGTACGACGGACCAGTCGACCGGAACATCGACTTCCGATTTGTTGTTTCCTTCGTATTCGACCTTTTTCTGCTGTTCGGTCAGGCGCTCCAGCTCATGAAAGGCCGGGTCGTTACGCAAGTCCTCTCCCGACGGATTTTCACCGTTCAGAGGATTCAGCCAGAGTGCGAGATCAATCACACTAACCCCCAGCCAGCGGCCCTGAGACCCTATGTGACGCAACGTTACCACCGGCCTCGCGCCACGACAATTGAGCAGCTGCTCAAAAACTAACGGATGCTAAACGCGACCGTTTCTTTCAGCAAAACCCATTGCGCGATTGCCGGGCCGGGTATGTGAAATGGCTCGCATAGCCCGCACCGCAATCCGGTATTTCTTGCACGACATTGCAGAGCTTGTGTAACCGGGCAGTGCCGCCCGGATGGATCCAAACGCCTTATCCGTCACACGGCTTTGTCAAGCCGCCGCTTATATGGCAGGGTACGGTTGGCAGATTGCGGGAGCAGGTTCGAATGGAACAGCGCCGGTCATCGCAGAGCTTCAAGCGTAAGGAACTGGTCGCCAAGCTCAACGCCACGGGGGTGCGCGCCTTCAAGGCCGCGGCCGACACGGCCAAGCTGCGCGGCAATCCTTATGTGGAGCTCGTCCACTTCATCCAGCAACTGGTGCTGTCCGAGCGCTCGGACGTGCAGATGATCATCGGCGATGCCGGGTTGGACGTCAGCCGGCTGACGGCTGACATGACCCGGGCCATCGACAAGCTGCCTTACGGCGCGACCTCCGTCGAGGAATTCTCCGATCACATCTTCCACGCCATCCAGGAAGGCTGGAACCTGGCGACGCTGGAGTTCGGCGTCGAGGAGGTGCGCAGCGCCCATATCCTGCTGGCCTGCCTGAGGACGCCGGTACTGGAAGGCCTGGTGTCGAAAATCAGCGCCGAATTCGACAAAATCGATGCCGACGGCGTCGTTTCCCGTTTCGCCGATGTCACCGAAGGCTCGCTCGAAGCCGGCACACCTCCCGCCTCTGCCGCCGCCGAACAGCCGATGAAGCGCGGTGCGGGCGGAGATTCGGCGCTGGCCAAATACGCGACCGACCTCACGCTGCGCGCCCGCGACGGCAAGATCGATCCGGTCGTCGGCCGCGACCCGGAAATCCGGCAGATCGTCGACATCCTCATGCGTCGCCGCCAAAACAACCCGATCCTGACCGGCGAGGCCGGCGTCGGCAAGACGGCGGTGGTCGAAGGATTTGCGCTCCGCATCGCCCAGGGCGACGTGCCGCCGACGCTTGAGAATGTCAGCGTGCGCATGCTCGATGTCGGGCTGATGCAGGCGGGCGCCAGCGTCAAGGGCGAGTTCGAGAAGCGGCTGAAGGCGGTCATCGACGAGGTTCAGGCCTCCGAGGTGCCGGTCATCCTGTTCATCGACGAGGCGCATACGCTGATCGGCGCCGGCGGTGCCGCGGGCACCGGCGACGCCGCCAATCTTTTGAAGCCGGCGCTGGCGCGCGGCGAGCTGCGCACCATTGCCGCCACGACCTGGGCCGAATACAAGCAGCATATCGAGAAGGACCCGGCGCTGACGCGCCGCTTCCAGGTGGTCAAGATCGAGGAGCCGTCGGAAGCTGTGGCCGTGCTGATGCTGCGCGGCGTCGCCGGCGTCCTGGAGCAGCACCACAAGGTCCAGATACTGGACGAGGCGATCGAGGCGGCGGTCGCGCTCTCGCACCGCTACATTCCGGCCAGGCAACTGCCGGACAAGGCCGTCAGCCTGCTCGACACGGCTTGCGCGCGCGTTGCGGTCTCGCAGCATGCGACGCCAGCCGAGGTCGAGGACATTCTGCGCCGCCGCCAGGCGCTGGAGGTCGAGAGTGGCATCATCGGCCGCGAGGCGGCGATCGGCATCGAGGTCGCCGACCGTCAGGCTCGCGTCGATGCCGGGCTGGCGGAAACCGAGACCACCTTAGCCGCCGCCCAGGCGCGCTGGGATCGCGAGAAAGCACTGGTCGCCGAGATTCTTGACCTGCGCGCTAAACTACGCGGTGAAGGCGTGCCGCTCGATGCGGCGGGGGGGGAGGCCGGGGAGGAAACCGTAGCGGCTGAGCCGGCTGCGTCCGAAACTCCCGAAGCAAAGGCGCCCGAGAGCAAGGCGGCTGAAACCAAGCCCGCGAAATCCAAGGGCTCGAAAGCCAAGGCGGCGAAGGGCGAGGCGGTCGAACCCGAGGCGGTCGTCGGAGAGACGATCGCCGAGGGATCGGCCGGTTCGTCTGCCGATCTCGCGCGGCTGCGCGAGCTGATGGCGGAGCTTGCCGCGGCGCAGGGCGAGACGCCGCTGATCCTGCCTTCGGTCGATCGCAATGCGGTCGCCGCCGTGGTGCAGGATTGGACCGGCATCCCGACCGGACGGATGCTGTCCAGCCAGACCGAGAAAGCGCTCAGGCTGGCCGCGACCCTTTCGGAACGCGTGGTCGGCCAGGATCACGCGATGGAGATGATCGCCAAACGTGTCCAGACCAGCCGCGCCGGCCTTGGCGCGCCGGAAAAGCCGGTCGGCGTATTCCTGCTCTGCGGCCCCTCCGGCGTCGGCAAGACCGAGACCGCGCTGGCGCTTGCCGAGACGCTTTATGGCGGCGAGCAGAACCTGATCTCGATCAACATGTCCGAGTTCCAGGAAGCGCATACCGTCTCGACGCTCAAGGGCGCGCCGCCCGGCTATGTCGGTTACGGCAAGGGCGGCATCCTGACCGAGGCGGTGCGCAGAAAACCCTATTCGGTGATCCTGCTCGACGAGGTCGAGAAGGCGCATCCGGACGTCCACGAGATCTTCTTCCAGGTTTTCGACAAGGGCATGATGGACGACAGCGAGGGCCGACGCATCGATTTCAAGAATACGCTGATCCTGCTCACCTCGAATGTCGGCTCCGACGTCATCATGGACCGCACCAAGAACGGCACCGTGCGGACCGGCATCGACGATCTCGACGCGGCCCTGCGCACGCCGCTGCTGAAAGTTTTCCCGGCCGCCTTCCTCGGTAGGGTGGTCACCATACCCTATTATCCGCTGTCGGATTCGATGATCGAGGCGATCGCCCGCCATCAGTTCGGCAAGATCGCGCGGCGGCTTAAAGCGACCAACGATGCCGAACTGGTCATCGGCGACGGCGTCATGGACCTGGTCAAGGCGCGCTGCACCGAGATCGAGTCCGGCGGCCGCATGATCGACGCCATCCTCACCAACACGCTGCTGCCGGAGCTTAGCCGCGGCGTGCTCAACCGCTCGCTGGAGGGTGCGAAGATGACGAAGGTCACCGTCGGCGCGTCCAAGGAAGGTTTTACCTACTCCTTCGAGTAGCCGCAGCAACTCCGGGGAAGGAGTGTAGCGCCCAATCGGGCCAAGCTATTTTGAATGTGGAGTCGGGGAACTTTTGCTCCGCTGGCGATTTTGGATATGCTGCTGATCCGAATGGCCGGAAGGGTGCCGCCGATGACGAAAAACCTTGCGATCTCCGCTCTCGTTCTGGCCACGGCCATTGGCGTGTCCGGCGCGACGTTCGCCGGCGACCGGCAGCTCAAGCGCCCGGTCGAGCAGGAGCGCTACGTTCCGGCCCAAGGCGACCTCATCGACATCCTGTTCGGCGGACCGCGCTACTATGACGCCATGCTGGTCACTTCGGCGGCCGGCGCATGTTCGTACCACCGGAGGGGGCCGGACGCGAACGCGCTGAACAAAATCAACGACCATCACTGCGGAAAATAAAGTCTGCCCCGCGCCATTCGTACGGGCCAGCCGTCGGCAAGCCGCGACCGCCTCCATTGATCATGCCGCGAACTGATCGTTCGCCGAGGTGGCTGGCCGTTCGGACAGCCAGTCCTCAGCCTGGCCCGCGGTTGGGCCGCTCTGCCGTCGCACACATTCAGCCCAAACATTGTATACAATAACAAAGAAATCTGTTGACAATCTGTCCCAGGCGGCTTCCCATAGGCTATCCGCGCAGCCAATGAGCAAAAACAAAAGCGCGATAACCAGAAGGGAACCGATATGATCAACCGACGCTCGACTTTGAAATCGCTGGTGCTTGGCGCCGTCTCGACCCTGGCCATGGCCGCCATAGGCATCCCGTCCGCGCAGGCTGAAAACAAGGAACTGAAGATCGGCTTTGTTGGTGTCACCAGCGGTCCCGCCGCCGCCTGGGGCACGTCCAATGTGCGCTCGATGCAGACGCGCGCCGCCTGGCTCAACGAAAAAGGCGGCGTCAAGATCGGCGACGACACCTACAACATCAACATCGTCACCTTCGACGACCAGAAGGATCCCAAGCGCGCCATCGCCGGCATGGAGAAGATGGCGCAGGAGGGCATCCACTATGTCGTCGGACCCAATGTCGATGACGGCGCTGCTGCGGTGCGCCCTGTCGCCGAGGCCAACGGCATCATCTATTTCCCCTACGCCTTCCCGAAGGCGCTCTACCAGAAGCCGGCCTCGAACGCCGTGCTCGGCATGATCGCCAACTACCAGTCGGGCCCGGCGATCTATAAATACCTCAAGGAAAACAAGGGCGTGAAGACGATCGCCTTCGTCGCCGCGAACGAATCCGACCCGCTCAGCCAGCGTGACAGCGGCGTCGAGGCGGCCAAGGCGCTCGGGCTCGACGTCGTCGCGCAGAACGACACATACCAGAACGACACCCGCGACTTCACGCCGGTGCTGACCCCGATCGTCGCGCTGAAGCCCGATCTGCTGGTGCTGTCCGGCGTGGCGCCGGCCAACGCGCCGCTGCTCATCCGCGCCGCCCGCGAGCTCGGCTTCGAGGGCTTGATCTCGACCGAGACGGCGCAGGACGCCAAGGTTCTGGAGGAGGGCGCCGGCGAATACGCCAACGGCTTCATCTCCGTCGGCGGTGCCTCGACGCCGGAGATCGCTTCCGACGAGATGAAGGAGTTCGTCGCCCGCTACACCAAGATGTTCGGCGAGTATAACGACGAGTCCAATACCAAGGTTTACGCTTTGGAGTACATCATCGAGACGATGAAGGCCAATCCGGCCGCTATCAACAATGTCGACGAATTCAAGAAGACCATGGACACCTTCTCGGCGCCCAACCCCTTCCTCAAGGGCGACGCCAAGCTGAGCTATGTCGGCGCGACCTCCTTCGGCCAGAAGCGTCAGCTAGCCGTGCCGATGGTGGTCAACGAATACAAGGACGGCGCTTTCCAGACCCTGTTCGTCGGCTCCGTCGACTAGGTTTGGGTTCCTAAGGTTACTTCCTCCCGAATGCCGGGGGTCCGGGCGATGCTCGGACCCCGCGGAAGATCGAAGGATCCATGGAACAGGTCATCGCCAACGGATTGTATCTCGGCGCCCAGTACGCGCTGATCGCGCTCGGGCTAACCCTGATCTTCGCCCTGATGAACGTGCTGAATTTCGCCCACGGGCAGATGTACGTTCTGGGCGGGTTCATCACCTATACCGTCTACGGCCAACTCGGCCTGCCTTTCGTGGTGGCGCTGCTGGCCTCCGGCGTGACGCTCGCCGTCATCGGCGCGCTGATGGAGAAATTCCTCTTTCGAACGGTTATCCGCCGCAGTCACCGCGAGGAGAGCACCATGCTGCTCGCCGCCGCGACGGCCTTCTTCTTCGACGCCGTCATCCTGCTCATGTTCGGTGAGAAGCAGCGCGGCGTTCCCAAGATCGTCAAAGGCGTCTTCAACGAGGCCGGCATCATCATGCCTTATGACCGCCTGGTTGTCGGCGCTCTGGCCATCGTCTTCATCGCCGCCTTTGTCCTTTACATGCAGTACAGCCGGGTCGGCCGCGCCATGCGCGCGCTCGCTCAGGACCGTGTCGCGGCCCAGCTGATGGGTGTCAGGGTCGACCGCTATTCCATGATCGGCTTCGCGCTCGGTGCCATGCTGGCGGGCGTTGTCGGCGGCCTGCTGGTCACCATCACCGGCGTCAATTCCGGCATTGGCGGCCCGATCTCGATCAAGGCCTTCCTGATGGTGATGATCGGCGGCGCCGGCGTCGTCGGCGGCGCGATCGCCGGCGGCTTCATCCTCGGCATGATGGAATCGGTTGGCCTCACCGCGCTGCGCGAATATGGCGACGTCACCTATCTCGTCATCTTCGCCGCCCTGATGGTGTTTCTGTCGATCCGCCCCAACGGGCTGATGGGCAAGCCGTGGGGTTGATCGCGCCATGACCCGCAATCGCAACATGAAGATCGCTTCGGTCGCAGCCTTCCTGGCGATCGTCTTCATCGCCGTGCCGGCCGCGATCTCGGCCAGCGGCCGCATCGACCTCTACTACACGCTGACTTCGGTGGCGCTGCTCAGCATCGCCAGCGCCGGCGTGTGGCTCACCTTCTACATCGGTCGCATCAATATCGGCCAGGGCGCCTATGCGCTGATGGGCGGCTATGTCTCGGCCATACTGGTGATGAACCACGGCTGGTCGTTCTGGCTGACGCTGCCTGTCGCGGGTCTCTTCTGCGCCGGCGCGAGCGTGCTGATCGGTCTGCCGATCCTGCGGTTGCGCGGCGTCTATTTCGCCATGGTGACGCTGGTTCTGACCGAGGTCGTGCGGCTCTTGGCGCTGGCGCTGCCGATCACCAACGGCGCCAAGGGCATCGTCAGCATCCCGCTGCCCGGCGCGCTCTCGGTCTTCGGGCTGACCATCATCCCGGACTTCGCCACGCTGCAGAATTCGCGGCTCGCGTTCTACCTGCTGGCGATCACGCTGATGGTGGGCTGCTTCGCGGTGATGTATCGGCTGGTCAACTCGCGCATCGGCAAGCTCTGCCAGTCGCTGCAGCAGAACGAGGAACTCGCCTCCTCGATCGGCGTCAACATCGCCTATCTGCGCGTCATCGCCTATGCGGTGTCCTCCTTCTTCGGCGGTCTCGCCGGCGCCATCTTCGCCGCCATCTCGCAGTCGATCTATCCGTCGAGCTTCACGGTCACCGATTCCGTCAACTTCATGCTGAACTGCTTCCTCGGCGGCCTCGGCTACGTGTTCGGTCCGATGCTCGGCACGCTGGTGCTCTATTTCGGCTGGGACCTCTTGTTCCAGACCGGCCAATTCCAGCTCCTGATCTATTCCGGCCTGATGATCGTTTTGATGCTGGTGCTGCCCAACGGCCTGCTCAGCCTCACGGTTCCGACCCGGAAGAAGGCTTGAGCCATGGCCGAAATGCTCGAAGTTTCCGGCATCACCAAGCGCTTCGGCGGTCTCGTCGCGGTCAACAACGTCTCCTTCTCGGTGCGCGAGAAGGAGATTCTCTCGGTCATTGGTCCGAACGGCGCCGGCAAATCGACGCTGTTCAAGCTGATCTCGTCGTTCCTCAGGCCAACGTCCGGCGAGGTCCGCCTGAAGGGTGAACGCATCTCCGGCATGGCGCCGCATATCGCCGCGCGCAAGGGCGTCGTGCGCACCTTCCAGGAAACGACGATCTTCAAGAACATGAGCGTGCGCGACAACGTCATTATCGCGCATCATCTGCGCTCGAAGGCGAGCCTCGTCGGCTTCTTTCTCGGCACCGGCACGGCCAAGGCCGACGAAGCGGCTTTCGGCCAGTCCGCCGACGAGATCCTGGCGCTGCTCGGCCTGGCTTCGCTTGCCAGCGAGATCGCCCGCAACCTGCCACATGGCCATTTGCGGGCGCTGGGCATCGCCATCGGCCTTGCCACCGATCCCTCGATCCTGCTGCTCGACGAGCCCTTTGCCGGCATGAATCACGACGAGACGATGCGCATGGTGGCGATGGTGCGGCGCCTGCGCGATCTCGGCCTCACCATCCTGCTCGTCGAGCACGACATGCCGGCCGTGATGAAGATCTCGGACCGTATCGTGGTGCTCAATTTCGGGCAGAAGATCGCCGAGGGAACACCGTCGGAAATCCAGGCCAACGAGAAGGTCATCGAAGCCTATCTCGGCAGCGAAGACGAGGCGATCGGGCTATGAACCAGATCCTGAACTTCGCCGGCGTCGAACTCTATTACGATCACGTCTATGCGCTGAAGGGCGTCTCGCTCGAGGTCAATGAGGGTGAGACCGTCGCGCTGATCGGCGCCAACGGCGCCGGCAAGTCGTCGATCCTGCGCGCCATCACCGGGCTCAACCGGATTAGGTCCGGCGAGATCCACTACAGCGGCAAGCGCATCGACGGCGCCGCTCCAGACGAGATCGTCAAGATGGGCATCGCCATGGTGCCGGAAGGGCGCCGCGTCTTTCCCTATATGACGGTCAGGGACAACCTTTTGATGGGCGCCTTCACGCGCTCGAGCAAGGCCGAGATCGCGGCGACCTTGGAGATGGTGCTGGGGCGCTTTCCCCGGCTGAAGGAGCGCTTCTCCCAAGCTGCCGGCACGATGAGCGGCGGCGAACAGCAGATGCTGGTCATCGGCCGCGCGCTGATGGCCAAGCCGAAGCTTTTGCTGCTCGACGAGCCGTCGCTCGGAGTCGCGCCAAAACTTGTCCAGGACATCGCCCGCTCGATTGTCGCCATCAACCGCGACGAGAAGGTCAGCGTTCTATTGGTCGAGCAGAATTCCCGCATGGCGCTTCGCATTTCGCAGCGCGCCTATGCGCTGACCACCGGCAGCGTCGCCCTGAGCGGCAACTCCGCCGAATTGCTGAGCGACGACCGGGTCAAACGTCTTTATCTCGGCGGCGAGATCTGAGGCTGATTTTAATGCGCATACTCGTCATCAACCCCAACACGACCGCGTCGATGACCGGCAAGATCGGCAAGGCGGCGACAAGCGTCGCCTCATCAGGAACCGAGATCGTCGCTGTCAATCCGGCCGATGGGCCGCCGAGCATCGAGGGCTATTTCGACGAGGTGTTTGCCGTACCGGGCATCATCGCCGAGATGAGCAAGGCGCCGGCGGCGGATGCCTATGTGATCGCCTGCTTCGACGATACCGGGCTCGACGCCGCGCGCTGCGCGACCGAAGCGCCGGTCATCGGCATCGGCGAGGCGGCCTTCCATCTCGCCAGCCTTGTCGCCGGCAAGTTCAGCGTGGTCACCACGCTTGCCCGCTCAGTCCCCGCCATCGAGCACAACCTTGCGAAATACGGTCTTTCCTCGCGCTGCGCCAAAGTGCGCTCGTCGGAAGTCGCCGTGCTCGAGCTTGAACGGCCAGGCTCGAACGCCAGGCATCGGATCTCGGACGAGATCGCGCGCGCCATTCGCGAGGATCACGCCGAGGCGATCGTGCTGGGCTGCGCCGGCATGGCCGACCTTGCGCACAGCTTGTCGCAAGAGCATGGCGTTCCGGTGCTTGACGGCGTCGTCTGCGCCGTCACCCTGGCCGAGAGCCTGTTCAAGGTCGGCTTGAAGACATCGAAGATCGGCGGCTATGCCGCCCCGCGAGGCAAGCGTTTCGCGGGTATCTTCGCTTCGGCGTCTCCCCCGGGCGCCGGTTCGCCCGGCTGAACGTGGCCCCGGGAGATCGATCCCGCGGGATTGACCGGGGCGCGAGCGCCATTAGATTGGACCGGCCGCTGGCGATTTGGGGGCAGAGCGGGCCGCGTCGGGCCTGCGCATTGAAAGCATGTTGACGGTACTCAGAGAAGACGATCGCGACGACAAGCCGGCAGCGCGCTGGTCGCCGATCTACTATGGGCTGAGAGACGCCATCGTCAGCCATCGTCTCGCTCCGGGCACCAAGCTGCCCGAGGACGAGCTGGCATCGATCTATTCAGTGAGCCGCACCGTCGTCCGCGCCGCCTTGCAGGCCCTTGCGCATGACCGGCTGGCGCGGCTGGAGCCCAATCGCGGCGCCTTCGTCGCGCAGCCTTCGAAGATCGAGGCGCGCGAGGTGTTCGAGGCGAGGGCGCTGATCGAACCCAAGGTGGCGGCGCTCGCCGCCAAGGCGGCGGTACCCTCCGACATCGCGCAATTGCGAATGCATCTCGAGAAGGAGCATGAGGCGCTGCATGCCGGTCGCGATAGCGACGCCATCATGCTGTCGGCGCGCTTCCATGTCGGCATCGCCGAGATCGCGGCTCATTCGGTATTCACCAACTTCGTGCGCGACCTCGTCTCGCATTCCTCGCTGATCATCGCGCTCTACTGGAAACGCCGCGACGCGACCTGCGAGAAACATGCCCATCACGCGTTGGTCGACGCCATTGAAGCCGGCGACAGCGCCGACGCCGCGGCGCTGATGAACAGCCATCTGGTCGATCTGCTCTCGGGGCTCGATCTCACCGACAAGGTCGAGAAGTCCGACAGCCTCGCTGATCTGCTCCGCATCTGAGAGAGGCGTGTGCCCGGTCGATCGGTCTGATGCGTTAAGCCTGAGCCTGCCGTCCCCTCGGCCGTTTTCGGGTGGTCTCGGCGCCGCCTCGATACCTGATGTGATCGATGAATGCGCGCAGTTTGGGCAGGACCTGATGTTTTTCCGGATAGTAGAGGAAGACACCCGGCGATGTCGCGGCGAAGTCCGAAAGCAGCGTTTCGAGGCGCCCGTCTGCGAGCGCCGCGGCGGCAATCGGGCTTGGCACCTGGGCAAGCCCGGCGCCCTGGATCGCAGCGCCAAGCAGCGTGGGATAGTCGTGTGCAATGAACGGCCCGGAAACGATTGCCTCGACCGCCTTGTTGCCCTTGGTGAAGCGCCACGGCGCGACCGAACCGTTCGATCGGCGCAGGCGCAGGCAGGCATGGTGGCGCAGATCCTCGATGCGCTCCGGCGTTGTTCGCTGGCGTAGATAGCCGGGACTGCCGACGACCACCATCGGAAAGGACGGCGTCAGTCGAACCGCGACCATGTCGGCCGCGATGAGGTCGCCGAGCCGGATACCGGCGTCAAATCCCTCGGCTGCGAGGTCCGCCAGTTCGCCGCTAGCGACGATCTCCAGCTCAATCTCGGGATAGGCCTGGCAGAAGGATGCGATCATCGGCTCCAGCAGCGTCGGCACCACCGCAGGCGGAACCGACAGGCGCAAAAGTCCAGCCGGCCGCTGGCCGATTTCGCGCGCGACCTCGCTTGCTGCTATCAATTCCTCGAAGGCTGGCCGGGCGCGCGAGAAAAAACGCTCGCCGGCTTCGGTCAGGCCGACGCTGCGTGTCGTGCGGACGAACAGCGCGGCGCCGATGCGCCCTTCCAAAGTCCGCACCGCCTGGCTGATCGCCGACGGCGTGACGCCCAGCTCCGCCGCCGCCTTGCGGAAATTGCGATGCCTGGCGACGCTCAGGAACGCCTCGACGCCGTCGAGCGCGCCATGCCGGACTGTGAAGTTTTGCTTCATGACCCATGGAGATTATCGCGGATAGTTCCCGGCACAAAGCAGTCGTATCTGTGTTGTCGATTGGAAGGCTGAAGGGAAGTGGCAATGACGGACGATTTGGATCGCGTGCGGCTGCGGGCGTCGGGGCCGCCGCCTTCGCTAAATCTCGGCGTCGTCATGGGGCCGGGTTCCGCGGATTATGCCGCCAATCTTGGACGCAATCTGTTGGAAGGCCGTCTCGGTATCCTGACGGCGGTATTCGAAGCCGTTCCAGCCAATGTCTGACGGGAGACAAGAATGACGCCGGCCACGATCTTCAGCATCCATCTCCTCCTGGGCTACGTCCCGTGGCTGCTTTGCTTCGGCGCCTATATCTGGCCGAGGCTCAGGCTCATGGACCGCGTCGAGGCGCAGCGCGCCATCGCGACGCTGCACAGCTTCCGATTCTTCGGGCTGGCCTTCCTGGTTCCGGGCGTCGTTGGCCCGAACCTCCCGGCGGACTTCGCCGTCTTTGCCGCCTATGGCGATTTCGCGACCGGGCTGCTGGCCATGCTGGCGCTGCTTGGCGTGAGGCGGCCCTCGATCTTCTGGCCGTCCGTCGCAGCCTTCAATCTGGTAGGAATAGTCGACCTCGTCGGCGATTACTATCACGGCACCGTGCTTCATCTGCCCGAGCAGGCCGGGCAGCTGGGCGCCGCATACGCGATCCCGATCATCTATGTGCCCCTGCTGATGATTACGCACGTGGCCGCCCTTTATCTTCTGGCGCGACCTCAGCCCAAGACCGAGCCGGGCGCGGACAATAGGAAGGCGAGCGGTCTCAGTTCCCTTCGCTCTCCTTCATCCGTTCGATGATCGATCGGGCCGAAGCGCCGGCCTTTTCGACGGGCTTCGTCTGCTCATTCTGCACCATCGCCAGCGCCGTTCCCGGCTCGCCCTCCCACAGGATCAGGCTTGCCGCGCCGACCAGCCCGGCGCGGTCGCCGAGCTCGGCCGGCACGATCGGCACGTCGCGATATGCCTTCATGGCGCGCTCGTCGACCGTCGCCCTGATGCCGGGCGCCAGCAGGTCGAAGCCGTTGGCAAGGCCGCCGCCCATGACGATCAGGTCCGGCGAATAGAGATGCAGGAGATTGGTGAAGCCGATGCCCAGCCATTTCGCCTCGGTGTCGACCAGTTCGCCGGCGGCCGCGTCGCCGGCGCGCGCGGCATCCACGACATGCCGGGCCGAGACGTCGCCGTCGTCGGAAAGACGTCTGAGCACCGAGCCGTCGCCTGGCTTGGTGAGGCGGGTCGCCCGGCGCCCGAGCGCGGTGCCGGAAGCAACGGCCTCGAAGCAGCCGACGTTGCCGCAGAAACAGCGGTCGCCTTCGCCGGTGATGGTCATGTGGCCGATCTCGGCTGCGAGCCCGCGCCTTCCATGGTAGATGTGGCCATCAGCGACCACGCCGCCGCCGATACCGGTCGAGACGGTGACGAAGACCAGCGAGCCCGCGCCGCGGCCGGCGCCGAAACGCCACTCGCCGAGCGCCGCGGCATTGGCGTCGTTCTCCAGCCGTACCGGCAAGCCGAACCGGCGGCTGAGGATGTCGATCAGCGGCACGTTGTGCCAGCCGGCGAGCGTCGGCGGCCCGATGACGATGCCTGCCTTGGGGTCGAGCGGCCCCGGCGCGCACATGCCGATGCCGCTGACCTTTGCCTTCGGGTGTTCTTTAAGCAGCCTGTCCGCCAGCGCGATGATCTGGCCGATGACCGCTTCCGATCCGGCGCCGGCAAGCGTCGGCGCCGAGACGCGCTTGACGACCTCGCCACTGCGCTCGACCAGCGCGCCGCGCAGTTCCGTGCCGCCGAGATCGAAGGCAAGGGCGATCGTGCTCATCAGGCGGCGGCCTTCAGTCCATGCAGCCAGGCCATGCGCTGGGCGAGATTGGGATCGCCGAAAGCGAGCGAGCCCAGCACCACCGTGTCGGCGCCGGCGGCGCGCAGCAGCGGCACCGTCTCATGGCGGATGCCGCCATCGGCGGCGAGCCGGATGTCGGGCTCGCGGCCGGCCTTCCTCATCAGCGCGCGCGCCTCGACCAGCCTTGGGCAGGCTTCCTCGGACAGGCTCTGTCCCTTCACCCCGATCGAGGTGCCGAGCAGCGTCACGAAGGCCACGCGTGGCAGGAACGGCTCGATCGCTTCAACCGGCGTCTCCAGCCGCAGCACCACGCCGGCCTCCGCGCCGAGCTCACGCGCCAGCTTCACGGCGCGCAAGCCTGCAGCGCCATTCTCGGCATGGATGGTGACGAGATCGGCACCAGCCTCGATGAACTGGCGCGTCTGAGCCTCGACGATCTCGGCCTCGACCATCAGATGGACGTGGATCGGCTTCGCCGTCAGCTTGGCGATGCGCGCCACCATGTCGGGGAAGAACAGGAAGCCTGGCGTGAAGCGGGCATCCGCCACGTCGATATGGTGCAGATCGACATGGGCTTCGATGCGCTTCAGGTCGCGCTCCATATTGGCGAGATCCGCCGACCACAGCGAGAATTCGCCGATAAGCCGGTTGCGCGGCAGTGCGGCTATTGCCGCGGGTCCGGAGACGGGTTTGGCGGTCATGACGGAATGAGGCTCCGGGCATTCGAGTTGGACTGGAGGAAGGAACCGATCTGCTCGTGCAGTTCGATGAAATGTCTGGCGCTGTTGCGCGCCTTCGGCGTGATTTCGGCGAAGACCGCGCGGGGCATCGCGGCGGCAAGCGTGTAGGCGCTCGACAGCGGATGCACTGCGTCCATCGCGTTGCCGACGACCAGCGCAGGAATGTCGAGCGCCGCGACGTCGCGGTCGCAAACGCCTGGACCGTCGCCGGCGATGTCGGCGAGCACTTGCGCGAACTCCTTGGCGTCGGGCCGGTCGAAATAGCCGAGCAGCGAGGACAGATTGTCGGGCGCCTCGCGGTAGAGCCGCGTGGCCGAGTCCGATCGTGCGAAGATCGTCCGCCCTTTGTCGGCCCCGTGTTCCAGGATGAGCTCGGCGGCCTCGGTGATCGGCTGCATGTTCTGCGGTGCCGGCGAAAACGTCCATGCCGGCCGCACCAGGACCAGGGCGGCGACGCGCCGCGGATGACGGCAGGCGAGGCGAAGCGCGATCGCGGCGCCCATCGAGACGCCGCCGGCAACGAAGCGGTCGAGGCCGGCACGATCGGCGGCGGCAAGCACATCGTCAGCGAAGATTTCGAACGAGAACGGCCGCCGCTTGCCAAGCCCAGAGCCGCCATGCCCGCGGCATTCCAGCGTGATGCGCCGGAAGCCTGCGGGGAAAGTCTGCGCGACCTGCGCCTCGCCGCCGCCGAGCCCATGCTGAAAGACGACCGCCAGGCCTTCGCCGGTGTCGGTCATATGCAGCGTGGCACCGTCGCGCAGCAGCGTGCCCATCACATGAGCCCCTTGAGGAAGCGGGCGACGCCCGGCGCTTCCTCGGCCGAAAGCCCGTGCGTCACCAGCGGCCCGTCGAAGCCTGTGACCCTCAGGCGAGCGACGAAGTCGTCGAAGTCGACCACGCCTCGTCCGGCCGTGGCGAAGCGCCCATCGGCGAAACGGTCCTTGGCGTGCGCAAGCGCGACATGACCCGCCGTGCGCTCGACCGCTTCGGCAACGATGCCGCGTGCCTCGTCGGCATTCGCTCGCTCGAACAGATTGGCGGGGTCGAGCACGATGCGCAGCCGGTTCGAACCCATTTCGGAAATCAGCCGCGCGGCGTCATCGGCGGAGGTGACGATGTTGGCTTGCTCCGGCTCGATGCCGAGATCGACGCCGTGGTGCTCGGCGAGCTGAAGCGCCTTCTCCATTTCCCGCGCCATGTCGGCCCAAGCCGAGGGATCGGCATTGTCGGGGTGGTGCGCCCATTGGTCCTCGGCGTTGCGCGTTCCGGTGCACAGTGTCACCAGCGGGATCGAAAGCCTGGCGGCTGCCTCAATGACCACCCCGAGCCGCCGCAGCCCGTCATCGCGCACCCGGCTGTCCGGATGCGCCATGTTGTAGGTTCCCGACAGCGCGACGAGACCGACGCCGCTAGCCGTAGCGGCGGCATCGATCGTACGGATCGCTTCGTCGGGAACATCGTCCGGCATCGACGGCAGGCCGGCGCAGGCAAGGTTGAACTGGGTGACTGCGAAGCCCGCTTCGCGAACGGCGGCGAGCACGCCGGCCGGCTCGCCGCCTGGAAAAGTCTTGGCGAACACCCCGACCTGCATCAGACCGCTCCGGTGACGCCGGCGAGCTCAACGCGCTGGCCGCTTTCGACCGAGCGGGCGATCGCCACCATGGCGCGGATCGAAGCGAGCCCGTCCTCCACGGTAGCGCCGCGCTGCGGCGCGCCGTTGAGCACCGTGTCGGCGAGGCCTTCCAGTTGGCGGCGGAAGAAGTGGCCGTCGGCGCCGAGCGGCTTGCGCGACGTCGCGTCCTTCTCATGAAAAATGTCGACCTCGCTGGCGCGGAAATACCAGGGATTGAAGGTCTTCGCGATCACCGAGCCGTTCTCGCCATAGAGCTGGAAGCCCTCGTGCCAGTCCATGCGCACCGCAACGGTCAGGTCGAGATGGCCGAGCGCCCCATTGGCGAACTCCGTCTCGACGAACCAGCAATAAGCGCCGAAGCGTTGGTTGAGCCGCGCGCGCACGGCGGTGATGTCGCCGCACAGGAAGCGCGCCGTGTCGACCAGATGCGAGCCATGCGCCAGCATGAAATACTGTCTCAGGTCCGCCTTCGGATTGCCGGCCGGCTTCCTCGCCAGCTTGCTGGTGACGGGCAGCGGCTGCACGGCGTCGGTATTGGTGTAGCGATGGGTGGAATCGCAATACCAGGCCTTCAGCGCGAGGATCTCGCCCATCTCGTCGCGCACGAAATCGCGCGCCGCCTCCAGCGCCGGGTCGAAGCGCTTCATATGCCCGACCTGAAGCACCTTGCCGGAGCGCTTGACCGCTTCCGCCAGCCTCTCGCCTTCTTCGACGGAAATGCCGATCGGCTTTTCGCAAAGCACGTGCTTGCCTGCTTCGAGCGCCCTGATCGACATCGGCACGTGGTAGGCGTCGGACGTCGCGACGATCACCGCCTCCAACTTGGGGTCGGCGAGCATCTCGTCATAGTCGCCATACATTTTTTGCGGCTCGTAGGTGGCGCTCATGCGCGCAAGCAGGTCGGGCGCCGCGTCGCAGATCGCGTAGAGGTCGGCATTGGCTGCCTTTACGCAGGATTCCAGATGCGCGAACTGCGCGATCGGCCCGCAGCCGAGCACACCGACACGAAGACGACGGTCTTGTTTGCGGATCATCGCCTCAAGCCCCGTAGCCGCGCATGGTCTGGCGATTGGTCTTCACCGCGCCAGCCGGATCGGCGGCGGCGGTTTCGGATTCCTCCTCCAGCACCAGCCAGCCGTTGAAGTTGGGCGCGGCGCTTGCGATCTCGATCACCTTAGCCGTGTCGCAGACACCCTGGCCGAGCATCGCCCAACTGCCGTTGGCATCGACGTCTTTCAGATGCACATAGCGAATGCGGTCGCGATAGGTGGTGAGCGTATCGGCCATGTCCTGACGGCCGCGCAAGATGTGTCCGGTGTCCGGCACCCAGCCGACCAGCGATGGGTCAAGCAGGGAGAAGATGCGGTCATAATCGGCGCGGTCGAAGAACAGCGTGTTGTTATGCGAGCTTGGATGCACAGCCACCTGCACGCCGGCCTTGCGCCCAAGTTCGCCGGCCTTGTTGTAGACCTCGGCGGCGATGGCGAATTTGTGGTCGCGCGGGCCGTCGGAGACGACGGTTGCCGAGCCCATCGACACCAGCGCTCCCGGAAAGGCGGCGGCGAAGTCGATCCAGCGACCGGCGGTTTCGAGGTCCTCGCCGATTTTCTCCTTGAGCGTGAAGCCGCTCTTCGAGCCGAAGGCGAACGAGACCAGCATGAGGCCGGATGCCTTCAACGCGGCGGCGAACTCCGCAGGCTTGCCGGCATAGCGACCGATCATCGTGTCGGTGATCTCGATGCCGGCATAGCCGCCGTCGGAAATCGCCTTGATGAGATCGTCCGGGCCGCCGCCAAAACGGTCGCCGAGCATCTCCCAGGTAAAAGTCTGGCAGCCGACTTTGAGGTCTTTCACGTTCATTCTTTCATTCCTTGATACCGCCCATTCCTTGGTGTCGCTCTGCGTCTTCATGGGAGGGACGTCCTACTTGACCGAGCCCGCGGTCATGCCTGCGAGGAAGAATCTCTGGGCAACGAGGTAGATGAGCAAAAGCGGTAACGAGCCGAGCACGCTCATCGCCATCATCTGGTTCCATTCGAAGGCGTGCTGCCCCATCAACAGCTGGATGCCGATCGGCACGGTGCGCATGGACGTCGACTTAGTCAGCGTCAGCGCAAAGAGAAATTCGTTCCAGCATAACAGGAAGGTGTAGACAGACGTCGCCACGATACCAGGCAGCGAGATCGGGACGATCACCCGCCAAAGCGCTGTCCAACTGGTGCCGCCGTCGACAGCCACCGCTTCATCGAGATCGCGGGGCAAGGTGTTGAGATATCCCGTCATCAGCAGGATCGCGTAGGGCAGCGTAAACACCAGGTAAGTCAGGATCAGCGCGATATAGGTGTCAAAGATGCCATATGAGACGACAAGCCCGAAGAAGGGGATGAGAAGCGTGATCGGCGGAATCGTCTGCGTGCTGATGATGAGTGTGTTCAGGCTGCCCTTGCCGCGAAAGTTGAAGCGGCTGAACCCGTAGGCCGCCAGCAAGGCGATCAGCACCGTCAGCACGGTCACCGCTGCCGCCACGAAGTAGCTGTTGAAGAAGAAGCGCAGCTTTACCGGGTCGCCAACGATGGCTGCGTACGCTTCCAGCGTGAAGGCCTTCGGCAGGATGGTTGGTGGCAGGGCAAAGATCTCGGTATTCGACTTGAACGAGCTGCTGAGCATCCAGTAGATCGGGAAGGCCGCGAAGAACAGCCCCGCGGCAAGCGCGACATGCAGCGCGACGGTGATCAGCCTGTCTTTCGGCGTGTGCCTTTTCCTCATGGTGACTACCGAGCCTTTTGATAACGGACGTAGAACAGCGTCAGGCCAAGCGAGATCAGCAGAATGACCACAGCGCTCGCCGACGCCTGAGACAGGTTGTAGCTCGAAAACGCCAGCTTATAGGTGTAGGTGCTGAGGACCTCGGTCGAGTAGATCGGACCACCGCCCGTCGTTATCCAGATCAATGGGAAGACCTGCATGGTCCAGATGAAGTCGAGCAGCGAGATGCTGATGATGATCGGCATCAACTGCGGGATCGTGATGAAGATCAGCTTCTGGTAGGCCTTGGCGCCGTCGATATCGGCGGCCTCGTAGAAATCCTTGGGAATGCCCTGCAGGCCTGCGAGCAGGCTGACCATGAAAAGCGGGTACCCTGCCCAGATATTGGCGAAGGTGACGGCGTGCAGCGCGGTCTCGGGCGAGGAAAACCACTCGACCTTGGAACCGATGATGCCCATCTGCATGAGAATGCTGTTCACGACCCCGTTCGGCTCAAGCAGGAGGCGCCAGATCACGGCGATAATCACCGCAGTGAACAGCCAAGGCAGTATGTAGAGCACGCGCAGAATATTGCGCAGCATCGGATTGATGCGGTCGCTGTTCAGCATGAGTGCGAAGACCATGCCGATGGTCATGTGGAAAACGACACTCATGCAAGTGAAGTAGAGCGTGTGCCACAGCGAAGCCCAAAACACCGGATCGGCAAAGATCGCCTGGTAGTGTTTCAGTCCGGCAAAGGATGGGTCACGGCGCAGCACCGCGCTGTTCTGGAACGAATAGGCAATCACCGTCACCATCGGCAGCAGCATCAGAAGACCGATTATGAGGAGCGAGGGCGACAGATAGAGATAGGGTGCGACCGCTCGTTTCAGTCTGTGATGGGAGCGCTTCTGCGGGGTCATGTGCCAACCTTGAAATACGCCTTCAAGAGAAGGTGAGCTTCGGAACACGGGTCCACCGATCCGTTGTGGCCGGGTGGCCTGCCCGAAGTCAGGCCACCCGGTCGAGAAAGTGAACGGGGAACAGGCCGATCAGAATTTCGCCATCCAGCCCTTTTGAGCGTTGGCTGCGGCTTGTTCCGGAGACTGCTCGCCGGCAAGCATCTTCTGGGCTTCCACGTCGAACTGGGTCATCAGGCCTTCCGCCACCGGCAGACCCGTGAACTCGTTGGCGAGATAACCGGTCTTGAAGATTTCGAAAGCCTTTGCGAATGCCTTGTCGGACGTCACGAAATCGGGCTTGGCGTTGACGTTGCCCGGGAAGGCGTTTGCAAGCGACACGAGCTTGGCGTTCACCTTTTCACTCATCAGATATTGGACGAGCTTCCAGGCCTCCTCCTGGTGCTTCGAGCCGGCAGAGATACCGATGCCCCAGGAGGCATAGGGAAGGCCGCGCTTGCCGTTGTAGTTCTCCACGACCGGGACCGGGATGAGGTCGAAGTTCAGCTTGGGATTGCGTTTGCGGATGAGGTTCACATGCGCGAGCGAGTCGATCATCATCCCGACCCGGTCGTTGACGAATTCCTCGACCTTTTCCTGTTCGGTCTTGGTGGCGATGCCGGGCGAGATGGTGCCGGCGTCGTTGAGCGATTTCACGAAGCTGAGCATATCCACCACCGGTTTGCCCTCGAGGTCGGGCTTGCCATTCGCCATCATCGACTGGCCCGAAGCCCAAACCCACGACATCATGTCGTTCTGAACGCCGGACGGCGTCTGCAGCGACAGCGGCAGCACCCAGCCATACTGGTTCTTGTCGGCATGGGTCATCTTCTTGGCGGCTTCGAGGAACTCCGCGCGGGTCGACGGCAGCTTGGTCACGCCTGCCTGGGCGGCGAGGTCCAGATTGACGAACACCGGATAGACGAACGAAGCGACCGGGAACATCACGGCCTTGCCGTCCACCTTGATGATGTCCGCGACCTGGGCTTTGTCGAACTTGCTCGCATCCATCATCGGGTTCATGTCGGCCAGCGCATTTTGTGCGTTCAGATTGTTCACCCAAGCGCCATCGAGACCGACAACGTCGCTAAGCGTTCCGGTCGCAGCACCGACCGAGATCTGGTCTCGCGTGGTCGCATAGGGGCCGCTGACCAGCGTCACCTTGATCCCGGGGTTTGCAGCCTCGAACTCGTCCATGATTTTGCGCAAGGAGCCTGCGGGCAGCTCTGGCTCCCACCACTGCGTGAATTCCAGCGTCGTGTCTGCCATGGCGCCGGTTGCGCCGAGCAGCCATGCGGCCGCGGCCATTTTCAGCATCGCGGGTCGTATCCGAAACGTCATTTTCTCCTCCTTCTTAAGATCGACCGCACAATGCGGACGATCGTCTGCTTCATTCAGAAGTCTTCTTACGAGTACTTTCGCAGGCGCATCGCTCCTGCCTGCGGGCTCTGCGACAAATCTTCAGATCGCCAGATGCGTTTCGGGATCGAAGAAATGGAGCTTGGCGTCGTCTACGGCCAAGCGGATCTCCGAGCCGGGCAGGACTGTGCTGACCGGTTCGAATTTCGCCACCGCGTTCGAGGTCATGCCGAAATCCTGCACCGCGTCCGGATCGCCGGAGTCCACCCGCACCGCGTCGATGCTGAGATGAACGATGTGTTCGGACCCGAGTTCTTCGATCGAGGTCACCTTTGCCGGGATCGTCTGATACTTGCGGCCGGATTCGAGACTGCTGTCATAGAGATCCTCCGGTCGGATCCCGAACACGACCTTGCGCCCCGCATACGACCTCAAGGACGGCCTGCGCACGAAGGCTGCGTCCTGCAGCCGGATGGCGAAGGTGCCGGACATCAGTTCGTCGCCCGTCAGCGTCGCCTCGAACAGGTTCATCGAAGGAGAACCGATGAAGCCGGCAACGAAGGCGTTCACCGGCGATTCATAGAGTCTCTTGGGAGTGTCGACCTGCTGCAGCACGCCGCCCTTCAACACCGCGACCCTGTCCCCCATCGTCATCGCCTCGGTTTGGTCGTGGGTCACGTATATGGTCGTGACGCCGAGCTGCTTTTGCAGGCTGGTGATTTCGGCGCGCATTTGAACACGCAGCTTCGCGTCCAGATTGGAAAGGGGTTCGTCCATGAGGAAGGCGGCCGGCTCGCGCACCATGGCGCGGCCCATGGCAACCCGTTGACGCTGTCCGCCTGAAAGGTTCGCGGGTTTGCTGTCGAGCAGAGATGTCAGCTGAAGGGTTTTGGCGATCTCGTCCACCCGCTTCTTGCGCTCGGCCTTCGGCTTGCCTGCCAGCCGCATCGAAAAGGCGATGTTTTCGAACACCGTCATATGCGGGTAGAGCGCGTAGCTCTGGAAGACCATCGCGATGTCGCGGTCCTTGGGCGGCATGTCGACGACGTCGACTCCGCCGATCCGAAGGCTGCCGCTTGTCACGTCCTCCAGCCCCGCGATCATTCGCAGCGCGGTGGATTTGCCGCAGCCGGACGGCCCAACGAGAATCAAGAATTCGCCATCCTCGACCGACAGGTTCAATTGGTCGATTGCGTGAAAGTTGTTCCCATAGGTCTTGCAGATATTCTCAAGAATGACTTCTGCCATCTTCCTCCCTCCACAAGGCTAAGCCGCTCGTTTTTATGATTATTATCGGCCTATGTTCGCCTGCGAATGTTCCTCGGATAGTTTCAACTATGTTCCGGTATCGAGGTGCGATTTCAGTTCGACTGCCGACGGGGCTTTCGTCGATGCCAAGAGTTCCGTGACCTGGCCCTCGGTCGGCAGCGCCTCGCGCCCGCCACGCCCCGTTATCGACAGGGCCGCGGGCCCCGCCCC
>NZ_JARTVQ010000015.1:0-55818 GCF_029625845.1 Mesorhizobium sp. WSM4898 | reverse complement strand
CCGATACCCAGCCGGTCAAGGAGCGCGAGGTTGCTTGCCGAGATGTATTCGCCGCATACCTTGCGGCGCGGAAACGCTACGAGGCGGTCTGGCGAAGATTATTCTCCACGCGGGTCCTGGCCGCCGAAGCCCTGGCTCGGTTAGCCCTCGGCCCCGGCGGCGCCGCGTTGATGGAGGCAGTCGTCCGCAATTTTCCATGCACGCTCACCTTTGGAGCGCGGCTCAGCGGCAAGACGAAACCTGTCCCCGGTTTGGCCGATGCGCGCCTGGCTCGATAGGTTGGCCTAGAGTTCAGCCACGATGATGTCGACTGAATTTTGGCGGCGACCTCACCGCTGCCGTGCCTGTCAGCAATCACCGAAGTGGCGTAATCCGTTGCTGCTCCAGTTTTGCCGATCCCTGGCTTGGATTTCGTTGCGAAGAAGAGTGCCGTGACAATAAGCCACCGCCGGGATGCGTGGCATTGGATCACGCGCGACAAGAGCACACTATCGTTCAGCTCGCTTTCGACTCGAGCCCACACTGGCATACGCGCCTATAGCGGTGCGTGAATTCCGTCCCGCGCAGCGCAGTCGGGTTATGGAACATTCCGGCTCAACCGGAGTTTGCATATATCCGGCTTTCTGCCGCCGAGCCCCTGATGCGTTGTGATGTGGCCTGAGGGCGGCGCTCGCCACGCCTCGAGGAGGCCCTACGATGGTCCAGCACACGATCCCTCGCAATCCGCACAGCACGGCAAGCATTGCCGGCCATCCTGTTCATGCAATGCTGATACCGTTCCCGATCGCCTTCTTCGTCGCGACCTTCGTTTGCGACCTTATCTTCTGGCGAACCGGTAATCCGGGCTGGGTCACCGCTACGCTCTGGCTGCTGGGGGCAGGTCTGATCATGGCCGTGCTGGCGGCTCTTGCCGGCTTGACCGATGTCCTCGGCGACACCCAGATCCGCAATCTCCAGGACGCATGGCTTCACGCCGGCGGCAACGTGGTCGTCGTTCTCATCGAACTCTACAACTGGTACTCGCGATATGCCGACGCGGAGGCAGCGGTTGTGCCGGTCGGCCTTGTCCTGTCGCTGATCGTTGTCCTCATCCTTCTGTTCACCGGCTGGAAGGGTTGGGGAATGGTCTATCGGCATCACGTCGGCGTTGCCGACGATCCGGACCAAATGCGCTGAATGCGCCCGTTTTTCCGGTGATTGAAGCAGCTCCAGGATTTCGCTGGAAGCTGTGTAAGAACAATCAGTTGGATTGGGCAAGCGATTCAAAAGTTGAACAACTCCAAGGCGCCCCGCGACGTTGGCCGACGGAAGCGGGTTCAGCTTGAACAGTCCGATCTACGACTACGACGGAATCGATAGGCCGGCCGGAAAGGTGTAGGATGCCTTGTCGTCCGCACCCAGACGAGGCACACGGACGCTTGAAAGAGTAGATCGCGCTTTCGCCCATGTAAGGGGCAGGGAGGCGTCATGGCTTTCACCAAACACAGCGGAATATTCACGCCAGTCGAGCTGGAGCTCCTCCAGAAAGTATTCGATCAGTTGTGCAACGATCGCCGTCTGGCGTTAAAAGACGGGGACCAAAGAGAACAGCTTGCCTCCGACGTGCTCGAAGCCTTCCAAAACGGCTTCAGCGCCGAAGCGGAGTTGTTGCAATCGCTTGCGGAGCGCCGCACCGCACCGTCGCGACGCAATCCGGCTCGACAGCTCCGTCCTTGATTGTCTGGCGCGGCGAAGGCTGTCTTCCCGCATCGGGGTTAACGTTGCGATCTGCCGCCCTGGAAGAGATGCCGCAGCTGGTCGCGCCAGGCTGTTCCTGCCGTTTTTTAACCTCAATCCGTTCTTAGCTGGCGATCGCCCGAAAGGGTAGAACCTTCGCGCTTGCTTGACTCGGCCCGCAAAAACGGGCAGCAAAGCAGCTGAGGGAGAGCATTTTTACCGTGGCGGAGACCATGGAGGGCTCTTTTTTCGTATGGACCGTCGCCACAATGGCGATTGGTGGAGGGATTGGTTAACCATCTTTGTCCATCTTTTGAATCAATCGGCAACAGACGCGTGAAGGTGCAGGGGGCACCAGGCGAGCTGTGATCGTGACGGGTGCCAGGTCCGCAAACCGGCATGCCGATTGAGAGTGGTCGTATGGCGTTTTTGCGTTTGAAGAACCGGGGTGACGCTCCTGAAGAGGGGGTAACTTCGAAGAAATCTGGTGGTCATCGTTGGGTTGTAGTGCCTGCTGTCGGCGCTGCCCTGGCCCTGTGGTCGGTCGCGACCATGGCCGGCCTCTATTCCGTGAGTACCTCGCTCACCGCCGCCTCCAACGGATTGCCGCAGAGCATGCTTGCGCCGCGCAGCATCGTGCTTGGCGACCAGCGCCGCAAGGTCGCGAACGCCTGGGCGCCGCGCCTTGCCGCGAACGGCGCGCACAAGACGGGCTCGCTCACCCGCGGCTGCGATGCCGGCTGCCTCAGTCTCGCAGCCAGCTTTGCGAGCTCCACGCCAAACCCCTCCAGCTTGGTGCATGACGGCAAGGCCGCGCGGCTGAAACCGGCACCGGATAGCGTATCGCATGAGAAGGTTGTCGCGGCTTCCGCCGCGGACGTCGCCGACCGTTTCGACAGCGTCATCAAGCGCGCCGGGCTTTCGCCGCAAAAACTGGCCGATGCCTTCCGGCGCGCCGAGAACGCTCCTGTCCTGCTGGCGAGCTTGCCGTCGGCAAGCCGCTTCGGCGGCGCGGCCGACAGCGGTTCGGCCCGGAGTGGGCTGACCTTGAGCGGCCCGGCCGAGTCACGCTTTGGCGGAAATCAGGTCGACGTTCAGCGCGCGTCCGAACTGGCGCTGGCGCTTGCCAATGTCATGCCCGAAGAGACGGTCGACGTGCCGACCGCCGTCGCGCTCGCCAGCGGCGACGCGCCTGAGATGACGGCCGGCGCTTCCGGCGACGACGGACAAGCTGAAGTGCAGGTCGCTTCGCTGCCGCCGCAGGATGATTTGCCCGACAGCATCGCCGTGCCTGGTTTGAGGCCGCGCACCGCCCTCGGGCGCGCGACGGAAGCGCCTGAACAGAATGCCGCGAGGAAGCCGGAACCGGCCAACCCGCAGGCAAGCCAGGCGGCAAGGCCCCAAATTGCCAAACCGGAGTCGGCCAAACCGCAGCCGGCCAAGCCGCAGCCGACCGTTGTCGACTCCGCCGAAGGTGCGCAGACGCCGCGCTCGCTGAGGAGCTCCGACCAAGCGCTTCCGGGTGTGCAGGGTGCGAAGCCGATTGAGGCCGCGCCGGCCAAGCGCAGCAAGGCGCAAGCCTCCGAGATGCTCGCCTACGCCAAGCCGGACACGCCCGAGCGCGGCGGTCTCGGCAACGCCTTCAGGGGTCTGTTCAACAGTCCTTCGACGGGCAATGGCGTCGCCGTCTATGACATCTCGACGGCGACGGTCTACATGCCCGATGGCTCCAAGCTGGAGGCGCATTCGGGGAAGGGCGCCATGGCCGACCAGCCGCGCTTCGCCAACCGCAAGAATTCCGGCCCGACGCCGCCCGACACCTACAATCTGTCGCTGCGTGAATCGCGCTTCCACGGCGTCGAGGCCATCCGGCTGACGCCGACCAGCGGCAGGAACAAATATAATCGCAACGGTCTGCTCGCCCATACCTATCTGCTGCGCGGCGCCCCAGCCCAATCCAGCGGCTGCGTGGCCTTCAAGGATTATGGCCGCTTCCTCTCTGCCTTCAAGAAGGGGAAGATCAAGCGCCTGGTCGTTGTGCCGCGCCTGAACGGGTCGCCCACCCAGGTCGCCCAGGAAGGCCGCCAGGGCTGACCCCGCCCGCCACTATGCCGGCAGCAGCTCGTTGCCGGTAGGCTGCCTTTGATTTCTTGACGGTTTGCGGTCCTTACCGCCGTTGACGCGCGGCGCGGTCGACGCACGCGCTTGATGTCTTCGCCACGTCTCTTGCAACAGCGGCAGTGACCGGTTCCATCGAATTGCGGATGAGGAAAGGGAGAACTCCCTCTCCCAGAAAGCATATATGGCGCAGCCCGGGCTTGCGGCAAGCCCCCGGCAATGCCGTATGTACGCTGCCCTTGACCTCAGTTTAGGAAAGGGAGTTTGCATGCGGATTTTACTGTCGACTTACGGTTCGCGCGGCGATGTCGAGCCGGTGGTGGCGCTGGGCGAGCGACTGCAGGCGCTCGGCGCCGAGGTGCGGGTGAGTGTCCCCGGCGATGAAGAATTTGCAGCGCTGTGCGCCCGTGCCGGTGTGGAGCTGGTGCCGGCCTTCGCACCGGTGCGCGAATGGGTAAAGGAGATGACGCGGCGCAGGGCATCGGAATCGCCGAAGGACGTGGCCGCACTCATCTCCGGCCAGGCGGCCGAGATCCTTGCCAGGCAATATGATACGCTCATGGCGGCTGCCGAAGGCTGCGATGCCGTGGTGGCCTGCGGCCTGTTTCCGTCCTGTGCCGCCGCGCGGCTGGTCGCCGGGCAGCGGCACATGCGCTACATCCTTGCCACCTTCTGTCCGATATGGCTGCCGTCGGCGCACAACCGGCCGCATGAATATCCGGGACATCCGCTTCCAGCCGGGGTGACCGACAACCGGCTGCTGTGGGAGACGGATATCGCGACCAAGAACGCGCTGTTCGGCCAAGCGATCAACAGCTGGCGCGCGTCGCTCGGATTGCCTGCGGTGGAAAATGTCCGCGATTATGTCTACGGCGATCCGGTCCTGCTCGCCTGCGACCCAGCGCTCGGGCCGTGGCTGCCTTCGGACCTGACCGATGCCAGGCAGACCGGCGCCTGGATCCTGGACGACGAGCGGCCGCTGCCCGACGGGCTGGAGGCATTCCTCGCAGCCGGCCCGCCTCCGGTCTATGTCGGCTTCGGCTCCATTGCCGTGGCCAAGGAGGCCGGCCGTGCGGCCATCGAGGCGGTCCGCGCCAAGGGCCGGCGCACGGTGATCGCGCGTGGCTGGGCCGAGCTTGGCCTTACCGACGACCGGGACGATTGCTTCGCCGTCGGCGATGTCAACCAGCAGACGCTGTTCCGCCGCGTCGCCGCGGTCATGCATCACGGCGGTGCCGGAACGACCGTCGCCGCCGCGCGGGCAGGAGCGCCGCAACTGGTGGTGCCGCAGATCGGCGATCAGCCGTACTGGGCGCGGCGGGTGGCCGAGCTCGGCATCGGCGCAACTCATGACGGCCCGGTTCCGACAGCGGGGTCATTGTCGGCGGCGATGGAGACGGCGCTGGCGCCCGAAACCCGCATCCGTGCGAGCGAGGTTGCCCGTTCGGTCCGCGCCGACGGTGCGGCGGTAGCGGCGAAGCTGTTGATCGAGATGTTCGGTCGTGCCTGACCTTCACTGCGTCAGTTCCGCCAGCGCCCTCTGCAGGGGCGCCGGCGAGACTTGGATCGGGCCGGAGAAGGGGCTGTCCATGTCGATGATCAGATAGATTGCCGCGGCCACCAGCGCCCCGGACATGAGGCACGTGAAGATGATGGTTCCATTGCACGGTGCTCGGAAGCCGAAGCTGGCGAAGATCAGCGTCAGCCAGGCAACGAGCAGCGCGATCAGCGGCGCGGGGATGGCACCCTCGGACTGCTCGGCCAGGATCCAGCGCTGCGCGATCACCTTCTGCAACTGCTGCGTCGCCGCCTGTTGCGCGGCGGTCTGCCTGGCGTTCGCAGGGGTCAATCCGCCCACGATATCGCCGACCTGATTGAGCAGCAGTTCCGACAGCCTGTTCGGGACGACCGTCGTGTCGCTGTCGGCCGTCGAGGTATCGACGACGCGCTGCACATAGGCGGTGAGCGATTGCCGGGCGCCGTCCGCCTCCGGTCCATAGTGTCGGAGCGTTCTGTCGAGCAGAATGAGATCGGTGGCGAAGGTGTGGACGTTGACGTTGATGGATTCGAACGTGTTCTTGGCCGAGTTGATCATCAGGCCGAGGACCAGCGAGGACATCACCATGAAGAGGTTCGCGGCGAGCCGCACCACCGCGCTGGTATCGTCGCCAAGGTGGTGAGCAGGGAAGCGCTCATGCACCATCAGGCTGACCAGCGACGCCCCGGCCAGACAAGCAAAAATCGCCGCCCCTATAAGCACTTCGCCCATAGCTGATATTGCGCACGGGAAAGGACGGTTGCCAATTGGGTGGAGGTGGTTGAATCAAAGCGGAAGCATACAGGCGTATGTGGTTGTTCGCCAACGATGCTTTCTGGCTCGTCGTCATGTGCAGCGGAGCGAAGGGCAAAAACCGCTTCCAATGCCGGCCGAAGACGCTATCTATTGCGCCGGGCGGCTCCACCCTCTCACCATCACGAGGCAATCCATGACAATTCGCGCTGTCGTCTGGGGCGAGAACATCCATGAGCGGACCAATGAGGTGGTCGCCGGCATCTATCCGCAAGGCATGCACACGGCCATCGCCAACGCGCTCAACGCCGACAAGGCGATCTCCGCCTCGACCGCGACGCTGGAGCAGCCGGAGCATGGGTTGCCTGAATCCCGCCTCGCCGAGACCGACGTGCTCGTCTGGTGGGGTCACAAGGACCATGGCGCGGTGGCCGACGATGTGGTCGAGCGCGTCGCACGCCGCGTCTTCGAAGGCATGGGACTGATCGTGCTCCACTCCGGCCATTTCTCGAAAATCTTCAAACGGCTGATGGGCACGCCCTGCACGCTCAAATGGCGCGAGGCCGGCGAGCGCGAACGGCTCTGGGTGACGAGCCCCAGCCATCCGATCGCCGAAGGCATCGGCGAATATTTCGAGCTCGAGAACGAGGAGATGTATGGCGAGCAGTTCGCCGTGCCGGAGCCGCTGGAGACAATCTTCATCTCCTGGTTCCAGGGCGGCGAGGTGTTCCGCTCAGGCCTTACCTACCGGCGCGGCGCCGGCAATGTCTTCTACTTCCGCCCGGGCCACGAAACCTATCCGACCTACCACGACGCGACCGTGCACAAGGTGCTGCGCAACGCAGTGAAGTGGGCGCACAACCCGCAGGGCAGGAATTCCGCCATCCTCAAAGCACCCAACGTGCCGGTGGAGAAGGCGCTGGAGCCGATCGTCGAACGCGGCGGCAAGCTGCATGCGCCCGGCGAGGCCGGTTTCCGCTAAAGCGTTCTCTGTCTGGGACTGCGTATTAACGACAATTAGATCGTCCGGCTCATATCATTGAATCGAACCAATTCCTCTGGAGGAGCAAAATGCGGCTTTTGATACTCGGTACCGGCTGGATGGCGCAGGAGCATGCCCGCCGCTTCGGCGCCATCGAAGGCGTCGACGTCGTCGGTGCCGTCGATGTCGATCCGGCCCGCGTCGGCGAATATGCCGACGCCTATAAGATCCCGAAGCGCTTCACCTCGCTGGAGGCGGCGCTCGACTGGGACGGTTTCGACGCGGTCGCCAATGTCACGCCCGACCGCATCCATCACCCGACCACCATGGCGCTGATCGCCGCCGGCAAGCCGGTGCTTTGCGAAAAGCCGCTAGCCGAGAATTTCGGCAAGGCAAGCGAGATGGCCGATGCGGCGGAAGCCGCCGGCGTCGTCAACATGGTCAACCTCACCTACCGCAACGTCGCGCCTTTGCAGAAGGCGCGGCAAATGGTGCAGGCCGGCGAGATCGGCACGGTGCGCCACGTCGAGGCCTCCTATCTGCAGAGCTGGCTGGTATCGAAATTCTGGGGCGACTGGCGAAGCGACCCCAAGTGGCTCTGGCGGCTCTCGCGCGGCCACGGCTCAAACGGCGTGCTCGGCGACGTCGGCATCCACATCCTCGACTTCGCCAGCTATGGCGCCGCCCTCGATATCGACCACGTATTCTGCCGGCTGCGCGCCTTCGACAAGGCGCCGGGCAACCGCATCGGCGACTACCAGCTCGACGCCAATGACAGCTTCGCCATGACGCTCGATTTCGCCAACGGCGCCTTTGGCGTGGTGCATGCCAGCCGCTGGGCGAGCGGCCATCTCAACGAGCTCAGGCTGCGCATCTATGGCGACAAGGGCGGCATCGAGGTGGTGCACAATCTCAATGGCTCGATGTTGAATGGCTGCATCGGTGCCAATGTCGAGGACGCCAAATGGGAAGAGCTTGACGCCGGCACCGTGCCGACCAACTACCAGCGCTTCGCCGAGGCGGTGAAAAGCGGCGTGCAGGCCGAGCCCAATTTCCGCCATGCGGCGGGTCTGCAGAAGGTGCTGGATCTGGCGGTGGTGTCGGACGAGAAGCGCGCCGAGCTGAGAGCCCACGCGGACACGCAGTGAGGCCGAACCTGCCGATCTCCCCCGCAACGGCCCGCAACGGGGGAAGACTGGCGGCCATCACACATAAATCTTTCAATCATTTCTTGAAGCCTTGATCTCGCCTTTCGTGATTTGATGCCGCCACAAAGCTCGGGAGGCTTCATTGACCGACTATATCGGGTTGCCGAAGGCCGAAGTGCACATCCACGTCGAGGGCTGCTTCGAGGCCGACGACGTGATCAGGAATTGCGAGGAGGCTGGCATCCCGCTGCGCGCGCCGCGCGACAGGCTCTTCGAGGCGCATGATCTGAAGAGCTTCCTCGAAATGCTCGACTGGCTGTGCGGCACGTTTCGTACGCGCGAGCAGCTGGCCATCACCGCCTATAAATTTGCGCGGCGCATGGCCAAGAGCGGCGTGCGCTACGCCGATGTCATCGTCAATCCGACCCACTGGCCGCACTGGCACCGGAACATCGCCGGCATGATCGACGCCTTCGATGCCGGGTTCGCGGCGGCCGAGCAGGATGGATACCCGCCGGTCGGGCTCTGCATCAGCCTGCTGCGCACCCAGTCGGCCGAGGACGCCATCGAACTGGTGGAGTTGCTGAGCAGGATCAGGCACCCGCGCGTCGTGGCCCTTTCGATCGACGGCAACGAGGCGGCCGCCGGGCGCACCGGTCCGCGCTTTGCCGAGGCGTTCCGCCGCGCCGCCACGGCCGGATTGCGACGCACCGTCCACGCCGGCGAGTCGAGCGGTCCCGAGGGCGTTCGCGACGCCATCGAGCTGCTTGGCGCCGATCGCATCGACCATGGCGTTCGCGCGATCGAGGAGCCGGCTCTGGTCGACCTGCTCGCACAGAGGCGAATTGCGCTCGGCGTCTGCCCGATCTCCAACATCGCACTCGGCGTCTATCCTTCGCTTGCCGAGCATCCGATCGACGCTCTGCGCAAAGCCGGCGTTCCCGTCTCCATCAACACCGACGATCCGGCGCTGCTCGGCACGACGCTCGAAGCCTCTTACGCCGCCTGCGCCGAGACCTTCGCCTGGGACAGTGAAACCATCCGCCAGCTCGCCGCGACATCGGTGCATGCGAGCTACGCCGACCCGGCGGTGAAGGCGCGGATACTGGCGGATCTGACGGCCTGGCAGGGGTAGGCGACGCTCGGCGGATAGGTGCTTTCACCACGCCGCCGAACTGCATAAGGTGCCGAGACTCGGTCGAAAGGAGCCAGCATGGTCACGCGACGCGCCGAATGTTCCTGCGGTCAGCTGTCGGCCACCTGCGCGGGCGAGCCGGTGCGCATCTCGGTGTGTCATTGCCTCGACTGCAAGCGGCGCACAGGCAGCGCCTTCAGCTACAATGTGCGCTTTGCCGAGGCCGATGTGACGATAGACGGGCGCGCGCTGCAGTTCACGCGCACCGGCGAGCAGGGCGGGCAGATAACCTACAGCTTCTGCCCTGATTGCGGGACCACAGTGCACTATCGCATCGACACGCAGCCCGGCCTAACTGCAATTCCGGTAGGGGCGTTCGCGGATCCGTCGTTCCCGCCGCCCTTCCAATCCTTCTACCACCGTAGCCGGCGCTGCGAATGGGTCGAGATAACCGCCAAGCCGCTGACGAAGTTCGGCTGACTTTTGGCCTTGGGTCCTCCCCAGGGGGCGAGGAGCCAAGTCAAGCCCGGCGATAGATCCTCACCGCCGCCTTCACCAGCGCCGCATTCCCGTCCGCCACCGTCCCATCAGGCAACTCCTTACCGTCCTCGAGCCCGACACGGGTCGAAAACTTCCGCGCCGCCGCCCGCTCGACGAAGGGCCACACGGTCGCGTTCTCGCCATGCAGCAGGATCGAGCGGTGAATGCCTTCGCGTTGCAGCAGCGTTTCGATGCCGTCGGCGACGGCAAAGGCCTCCTCCAGCGTCTGCTCGGAAATCTCGATCAGGACGCGCAGCACCCGGCGGCCATGATCGAGATTGGCCAGCCTGAGCGCATCGCCGATCGACGCCAGCCCGGCCTCGATGCCGACGCCGCGGTTGCGCAACGCTTCCATCACTTCGGGCGCCGCCGCCTCGCTGAGATTGACCGAGGCGTAGTCGGGCAGCTCATGCCAGCCGGCGATGGCGGCAATCGTGCGCCTGTCGTCCTTCTCGATCCAGGCGCCGGTCGAAATGCCGATCAGCGTGCCGGGGCAGGCGCGGCGCAGCGCCGTCACCGTCCGGTCCATCGCTTCCGGGGCAAGGCTTTCCTGCCGGTCGGCGCCGCGCGCATGCACATGCAGTTCGGCGGCACCCGCCGCAACCGAGGCCGCGCCGTCGCGTGCCATGGCATCCGGGTCGAGCGGCAGGGCGGGGTGGAAATCCGCGCCGCGGGCGCCGTTGATGCAGGCCTGGACGATCATGGCGGTCGATCCTGTTCAGGCGGAGTCTAGCGCAGGGGAGCATAGACGGGAAACGGAACCTGCGGGCAGGATCTTATCGACGCCGCGATCCTTCGCCGTAGAACTCGACTTTGGGCAATTGGCGGCGTGGAACGCCTTACCCCAAATGCTCCTTCCTCAACCTCTTCTTCATCCGCTCCAGCGCCGGCTGGCCACCTGCCGCTAGTTCCTTGGAAACCCGCGCCAAATCCTCATCCGCCTTTCGATATTTGCTGCCCCAAGCGCCAAGCGTGGCGAGTATCGGCAAAAGGTCGATGCCGGCCTCGGTCAGCCGGTAGATCGCTTTCAGCCTGTGGGTCGGGTCGTCGCTGCGGGTGAGGACGCCTTCGTCGACCAGGGTCTGCAGCCGCTCGGCGAGCGTGCGCGACGAGATGCCTTCGTCCGACTGCAGGAACTCGCGAAAATGCCTTTTCCCGGCGAAGGCCAGGTCGCGGATGATGAGCAGCGTCCAGCGGTCGCCGATGAGCTCGAGCGACAGGCTGATCGGGCAGCCGGACCTTTCCTTGGTCGACATGAAATTAGTTCCATTTGTAAATCACTTTTCAATTGACATCATTCCATTCGCGCGTCAAATGATTTCAAAAGTAAACCGTATTTGGAGATGCGAGAGGACCGCGCAATGAAAAAGCTCATCCTGCAAATGCAGATGTCGGTCGACGGCTTCGTCGGCGCCGACGAGAACCGTCGTTGGCAGCTTTGGGAATGGGGCGACGAGAGCGACTGGGACGACGAGCTCAAGCAGGACTTCAATGCCGTGTTCGCAACCGTCGACACGATTCTGCTCAGCCGCAAGATGGCCGAAGAGGGCTACCTCAATCACTGGGGCAATGCGGCGAGGAAATTTCCGCGAGACCGTTTCTATGCCTTCGCCCAGCGTATCGTGACAGCTGACAAGGTGGTGCTGAGCGACAGGCTGAAGGCGTCGCGGTGGGAGCGTACCAGGGTCGCGAGCGGCGATCTGCCGCGCGAGATCAATGCGCTGAAGGCGGGCGAGGGCGGCGACATTGCCGTGTTCGGCGGCGCCGGCTTCGCCTCGGCGCTGATCGCCGCCGGGCTGGTCGACGAGTTCCAGCTCTCCATCAACCCGGCGGTGCTGGGTGCCGGCCGTCGCATCTTCGACCAGGCGGGCTTCGCCAGGCTGAAGCTCACCGGCTCGAAGGCCTATGCCTGCGGCATGGTGGTGAACCGCTACGCGCCGGCCGGGTGAGGCACTTGAATCAATCTGGCAGCACGCCGTCTCAACCGCTTGTTCGCTTGTCGTTTCCCGGCGAATTGCGAACCGTCAGTGCCATGCCTTATCCGCCTGGATGCGACGCCAGCGCGTTGGTTTCCCGATACCCCGCTTCATCGTTGGCCGCGGCGGCGAACCGCCGGGCTTCGTGCGACGTGAGACCGATGAGCGCGCGCCCGGCATGTTCGGCGGGCTTGTCATTGGCCATGTCGAGCACCGCCCAGCTATGATGAGGCGGTTCTTGCACCGCTACGAATCTCATTTGAGCCCCCGCTCTGACGAGATGCTAATGTAGCAGATGCTTTCTGTCGGTCTGTGACTGGCTCACACAGGGTGCGCTTTCCGATCGGTTCAGCAATAGGGCGCTTTATCGCGTCGATATCCTCGAGGTCGCTACGGCAAAGCGTAGAGCGCCTTCAAGGCCATCGTCGCGCCGCGATACTCGACGAAGCTCTTGGGACAATCGCTTACCGCGAGCCGGTAGAGCCGCACCGCCTCGTCGCTGTGCCCCTGCAACCGACTGAGTTCCGCGGTATAGAAATTGGCCTCACACACCTGCCCCTGCCTGGTTTGCGGATTCGGGTCGTCCGCGGCCGCCAGCACCTCGGCCGGCGCTAGGTCGCCGAGCAGCATGCGCGCGACTGGTGCCGGCCATTTCGTCATATCGAGCTTGCCTGTCGCAGCACGCAATTCGCTTTGCCCGCCGGCGTGGCGCTCGGCCAAGTCGCGCCAGATCGCGGAATAAGGATCGTCGGGTTTCAGGGCGGCCAATCGACGAAAATCGTACTGCGCATCTGAGAGCGCGCCCGCATAGAAATGCACCAGGCCGCGGCCCCGGTAGGCGTTGGCGAAGTTGGGATCGAGGCCGATTGCCTGATCGTAGTCGGCGATGACCTTTTCGTAGTTCCCTTTTGCCGTCCAGCTTTTGGCGCGATTGTAGAAGAATCCCGCATTCTTGCCGTAGATCTCGATGGCCCGGTCGAAATCGGCGATACCGCGGTCGTAGTCGCCCTTGCTGGCCCATACGAAGCCTCGCCAATTGAAAGCACTGGCATCCGTCGGGTCGAGCGCGATGGCCTCGTCATAGTCGGCGGCGGCGCGGTCATTGTCGCCCTTGCGAAGCCAGGCCAAGCCACGGCCGGCATAGGCGCCCTCCAACTTTGGATCGAGAGCGATCGCCTGGTCGAAATCGGCAATGGCGCGGTCGTAGTCGCGTTTCATCGACCAAGCCGAGCCTCGGGCGAAAAAGGTGCCTGCCTGCTTTGAATCAAGGGCGATCGCCTGGTCATAGTCGGCTATGGCTCGGTCGAAATCGCCCTTGTCGATTCGAACTGATCCCCGGGTGCGATAGGCGACGGCGAATTTCGGGTCGAGGCTGATCGAGCTATCGAGGTCGCTCAGCGCCCGGTCGAGATCGCCCGTGTTCCACAAGGCGAGGCCCCTGTTGTAATAGGCGCTCGCATCTTTCGGGTCGGCAGCGATGACCCCGTTGTAGTCGGCGATTGCGCCGTCATAGTCGCGCATATTCGAGCGGGCGTTGCCGCGTCGATAGAGTGCGTGCGCATTGTTCGGATCGAGGCGAATCACCGTCTCGTGATCGGCAAGCGCGCGCGCTTCGTCGCCCATGCCGGCCAGGGCGTCGGCCCGACTGTTCAGGCAATCCACGTCCGTTGGCTTGAGCTTGATGGCCTGATCGAAATCGTCGATGGCACGACCGAGTTCGTTCTTGTTGAACCACGCGTTGCCACGGTTGCAATAGGCACCGGCGTCGGCCGGCGTCAGCCTGAGCACCATGCCGAAGTCTGCAATGGCCCGATCGTTCTCACCTTTGTCGGCCCACGTCACGCCGCGGTTGTAGTAGGGGTCGGCGCCGTTCGGGTCGAGATTGATCGCCTCGTCGTAATCGGTGATGGCTCGATCGGGCTCCCCTTTTCCGCGCCAGGCGTTGCCACGGTTGTAGTACGCGTTGGCGAGTTTCGGATCCATCTTGATCGCCTCGCTGTAGTCGGCGATGGCGCGATCGAGGTCGCCTTGCGCCGCGAAGGCAGTACCGCGTATGACAAAAGCGGCCACGTGATTGCCTTTCGTCTCCGATCGATCCTCGATGACCTGTGTGCAGGCGACGATGCGCCGAGCAGGTTCGACAGTCTTGCCGTCGCAGGCCGGATGATCGTCGTACTCATGGATCGCGGCCGAAGACGGCTCCGCAACGACGAGGGACAACAACATCAACGCCAGCATCGGCCGCACAGGCCGCGGCCATCCCCAAAAATGAGTCGCCAACCCCGCCATTCCAAATGCCCCCGTGCGCCGCTACGAGCGGTGCCCGCCGCATTCTAGCAAAGACGCCTCAGCGAGCAATCGCTGGTTGCGTCGTTCGATCGCTTGTCAGCCGCGTCTGACCGAGCCTCACTGCCCGGCCTGGTCCGCGTCGGTCAGCGTGCCGAGGAAAGCGACGATGTCGTCGATCTCGGCGTCGGTCAGCGCCGGCTTCTCGCCTGGTTTCCTGCCGTTGAAGGGCGGGTCGGTGTTGAGGTTTCCCCAGTAGGCCTTTGGCAGATCGTCGAATTTCTCGACCGTGCCGTCCGCGTTCTTCGGATACCAGCGCCCCGGATCTGTGTCGCGAGTGACGTAGAAGGCGACAGCCTCGCGCAGCGAGTGGACATAGCCGTTGTGGAAGAAGCTTTTGCGCAGCGCGACATTGCGCAGCGTCGGCGTCTTGAACAGGCCGCAATACTCGCTCCGGCCCTTGAAGTCGGCCCGCAGCGGCCCGCACAGCCCGAGGTCGAGATAATTGGGATCGGCGTTGGCCGGGATCGCCTGGTTGCGCGGCACGGCGATGGCGATCAGGCCGTAATCGGTGAATTGCGGCGGCTCGCCGTCATTTGCCGGCTCGCTCAGATGGCAGCTCGCGCAATTGCCTTTGTTTGCGTCCTCGAACAGCGCACGGCCGCGCAACTCCTGCGCGGTCAACTGCGCCTTGCCGGCAAGGAAGGCGTCGTAGCGGCTGGAATAGGGGTAGAAGTCGGCGCTGCTCTGCTCGAAGGTGCCGAGCGCCTCGACCGCCGCGTCGAAGGCATCCTGCTGATGGTCGAAAATATCCGCGCCGAACGCCGCCTTGAACGCGTCGGCATAGGGCGCTTTGCGCAAGGCGGTGACCACGGCGGCTTCATCCTTGTTGCCCATCTCGAACGGCGACAGCAGCGGGATCCTCGCCTGGTCCTTGCCGTGGTCGGCGCGCCCGTCCCAAGTCAATCCGCCGGTCGGGCCATTGTCGACGCTTTCGTCGCCCTCGTCCTCGGAATCGTAGAAATGCTCGGTGAAGGCGGGCGCCGCCTGCAGGTAGCGCAGCGACGGCACCGCGCGCAGGCCAGGCCGGTCGAGGTTCGGCCCGCCCATCTCGACCGGCGCGGCGGAGGCCGGACCGAAGGCGTGGTTGGGATCGTGGCAGGACGAGCAGGCCTGTCTGCCCGAAGCCGACAGCGATGGGTCGAAGAACATTCTTTGCCCGATCGCTGTCAGTGCTTCGGCGCGTGCGAAGGCTTGCGTGCGCGACATCGGGCCAGGATGGACGCCATCTGCCGGCTGGCCGGCGGCGGGCCAAAGAACAGCGACGGCGAGAGCGGCGTGCGTGGCAAATTTCCGTGGTGTCATGACCCTCAATCCCGTTTCCATTGGCCCAGCAGCGCGGTGCCGCGGATTGTTGACTGGCGGAGGCAAATTGCCAAGCCGGAACGCGGCAGATCAGCCCTTCCACGGACCACCTCGCACGAAGAGAACCGCAGCTGTGCCCTGGATGGTTGCCGAGATAGATTCCCGTCCGCTATCAATGGCCTCCAAACCCGGACGAAGGACTTTCGATGAGCGAGCTGAAGATCAGAACCCGTGCTACCGGCGCCTGCGCCGTGCTGCCGCCGGGCGGCTTGCCGGCGGTAACGACGCCGACCGGCGGCACGGTCGACGTGGTGACTGCGGTCAGCGCGCCGGGCTTCAACCCGCTCGACCTGCTCTATGCCTCCTTGGCCGCCTGCATGGTGCTGAGCGCCCGCATCGCCGCCACCCGCCTCGGCGTCGCCGACCGGCTTGGCGAGGTGAGGGCGGATGTCGGAGGCGAGAAGGCGAAGGACGAGCCGTCGCGGGTGGAAAGGTTCAATATCCGGTTGGAGATTGCCGGCGACCTCGACGCCGCGACCAAGCAGTGCATCGTCGAGGATGCCGAGACGATCTGCACCGTCTCCAACACGCTGCGCGGCGCGCCGGCGCTGCACGCGACGCTGGGGTGAGGGGCCGTGGCGCATCTCTCTGCGATCGACTATGCGACCGCCTCCGACGAAATCCGCGTCGAGCATGACCGGGAGCTTGCGCTGCGCGGCCGCTTGACCAACATGAAGCGCATCCTGCTTCACTCCCCGGCCGCGCACCGCATCTACGCCGAATGGTTCACGCTGCGCGATCTCCTGCGTCCGACGCTCGACGACCGGGCGATCTGGCTGTTTTCGAAGGCGATCGCCGAGACGATGCGCGCCGAGATCCCGGTTACCTTCTTCCGCCGCGCGCTGATCGACTTCGGCCTCGATCCGGACGCGATCGAACCCAGCCCGGACGAAGCGCTGCTGATGTCCTTCGGCAGGGCGCTCGCCGCCGACGCCAATGCCGTTGCCGACGAGACCTGGGCCGCGCTGAAGGCGCGCTACGACGAAACGCTGCTCGTCAACCTCGTCGCCTTCGCCGGCATCATGGTGGCGACCTGCGTCTTCACCAATGGAGTGAAGGTGGATCTCGATCCGGAACTGGAGGGGTACCGCCGGAACGCTTGAGGTGAAGGACCCCGGGGCTGGCCGTTGCCTTGCTCTGCCTGCTGCGCATAGACTGAGGCCGGGAACGGGCGATCGGGGGGACCTCGATGCGTTGGCGTGTGGGCTTGCTTGTGTTGGCAGCAGCGCTGCTGGCCGGATGTGTCGCCAATGATGTCGAGCCCATCAACACCCATGTGACGCAAGTCGGGCCTGGCTCGCCGGACTACATTCCCGATGCTCCCGCCGACGGGTCGACCGTGGTCGCGCTGTCCTTCTCTGGCGGCGGCACGCGCGCCACCGCCTTCAGCTATGGCGTGCTTCGGGCGCTCGACGATGTCGTGGTCGGCAGCGGCGGGCGAGCGCATACGCTGATCGACGACGTGCGCGTCGTCGGCGGCGTTTCTGGCGGTGCGGTGACGGCGGCCTATCTCGGCTACAAAGGGCGTGGTTATCGCGAGCTTCGCGAGCGCTTCTTGCTGCGCGATGCCGAGAGCTCGCTGCACACCGCCAAGCTCGCTCCGGCCAATCTGGCGCGGCTGTGGAAAGGCGGCGTCAACGACCGCAGCACCTTTGCCGCGTGGCTGGACAGGAACCTGTTCGACGGTGCCACTTACAGCGCCTTCAGACGTCCCGGCGCCCCGCTGGTCTGGATCCACGCATCCGACATCTACAACGGCACGGCCTTCGGCTTCACCTACGACCGTTTCGCGGCCATCTGCAGCGATCTCGACAAGCTTCGTATCGCCGATGCGGTGGCGGCCTCGGCGGCGTTCCCCGCGGTGTTCGCGCCGGTTGTCGTCTCGACGACCACGCCGACAACTAGATGCAACTACAAGCAGCCGGACTGGATCGAACGCGGTCTCAACGATCCGGAGGCACCGGAACGGGTCAAGGCCGCGGCTCGCGCCATGGAGTCCTACCAGAACAACGACCGCGTCAACTACATCAAGCTGCTCGACGGCGGATTGACCGACAACATCGCGGTGGTCGGCTTCGCGGAATCGCTCGACATCGCCGTCAGTCCGCACAGCCCGTTGTCGCCGCAGGCGGCGGTGAGGATGCGAACGCTGATCATGATCGTTGCCGATGCGGGCCGCAGGAAAGAACCCGACTGGGTCAAGGTCAAGCAGGGACCGGGCCTGGTCGACATGATCGACGCCACCGCCGGCACCTCGATCGCGTCCTCGGTGCGCGACGAATTCGATTCCCTCAAGCTCGAATTCCGGCTGTGGCGCGAAAAGCTGGTCAAATATCGCTGCAGCCTCCCGGCGGCGGTGGTAGCGCGCTACCGCGGCAGCCTGTCCGGCTGGAAGTGCCGCGACGTCCAGATGGTGGTTGAACTGGTCTCCTTCGCCGACCTGCCGCCAGACGAGGCAGCCGCGCTGAACGTCATCCCGACCCGGCTGAGGCTGACGCCGGAGCAGGTCGAGCGGACCATCCAGGCCGGCCGCGACGCGGTGCGCCTCAACCCGCGCCTGCAGCAGGCATTCCGCCGCGCGCAGGGCCGCTCGGGCTTCGTTGCGGCCGGTTCACCGTAAAGGTCGCGCCATTTCCGCAGGAATCGGGTGGCCGCCGCTTCGCCTCCGCCCCACTTTGATGGCATCAAAGGAGGCGCTCATGACCGTCCATTCCCTCAACACCAAACGCGCCGGACGCTCCGCCGAATCCCGTGTCGCCGCGCAGGACTGGCGCGCGCTCGTCTCCGAGCTCAACGCCCAGGGCTGCGCTGTCGTGCCCGGCCTGCTTTCGCCGGAGGAATGCGCCGAAATCGCCGCGCTCTATCCGCACGAAGAACATTTCCGCAGCCATGTGGTGATGGCGCGCCATGGCTTCGGCAGGGGCGAGTACCGCTATTTCCGTTATCCGCTGCCTGATCTGATCGAGGGCCTGCGCACTGCGCTTTATCCACGGCTCGCCGGCGTTGCCAACGACTGGAACGAGAAGATGGGCGCCGCGCTCCGTTACCCTTCCGACCACGCCGCCTTCCTAAAGCGTTGCCACGACGAGGGCCAAACCAAGCCGACGCCGCTTCTGCTGCAATACGGCCCCGGCGACTTCAACTGTCTGCACCAGGATCTCTATGGCGCGCTTGCCTTTCCGCTGCAGGTGGCGATCCTGCTCTCCGAACCCGGCAAGGATTTCACCGGCGGCGAATTCGTGCTGACCGAGCAGCGCCCGCGCATGCAGAGCCGCGCCGAGGTGGTGCCGCTCAAGCGCGGCGACGCGGTGATCTTCGCCGTGCACAACCGGCCCGTGGAGGGCACGCGAGGTTACTATCGCGTCAACCTGCGCCACGGCGTCAGCCGCCTGCGCTCGGGCAGGCGACATACGTTCGGTATCATCTTCCACGACGCGAGGTGACACCCCTCCGAGGCGGCTTTTCTCGGCTCTACGTTCCAGGCCGCCGATAACGGATCGCTTTCGCCCTGCTTAGCGCGTCCATCGTCTCCTCGACGCTGAGGAGGACGGTGGTCTCGCAGGAGCTGAGTGCCCCTCCGGCACCGATGGCGAGCACGACGGACGCCATCGAAACATTGTCCGGCGCCTCCCACAGGTTCCACCCGTCGTGTTCGCCGAACGCGTACCAGAACCCGTGCAGCTTTCCGCCGACCGATTCTATGTATGAGCTGGCTGCCTTGCGGCGATCCTCGGGGTTTTCGATCATTCGCGCCCAGGTCTCGGGCGTGTAGCTGAAGCGCGTCAGGTACATGGCCATGGTTGACCTCCCTTGCCAGAGCCCATCAAGTGGTTGGCTCCAGCACTAAGCGCTCGATCGGTCGGCGACGCCAATCAATTTCACCGCGGCTGGGTTCTGCCTCGAAGGAATAGCCGAGCGCGCGGATGCGGCGCTTCTGCCTCTTCCCTCCGCAGCCTCATTCGCGTATGCCCCGGGCAAATCCCGCCATCTCAGCGCAGTTTCCCGGACCGCCCCATGATCCGTCTCGAAAATATCGGCAAGCAGAACGGCCGTCAGATCGTCTTCATCGAAGCCTCGGCCGCCCTGCAGAAGGGCGAGAAGGTCGGCCTCGTCGGCCCGAACGGCGCCGGCAAGACGACGCTCTTCCGCATGATCATCGGCCAGGAGCAGCCGGACGAAGGCCAAGTCTCAGTCGATCGCGGCGTTACCATCGGCTATTTCAGCCAGGATGTCGGTGACATGGAGGGGATGAGCGCCGTCGCCGAGGTGATGGAAGGCGCCGGCCCGGTGAGCGCCGTCGCAGCCGAGATGCGCGAGCTCGAGCACGCCATGGGCGATCCCGACCGCGCCGACGAGATGGACGCGATCATCGAGCGCTATGGCGAGTTGCAGCACCGCTTCGAGGAACTCGACGGCTATGCGCTCGACGGCCGCGCCCGCGAGGTGCTCGACGGCCTCGGGTTCTCCCAGGAGATGATGGACGGCGACGTTGCAAAACTCTCCGGCGGCTGGAAGATGCGCGTCGCGCTCGCCCGTATCCTGCTGATGCGGCCCGACGTCATGCTGCTCGACGAGCCGAGCAACCATCTCGATCTTGAGAGCCTGATCTGGCTGGAGAAATTCCTCAAGGACTATGACGGCGCGCTGCTGATGACCTCGCATGACCGCGAGTTCATGAACCGCATCGTTTCGAAGGTGATCGAGATCGACGCCGGCGCGCTCACCTCCTATTCCGGCAATTACGAATTCTACCAGGAGCAGCGGGCGCTGGCCGACAAGCAGCTGCAGGCGCAGTTCGACCGCCAGCAGGCGATGCTTGCCAAGGAGATCGCCTTCATCGAGCGCTTCAAGGCGCGCGCCTCGCACGCCGCCCAGGTGCAGAGCCGGGTGAAGAAGCTCGACAAGATCGACCGCGTCGAGCCGCCCAAGCGTCGCCAGACGGTGGCCTTCGAGTTCCAGCCTGCGCCGCGCTGCGGCGAGGACGTGGCGACGCTGAAGGGCATCCACAAATCCTATGGCAGCCGCTCGATCTATGCCGGCCTTGACTTCCAGATCCGCCGCCGCGAGCGCTGGTGCGTGATGGGCGTCAACGGCGCCGGCAAGTCGACGCTTTTGAAGCTCGTGGCCGGCGCCTCCGAGCCGGATGAGGGCTCGGTGGCGCGCGGTCCGAGCGTCAAGATGGGCTATTTCGCCCAGCACGCCATGGAACTGCTCGACGGCGAGCGCACCGTGTTTCAGACGCTGGAAGACAATTTCCCGCAGGCCGGCCAGGCACCGCTCAGGGCTTTAGCCGGCTGCTTCGGCTTTTCCGGCGACGAGATCGAGAAGAAGTGCCGCGTGCTCTCGGGCGGCGAGAAGGCAAGGCTGGTCATGGCGCTGATGCTGTTCGATCCGCCGAACCTTCTGGTGCTCGACGAGCCGACCAACCACCTCGACATGGCGACCAAGCAGATGCTGATCGAGGCGCTGGCGCAATATGAAGGCACGATGCTGTTCGTCTCGCACGACCGCCATTTCCTGTCCGCACTATCGAACCGCGTGCTGGAGCTCACGCCGGATGGCATCCACACCTATGGCGGCGGCTATACGGAATATGTCGCCAGGACGGGGCAAGAGGCACCGGGGCTGAGGGGGTAGGGCGGCGCTCTGACCTCCGAGCGTAGTAGCGTGGAGAAGCCTTGACCCGTCGGCAGGACAGAGGGGGGCGCGAAGGATCGCGACCGATCTCACCCTTGCGCCGCCTCCTCGTGAGAAGTCACGGCAGGATCCGGGCTCCGTGAGGCGCCCAACGCCCCCACTACTCCCTCGCCAAACCGCGCTCGATCAGGCGAGCAAGCCGCGCCGAAAACGCCCTGGCATCGGCTGGCTTGTCGCCGTCCAGCACGCGCGCCTCGTCGTAAAGCAGATGCGCGGCGTCTTCCTTGAAAGCGCGCTCGCCGTCGCCGAGCTTCGCCAGCGCCGTGACGCGCTCGTGCCGCGGGTTGATCTCGAGGATCGGCTTCGCCGCCTTGTCGAGGCGGCCGGCGGCGTTGAGCAGCCGCTCGAACTGGCGGTCGGGACCGTGCTCCGGTGCGACCAGGCAGACCGCGCTTTCGGTCAGGCGGTCGGAGGCCTTCACGTCCGAGACCTCGTCTCCCAGCGCCGTCTTCACGAAGGCCAGGAAGGTCGCGATTTCGGACGAGATTTCGGCATCCGGCTTGGACGCGGTGTCGAGCAGCGGGATCTCCGACAGTTCGGCCGCGCCCTGCGTCACCGATTTGAACGGCTTGCCGTCGAATTCCGGCGCCATCGTCGTCCAGAAACTGTCGACCGGATCGGTCAAAAGCAGCACTTCGATGCCGCGCGCCCGGAACCCTTCGAGCTGCGGCGAGACCTCGAGCCGGGCGCGGTCTTCCCCGGCCATGAAGAAGATCGCCTTCTGCCCTTCCTTCATCGCGGCGACATAATCGGCCAGGCTGCGCAGCGTCTCGCCGGAAGCGGTCGAGCGGAAGCGGGCGAGCTTCAGCAGCTGCTCGCGCCGCTCGTAGTCCTCGTAGATGCCTTCCTTGAGCACGACGCCGAAATTCTCCCAGATCTTGGCGTAGGCCTCGGCATCGTTATCGGCGAGTTTGCCCAGATCGCCGAGGACGCGGTTGGTGACACCCTTGCGGATCGCGGCGAGCAGCGGGCTTTCCTGGATCATCTCGCGCGAGACGTTGAGCGGCAGATCGGCGGAATCGACCAGGCCGCGCACGAAGCGCAGATAGCGCGGCAACACGTCGGCATCGTCGGTGATGAAGACGCGCCGCACGTAGAGCTTCATACGACCCTTGCGGTCCTGGTCGAAGAGATCGAACGGACGCGAGCCCGGCACGAAGGCAAGTGCGCTGTATTCGTGCCGACCCTCGGCGCGGAAGTGGATGGTGGCGGCCGGCTCGTCATACTGGCCGGCGATGCTGCGGTAGAAGTCGGTATATTCCTCGGGCTTTATGTCGCTCTTCGGCCTCACCCAGAGCGCCGTGCCGTCGGCGACATCGCGCGGCTCGGCGCCCGGCTTCTCAACAAGCGTGATCGGCACCGGCACGTGGCCGGACTGCGACTTCGCCAGCCCTTCGAGCCGGTAAGGCGTGGTGTAGGAACTCGCATCGTCCATCAGATGCAGCACGACGCGCGTGCCGCGCCTGGGAGCTGCCGCAAGCGGCACGGGAGCGATCTCGTAGGTGCCCTTGCCGTCGGAAGACCAGCGCCAGGCTTCCTCGCTGCTGGCCTGCCGGCTGATGACATCGACATGATCGGCCACCATGAAAGCGGAGTAGAAGCCGACGCCGAACTGGCCGATGAGTTGCGAGTCCTCAGTCGCCTTGCCAGCCTCGACGCGCTCGATGAACGCACGGGTGCCGGAGCGTGCGATGGTGCCCAGAGCCTCGGCCATCTCCTCGCGGCCCATGCCGATGCCGTTGTCCTCGACGGCAAGCTGCTTGTTGTCGGGGTCGGCCGAAATAGTGATGCGCGGCTTTGCGTCCTCGCCCAGCAGCTCGGGACGGGTGATCGCTTCGAAGCGCAGCTTCTCGCACGCGTCCGCGCCGTTGGAGATCAGCTCGCGCAGGAAGACGTCCCGGTCCGAATAGACCGAATGCACCATCATGTGCAGCAGCCGCGAGACATCCGCCTCGAATGTCCTGGTTTCCGTCGTCTTGGTATCCGTCGTCATTCAGAATCTTCCCACATAGTAACTCTGGCCCGTCGCGCCGCGGCGTGTCGAAGCTGCCGATCTCCGCCGATGAGGGGAGATGTCCGACAGGACAAAGGGGACGCGTCCCGCCAGCCGATCTGTCGCGGAGTGCTTTCTCGCTTTTCCGGTTCTTGTCAATTCAGAAGGGTGCCGTTTCCCTCGCGCTCCCTTTTGCCCTGCCGACCAATCTCCCCCAATTGAACCCTGTCGGGGGAGATTGGCTGTGTCGGCGCCGCGCCTCCCCAGCGTCCTAGAAGTCCATGCCGGCGCCGGCGGGCATGGCGGGTGCCGCTTCCTTCTTCGGCTTCTCGGCGACCATCGCCTCGGTGGTGACGAGCAGGCCGGCGATCGAGGCTGCATCCTGCAGCGCGGTGCGCACGACCTTGGCCGGATCGATAACGCCCTGGCTGAAAAGATCGCCATATTCGCCGGTCTGGGCGTTCCAGCCATAGGCGAAATCGGTCTTCTCGCGCAGCTTGCCGACGATGATCGAGCCTTCCGCCCCGCTGTTCTCGGCGATCTGACGCGCCGGCGCCTCGATGGCGCGCCGCACGATGTCGACGCCGTATCTCTGGTCGGGGTTGTCGGCAGCCACCGCGTCGAGCGCATTGGCGGCCCTGAGCAGCGCCACGCCGCCGCCCGGAAGAATGCCTTCCTCGACCGCCGCGCGCGTCGCATGCATGGCATCGTCGACGCGGTCCTTGCGCTCCCTGACCTCGACCTCCGTCGAACCGCCGACGCGGATCACAGCCACGCCGCCGGCGAGCTTGGCCAGACGCTCCTGCAGCTTCTCGCGATCGTAGTCCGAGGTGGTCTCCTCGATTTGCGCCTTGATCTGCGCGACGCGGCCCTGGATCTCCTCCTTCTTGCCGGCGCCATCGACGATCGTGGTGTTCTCCTTCTCGACCACCACTTTCTTGGTGCGGCCGAGCATCTCCAGCGTGACGTTCTCAAGCTTGATGCCGAGATCCTCGCTGATAGCGGTGCCGCCGGTGAGGATGGCGATGTCCTCCAGCATGGCCTTGCGGCGGTCGCCGAAGCCCGGAGCCTTGACGGCCGCAACCTTCAGGCCGCCGCGCAGCTTGTTGACCACCAGCGTCGCGAGCGCCTCGCCCTCGACATCCTCCGCGATGATGAGCAGGGGCTTCGCCGACTGAACCACCGCCTCCAGAACCGGCAGCAGCGCCTGCAGGTTGGAAAGCTTCTTCTCGTGGATCAGCACATAGGGCTCTTCGAGCTCGACGCGCATCTTATCCTGATTGGTGATGAAGTAAGGCGAGAGATAACCGCGATCGAACTGCATGCCTTCGACCACTTCCAGCTCGGTGTCGGCGGTCTTGGCTTCCTCGACGGTGATGACGCCCTCGTTGCCGACCTTCTGCATCGCCTCAGCAAGGAAACGGCCGATCTCGGCATCACCATTGGCCGAAATCGTGCCGACCTGGGCGATCTCGTCATTTCTGGTCACCTTGCGGGCGTTGGTCTTCAACTCCTGAACAATAGCCTCGACGGCTTTGTCGATGCCGCGCTTCAGATCCATGGGATTCATGCCGGCGGCAACGGCCTTGGCACCTTCCCTGACGATGGCCTGGGCGAGAACGGTCGCGGTGGTCGTGCCGTCGCCGGCGATATCGCTGGTTTTCGAGGCGACCTCGCGCACCATCTGCGCGCCCATGTTCTCGAACTTGTCCTCGAGCTCGATCTCCTTGGCGACAGTGACGCCGTCCTTGGTGATGCGCGGAGCGCCGAACGACTTGTCGATGACGACATTGCGGCCCTTAGGGCCGAGCGTGACCTTCACCGCGTCGGCGAGGATGTTGACGCCGCGCAACATGCGGTCGCGGGCGTCGGAATGGAATTTCACTTCCTTGGCAGCCATTGGAACACTCCTTCAGCAGGCACCTTTCATTCACCGATCGGGTTGGGCCGGTTCAAGCCGCTTTTCCCAACGCCGATGTCTGCTCGACCACACCCATCACGTCGCTTTCCTTCATAATGAGCAGGTCTTCACCGTTGAGCTTGATCTCGGTGCCGGACCACTTGCCGAACAGGATGCGGTCGCCGACTTTGACGTCGAGGGGAATGAGCTTGCCGCTCTCGTCGCGCGCGCCGGAACCGACGGCGATGATCTCGCCTTCCTGCGGCTTCTCCTTCGCCGTGTCCGGGATGATGATGCCGCCGGCCGTCTTCTCCTCGGCCTCGACGCGGCGGACCAGAACGCGGTCATGCAATGGATGGAACTTCATATCGTTCTCCTTCGGGACAAACAGATTTTGAGAGGTTCCTCCACTCCGGACCGGAAGGACCGGAGCGGGGCTCGCGACCCTTTCGGCCTCGCGCATGTGGATTTGGTTTTGCACGCGCCGGTTTCAAGAGGCCGCAAGAAATTTTTTGGCACTCGCAACAGCCGAGTGCTAGCGCCGTGAAAACAAAGGTAATTATGCAGCTTTGACGGGCGCGCCCCGGACCTCTTGACGGCAAAGGAATCAATTCCCAAATCGAACCTGCCGGCGCCTGATGTGGCCGGCAAGGTCAAGGAGCGCCGCTGCCTTGGCGCTCCTCGTATCTATGTTGCTCAATGGAGGATGTAGCTATGAGAACCAGTTTCGACTTTTCTCCCCTGTTCCGGTCGAGCATCGGCTTCGATCGAATGCTGAACGCGCTCGAGACCGCAAGCCGCATCGAAACCGCTGACAACTGGCCGCCCTACGATATCGCCAAGAGCGGCGAGGACGACTACCGCATCACCATGGCCCTGGCAGGCTTCAGCCAGGACGAACTGGCCATTACCCAGGAGCAGAACATGCTGATGGTCTCTGGCCAAAAGGCAGGCGAGGACAACGGCGAGTACCTGCATCGCGGCATTGCCGGCCGCGCATTCCAGCGTCGCTTCGAGCTTGCCGATCACGTCAAGGTCGTCGATGCGAGCCTCGTCAACGGTCTGCTGACAATCGACCTCAAACGCGAGATCCCGGAAGAAATGAAGCCGCGCCGGATCGAGATCACGGCGGACAAATCATCGCCAACGGCCGCGACAAAGAAAATAAAGGCCGACAACAAGGCGGCCTGAGCCTTCTCGCCGCGCTTTGCGCCAAGCGCCGGGTGATGTTCCCGGCGCTTGTGGGCCTTGTCTTCCGGATGAACAGAAAGGAGGAAAACATGAGTGTTCGTGATCTGATTCCCTGGGGCCGAAACAATGGTAACCAGGTTCCAAGTGTCTTCCGCGACGGCGAACGCGATCCTTTCCTGTCGCTGCATCGCGAGGTGAATCGGCTGTTCGACGACGTCTTCCGGGGTTTCGGTTCCGGCTTGCCATCCCCAGGCGGCGTATCAGCCTTTGGTGCCGGCTGGCCGAGCGTTGAGATCTCCGACAACGAGAAGGAGATCAAGGTGGCGGCCGAAGTCCCGGGCCTGGACGAGAAGGACATCGAGGTGCTGCTTGATGATGGCGTGCTGACGCTGAAGGGTGAAAAGCGCTCCGAGACGGAGGACAAGGAGCGGCAGTTCTCCGAGCGCATCTATGGCCGCTTCGAGCGTCGAATCCCGCTGGGCTACGAGATCGAAGAAGACAAGATCGATGCCCGCTTCAAGAACGGCGTGCTGACGGTAATGCTGCCCAAGACCGCGAAGGCGCAGTCGCAGGCCAAGCGTATCGAAATCAAGAGCTGATGCCTGGATGCAGGGGTTGGACCGGCGGGTCCGGCCCCTGCGGCATGACGGAACCTCGGCGCTAGATGGAACGGCCAACGCTGGCGTAGGTGCTGGCTGGAGCGTGGCTCCCCTTCCAACGAGTGATCCGCCCGCAGCGGGCGCCAGGTGCTCGCTTGCGGCTCGATGACGTGCGGCCGACGCAGGCCATTCTAACCGTTTACCGCGCTGAGCGCAGATGCCGCTGACGGAACACCGCGCAAGCCTCTGGAAATCCGCGATAACCTTAATTCCTTCCTTCTTTTGGTCAGGCTTCCCGTACGGAACGTTAAGGGCTAGATTAGCAATTCGTTAAGTAATACGGCGGGTGTGAGCGTAAGAGGTGTGCCGTTATGAATTTCAAATCCCTGATCAAACGGGCCGAGGACGTAGACAAGGAATTTCAAGAGCTCCAGTCGGATCTGGCAGAGGCTTTCGAAGAATGTCTTTCGGCTGACGAAGAGACGTCCCCGGGATACGATTCTGCCGCCGACCTGGCGGCAAGCGAGGAGGATCCGCCGGGCGAGACTCAGTCCGAGGGTTCCGCCTCCCGGCTGACGCCGCACACCCAGACACGGTTGGCCGCCTTGGAAGCCGTTTCCGGACTCTTCCGCGACGGACAGGGTCATCTGGAGGAGATCGGGTCAAGGCTGGCCGAGATCGCCACAGCGCACCACATGACGCGCGATATCCTGAACGCCCTGCATCGCGATGCGCTGCGCGCCAATGAGCTGGAGCTGGAGAACGCCGCTCTGGGCGCCGAACACAAGGCCTTGTCGGAACAATTGCTTGACGCTACGCGCAAGCAGCGCGAACGCGACGGCGCGGCCGAGGCCTGGCAGCAACGCGAGGCAAGTCTCGTCCAGGACAGGGAGTCGCTGCGCGAGGCGCTTGCAGCGGTGCGGCTCGAAATGGTCGAGATGGGCAATGAGAGCGCCAGGCGCGAGGCTGAGTTCGGTGAGATCGTCAAGACCCTGACGGCCAAGACCGTCGAAGCCGACAGGCGCGCTGTCGAGAACAAGCTGCTGCGCGAGAAGCAGGTCGGGCTTTCGATCGAGCTGGAGCAGGCGCAAAAGCGCGAGGCCGAGGCCCGGCACAAATTCGACGAGTTCGCGGCGACCCACGCCAACGAAGCCACGCGGATTGCCGAACTTATGGCCCAGCTCGGCAGCCACGAGAAGGAGGAGGCCCGGCTGCAGAAATCGTTGGAGACGACGCAGGCCAAGCTTGCCGAGGTAACCGAAGCCGCCCGCATTGCCGAAAGCGATGGCGCGGCGGAGCTGGCGCGGAGCAGGGCAGAGCTGCGCGGCTTGCGCTCCGAAATCCAGGAGCTGCAATCGCGGCTCGAGCAGGCCTCCATCGACAAGACCGATGCGGTCGCCGAGGCGACAGGACTGAGGGCGCAGTTGAATGACGCCGTGACCGAGCGGCAGATCGCGGAAGAGAAGCTTGCCGTTCTCAGGAACGAGAGCGAATTGGACAAGAAGAATTTGTCGGTGATCAGTACCAACCTCTCGCAGCTATCGCTGCAGCAGGCGTCGGAGCAGATCCAGCTCGATATCCAGAAACAGGAATGCGAGGACCTGCGCGCCGAGGTCGAGACGCTGAATGCCCGCATCAAGGAGCTGCTGCCTTATGAGCGGCTGCACAGGGTGACGGACGCCCGGGCCCGGCAGGATGTTGTGCCCGTGACGAACGGGCATGTCACCAACGGGCATATCGTGGAGCCGGCGCGACCCACCGCCAGGCGCCGGCGAAACATGAGGGCCGCCGCGAGCTGAGGAAGGGTGTCTAGCCAGCTCAGCGCTTCATCGCTCTGGGCCTACTTGCCGGTCATCCGGTCAGCAAGCTGCTGGGCCTCGGCAAGCAGTGCCGGGAAGCCCGGATCGCCCGGCAGGCGCTCGCCCATGCAGGCGCGATAATCGCCGTCGCCTTTTTCCCAGGCGGCGTTGGCGGAATCATAGGCCTGCTGGTCCTTCAGGTCCGAGTTCTGATAGGTCTGCTGAAATTTCTGGGCAGCCGCGTCCGCCGCGGTCCAAAGCGCCTCGCAGGCCGCGATCTTCGGCACGGGCGGGGACGCGGGCGCCTCGGCGACCAGGACGCGGTCGCCCTTGACGACCGCGACGACGACCTGCTGGTCGTAGATCGGTCCGACATCCTGCGTCCAGCCGCCGAGCCGCGCGACGGCGATATCGGCGCCTTCGGGCTTCTTCAGTGAAAAGTCGAGCGTCTTCACGAATGCGGCGTCGCTGCCGATCGCCTGCGTATAGAAGGCGTCTAGCTTGAGCGCCTCCTCGATGCCGGCGGGCAGCCGCAGGCCTTCATCGTCCTCGTCGGCCTTGGACCGCAGCCAGCGCTCGACCAACCCGCGGGTCGTCGCGACGATGCTCGGGCCGGTATCGCTCTTGGCGTAGCGCAGCCCGTCCAGCATGCCGAAGCCAATATCGGAGGCGCTCAGGCTCTGCAGATTGATCGTGCCGGTTGCCGGAAAATCCTTGACCGCAAGCGGGCCGAGAATGGCGGAAAGACGCTTTTCCAGATCGGCCAGCGCCTTGGTGTTGGCGCCATCGAGCGCCTCCACTTCCGCGTTCGAGCTCTCCTGCGCCGCGATGTCGGAAATCGCCTTGTCGCGCGCGGCGATATAGTCGTCCTCCGGCGATGCCGCGAAAACCACGCCGCTCGCCAGCGCGAACAAAAACGCCCAGACCAGCCGCATGCTATAACCCCAATTCAAACCAAAGCCCTTGTGGCCTTCGCCTGACTTGGCGGCTTTTGCGTGGCGGAATCCCGGGGAGAACCCGAATCTAATATCCGGCCTTTCGCGATGATTGGCGAAAGCCGGCGCCACATCTGATCTCCCCCCAAGTGGGAGAGATGTCCGGCAGGACAGAGGGGGGCGCGAAGGAACGCAAACTTGGCGTGTCCAGAGCACAGCCATGATGTCGGGGACGGCCGGATCTTCTAAGGCGGGCGCAGGCCCAGAGGTGAGGGACGCACCCGGCGCCACACCAGTCGATTGGGAGGATGATCAGGGCGGCGCAGGGCTTGGCCAGGCCGGTGCCGGCCTGTACAATCTTAGGGTGAATGCAGGGAAGGGAGCGCGCGATGCGGCTTGGTCGGGATCTCTGTCATTTGACGGTTTTGGCCTTCATCGCCGGACTGGCGCTTTGGCCGCACGCGGCATCGGCCGATCCCCTCACGCCCGCGCGCATCGCCGCCGCCTTGCCGAAGCTCGAAGCGCTGGCGCAAGCCGCCGTCGCCGATGGTGCCGTCCCCGGCCTTGCCATCGGCGTCGTGCATGACGACAAGGTGATCTTCCTCAAGGGTTTCGGGCATCGCGAAGCCGGCAGACCGGAGCCGGTCGACGCCGACACGGTGTTCCAGATCGCCTCCCTTTCGAAGCCGATCTCGGCTACCGTCGTGGCCGCGCTGGTCAGCGACGGGGTGGTATCCTGGGATTCGAAGATCGCCGATCTCGATCCGGCCTTCCGCCTTGCCGATCCCTATCCCACCGGCGAACTCACCATCCGCGATCTTTTCACGCATCGCAGCGGCCTTCCCGGCACTGCCGGAGACGACCTTGAGGGCATCGGCTACGACCGCGCCGAGATCCTTCGCCGCCTCCGCTTTGTGTCGCCATCGTCGAGCTTTCGCGCCGGCTATTCCTACAGCAATTTCGGGCTGACCGAGGGTGCCGTGGCGGCCGCGAAGCCGACAGGCAAGCCCTGGGAGACGGTCGCGGAGGAAAAGCTCTACCGCCCGCTTGGAATGGCCGCGACCAGCTCCCGTCACGCGGACTTCATCAGCCGCGCCAATCGCGCCGCGCTGCATGTCAAGATCGACGGCGTCTGGGCCGCAAAGGTCAAGCGCAATGTCGATCCTCAGGCGCCAGCGGGCGGCGTGAATTCCAGCGCGCGCGATCTCATGCAATGGATGCGCCTGGTGCTCGGCGACGGGGTTTATGCCGGCCGGACGCTGATTGCTTCCGATGCGCTGCGACAGACGCATCTGCCCCAGATGGCGCTCGGCCGCAATCCCGTAACCGGAGGCGAGTCTTTCTATGGCCTCGGCTGGAATATTGATTTCGGCCGGCACGGCCTGAGCTGGGGCCATGCAGGCGCCTTCAGCGTCGGTGCGCGTACGGTGGCGACGCTGTTTCCGCAGGAGAAGCTTGGCATCGTTATCCTTACGAACGCCTTCCCGACCGGTGTCCCGGAAGGGTTGTCCGACAGCTTTGCCGATCTGGTCTTCGACGGAAAAGTCGAAAAGGACTGGGTCGAGGCCTGGGACGGAATCTATGCCGGGATGCTGGGTCCGGCGATCGCCGCGGCCAAGGCCGAATATGCCGCGCCTCCGTCTCCGCCAAGGCCGGCCCGGCCGGCCAGCGCCTATTCCGGCCGCTACGGCAATGACTTCATCGGCGGCGTGACCGTGTCGAGCGCGGGCGACGGCCTTGTGCTCGAGGTCGGACCGGCCGGAGCGCGGTCCTATTCGCTGACGCATTTCGACGCCGATCTGTTCCTGACCCATCCCGACGCCGAGACGCCGGACCGGCCGGCGGGCGTGAGCTTCGTCGTCGGCCCCGACGGCAAGGCCTCGGCGATGACGATCGAGTTCCTCGACGACAATCATCTGGGCAGGCTGCAGCGGGTGGGAGACTGATCGCTTCACCCAGAGCCGTGCGGCGATTCTGGGTGAACGACAGCATCAAAACAAAGACCAGCGGGCTCAGGATGCCTGCCCGTAGCGGAGCAGCTTGAAGCAGTCGCCGCTGCCCGTCTTTGTCTGCGTCAGCACCGATTTCGCGCGGTCGATCCATTCCTGCTGCGATTTGGTGTCGGTCTCGATCGCATCAACCGGTGCAAGGGCGACGAAACTCTTGCCCTTGCTGAAGAGCCAGCAGGCGCGGGCGAGAAACCGCCTGCTGCGCTGGCGCAGCAGGTCGGCGTCATAGAGGATGTCGAGCACCTCGTGCTTGATCTTCGGTTCCTTGTCGGGCTTGGCGACCGCGGCCTCCACCGCCTCGTCGCCGATCGCCTCATGCAGGTCCTTGTAGTCGAGGGCTAACTGCGTCGTCGCGTATTTGATCTCGTTCTCGTCGCGCACGATGTTGAACCACAGCGTCGGATCGATCTCGTTGACGACAAAGGTGGCTTCGAGGTCGCGCGACAGGTTCAGGATTTCGAAGTCTCGAACATCGACATCACGTTCGACCAGCAGGATCTTTTCGACCTGCTTGGCGAGCTCCGTTCCCCTGGCGGTGATCGCGGCGTTGCTTCCGCCGTGTTCGGGGCCGACATAGGCGCTGCCCTCATCCAGTATCTCGTCGAACTCGCCCAGCGTTTCGATGACGGGGGCGCCGCGGGCAACGCGCGCCGCCAGTTTGGCGAGAACCTGCTGCAGCTCGGTCTCGCGCTTGCGCTGGTCCTGATAGTTCTGCTGGAAGAAGAAGATGAACAGCGAAACGCCGATGCCGATCAGGATCACGCCTAGCTGCGAAAAGATGTTGCGATAATATTCCAGCAGCTTTTCGCGATGGCGCAGTTCGTCGCGCACGCTGTGCGCCACGCGCAGATTGACGATCAGCGAAATGATCAGCAGCCCGGCGCCGACCAGGATGAGCCCACCGATGAGAAGGTAGCCATGGCCTGCGCTGAAATCCATTCGTCTCGCCCCCCGAAGCCTGCGCCAAATTAGCGCCAATTTCGTCGCGCTCAAAGCCACGAGACAAGCCGGGCATCAGGCCCGGCCGGTCTCGCGCGCCACTCCACCGTTCTGCGGCAACCAAAACGATTGACCCGGCCATCCATCCGGCCGATATCCCGCGCAAGTTCGTACCGAGACCCCAATGACCTCAAATACCGATCTCAAGGAAGCCGCGCGCGGACCCGACGCCGCCTGGCAGGACGACGTGCGTGCCGGCGTGCGCCATGTGCGCGACCTCGCAGCCCTGCCGCTCTCACCGGCCGAGCGCGCCGCTGCGCAGCAAGCCGCCGCCGCCCACAAGGTGCGCGTGCCGAAAGCCTATCTCGACCTGATCGACTGGAACGATCCGAACGATCCGATCCGCGCGCAGGTGATCCCATCGCCGGACGAATTGATCACTGCCGAGGGCGAGCTCGGCGATCCGATCGGCGATCACGCCTTCAGCCCGGTGCCCAGGCTGACCCATCGCCATGCCGACCGCGTGCTCTTGTTTCCGACCTATCAATGCGCGGTCTATTGCCGCTTTTGTTTTCGCAAGGAGGCGCTGACTTCGATCGGCCGCGGCTATACGCGCGAGGCGCTGGAGCCAGCCCTCGCTTACATCGCCCAACATAGCGAGATCCGCGAGGTGATCCTGACCGGCGGCGATCCGCTGTCGCTGCCCGACAAGGCGCTCGCCGAAATCCGCGCCCGCATCGAGGCCATCCCGCATGTGCGGCTCCTGCGCATCCACACCCGCGTGCCCGTGGCGCTGCCGTCGCGCATCACGCCCGGCCTGACGGCATCCCTGCAGGGAAGACTAATGGTGACGGTCGTCACCCACTTCAACCACCCGCGCGAGATTACGCCGGCCACCGAAACGGCTTGCCGGACCATGCGTCAGGCGGGTTTTGTTCTGCTTAACCAGAGCGTTCTCTTGAAGGGCGTCAACGACAAGGTCGAGGTGCTGGAAGAGCTCTGCCGCGAGCTGATCTATCGGCTGGGCGTAAAACCTTACTATCTTCACCATGGTGATCTGGCGCCGGGCATGGCGCACCGCCGCACCACGATTGCTGAGGGCCAGGCGCTGGCCGCGGAACTGCGCCGGCGCCTCTCCGGCATCTGCAACCCGACTTATGTCATCGATTTGCCCGATGGCGGCGGCAAGGTGCCGCTCGGCCCCAGCCACATCGAGGGCCGGGACAGCGAGACATGGCGGATTCGCGGGCAGGACGGGAAGGTGAGGGAGTATGGCGAGGTGGTCGCCTAGTTCCTCATCTCGAGAGGCGGCAGAGGAACTCCCATCCCGCCCCCCGCATTGTATAGCGGGGGGTCGAAGGAGAGCAGCGTGAAGGCATTGTTGGGAATCGTCGGCGGCTTCGTGCTGACCCTGGCCGTGTTTGCCTCAGGGCTCGCCTTCGCCACTTGGCTGCTGGCCGCCAAGCCGGTGCGCCAGGCAACGCCGGCGATCGGCGTTTCGGAGCTCTGGACCAAGGACGCCAGGCCCGTCGATCCGGCGAAGCAGGATCTCGAGCGCATCCCGGCCCAGCAGGCCGCCGGCGCGTCCGTTAAGGCGGACGAGGGGGCCAAAGCGGCGGATACGGCCACGCAGACCGCAGCTCTCCCAACGCCGCAAGCCGCCGCGCCGCGGCAGTTGCAGCCCTTGCCCGAGATCTCTCCGCCCAATGGTTCACAGGCGGGCCAGGCCGATGCGGCTGAACAGCCTTCGGAGCAGGCGCCAGCCCAGCAGGTACAATTGCCCGCCGCGCATCTCGAATGGTGCGCCAACCGCTATCGCAGCTACCGCCCGCAAGAAAACAGCTACCGCTCCTACAGCGGGGAGATTCGCCCCTGCATCTCGCCCTATTTCGATCCGGGCGGCGATCGCACAGCCTCGACCGACGGGCGCCAACCCGATCAGCCCTGGATGAACAATCAAGGCGAGGTGACTGACGACGAGGCCGAGGTGGAAGGCTACGCCACGACACGGGACGGCTACGCGACGACTTATGGCGGCCCGCCGGAAGAGATCTTGCCGGAGGAGCAGCCTTCCAGGGACCGGCTGTTGGGCCCGCAAATGTCGGGCGACCATATCGACTCCTGCTTCAGCCGCTATCGCTCCTACGATCCGCAGGACAACACCTACCAGCCCTATGACGGCGGCCCGCGCCGGCAGTGCGAGTAGGGCAGGCCCACGTTCCTGCGAAGTGACGCTTGGCTCCTGAAGGCGCCCCTTGGGGGGAGATGGTCGGTAGACCAGCGGGGGGTGCATATCGAATGGCTAACGTTAGCGCCGCCCTTCGGCATCTTCCCGCCGCGAACGGGAGATGATCGGCTCAATTCAGCACTCGGCCATCAATCTCCGCGACGCTCGTTGTCCCGGTCAGCGCCATGGTGACGGACAACTCCTTGCGCAGAATGTCGATTGCCGTCGCCACGCCCGCCTCGCCGCCGGCGCCGAGGCCGTAGATATAGGCGCGTCCGACCAGGCAGGCTCGGGCACCGAGAGCCAGCGCCCGCATCAGATCCTGGCCTGAGCGCACGCCGCCGTCGAACAGCATCTCGACATCGGAGCCCACCGCGTCCGCTATCCTCGGCAGCATCGAGATGGTTGACGGCGCGCCGTCAAGCTGCCGGCCGCCATGGTTGGACACCACAATGGCGTCGGCGCCGGCCCTGCTGGCGCTGCGCGCGTCGTCGACATTGAGGATGCCCTTGAGGATCAGCTTGCCCGGCCAGATGCTCCTGATCCAGTCGACATCGCTCCAACTCAGCGTCGCGTCGAACTGATGCGCCACCCAATCCGCCACCGCCTTGATGCTGTCCTCGCCCTTCACATGGCCGGCGAGGTTGCCGAAGGTCCAGCGTTTGGCCGAAAGCATGCGGGCCGCCCAGGCCGGGCGGCTGGCGATGTCGAGGATCGTGCGAAGTTTGAGCGCCGGCGGCACCGAAAGCCCGTTCCTGACATCGGCGTGGCGCTGGCCCAGCACTTGCAGGTCGACCGTGAGTACCAGCGCGCTGCAGCGCGCGGCGTCGGCGCGTTCGATGAGCGAGCGCACGAAGCCGCGATCCTTCATCACATAGAGCTGGAACCAGAATGGCTTGCCGACAGCTTGCGCCACATCTTCGATCGAGCAGATCGACATCGTGCTCATCGTATAGGGAATGCCCGCAGCTTTTGCCGCCCGGCAGGCGAGGATCTCGCCATCGGCCCATTGCATGCCGCCGAGGCCGATCGGTGCAAGGGCTATCGGCAGCGACACCTTCTCACCGAGGATCGTGGTTGCCGTGTCGCGCTGCTCGACATCGACCAGGACGCGCTGCTTGAGCGTGATGCGCTCCAGGTCGGCGCGGTTGGCGCGCAGCGTCTGCTCGGCATAGGAGCCGGACTCCGCATAGTCGAAGAAGACGCGCGGCACGCGGCGGCTCGCGGCCCGGCGCAGGTCCTCGATGCAGGTCATGCCCTTGAGCAGTTGCGGCGCCGCCGATGTTGCCCTGATCTCGTCGGGCAAAGTCACGATGCCCGTCGGAACATCGAGTGGCGTGGGGACTGCTCGTTCCATCGTCGTCCTCCCATAAAATATTAGCGAATGCTGATTATTGAAGGTCGCGTGGCCGCTGATGTAAATTCACTAGCGAGTATACTTACGGCAACGGCAGCGCGCCCCATGCCCAGAGCGTCCGACGAGACCAGGCCCGAGATCCTCCAGGCGGCTTACAAGCTGTTTCGCCGCCGGGGCTTTTTCCGCGTTGGCATGGACGAGATCGCCGATGCCGCCGGCGTCACCAAGCGCACGCTCTACTATCATTTCGACAGCAAGGACGCGCTCTTGACCGCCGTGCTCGCTTCGCAGCATGAGCGTACATTCGCCGACTTCCAGAATTACGGCATCGAGTTTTCGGGCGGCGCGGACGTGCTGATCGACAAGCTTTTCGAGGGGCTGGTCAAGTGGTCGTCCAAGCCGCGCTGGGCGGGCTCCGGCTTCACCCGGCTGGCGATCGAGCTTGCCGACCTGTCCGGCCACCCCGCGCGCGTGATCGCGCGCCAGCACAAGGCGCTGATGGAGCGTCATCTGGAAATGCTGCTCGCCGAAGCGAAGGTGCCGTCGCCGAAGGAACGGGCCCGCGAGCTATTCCTGCTGATCGAGGGCGCCATGGTGATGATCCTGATCCACGGCGACCAGAGCTATTGCAGCGCCGCGGCGGATGCGGCGAAGCGGCTGATGGCAGCCGAGGTGGAGTTTCCGCAACACGATACCCGCCCAACACACGCCTGAAACACACCCGCTCCACAACCGGCATGCCAGCGAAACGCTCGCGCCGGATGTTTGCAGCCTAGCAAATGCGGAGGAGCACGCCGATGACACCCGACCAGATCAGGCTTGTGCAGGACAGTTTTCGCGAGGTCGTGCCGATCAAGGAGGCGGCCGCGGCCTTGTTCTACGAGAAGCTGTTTGCCATCGACGCCAGCCTCAAGGGGCTGTTTCGCGCAACGGACATGAGCAGGCAGGGCGCCAAGCTGATGGCGGCGCTGGGCTTCGTCGTGCATGGCCTTTCCCGCGCCGAGACCATCCTGCCCGCCGTGCAGGATCTCGCCAGGCGCCATGTCGGCTATGGCGTCGAGGAGCATCATTATCCGATCGTCGGTCAGGCGCTGATCGAGACGCTGGAGGCGGGCCTGGGCGAGGCCTTCACGCCTCAGGTCCGCGAGGCCTGGCAAGCCTCCTACGGCCTGCTCGCCGGCGTCATGATCGCCGCAGCCCGTGAGGTGGAGCTGGCGGCTTGAGCTCTCGTCAGGCTGGAGCGCGAAGCCGAGCGCGGCAGGCGATCTCCTGGGCCTTGTTCATGGCCCGGAGGTCGCGGCGAGGCGCCCGTCGCCCTGCCTGCAAGCCCGGCGCCCGCCCGGGCGACAGGGCTCGAGCCATTGACTGCGCAAAACCGCACCGGCGCCACGCGAGCCGTATCGCGGCCGCATCAGGCTCCCCCAGGCAAAGCCATATCGGCTTCTTTTCAGGAACATTCTGCCTTCTGCGAAGTTTGGCGGCTGGCCCGCTCATTGAGGCCAAACCGGTTGACAGGCGGGCTTCGGGAGGAAGCTATGACCGCTGTCACGCCTTCACTTCATGTTTGTCGCCGCCGGGCACTGCAAATCGGTCTTGGAGCGCCCCTTGCTTCAGCGGCCGGCGTTGCTTCGACTTCGTCTGCTGCCGCGCAGGACGACATAAAAGACGAAGACATTTTCCGCTTCGCGCTCAACCTGGAATATATGGAGGCCGAATATTACCTCCGCGGCACCACGGGAAAAGGCATCGAGGACTCAGACATCGGTTCCAAACCCGGCGATGTCGTCGGCGGCAAAAAGGTTGCCTTCGATACGCCCGCGGTCGGTGAATTCGATGCGCGAGGTCGCGGAAAACGAACTTGCCCATGTCAGGTTCTATCGCAAGACGCTTGCGTCGAATGCGGTGGACCGGCCGGCGATCGATTTCGATGCCGGCTTTGCCGCGGTCGCCAAGGCGGCCGGCCTCGGCGACGATTTCGATGCGTTTGGCAACCAGATGAATTTCGTGCTCGGCGGCATGCTGTTCGAGGACGTCGGTGTGACGGCCTACGCCGGTGCGGCAACTGTCCTGAAGAACAAGGAATTCCTCGCTGCTGCGGCTGGAATTCTCGCGGTCGAGGCCTATCACATGGGAATGGCGCGGTCGTCGCTCTATCGCATGGGCGAGAAGGCCTGGAAGGCGGCGAATGCGGTTTCCGACGCACGCGACAAGATCGATGGGAACGAGGACAAAGACCAGGGCATTCAGGTTGACGGCAAGGCCAACGTCGTTCCTTCGACGCCGGATGCGATTGCCTTCACAAGGACGCCGCAGGAGGTGCTGCGCATCGTCTATCTGACCGATCAGTCGGGTGTGAGCAAGGGCGGCTTTTACCCGAACGGGATGAACGGAACGCTCAAGAGCACCTAGCCGTTGAAGTGGAGCCGGTCACGATGATCTGCAACCCGGGCCGAGCAGCATTCGGCGCGGGCATCCGATTTCGTTTCGACGAGGCAGGCAATGAACGTCAGCAGCGAAGCGACCAGATCTTTTTGGACACTCGACACCAGCTTGCCCAACGCGCCTCGCCTCGAGCGGGATGAGCATTGTGACGTAGCCGTCATCGGCGCCGGCATCGCCGGCGTTTCCATCGCCTACGAACTGGCCTTGGCGGGACGCAGGGTGGTGCTCGTGGATCGCGGCCCCTTGCTCGGCGGCATGACATCGCGCACGACCGCCCATCTGGCACCCATCTGCGACGACGGCTTGAGCGCGCTGATCGACATGCGCGGCGAGGCTCTGGCGCGCGGATTCCAGGAAAGCCAGCAGGCCGCCGTCGACCGCATCGAACGCCATGTCGCCACGCTGGAGATCGACTGCGATTTCCGCCGGCTGGAAGGCTTCCTGTTTCCGGCCGCATGGATGGACGAGAAAGAGGCCGCCAGAGAATGCAACAAGGAGTATGCGGCTGCGGCAAAGATCGGCGCCGAAGCTGAGCATGGCAAGGGTGTGCCGCTCAAGGGCCATGAATCGGCGCCCATCCTGCGCTATCCAGACCAGGCGACCTTCCACCCGCTGAAATATTTGCGCGCGCTGCTGGCCGATTTCGAGAAACGAGGCGGCAAGGCATTCGCCGACAGCGCCGTCACCGAAATCGAGGAGGGGGACAAGGTTCGCCTGAAATGCGACGGCGGCTCCACCGTAACGGCTTCGAACGCAGTGTTTGCCACCAATTCCCCGATCAACACCTGGGTCAAGATCCACAGCAAGATGGCGCCTTACCGCACCTATGCAATGGCTTTCGACATTGCCAGGGGAACCCTCCCGGATGCGCTCTACTGGGACATGGATGATCCCTATTACTATGTCCGCCTCAATCCCGGTCCCGGCAAGACGGACTGTCTCATCGCCGGCGGCCGCGATCACAAATCGGGCGAAGCGGATGACGGCGCGGCGCGCTTTGTCGCGCTCGAAGCCTGGATCAGGGCATTGGTGCCCGATCTTGGCGGAGAACGAGCGCGATGGTCCGGTCAGGTCCTCGAAACGATCGACTATTGCGGCTTCATCGGCCGCAGCCCCGGCAACGGCAACGTCTTCATCGCCACCGGCGACTCCGGCCAGGGCATGACGCATGGCGCCTTGGCCGGACTGCTCATCCGCGATCTGATCGTGGGCGGATCGAACTCCTGGGAAGCCGTCTACGCCCCCGACCGGACGCCGCCCGCCGCGCTCGCGCATTACGTCAATGAGAACCTTACGACGGTGAAGAACCTTGCCGGCTATTTGCTGCCCGGTGAGGTCAAGTCGGCCGACGCCCTCGAGCCCGGCGAAGGCGGCATCCTTCAGGACGGCTTGAGCAAGTTCGCCGTGTGCCGCGATCGCGACGGCAAGCTGCACCGGCATTCGGCCAGTTGCACGCATCTCGGCTGCATCGTGCACTGGAATTCGACCGAGCAATGCTGGGATTGCCCCTGCCACGGCTCGCAGTTCGCGCCGGACGGGACTGTTCTCAACGGCCCGGCCATCCGGCCTTTGGGATAGTTCGGCTGAAGGGAATTGGATCGGCGATTCCCAGCCGCGGGAAGTCGAGTCGAATCGCGTCGGGAGAAGTGGGACTTCCCCAGAGACCTCTGTCGCTATTTTCGCCTTGCCGGCTTCTTCTTTGGCTCCGCTTCAACCGGCCCGCGGGCGAGCCTGGCCGCGCGGAGCCGTTCCGTCTTTGCCTGCCGCGCTGCCGCTTCGCCCTCGATTATCGTGCGCGCCGTCTTCGTGGTGGCTTCGCTCTTGGCGTCGCCCTTCGGCTTGAACACACTGGTTTCGGCCATGGTCTACCTCGCAATTTGAAACGAAGGAGGCCGGGCAAGCCCGACCTTCCAAAGCATATCTCCCGAAATCGGAAACCGGTTAGGGGGAAGACATGCGTAAAACCCCAAAACATGTTGCCCGAAATCGGGAGCCGGTTTCGGGACGGAGACATCCGCAAGATCAAAGTGCTCCAAGGCCAATGCCGGTACATCCGCGGTCAAAGGCCATGGATGCACGGCATCAGCCCGCCTGGATATTCTCCGCCGAGCTTTTGCCGTTCCGCTGGTTCTTCACGATGTCGAAGCTCACCTTCTGGCCCTCCGCTAGCGAGCGCATTCCGGCGCGCTCGACGGCGGAGATGTGGACGAACACGTCCGGCTGCCCATTGCCCTGCTCGATGAAGCCGAAGCCTTTCGTGGCGTTGAAAAACTTCACGGTTCCAGTAGTCATACGATTTTCCTTTCAAATCGACGCAAATCATCGCCGCCTCGCTGCGTGCCAAACGTCGCAGTCTTCGAAATTGAGAGGGAAGATCGTCAGGGCGCCAAGGCGCAGAAACAACATTCGTTCAACAAGTTCGATTTGAAAAACATAGCGCTTAACCGAAGCGGCGACAAGGCGAGGCGAAATAATATTGTCGGCGCCGTTGTCCTGAAAAGCTTGCCGGCGACTAAATTTCGCTTGACGCGCGACGCCGTCCGACTCCTATGAAGGGCTTCCGCGTGGCGCCGAAGAAAGAGCCGAGATACAGATCTTGGTGCCTCCGCCGACAAGGACCGAAATGCCGAGCATATTGTTGGCCGTTAGGCCCCGCTGAGCGTTCCTTGCCGGCTCACGCCATGTGTCGAATTGTGTGCTGGATAGACGCTGCGGCAGGCACTGTGACCACCCCGCCACAAAACTTAGCTGCGCCAGTTCCTCAGCGGCCGCCATCCGCAAAATTAACCTTTTGTTAACCATTCGCCCGGCACCCTTTAACCATTGAGTAAGGATTCGTCTGGCCGTGACCTTCGCCGCCCCTTTGCACAACAAATCCATCCGCTTCCGCGCCCGCTCCTTCGTCGCTTTCACGCTGACGCCGGAGGCGCCGATCGACGAGTGGCTGGAGGGGCTCGATCACTGGATCGGCAACTCGCCGGGCTATTTCAACGGCCGCCCGGTAGTGTTGGATCTCAATACTTTGAAGCCGGGGCCGGAGGAGATCGCAGCACTTGTCGGCACGCTCGCCCGGCGCGGCATCCGCGTCTATGCGATCGAGCTCGAGGGCGCCGAGCTCGGCCCCGATTTGCCGCCGCTGCTCGCCGGCGCCAAGGAGGCGACCGCCGAGGGCCTGCTGGGCAGGGCCGCGCGCAAGGCGAAGGCGGAAGAGATCACGGTCGAGACGGCTACGGTCGAGGACGTGCAGCCGGGGCAAATGAGGGCGCCGCAGGATGAACTGGCGAAGCTCGATGCGCAGAACGCGCGAGCCGCCGAAGCAGCCAAGTCGGAACCGGCCGGGTCGGGGCAGGGTGCTGTACCGGCACGGCACGAGCCTTCCGCCGGCACGCTGATGATCAAGGCGCCGATCCGCTCGGGGCAGTCGGTCTTTCATCCGCATGGCGACGTCATCGTGCTGGGCTCGGTCGCGTCCGGCTCGGAAATCGTCGCCGGCGGCTCGATCCATGTCTACGGCACGCTGCGCGGCCGGGCGATCGCCGGCTCGGAAGGCAACACGTCGGCGCGCATCTTCTGCCGCAAGAATGAGGCCGAGCTGCTCGCCGTCGACGGCTGGTACACCACGGCCGAGGAGATGGAAGGTGTTTCGCGCGGCAAGGCGGTGCAGGCCTTCCTCGAAAACGATGCGCTGTGCGTGGTGCCGCTCGGCTGAGTCTTTGGCCGCAAGCTTCGGACCGGTTTCGCGTGCCATTGTCCTTCATGAGTCCGCCGTGCCCGGCACGGCCAGAGAATAAAAATCGCCAACGGAGGCTGGATATATGGGCAAGGTAGTCGTGGTCACCTCGGGCAAGGGGGGCGTCGGCAAGACAACCTCGACGGCCGCGCTCGGCGCTGCCGTGGCCAAGACCGGCAAGAAGGTTGCGCTGGTCGATTTCGACGTCGGCCTGCGCAATCTCGACCTCATCATGGGTGCCGAGCGCCGCGTGGTGTTCGACCTCGTCAACGTTATCCAGGGCACCGCAAAACTGTCGCAGGCGCTGATCCGCGACAAGCGGCTGGAGACGCTCTATCTGCTGCCGGCCTCGCAGACGCGCGACAAGGACGCGCTGACCGAGGAGGGCGTTGCCGAAGTCATCGCCCGGCTGCGCTCGGTGTTCGACTATGTCTTCTGCGACAGCCCGGCCGGCATCGAGCGCGGCGCCCAGCTTGCCATGCGCTTCGCCGACGAGGCGGTCATCGTCACCAACCCGGAAGTGAGCTCGGTGCGCGACTCCGACCGGATCATCGGCCTGCTCGACGCCCGCACCATGAAGGCCGAGCAGGGTGAGCTGATCCAGAAGCACGTGCTGGTCACGCGCTATGACGCGACGCGCGCCTCGCGCGGCGAGATGCTGTCGATCGACGACGTGCTGGAGATCCTTTCGACGCCGCTGCTCGGCATCATCCCGGAAAGCCAGGATGTGCTCAGGGCCTCCAACCTCGGCGCGCCGGTGACGCTCAGCGAGCCGATCAACACCGCCGCCAAGGCCTACCTCGAAGCGGCACGGCGCCTGGAGGGCGAGGACCTGCCGGTGGTCGTCCCCTTCGAGCGCAAGGGTTTCCTCGAACGGCTTCTCGGAAGGAGGGCGGCATGAGCATTCTCGACCTCTTCAAGCGGCGCACCAGTGCGCCTGTGGCGCGCGAGCGGCTGCAGTTGCTGCTCGCCTATGAACGCCAGAGCCGTGGCCAGCCAGACCTCGTCTCCATCCTGCGCGAGGAGATCATGGCCGTCATTGCCAAGCATGTGCAGATCGACCAGGACTATCTCCAGGTCTCGATGGATCGCGGCGCCACCATGTCGACGCTGGAGATCGACATCCAGATCCCCAACAAGAGCGCCGCGCCGCTCGCGATGGCCGGGTGAAGCTGGTTTAGCGCCGGCGAGACAGCACCCCCTCTGTCCTGCCGGACATCTCCCCCGCAAGGGCCCGCAAGGGGGAGATCAGATGTCGTCGCCGCTTTCGCCAACTTCCGACGGAGCAGGAAGAGCGCGGCAGCCGGAGCTGCCAATCTCCCCCCTTGCGGGGGAGATGCCCGGCAGGGCAGAGGGGGTGTCTCGCGCCAACCTTCGCCACTTCCCTCGCAAAGAAAGCCCTCACTCCGGCTGGTACAGCTCATCCATGCTGCGCGCCGCCAGTTCCGCGAACGGCGCCTGCTTCTTCACCCGCCCATGCTCCAGGATCACCAGGTCGTCGCAGAACGCGATGGTCGAGTGGTGATGGCTGATGACGATCGTGGTGCGGCGGCCGGCGCGCGATTTCAGCGTTTCCACGATTGCCGCTTCCGAGAGCCCGTCCACCGCATTTGTGGCTTCGTCGAGGATCAAAATGTCGGGGTCGCGCAGCAGCGCTCGCGCCAGCGCGATGCGCTGCCTTTGCCCGGCCGACAAGTTGACGCCGCGATAGCCGACCACCGTCTGGTAGGCCTGCGGCAGCGTCTCGATGAAGCCATGCGCCTCGGCGAGCTTGGCCGCGCGGCGCGCCTCTTCCGCGCTGGCCGTGTCCTTGCCGTAGGTGATGTTGTCGAGGATGGTGCCGTCGACCAGCTCCAGCTCCTGGCTGGCCAGAGCGATATGCGCCCGCCATTGGGCCGGGTCGATCTCGCCGAGCGGCGCGCCGTCGACGAGGATGCGGCCGCCATCGGGCTCGACGAAGCGGCAGAGCAGGTTGACGATGGTCGTCTTGCCGGCGCCGGAGCGGCCGATCAGCGCCGTCGAGCGGCCGCTCACGATGTCGAAGCTCGCCGCATGCAGCACCGCCGCGCGCTGCTCCTCATTGGCATAGCTGAAGCTGACGCCCTCGAAGGCGATCTTCTCGCCGAGTCCCGCGAACGGGCGGCTGCCCGTGGGCGGCACGGGCTTGCCCTCGGGGTCGAGCAGCCAGCTCACCTCCTCCAGCGAGCCGGAAAGCCCCTGCAGCTGGCTCCAGGTCATCTGCAGCGCGCGCACATGCGGCTGCAGGCGGTAAAGCAGGATGAGGAAGGCGGCGACCAACGGGAAGCTCAAGCCGGCAAGCCAGGCGCCGATCACCACCGCCAGGAACAGCACGGCGTGCAGCACTTCGGTGAGCGGCGCCAGCGCGCCCTGGCGGCTGGAAAGCGTGAAGGCCGCCCGCCGCACGCTGTCCGATGCCTTCTCGAAGGCGGCCTTCTCGCGCGCCTCCTGGCCGAAGATCCGGATGAGACGGCCGGCATGCACCAGGTGCAGCATCTGCGAGGCTAAAGCGCTGTTGCGGGCCGCGACGCTGCGGCTCGGCGCCCTGAGATGCGCCGACAGCGCCATATGTGCCGCTTGCACCAGCGCCAGCCCCAGCATCACCAGCAGCGTCATCTGCCAGGATAAGAGCAGCAGGAAGGCAAGCAGGATAACCGCCGCCGAGGCGCTGACGATCGCGCCCAGCATCCCCTGCATGGCGTCCGACGCCCGCCAGGATTCGTTGGAGATGATGTTGAGCAGCCGCCCTGGGCTCTCCTTCAGGAAGAACGGATAGCCGACGCTGAGCAGGCGTTCGGCGAGCGCGCCGCGGATCGACTGGCCGGCCCTGCCGTAGATATGCGCGGTCAGCACCGCATTGGCGAAGGCAAGCAGGTTCTTGACCAGGATCGAGCCGAGGATCGCGGCCGAAATCGCGATCAGCCGCTCGCGCTCGCCCAGCCCGGCGCCGACCTTCTGCAGCAGGGCGGAGAGGCCAGCCATGCCGGTCGCCTCGCCATGTCCCATGATGATGCCGAGCAGCGGGATGATCAGCCCGATGCCGAAGCCTTCGAGCGCAGCACTCGCAAGTCCGAGCGCGACGACGGCGGGCAGCAGGCCGAGCTGACGGCGGCCGAGCGCCCGCCGCAGCATCGCCAGAGTCGGGTGCCCGCTCATGGCGCGCCGGCCTCCGTCCTGGCCTCGGCGGCTTCCTGAGCGTGCCTCGGCTGCCGATCGGGCCGCCCCGCCAGCACGAGCGTCATGAATTTCGCCGCGCCCGCGAGGTTCATCAAAACGATCGGCCAGTGCGAGAGCCTGAGATCCTGGTCGAAGCGCGGGCCGCCGATCAGCTCGCGCGTGGCGGCTCGCGCCGCCCAATAGAAATGGCGAAGCAGCCATGGCGCGCGGCGGAAATGCTTGAGACACAGCGCGCCATTACCGAAATGATAGTCGCGGTGCAGCCGATCGATCGCCTTGCGGCCACGCCGGCCGTGGTGATGGAAGATCGTCATGTCGGGCACATATTCCACCGCCATGCCGGCGAGCATGGCGCGCACCAGGTAGTCGGTGTCTTCCGCCGAGCGCAGCGGCCCGCCGGCGCCGAAGCGTTCGTCGAAGGGGCCGATGCGAGCGGCGACGTCGCGATGCATGGTCATGTTGCAGCCGAGCACGAAGCCGCCCGGATGCACGGCGGGCGTCAGCCGCTGGCGCTCGTCGCAGCGCTTGATGGTGAAGGGCAGGTCGCGCGCATCGCCGAGTTCGACGCGGCCGCCGCGGATCAGCCATTTTTCGCCGCTTGCATCATGCCGCTGGAGGTCGGCGAGATAGTTGCGGTCGAGCCTGCAGTCGTCGTCGATGAAGACCAGCACGCGCCCGCGCGCCCGCGCCAGCCCCGCATTGCGCGCCGCCGCCAGCCCGGGCCGCGGCTCTGAGATCGCCGTAAGTGGAATGTCGGAGCTCGCGGCGATCCGGGAAAGATATTCCGCCGTGCCGTCGCGCGAGCCGTTGTCGACCACCACCAGTTCGGCGGCGAAGGCGGGATGCGCAAGACAGGCGGCACGGATCGAATCGATGCAGGCTTCAAGCACCGCCGCGCGGTCACGCGTGCAGACGATGAAGGAGACCTGCGGCCGCTGCCTGGGCCAGGGAGGCGCGGGCAGGGCCGGGTGCCGCGGCAGGGGATGGCGCGCGTCGTTCATGGAGAGGGCTCAGCGCTGAGGCTGCTGACCTCCCTGCTTGTGAGGGGAGATTGGCTGTGGCGGCGGCTTTCGCCGATTTCCACCGCCGGCGAGTGGACGCGGCCAAAGCTGCTCATGCCGCCTCCATCCTGTAAGGCGCCAGCACCGATGCCGCCGGCGTGGATTTGAAGCGGTAGGCGAGCCTGTCGGCCTGCTTGCCGGCCCACATCGAAGCCTGGCTGAGCCACGGTGCCCAGGCCCCGGGGCGCAACGCATATTGCTCGCGGCGGCGGATCGCGTTCCATTTCGCGGAAAGCGTCAAAAGCTCATGCGTGAGCGCGGGTTGCTCCTCGTCGTTGACGAGCTGGTAGAGGAAATAGAAGAGGTTGAGCGCACCGGCCTCGAAGCTTGGGCGCACCGCCGCGGGCAGCGCGGCAATCCGCTCTTCCAGCGCGCGAATGAAGGCCGCCGCCCCGGCCACCGTCGCGACGGAAACTTGATCGCCGATGGCGCGCAGGTCCTTGGTATCGTCTGTCAGACCCTCGCGCTCGAGGTTTTCGCCGACGATCCGGAGATGCGTGCGCCGCATCTCCTTCACATGCCGGCTGGTCACGCTGCCGGAATGCACGCGGTAGACCAGCAGGCTCTCCTCCATCAGGGCCGCCGGATAACGGTCGGCGAGCCGGCGGAAGAGGTCGAAATCCTCGGCATGCCGGTAGGCGGCGTCGTAACGAAGGTCGGCCTCGCCGATCACCCGGCGGTTGTAGACCACGGTCGGGTGCATGAAGATCGTGAAGAATTTCGCGAGCGCGGCAAGGTCGAGGCGGAACACCGGGTCGAACCTGCCGGACGCGATACGGCCACGCACCAACATGTCGACGATCGAGCCGCTGAAGCCGATCTCGGGACGCGTTGCAAACAGCGCCGCCTGGCGCGACAGCCGCCAGGGATAGGCGAAGTCGTCGGCGTCCATGCGCGCGACGAGCTCGCCTTGCGCGCTCGCCAACCCCTCATTGAGGGTGGCTACGAGACCGCGGTTCTCGCGCGAAACAATGGATACGCGGCTGTCCGCCTTGCGGCAGCGGTCGAGGATCTCCAGCGACCGGTCGGTCGAACCGTCGTCGATGGCGATGATCTCGAGCCGGCTGTAATCCTGCCGCAGGATCGATTGGATTGCAGCGCCGACATAGGGCTCGGCATTGTAGACCGGCAGCAGCACGGAGATGAGAGGAGTGGCGCTCGCCATCATCGCCTCGCCTCGGTTCGCTGCAGGTCGAGCGCGGACACGCTGGCCGGCGGGCCTATCCAGCTTGTCTCGCCCGCCATGCCCGCGCGCGACCGCGCGACATAGGGGAAATAGCGCTTGAGACTGTTGAGCGGCTTTTCGAACAGCGCCCAGGAGAGCGAGGCGACAAGCAGCGTGGCGGCACCTGCGACAAGGAAGCGGCCAGGCCCTTGCTCCGAGACGTTGAGCGGGATCCAGGGCTGCGCCTTGACGGCGTAGGCGAGAAGGATCGGGTGGTAGAGATAGACGCCGTAGCTGATGCGGCCGAGGAAAAGCAGCGGTGGCAGTTCGGCCAGCTTGCCGAGCCTGCCGCCGAGGCCGTTGGAGCAGGCGGCGACGATCGCCACCAGCGGCACCAGCGGCAGCACCTGCACCAGCGCCCAGTGCGCCCACTCCCATCCCGAGTTCGCCGGTCCCGGATCGGACCAGACGACGAGCAGGAAAACGGCCGCGAAAGCCGGCCAGCCGAGCCGCATCCAGCGCGGCACATCGGCGCCCCTGGCGCGGCGCACGGCAAGCAGGGCGCCGCAGCCAAGCGCGTCCATCGAGGCCGGCGGCAACAGGTCCCGGGCGAGCGCCGGGTTGGCGGTGAGCGGCCAGTAGAAGCGGTAGGCGAACGAGAAGAGGATGACGCCGATCGTGATCGCCTCGATACGCCGGCGCGGCGCCAGAAGCACGATCAGCGGCCAAGCGAGATAGAACTGCTCCTCGATGCTGAGACTCCAGAAATGGCAGAGCAGCCAGGGGTTCCAGTCGTTGCGCAGCGCATACCAGAAGTTCGAGAGATAAAGCGCATGCCAGGCAAGCGACGAGCTGGACTGTTCCAGATTGGTGAGCCAGACCAGGGCCAGCACCGCGAAATAAGGCGGAAAAATTCGGATCACGCGCCTGGCATAGAAGGCGCGCAGGGCCGGCCCGGAAGCGAATGCGTTGCTGTCACGCGCGTCAAGCAAAAGCCGGGTGATCAGGAAGCCGGAGAGCACGAAGAACAGCCGCACGCCGAGATGGCCGAGGAAGGAGGTGCCGTTCGGCGCAAGGAAATGCGCGTAAAGCACCAGCGTGACGGCTACAGCTCGCACTGCGTCAAGCTGGATGTCGCGCTGACCTGTCATTGGCGGGGTCCCCAGGTTCCGCCGTAAGATCCTGCGCTGGACCTGCAAAGCACGCCGACTCCGCCTGTCGACGAATCTCCGTCCGGGGCGAGAGTGCCGTCCTTGGCTGTCAGCGGAATGCCCATTCGGCTCAACGTAGCGGCATCCTCCACTGCCCATGTTGGTTAACATCTGTCTCCGCTTATGTTGCGGCGCAACACACAATGCTTACGAGTTTGAAATAAAGCTGTGATTTGGAGGGTTGCAGACGACAGTTGACTTGGGAAGTTTGGCCTATGGTCCTATATGGTGATGGTCGGTTGGTCTGATTTTTGAAGTATTTATCGCTGCGGATGCTGTGACGCATTGCGACAACCGTAGCGGGTGTTTTGGCGATATTGACAGTAACGCTCCATTTAGCCAAAGACTATTCAAATCGCGTTGTGAAAAGTATATTGAATTTCAAAGTCTTGTGCGGCGCAGCAATCCAGTTGCGAGACTTGAAGGGCCTGTCCCAGCATCGGGTCCCCCGTTGCCTCACGACAGGGGCAACGCCAGTCTCTATCGCCGCCTCGGACCGGGGCCCGGGGGGTGGAGGAGAAGTGACGTCGACGCCGAGTGCAAAACCGCAGGCGCAGCTGGGAGCCTTGCCCGTCCTCGGCCTGCTTGGTGCCATCCTTTCGGTGCAGGTTGGCGCGGCCTTCGCCAAGGGCCTGTTTCCGGTGCTCGGGCCGGACGGCACAACAATGCTGAGACTCCTCATCGGCGCGCTGATGCTGGCGGCAGTGCTCAGGCCATGGAAAGTGCTGCCGACACGAAAGGGTCTGCCTTGGCTCGCCGTCTATGGCGTCACCGTTTCGGTGATGAACCTGCTCTTCTATGCCGCGCTCGAGCGCATTCTGCTGGGCATCTGCGTGGCGCTCGAATTCACCGGCCCGCTTTTTGTCGCCACACTCGGCTCGCGGCGCCTTCTCGACCTCGTCTGGGTGGTGCTTGCGGTCGCCGGCATCGTGCTGCTCTCGCCGTTCGCCAATATCAGCCGCGGGCTCGATCCGATCGGCGTGCTGCTTGCGCTTGCCGCCGGCGCCTGCTGGGGGCTCTATATCATCTGTGCGCAGAAGGCCGGCGCCGAGCTTGGCGCCCGCACCTCGGCCTATGGCATGGCGATCGCCGCGCTCGTCGCGCTGCCTTTTGGCTTCATCGCAGCCGAACCTTATCTCACCGACTCGCATGTCATGGCGGCCGCGGTCGTCGTCGGGCTGTTCTCCAGCGCGCTGCCCTTCTGGCTGGAGATGATGGTGCTCGCCAGAATGCCGGCGAAAGTCTATGGCATGATCGTCTGCCTGGAACCCGCAGGCGCCGCGCTGACCGGGTTTCTCTTCCTGCACGAGAGCTTGAGCGTTTTGCAATGCGCCGGTATTGGCGCCGTGATTGCCGCCGCGTTCGGCGCGGCCGTAACGGCGAGAGCGCCGGTTCCGTCACCCTGTTAAGGATCAATGCCATATCGCCTGAGGGCGCGGCGGTTTTGGGAGAGCATAGAACAACCACTCGTAGCGCGTTGCGCGAAGCCGTGCACGCGGGTATCCACGCCAGAAAAAGCCGTGCACGCAGCCGGGCCCAATCACATCTGGTGGTTGAGATAGGACTTAGGTCCGACATCGCTGCGAAAAAGGTCTTAAAAAGCGAGACAAGGGTCGTGGGCCACTTCCCCACGACGGGTTGATTAGGGATGCTGATGTTGCGACATTGCCGGTGGGGTAGTTCGGCCGAAGGGTCGGATGGCTGGCAAGGGGAGATTGGGATGCGCGTATCGCGCATGGGCTGCAGGCATGTCTTGCGGGCGCTCGTTGCGCTGGCGCTTGTTGTCGCGCCTTTTCATCTCTCCTTCGACGGTCCTGTCGTGGCCAAGGCCTATGCCGGCAAAGGCGGCAATGGAAACGGCAATGGCGGTGGGAACAGCGGCGGCGGAAACGGTAACGGCAGCGGCGGCGGCAACAGCGGGAACGGGAACGGCAACTCGGGCGGCAACAGCGGAAACAGCAACTCGGGCGGTAACAACGGAAACGGAAACAGCGGCAACAGCAAGGGCGCAACGAACACTGCAGCAACCGGCGATGTCGATGATCATGTGAATGCGGCGACCGGCGACAAGGTCGAGGTCAGTGCCAATAGCATCCAGGTCACGCACCGGAACGGAATGAAGGAGAGCATCGAGAACGGCCGTTTCAGGATGGAGGACAAGTTTGGTCGCACCATCGTCGAGCGCAAGGCCACAGTGGCCGATCTCGATCGCCTAAAGAGTTTGTGAGAGCGAGGTTCTATCTGGATTAGATCTTAAGGGGCCAAAAGCCAGCGCTGCAAAATCAGGTTGCCACCTTTTGCTTCGTCTCTTCGGTCCTGATCGTCTTACGACAGAACTCCCGCTGCTCACCTTGCCCCCGCCTTTTGGCGGGGGTACTTTTTTGGGGCCCTTGAGACGGCTGCCGGATAAGGCGGGCTCTTGGCGCATGCCCCCGCAGTCCGGGAAACAATTCATGCGCAAACCAAAGGATACGGCGCTTTTCCGCCCAGGAGGGCGCATGCGCCGTAGCATGCCGCGGTTCGTTGAGTGTCCGCGCCGTTCTCGCGTGCGACAGTCATAATGAATTGCTAACCGCTTTCCAAGCGATTTTGGTTAACGCGACGGCAGTGCAGCCTCCAGTTGTGTTCCCGGGTGGTGCGACAATGGTCCCCAAGTGACTGCAAAAAGGTCCGACCGGAGGTGGCATGGGTCGTGGGCCGCTTCCGTAACCTTACCAAAGCGTGAATCTTGTCTGGTCAAGACACCGGTTCCGCCTTGGCGGGCTGAGAGCGGAACTTCGGCAGGCCCGAGGCGGAACCGGCATGAACCAAGGACGGCATGCGCGAACCCGCCTCAAAAAGGTTTGTCCGCCTTACGCTGCGCGCCGCGGCCGCGCTGGCGCTTTTTGCCGCGCCTGGTCATTTCACGTCCAATAGCCTCGCCAAGCTCCTGGTGGCCACCGCTTATGCCGACAACGGCGGCGGCAACGGCAATGGCGGCGGGGGCAACAGCGGCGGCGGAAACGCTGGCGGCAATTCCGGCAACAGCAATGCCGGTGGCGGCAATGCCAATGCCGGTCCTGGCAACAACAGCGGCAAAGGCAACACCAGCCCCGGCGGCAAGGCCGCCAGCCGTGTCAATGCGGCGACGGGCGACATAGTCGAGATCGACGGCAACAGGATCACCATCATCCACCGCAACGGCATGAAGGAAGAGATCGAGAACGGACGCTTCGAGATGAGCGATGCGCAAGGCCGCACCATCGTCGAGCGCCGGGCGACCGAGAAGGATCTGGCCCGTCTGCTAGGCTTGTGAGGGCCGAGAGAAGCTACCCCCTTTTCCCGCGCCTTCGCATGTCACCCCCGCCTTCAGAGGCGGGGGTGATTTGCTTTTGAAATGACGGTGAATGGTGAATAGGGAACAGTAATCAACGAAACGCACTTCACCGAATGGGAACGCGCCGACGCTTCACCATTCACTGTACTTTCCACTATTCACTAATTCCTCTCTCTCGCTTCATGCATCAGCAGCGCCGCCTCCGTCCGATTGCGCACGTTGAGCTTGGCGAGCACTCGGGTCATGTGGTGCTTGACCGTCTTTTCCTGCAGCGACAGCCGCATCGCGACCTCCTTGTTGCTCAGGCCCTCCGCCACCAGCCCCAGGATCTCGGCCTCGCGGCCGGTGAGCTGGCTGAGCGGGTCGGGCTTGCGGCTGGTGGGCTGCAAGAGATCCGACAGCAGCCGGGCCGAAAGCGTCGGCGAAACGTAGCTCTGGCCGTTGGCGACGTCGCGCAGGATCTCGGCCAGCGACTTGGAGCCGACGCCCTTCAGCACATAGCCCCGCGCGCCCGCCTTCAGCGCCTGGGCGACATCGGCATTGGTCTCGGACACGGTGAGCATGACGATCTTTTGCTCAGGCGCCGCCGAAAGGATGCTGGCCAGCGCATTGAGGCCGCCGCCGGGCATGCTGATGTCGAGCAGCAGCACGTCGGGCGCGCTGGCGCGGACCAGCTTTTCGGCGTCCTCGGCGCTGGCGCCTTCGCCGACAAGCTCGAAGCCGCCGATCTCGCCGAGGCTGCGCGCCACGCCCTCACGAAACAGCGGATGGTCGTCGACAATAGCGATGCGGATGGGTGCGGTCACGGCTGCTCCTCGACAGACAATGTGATTACCAGTCTCGTTCCCCCCGGCCCCGAAAGCGTCTCGAATTGCCCGCCAATGCTTTCGATACGCTCCCTGAGACCGGCGAGCCCGAGGCCTTCGCTTCGCGCAGGATTGAAGCCCGGGCCGGTGTCCTGCACCTCGACCAAAAGCTTGCCGCCCTTCATCGTGGCTCTCACCTGCTGGCCCTTGCCCTTGCCGTGCCGGAAGGCGTTGTTCAGTCCTTCCTGCACGAAACGATAGATGCTGATCTTCTCTGAGGTGCCGAGTTCCGGCAAGCGCTCTGGCAGCGTCAGCAGCACTTTGGTGTCGGTGCGGCGCTCATGCTCGGCGACCGCCAGCCGCAATATGTCGGCCACCGCCTGCGTCTCGATCTGCGGCAGCACCAGGCCGTTGCAGATGCCGCGTATCTCGCTCATCGCTTCGCCCAGCGTCTTATGGATGCCGGCGATTTCCGCCTCGCGCTGCGGTTTGGGCGTGGCGGGGTCGACCAGCACCGGACTGTCCATTCTGAGCGCGGCAAGTGCCACCAGCTGCGCCGGGCCGTCATGCAGGTCGGCGCCGATGCGCCTCAGGTAACGTTCGTTGATGGCAGTGGCTCGCCGCGAGGCGCGCTGCACGCGTTGGCGTAGCGACGAGTTCTGCGCCAGCGCCTCCTGCAACTCGCTGACCTTGGCTTCCAGCGCGGCACGCTGCGTCTGGATGGTGCGGCTGCCGCGAAACACGATGCCCGACAGCAGCGCCAGCGAGGCGGCGGTGGCGCCGGCCACCACCAGCCAGGTCCATCTGAGTGCTGAATTCAGCGTCTCCTGGAAATCGTCGGCGACTTCGTAGAATTCCGACACCGCCACCACTTCGCCCGACCAGGGTTCGCGCACGGGGTTGTAGATCTCGAACAACGGCGCGGTCACCGCTTTCTCTTCGCTGGTCTCAGGATCGTCGGCGAGGTTGTTGAATTCCGCCACGACATTGCCGGCAAAGGCCGAGATCAGATTGGGGTTGGGCGGAAACGTCTTGCCGATCAGCTTCGAGTTATCGGCGTAAAGCACCGTGCCGTCGCGCCGCCACAGCTTGAATGACACTAGCCTCTTGCCGAGCGCGCCTTGGCCGAGCGTCTCGTCCAGCGCCCGTTTGACCGTGTCGTCGAGCTCGCGGCTCTTGCGCAGGTCCGGCAGCAGCGGCGCGATCACGCTGTCGACATAGAGCGCCGTCGTGGTGGCGGAGTTGTGCATCACGCCTTCGCGGATTTGCGACGTCACCCAAAGGCCAACCACGAGCATCACCGCCAAAAGCCCGATGCCGCCGGCAATCACAAACTGCCAGGCCAGCGACAGCCCGCTCCAGATTTGCACAAGTCGCTTCAAGGTCTCCCTGAGCATTCGCGCGATTCACCCCACCACGGACAAAGAGTATAGGCCAGCCGCGGCAATTGCGACACCGACCTTGGTCCGGCCTTCAGGCGAGCGGTTAACAGCGCGGCCGTCGAGGCTGCAGAAACCGCTTCCAGGTGCCAAGAACGCCTAGTCCGGCCCCCGGCACAGATGCGGGCGGAACATTAGCAGTTTCTAAGTGTTGAGGTCTTTGCGAGGGCTCCCGAAAGAAACTTCGGCCTATGCCCCCTTGGCAGGCGCGTTTCCTGACCGCTGACATGTGGAGAGGACCATGAACAACATCATCTGGATCGTAGGTGCTATCGTCATCGTGATCGCCATTTTGAGTTTTCTGGGTCTGCGCTGATTCGAGCCGGGCCGCTCGTAGCGATGGCGGCGCGAATGAAACGTGCGGCGGCTTGGGGTGGCCTTGGCCATCCGGCTTTTCGGTCGTGCTCGCGGGTATGATCACCGCACTTGTTTTCAGGCGGATGGGCTGGAACGCAAAATAGGGCGACCGCGTTTTGTCTCGCTATGTCGAGGAGTTCTCACCTTCACAAGGCCGAGATGCCAGGCTTGGCCTCGATTGCCGAGGCGGAGCGCCAGGCGCGCGCCGAAAAGAACGCAAGGCTGAGGGATCTTCGTATGCATACATCGTGGCTGGTGCTCGATCCCAACGCGCTTTTCCTGGACGAGATCGACTGCTCGGCGCTGTTCGGTGAAGTGCCTGGGCTAAAAATCGTCGGCTAGGAAAGGCCTCGGCTGTCAGGCCGTCTGAAGCCGTGCGACAGGTGCCCCGCGCGAGATCGCTATCAGCCGCGCAACGGCCAATGGCGCCAGGAACATGAAAACCGTCGTGATGCCGAGGAAGATCGACCAAGCCAGATCGATCACGCTGTGGTCATAGCAGACTGCGAATTCCATGGCGCCTTACCCTTTTATCCACCCGGCTGCGCATCAGGTTGCCACGCATTGGGCCAAGCATGATCCTCATTTTCAAGAAATACAAGAGATCGCTAATTTGGGTAGTGTCTCAGTTTGAATTTTCGGAGCCATGGGACATCAGACTCCGCCGCAATATGAAAGCCTCAGCGGAACTCTCTCACCACCTCGATAGGCCCGACGATAGCGGCGTTGAACGCATCAAGCTCTCCCGCAGGTATCCAGTATTCTCGTAGCGCCCGCCCACCTGCCTCCTGCACGTCGTATTGCTCCAGGAAGTCACGCCGCACCTCAAAGCGC
>NZ_JARTVQ010000014.1:0-63973 GCF_029625845.1 Mesorhizobium sp. WSM4898 | reverse complement strand
AATCCTGCAATTCCAAAGCCGCTATCCGCCTCAATCAACAGGCCAGATCAATGGCTTGCGGATAGTTCACGGCCGACCAAATCGAAAATGCAAACTTAGGCTGTTGCGCGGTATCTCCTTCCACATCATCTCTTGCGCATACCTGCATTCCAAGGTGTTTGATCCTATGCTTCGCGAGGAGCAGGTAGGTCGCGACAGCTAGGCAATGTTCCAGCTGCCCTAGCGGAGGAGTCACGATTTTCCGGCAAGCTCCGTCGGCAGACGTTCCTTTCTGGCCTTGGCAAAGGCTCGGTCGCCTTCCAGAAACGCCGCCAGCATGAAAGGGATGAGTTCTGCCACGGTTTCAGACTGACCATAGGTCTGACGGTAAAGTGCAGCATACTCCTTGAGTGTTTGGCTCAGCTCCGCGCTGACGGTAATGGTGATCTTCGAAGCTGTTCGGTCCGGAAGTTTTCCAAGTTTCAGGTCAGCCATGATAACTCCTGCTCAACTGGCGTATGGCCGCAGCACGATGTCCTTGTGCACGATGACGCGCAGTGGCCAACCTGGGCGGACGACGATGGTGGGCTGGATATTGAGGTTTTTTTCGGTGATGCGCTGGCCGGCTCGACTGGCGTTCTGCTGGGCTGATTCCCGGATCGCCTTGACCAGATCGCTCTCGTTTTCGCCGAGGCTGAATTCTGTGCCGACACCGAGCAATGTGGCAAGCGCCACTCCCTTGATCATCTGCCAAGTGTGGAAATCGACTTCGTCTTCCAGCCCTGCGTAGCCGGCGGTGTCGCTCGCGGGCAGATTGTCGATTTCGGCCGACGAGCCGTCGGGCAGCAGAATGCGCTGCCAGACCAGCAGCGCTCGCTTTTGCCCGAACGCGACGACGCTGTCGTAGACGCCGATAAGACGTGAGCCCTGCGGAATCAGCAATATGTTGCCCGTGACCGTGTCGTGCACATTTTCGGTGACTTGCGCGACGACAAGGCCCGGCAAATCGGAATTGATGCCGGTGATCAGGCTGGCGGCAATCACGCTGCCAGCCATCAGTTGATATGGCGAGATCGGCGTCTGCAGCGCATGCGGATTGTAGATCCCGCCAGTGCTCCGCTGGCTGAGAAAATCAAGCTTTCGCTGCTGATTGTTCTGGTCGCCTTCCGCCGCCGCCACCGAGGCTGACGCGCGTCCTGCTTCGGATTGGGGAAGCGCCTCAAATGGATGCTGAGCAGTTTGCACGCTCTCTCCGACATCTGTCTTTTGAGCTCGATTTTCGACGCGGAAAAGCACCCGCGATTCACGCGCTTCGATCGCCTGCTGCGCTAGACGCTGCTCCTCGGCCGAGATGTCTTGGCCCGGCACGATGCCGAGCTGGCGCTGCCGCTCGAGGATGGGGCGGCCGAGGTCGCCCGGCAAAGGTAGCCCAAGGACGGGAGGCTTCGGCTTCATGCCGGAATAGTCATGGGGAAGCGTATCGAGCCCCTCGGCGGTTGGTTTGCGCTCAGTGTTGTAGAGATCTTCCGCCTGATCCCTGATGCGAAGGGCCGGCCCCTGGAGGGCGATCATGGTAACGCCGAAGACAGCGCCGGATCCGAGCGCTGCGATCGCGATGATCACACCGCGCCTGAACCGCACCACGCGGCGGGGAGAGGCCCGAAGCTGCAGTTCCTCGGGATCCAGTTTCGGCGGGATGCCAGAGCGGGAATTTTCGATCATGAGTCCTCACCTCGCCGGCTGCCGCGAAAGAGCGAGATCCGCCGTTGCGGTTGCCTGCCGTCAATCCTGCTGATGCGGATCACCTGCTGCCGCTTGGTGCCGAGGCGAAGTTCGGCCGCGGCGAAGAGCCGATCGACGATGTAATAGTTGCCGCGCACGCGATAGTTGACGAGCTCGCTGCTCCCATCTGCGCCGACGATGAAGAGTGGTGGCGCCTCGCCCTGATCTATGCGACGAGGGAACTCAATATAGACCTTGCTGCCGTCGTCGAAGGCTCGCGTCGGTCTCCAGGGCGGTGTGTCGCCACTGATTGAGTAGCGAAAGCGAAGGTTTTCGAGCGCGATATTCGACGCGACCGGTGTAACTGCCTCGGCTTGAGCATTGCGCTGGCGAAGCGCGATGATCTGGTCTTGGCTGTAGGTCCAGGAGATTGCCGCCATTGCGGTCTTCTCGGTGCTTTGAAGCTGCAAATGATAGGTCCGCCGGTCCGTCGTAATGACGACATTGGTGGCAAGACCCGGCGCGAAGGGTTTTACCAGAACATGGGTGCGCTGATTGTCACCGGTGCCGCTTGCGGTATCGCCAATGACCCAGCGCACGGTGTCGCCAGCCGACACGGCGGTTAGTTTCTCGCCCGGCTGCAGAGCGATGTCGGTCACGCGCTCCGGCGCGGCATAGAGTTGATAAAGCGCGCCATCGGTGAAGGGGTAGACTTGCACGGCATTAACATACCCGTACTTGGTGGGTTGCTGGGTCGCGGCTTTGTTGGCATCAGCGACGCGTTCTTCAGGGGGGCGCTTGTCCTCGGCCTTGCCGGGCTCGGGCTGCATTTGGCCAGGCAGCGGCAGTGGTTTTGGCACCTCGACAATTCTAATCGGCCTCTCCGGCGCCTTTTCGATCGCGGCCGGTTTGAAGTCGGCAGCGTCATAGGAAATCTCAGGCGGCGGCACCTTCTTCGATGCACAAGCGGAAACGACCGCTGCCGACACCGATAGGATCAGCACGGCACGAATCGGTGACATTTTACCTTTCATTGGTGGACTCCGTCGGAGAAAGGGGGGTTGGGACGGCGCTGTCGAGCTCGCGTGACCAGTCAATGGCATTGATGAAGACGCCGAGCGGATTCTTGCGCAGCTGATCCGTATTGCTTGGCGAGCGAATCACGATCGTGAGGATCGCAGTCCAGCGCATCGTGCTGGCAAGGCTTCCGCGCTCAAACACCTGCTCGGTCCATTTGACCTGGAATGAACTTTCGGAGGCTCTGACCACGCTGGTGACCTGTACCGAAACACTGCGCGTTCCGATCTGACCGAAGGGGTCGTTCGCCTTGGCGTATTCGTTGAGGAAGAGCGCTGCGCGATCGCTAGCAAAGTCGTACGCTGCCAACCAGTTCTGCCGTACCAAAACCGGATCGGTGGAAACGGAACGGACATTCTGGATGAAGCGGCCGAGATGCCAGGCGATCTGAGCATCCGAGGGCTCATAATTCCGGATCGCCGGCGCGACGGCGCGCGTCTCGCCGAAGCCATCGACCTCGACGACATAAGGCACGACACGGCTTTGCATCGACTGCCATACGAGTCCGCCGGAAAGCCCGGTCGCCAAGGCCAGGCAGCCAAGGGCCATGATCCGCCAGTTCCTGGCCTGCAGTCGAGATGAGCCGATGCGCTCGTCCCACAGCTGGGCGGCTTTTTGATACGGCGTGACCGGTTCGGGTGTTTTGCCGTAACGGTGCACGGGTCGCTTGAAGAGCATCTAGTCATCCTTGTCGTTGAGAGAGGGGGTGGCGCTGCCTCCCGGCCGGTCTCCGTCTCGGACAGCTTGCATGGCAGCGTGGCGATTTGCACGGGCGGTCTGTTCAGAACGTAGGCGCCTTGCCCACGTCGGCGCCGAAACAGTGGCCGAACCGGCAGAGCGTTCGGTCATTGGCGCTGTCGGCGTGCCGCCGGTCGCGGTCCACGCGGCATCGCGCCCGGCATCGGCGTTGCGCCCAACACTTGCAGTGGCGGATCGCGCTATGCGTATAGCGGCGCCGCCAGCTGCACTGGTTACACCATGCATTCCAGCAGCCACACCGGAGAGGCCAGCGTCGGGCGAGGTTGCGCGCCCGATCTGCCATGACGTGGAAGCAGCCGATCCCATTGTTGTGCCGGCTCGGATGGCGGCGACACCGCCGCTGGTTGCCATACGCGCGCCAGCAAATGCTGTGCCTCCAGCAACGAGTGATACACCCGCTGCCGCCGCGGTCGTGCCGAGGGCGGCGCCCGCCCCAAGCTGCGGTGCGCCTGAGACAAGACCCGACGCGATCCCCGGCCCAAAAATGCCAAGGCCAAGCAATGCCAGTGCGCCCAGTACCTGGGACATGGCACCGGCAAGATCCGGCTCCTTGCCTTGCAATGCGGAAGCGAACTCCCCGAAGAGCGTGGAGCCGATACCGACAATGACGGCGAGCACCATCACCTTGATGCCTGACGAGATAACATGGCCGAGCACGCGTTCGGCCAGGAACGCTGAACGGTTCCAAAGTGCGAATGGAACCAAAACAAAACCTGCCAGCGTGGTGAGCTTGAACTCAAGGATGGTGATGAAAAGCTGGATGGAAAGGATGAAGAAGGCGATGATGACCAGGAACCAGGCCATCAGCAGCACGAAGATGGTCAGTGCGTTGCCGAAGATTTCCGGGAAGCCCAGGAGCTGACTGGCTTGGTCAAGCATTGGCCAAGCACCTTCGAAACCGGTCGCGGCAATGCGGCCCGGGCGCAAGAGATTGTCTGCCGACAGATTGCCGGCCGACGCCTTAATCCCGAGACCGGCAAAAGAACGATAAACGATATCGGCGAGGTTCTTGAAATTGTTCAGAATGAAGGCGAAGACGCCAACATAGAGCACCTTGCGGACAAGCCGGCCGAGAACGCTGGTTTCGTCGCCGAGCGCCCACGCCAGGCCGGCAAGTGTGATGTCAATGCCGATCAGAATGGTAGTGAGGAAGGCGAGGTCGCCCGATAGCAGACCGAACCCGCTGTCGATGTAGCGGATGAAGGTCTCCATGAAGCGATCGATGACGCCAAGGTCGTTCATGCCGCTGCCTTTCTCGTCGTGATGAACTCGTGATTAATTGCCGGGATAAGCCGAGCCGGTACCCAAGAATCGCTTCGTCATCTCGCGGGCGGCTTCGTCTGACTGGGCCTTGCGGGCGGCATCCTCGGCCTCAGCTCGAAACTGCGTTGCGAGCAGCGTCTGGATCTGCATCTGCTGTTTTGTCGAAAGCGCCATCAGCTGGTTGGTGGCCTGGCTTGCCTGAAGCGCACCGGCCGCCCCTTGGCTGCGGTTGACGAGATCGGCGAGCAGATCGCCGTCGGCGCGGACGTTCTCGACGATTTGCGACTGGACACCCATGGTCTGGCGGAACGCCTGCATGGCGGTTTGCCAACGCTCCCGCGCAGCACTCGCCACATCGCTGACTTTGATCGTGGCGTCGTAGCTTTCCGGATATTGGCTGCGCCACTGGTCTTGAAGCTTGCCCAGATCAAAGCTGAGGCCACTCGCCTGGTCCATCAAGCCGTCGATGCGATGGAGCGAACCGGTGAGTTGGCCAACGGAAGAGAAATCCAGACGCTGAAGATTGCGCGCCATGTTCTGCAGCATGGTCGCCTGATTCTGCAGCGACTGGATCTGGTTGTTGATCTGCTCCAATGCGCGCGCGGCCGTCAGCACGTTCTGCGCATAATTGGACGGATCGAACACGATAAGGGCGTAGGCGGGCTGCACATAGTCGGCCATAGGCTTGGCGATCAGGGAAACGGTGATCAGGCCGGAGAGAAGGCGTCGCCGCATCATGAGAATTGCTCCTTGTCTGGTTGAGGGAATTGCTTGAGAAGTTCGCCGGCCCAATCGAGGCCGCGCGCGATCAGGAACTGCGAGGCAAAGCTGCCTTGCCCGTCTTCGGACATGATCCTGTCGATCAGAGTCTGCGTGGCCGGATCGGAAGCACCGCAAAGCGCAAGAGCGATGGGGCCAAGCTCGAGCTCGAACAGACGGTTGCCGCGGCGCGATTGCAGATAATACTGACGCTTCGGCGTGGCGCGGGCGATCAATTCGATCTGCCGCTCGCTTAAACCGAAGCGCTCGTAGGCTGTGCGCGCCTGGGGTTCCACGGCACGATCATTGGGAAGGAAAATGCGCTGCGGGCAGCTTTCGATGATTGCCGGCGCTATGCCAGAGCCCGCGATATCAGCCAGCGACTGCGTAGCGAAGACAACCGACACGTTCTTCTTTCGCAGCACCTTCAGCCATTCGCGGATGCGGGCGGCGAACAGCGGATTGTCGAGATAGACCCACGCCTCGTCGAGCATGATCAGCGTGGGCCGTCCGTCGAACCGTTCCTCAAGTCGCTGGAACAGATAGGTAAGCACCGGCAGCAAAGCGCTTTGGCTGTGCATTAACTCCTCGGTCTCGAAACACTGCACATCCGACAAGGCCAGCCCATCATGATCGGCATCGAGCAGGCGGCCGAAGGGACCGTCGAGCGTGTAGGGCATCAATGCGGTCTTCAGCGCATTGGATTGAAGCAGGACCGAAAGACCGGTCAGTGTGCGTTCCTGCGCCGGCGCGGTGGCAAGGCTGGCCAGCGCTGACCAAATAGCCTCCTTCACCTCCGGCGTGACGGTGACGTTCTCGTGGGCAACAAGGCTGGCGATCCATTCGGCCGCCCAGCTTCGGCTAGCCTGGTCGTTGATGCTGCGCAGTGGCTGAAAGGCAAGGGAACCGTCCGCTCCTAGCGCGTGGTGTTCTCCACCCATGGCAAGTGTTGCAGCACGGGCCGAATTGCCTTTGTCGAAGACATAAACCTGGGCGCCGGCGTAGCGCCTGAACTGCAGAGCAATCAGAGCAAGCAGAACCGACTTGCCGGCGCCGGTCGGACCAACAACCAGCATGTGGCCGACATCTTCGACGTGGGTGGAAAGCCGAAACGGTGTCGACCCACTGGTCTCGGCAACGAAAAGCGGTGGCGCTTCGGTTTGGGTGACTTTCGCGAGATGCTCGTTTGTCGCAGGACCGGCCCAAACCGACGACAGCGGCATGAGATGGGCAAGGTTCAATGTATGAACGAGCGGTTGGCGAACGTTAGCGTAGACATGGCCAGGCAATGAGCCGAGCCAAGCCTCGACCGCATTGACGCCTTCTCGGATCGTGGTGAAGCCGAGCCCATTGATGATGCGCTCGACCGCGCGAAGCTTCTCTGCAGCGGCTTGGCGATCCTCGCCCCACACCGTCACGGTGGTGGTGAGATAGCCGAAACTCACATGATCACCGCCCAATGCCTGAAGGGCTTCGTCGGCATCGAGCGCCTTGTTGTCGGCATCGCTATCGACAAGCGGGACCGGCTCGTTGGTAATGACCTCGCGTAGGATTGCCACGATCGATTTGCGCTTGGCAAACCACTGCCGGCGCAATCGCGTCAGCGTCTTCGTGGCTTCCGTTTTCTCGAGCGGAATGAAGCGCGTCATCCAGCGATAGGCGAAATCCTGATGATTGAGGGTATCGAGGATTCCGGGCCGGGTGAGGTTCGGAAAGCCGAGGATGGTCAGTGTGCGAAGATGCTGCTCACCCAGCATCGGCTCCAGGCCACCGGTAAGCGGCGCATCGACCAGGATTGCATCCAGATATATCGGCGTTTCCGGGGCCATGATAGGATGGCGACGAGGCGAAATCGTGCCGTGGAGGTAGGTCAACGTCTGAGCATCATCGAGGACGCGTACTTCGGACATGAAACCCGAGAAGAGATCGAGCACGCGGTTGGTCTCGTCACGGAACCTCGCCAGATCCTGGCGCCAGTCTCTTTCTCCTCGGGAATAATGAGAGTCGACGAGCGTGCTTTCTGCGCGCGCCTGGGCGTCCGGCGGTGGCATAAACACCAAGGTCAGATGATAGCGGCTCTCGTAGTGCGCTACCTTCCCCTCGAAAGCAGCGCGGCGTTCTTCGTCGACCAGCCACGACGCGGCGTCAGGAAAATGCGAGTTCGGATAGCCCAGCGCTTCTGTGCGCTCGGCCTCAAAGAACAATGCCCAGCCAGAGCCAAGGCGTCTGAGAGCATTGTTCGCCCGGGCGCAAATGCCGACGAGTTCAGCCTCCGTCGCACTTTCGAGATCCGGGCCGCGGAACCGCAACGTCCGCTGAAAGCTGCCGTCCTTGTTGAGCACGATGCCGGGCGCCACCAAGGCAGCCCAGGGTAGATGGTCGGCAAGCCGGTCGGCTTTGCTTCGATATTCCGAAAGGTTCAGCATGCAAGCCACCCCTTCAGACGTAGGTGGCGCACAAGCACGCTGGCGAAGTCCGGATCGCGTCTTGCGGCAAACACCGCTAACGAGTGGCCTGCGATCCAAAGCACCAGACCAGCAATCCATTGCTGCAAGCCGAAGCCAATGGCCGCGGCCACTGTACCGTTGAGGATCGCCACCGCGCGCGGAGCCCCGCCGAGCAGGATCGGCTCGGTCAGCGCCCGGTGGACCGGTACTGCGAAGCCCTCGATATGCTGCTCCCCGGCGGCCATCAGACGAGCGCCCCACCACCGAAGGAGAAGAAGGAGAGGAAGAAGCTCGATGCCGCGAAGGCGATCGACAGACCGAAGACGATCTGAATCAGGCGCCGAAAACCACCGGCGGTGTCGCCGAAGGCAAGCGTCAGGCCGGTGGTGATAATGATGATCACCGCAACGATCTTGGCGACCGGTCCCTGCACGGACTCCAGGATCTGCTGCAGCGGCTGCTCCCACGGCATGCCGGAGCCGGCGGCATAAACCGGGGCCGTGATAAGAAACGCGAGCGCTGTGGACGAAAGAAAGCGAAGCTTCTTGCGCATGAGGAAGGCCTTTCAAAGCTGCTGGAGTTGCGAAAGCGTGAGCGGGGCAACGGCGTAATCGCCGCTGCCGTCGAGACCGGTGACCTCGGCGATTGCGTCGATGTGGCGCGACGAGCCGCGTCCCGCTATGAAGACGATCAGATCTATCGCCTCAGCGATGAGCCGGCGGGGAACGGTGACCACCGCTTCCTGGGCGAGTTGCTCAATGCGATAGAGAGCCGAGCGCGCGGAATTGGCGTGTACGGTAGCGATGCCGCCTGGGTGCCCGGTGTTCCATGCCTTCAGCATGTCGAGCGCTTCCGCGCCCCTCACCTCGCCCACGATGATGCGGTCCGGCCTGAGCCTCAGCGTCGAGCGCACGAGATCGGCAAGGGTGACCGAGCCCCGCCTTGTTCTCAGGGCAACGCAGTCCCTGGCCGCGCACTGCAGTTCGCGTGTGTCCTCGATCAGGATCACCCGATCGTCGCATTCGGCGACTTCAGCCAGCAGAGCGTTGGCGAGTGTTGTCTTCCCCGAGGAAGTGCCGCCGGCGATCAGCATGTTGCGCCGCTCGCGGACGGCCTTTTTCAGCGCATCGGCCTGCAGCGGCAGCATGATGCGTTCGGCAACATAGTCGGCCAGGGTGTAGACTTTCGCGGCGGGCTTGCGGATGGCAAAACATGGCGCCAACACCACAGGTGGCAGCAGGCCTTCGAAGCGTTCGCCAGACGGCAATTCGGCACTGACGATCGGGTTGTCGGCGTGCGCCTCGGCGCGCACGTGCGAAGCAACCAGGCGGATGATACGTTCTGCCTCGGACGGGTGCATGTGAACGTCGGTATCGACCCGACCTTCGCCTAACCGGTCGAGTCGCAGCGCGCCGTCGGGATTGACCATCACCTCGATGACGGACGGATCGGCCAGGGCTTCGGTGATTGCCGGACCCATGGCGGTGCGCAGCATGACACGCCGCCGGTGGTCGGCCTCGGGATGAGAGCTCATCCTTCCCCTCCCCCACCATTGTCTTTGCTAAGCGACTTTTTGCCGGAAGCGATCTGGCGGCCGACCTTCTCAACGAATTTCTCGAAACGCTCTTGGGCAATAGCCTGCGTTGCCCGATCCGGGACCGGCGTGTGGGCGTGAAGGGTGATCGAAAAGCGGATGAAGAGCGCCAGGCTCTCCAGGATCACCTCGGAATCGCGCCTGACGTGGGCAAGATCGCGGGAGAGCCGGTCAAGCCTTACGCCGTAGCGCCGATCGAACTCGCTCTCGCCACGCCGCTCGATGAACGCCTCGATCGCCTTCCCCACGATCGCTGATTTGGTCGTTGACGGATCGCGACTGAGGTTGTCCAGTTTCTCGCTGAGCTCCGGCTCAAGCAGAAACTGATGGCGAATGCGGTGCGGCTTCATGCGGATCGTTCCGACGGCCCGGCGTTGCGCCGGCGACGGGAGAAGCATCGGCCAGACGCTCAAAATTGCTTATGGCCGTTATCTACGCTGAGGTGCGCTCTGCAACTCAGCGGACTTCAGAAGCCGGGAATGACATCGTCGCCCCTGCCCTCGTTGATACCGTAGACGCGGGCCGCAGTGGAAATCCGATCCATGACACGCTTGTCCGCGAGCGCTTCGCTGTCATCGTCTGCGGGCTTGTACAGATCGGCCTGATCGGGCTCTTGAGAGACAACAACGTCTTCTTCGGGCAGGCTTGGATGGCGTTGCTGCTGAACGCCTCCCTCGTCTTCAACTGGCGCGTCGGCGCTTTCCTCGTCCGCAGCAAGTCGGCTATCGACGCTGCACACTTGTCCAGTCCAGCCGTCCGGGCGTGATGCAGGGCAGTCCGCATAGGGTCCGTCGTGCAGCACCGGCGCAGGCAGCACCCGATCTGTGAAATTCTGATCCTGATAATAGCGCAGCTTCTTGGCGCGGATCGGCGGCAACCCAGAAACCAGGACCAATTCGTCTGACGGCGGCAATTGCATCACCTCGCCTGGCGTCAGGAGCGGGCGCGCGGTTTCCTGGCGGCTCACCATGACATGTGAAAGCCAGGGCGCAAGCCGATGGCCCGCATAGTTGCGCATCGACCTAAGTTCGGTTGCGGTGCCGAGGGCATCCGAGATGCGCTTGGCCGTGCGTTCGTCATTGGAGGAAAAGGCAATTCGCACGTGGCAATTGTCGAGAATAGCATTGTTCTCGCCATAGGCCTTTGAAACCTGGTTCAAAGATTGTGCGATCAGATAGGAGCGAATGCCATAACCTGCCATGAAGGCGAGCGCCGTTTCGAAGAAGTCGAGGCGACCGAGCGCCGGAAACTCGTCCAGCATCATGAGCAGCTGATGCTTACGGCTCTTCTTCGGGTCCCCCTCCAGACGCTCCGTCAACCGCCTGCCGATCTGGTTCAAGATCAGTCGCACAAAAGGCTTGGTGCGCGAGATATCCGAAGGCGGCACGACCAGATAGAGCGACAGCGGTCGCTCTCCATCCACTAGGTCAGCGATGCGCCAGTCGCAGGACGAAGTGGCCGCCGCGACCGTTGGATCACGATAAAGCCCGAGAAAGGACATGGCGGTCGAGAGGACGCCTGAGCGCTCGTTTTCCGACTTGTTCAGGAGTTCGCGAGCCGCCGAGGCCACTACGGGATGGACCTGAGGGTTATGCCCCGTCCCGAGATGGTTTGTCGTCATCATCCGCCGTAGCGTTGCGGCAAACGAGCGTTGCGGGTCCGACAGGAAGGTGGCGACGCGGGCCAGCGTCTTGTCCTCTTCAGCGTAGAGCACGTGCAAAATGGCGCCAACTAGGAGTGAATGGCTGGTCTTCTCCCAGTGGTTCCGTCGCTCCAGCGCGCCCTCGGGATCGACGAGGATGTCGGCGATGTTTTGAACGTCCCGGATCTCATCTGGGCCTTTGCGCACCTCCAGCAGCGGGTTGTAGCGTGCCGATCTCGGGTCGGTCGGATTGAACAGAAGGCAGTACGAGAATTTCGACCGCCAGCCGGAGGTCAACTGCCAATTTTCGCCTTTTATATCATGAATGATGGCAGACCCGGTCCAGGAAAGTAGCGTTGGAACAACCAGCCCCACGCCCTTGCCCGAACGCGTCGGCGCAAATGCCATGACGTGCTCCGGGCCGTCATGGCGCAGATAGCGATCGTTCAGCCTACCGAGGAAAACGCCCGCCGGCCGTAACAACCCTGCCGTCTCGACCTCATGAGTCGTGGCCCACCGTGAAGACCCATAGGTCGTAACCGACCCGCGCTGTCGCGCGCGCAAAAGCGAGCCAGCGATTGCGGCGGCACAACCCAGGAATCCGCTGGCGCCTGCAAGCGTACCGGCTTTGTCGAAGACCTCCGGCGCATAAGCATCGAAGTGGAACCACCATTCAAACAGCTTCCACGGCTTGTAGATTGGCCAGCCGGCGAAGAGAAACCATGGTGCGCCGAGAGGCGTCTGGTAGGTCAGCATTTGAGCGCACCATTGGGTTGCCGTCCATACGCCGATAATGACAATTGCGCACACAACGGCGATCTGCCCGATCAGTAGCTTCGTAGGTGTCATCGGCTTGGCCCGCTGAACAACGCGACCTAGCATCGCGCGGCGCAGCCGGGACAGGAATGTTCCTCACATACGATTTGGGAGCAATGAACGACTTCCTACGTATGCAGGTCGGTCAGCACGCGTGTTGCGCCTTCACGCGACACCATCCGCCACTCCATCCTTTCCATTCACCCTGAGGCCCGGCGCCGCCGACAGTTGCGTGACCGCTCCTCCGCAAAGTTATCTTCTGCGTTCAGGGAGCCACGGCGCCTGGGCTGGCTGATGAACACCGTCCGCTCGCGCATGTGGGGTCGAATTGATTTGTGCCCAAGTGGAGGCAGGCTCGTCTTCCAACAGTTGCCGCAGTTCCCCTGGCTCGAACGCCATCATCGGTGGGGAAGCGGGTTCATCCTCCAACAGTTGCCGCAGTTCCCCTGGCTCGAACGCCATCATCGGTGGGGAAGCGGGTTCATCCTCCAACAGCTGCCGCAGTTCCCCTGGCTCGAACGCCATCATTGGTGGGGAGGCAGGCTCGTCCTCCAACAGTTGCCGCAGTTCCCCTGGCTCGAACGCCATCATTGGTGGGGAGGCAGGTTCGTCCTCCAACAGTTGCCGCAGTTCCCCTGGCTCGAACGCCATCATTGGTGGGGAGGCAGGCTCGTCTTCCAACAGTTGCCGCAGTTCCCCTGGCTCGAATGCCATCATCGGTGGGGAGGCGGGTTCATCCTCCAGCAGCTGCCGCGGCTCTTCCTCGTGCGGCAAGCGCCTCCTTAGCCGGTCTTGCAGCGCCTGCCGATCGGCAACGAGGTTGTCGAGGGGCAGCGGCTCGTGGTCTGGCCGCTGCCCTTTCACCAATCGTTCAACCAGCGCCCACGTGCCCTCCAGGACAAATACGCCGCAATCATAATGGTTCGTCTGTCTGGCCATGGGGGCTGGCGCCAAGGTGGCATTCAGCAGTCCTGCGAGCTGTTTTGCAGGCACGTCGTTATATCCCTCTCGCTGGAGGGAGTCGTAGTGATAGGCGAACCGCCTTTCCGGGTCGCGGCGATCAACGAGCAGCAGCGACCAATGGGTGCCGGGGCTAGTAGCCGTGCCATTATTCACTGGCAAGAACAGGAAGTCGGCTGTGGCGTTGTTTTGATTATAGATGGACTGCAATATGCCTCGAGCGTCTTGCGGCGACGTGTGTCGCAGTAGATGGGATACGGAAGGATCCACCAGCCGAGTCCGGGCAGCGAGCGCCGGATTGATCCCCTGCAGTTGCCCCTCCAGCAAATTGTAATCTCTCTGGATATGGGCGTCGCTCAGCCATTCGGCGGCGCCGAGCACCCGCCCCGTTGCAACGTTGGACGGGGCTGTCGGATCGAGCGCCCCGATCTGAGCCCCAGAGGAACTGGTAGTCAGTGTGGTCACATCAACCAGTGGAAGGCCGCGGTAGGTGCCTGGCAGCCTAGCGGTTGCTGGCGAGGCGGGTTGGGGAGCTCTTGCCGGTGCCGCTGGCCCAGCTTCAGCAGCGGCCCCAACGCGCCTGGTGACTGCGTCTGCCGGATGAGCAGAAAGGACAGTTTCGCGCCCGAGCACAATGCGCGGCAGGATATCCCGGAGGTGAGCCAATGCAGAACTGATACTTAGCCTATTACCATAGGAGACAGCCTTGAAGCTCTCAACATCTTTATCCAGCGATTTGTCGTGAATCCGAGCCGCAATCCCAAGCTTGTTATTTTGACGCAGGTACTGACTAAAATGTCTAAGAAAATTTGTATAGCCGCCCACGGTATCTGGATTCCGTCCGGTCGCAGGCGCTGCCAGGTACTCCTTGGTCGAAGCGGCTCTGTAATTTCTAATGAGCTCGGCATCGTCAGGATAGGGGATCACGACAGGGCGAGCCATAATCGGGGCTCCGCCTGTCGACTTCTTGAGGTAACGCAGTGCGCCAGCCACGGTGGAGGAACCACCCGTACTCTCGTACTCCTTGAGATCCTGATCCAGCGACGAATGGTAAAGCCGAGCAGCAAACCCTGGCTTGTTGTTTTGAAGGAGCCACCGACTAAAGCCGAAAAGAGAATTTACATTGTAAGTGACCGTGTTCGCTTTGGCCTTACCCGCGTGGAATGCTGCCCTCAGCCCTTCGATAGCGGTCGCATCGTTGGAATAGACAGGACGCTTGTCGGCACCGTCGGGGACTACAATTGGACGATCCGGCTGCACTGTCGAGGGCATCGACCCACCACCTCCGGGATGCGGTGCTGGGGTGGATTCGTGCTCATCCCTCTGCCTGACGAGCTGCGCCTCACATTCCGGTGTAGCCACCTCATGAGGATCCTGCATCGGTTCGATCCCCTCCATCTCCTGCTGCAACCAAGCCAAAGCTTGGCGAGCGGCCTGCGCGGCTTCATCAACCGCGGAGGATGTCTCCACACCTCTGGCGGACGCCGGCAGAGCCTGCTCCGCCCGCCGTCGAAAGAGCTCTGGCGAGGCGGATTTCTCCGCCCACAATCTGGGCTGCGTAGCGAGTCCCCGTCCAGATTTATGTGGCACCGCCTCGCTTGGCAGCGGGCTGCTCCTGTCCCGTGCAGCTACCAGCTCCTCCGGGGCGCCCTGGTCGCCGTGGCGCCAGTTCAAGTGAGGGACGGCCTCTCCAAAGTCGGGCGCTTGGTGTTGGTGCGCGGTTGGGGCGAGAGACAATGGTAGATCGGTGCCCTCCTTATAACCTACCGGCAGGAGCTCCTCTGGCCAATCGAATCCCTGCTGTGGTGCGGTATGCTGAGCAGCGTCGCCACGGGGACGAGCCTCCATGCTGACCGCGTTTTCCAGATGATTCCCGAGTATAACGCGCGGCGGGTTCTTGCGGAGATAAACCAGCGCAGATTCGATCGGAGCTCCACCATTAGAGGAGGCGGCCTTGTAGCTCTCAACATCTTTATCCAGCGATTTATCGTAAATGCGACCCGCAATTCCGAGCTTGTCATTTTGACGTAGGTAATGACTGAAATGGTTAAGAGCAGTTGCGTAGCCGCTCGCGGATCTGAAATGTCTGGTGAGCGCGGCGTCGTCAGGATGGGGGTTCAGGACAGCGCGACCCACAATCGGGCCGGCTCCGCCCATCGACTTCATCAATTGACGCAGTGCGCCAGCCACGGTGGAGGAACCACCCCTACTCTCGTACTCCTCGAGATCCTGGCTCAGCGACGGATGGTAAAGCCGAGCAGCAAGCCCTGGCTTGTTGTTTTGAAAGAGCCAACGACTAAAGCCGAAAAGAGAATTTGTGCTGCGAGTGACCGTGTCCGGCCTGGCTTTACCCGCAAGGAGTGCTGACTTCAGCCCTTCGATGGCGGTGGCATCGTTGGAATAAACAGGACGCTTGTCGGCACCGTCGGGGACCACAATTGGACGATCCGGCTGCACTGTCGAGGGCATCGACCCGTCGAGATGCGGTGCTGGGGTGTATTCGTGCTCGTCCCCCTGCATCACAAGTTGCGCCTCCCGTTCCGATGTACCCACCTGATCGGTGGGGAGTTGCATCATCACGCGAGCGCCTGAGTTGCCAACCTCACCTGGTTGCCGCTCAGTGACAGCATGCTGCAGATTGCTTTGGATCCTCTGCCTCTTCGTTGGTCTCAACTCACCTTTACCATGCGAGCCATTGACGAGGACCTCCTCGCCTAGCGCACCCATCAACTCGTCCGCCGCCTGCAGTTCGCCCAAGTGCTGCTCAAAACCGGCTTGGCCGGCCTGTCCGCTTGCTCGTGCGGTACGGCGTGCTGCACCTGCAGCCAAGCTGCCACGATGAATGTCTAGTTTGTACGGGTGCACGCTATCCTCACTTCCACAGATCACATGAGCAACCTACTCAGGCAAGCTTTCGAGAGGCTGACGAGGTCCGCCGCCGCGGAAGGCGAAGGCTGGTTTTCTGCTCAGCGGTTGACGGCCTCGCGTGTTGCGGCCGCGCCGGGTATCACGCCAATCAATCTGAATAGTCGATGCGTCAAACGAACCAGGATGGGATTTTCGTAGCGGGGCTGCTCTACTCACTCTTGTCCTGAGGGCAGAATTCAACCATATCGCCGAGCAACTGGATGCCGATTGGATACCCGATCCGGAAAGCTTCAGCTCATATGTGACGCGAGGATGAGAATCGTGGCAGCTCCAGACCGACGGGCTGCCACCCACAGCGGCGATGACCGACGAGGGTCTTCTATTGCCAAGGCAATCGTCCGTTCGGGGACCTATGTGTTCCAATGCTCGTCGAGCGGATCGGTGGGCCGCACCGCCGTAGCGTTACGGCGAGCGGAAGCGGCGTTGGGTGCGGCTTTTCCCCTGAACGCTTCACACCAGGCTGATAGGGGATCTTGCAATCGCACACACGCGGTCTGCAGGCGTGCCTATCAAGCAGTTTGCTCAGACCAACGTCGCGGCGAGCCGATCCTCAATACGCAGCGCAAGTCCTAGACTCCACGATCGTCCTTCGGTGCAGATTTGCTCGCGCCTCGCCCTGATTACAGCTGATAAGGCGAGCTAACAATTGCAAGAGCCACAAGCTATTCCAGCTCGATCGGTTTGGTGTTCCAGTCGGGCGGGGTCTGACCGAGAATGTTGCGAACGAAGAAGTCTAGGAGTTTGCGCTCGGTGTAGGTGCCTAGAGTATGGTGATTGGCACCAGGAACGTAGACCATGTCAAAATCTTTTCCTGCCTTGATGAGTCGATCGGCAAGCTGGAACGAGCAAAACGGATCGACATTATCATCCATTTCGCCGACCGCGATCATCAGCTTGCCCTGCAGCCTGTGAGCATTGTCAACGGCGGAGGATTGCGAATATTCAATGCCGACCGGCCACCCCATCCAAAGTTCGTTCCACCAGGTCTTGTCTATCCTGTTGTCGAAGCAGCCGTTTTTGGCGACGGCGACCTTGTAGAAATCGGGGTGAAAGAGCAGCGCGCTGACTGCACTCTGGCCGCCGGCGGATGCGCCAAAAATGCCGACGTTGGATATGTCGTACCATGGATATTGCGCGGCCGCCGCCTTGTGCCACAGAATGCGATCGGGAAATCCTGCGTCCTTCAGATTCTTCCAAGCAACATCATGGAAGGCGCGGGAGCGGTTGTTGGTGCCCATGCCGTCGATCTGAGCAACGACGAAGCCCAGCTGCGTGAGCGGCTCTGTCCACCGCGAGAAGGATTTTGGGACGAAGGAGCCGTGGGGTCCAGCATAGATATTCTCCACAACCGGGTATTTCTTCGTCGGGTCGAAGTTGGCTGGCAGGTGGAGCACGCCCCAGATGTCAGTTTTGCCGTCGCGCCCCTTGGAATGGAAACTGAGCGGCGGCTGCCAGCCTGCGGCGACGAGCTCAGAAATGTCGGCCGTCTCGATCTGCTGGAGCTTGGCATTGTCGCTGGCGCGGTAGAGTGCCATGCGCGGGGGCAGATCGATGCGTGACCAGAGATCGACATAATAGCGCCTGTCAGGCGAGAACTCGATATGGTGGTTGGCCGGTTCGGGCGTCAGTGCAGTCAGTCCCTTGCCGTCAAAGCCGATGCGGTAAGCATGGACCCAATAGGGGTCCTCCTGCGAGTTCATCCCGCTCGCCTCGAACCAGATCTGACGCTTGACCGGATCGACATGGTTGACCCTCCGGACGACCCACTCACCTCGCGTGATCTGGTTTTCGAGCGCGCCTGTCCGGCCGTTGAAAAGATACAAATGCTCATACCCGTCGCGCTCTGATGCCCAGATGATCTCCTTCCCGTCATCGACATCGTAACGGAAGATTTTTCCGGCATCCTCCTGGCCATGCCCCAGCGGCAAATAATCAACGAATGTCTCGCTGGTCTCATCGATCAGGGAGCGCCCGCGGCCCGAGGCGGCGTCTACCTCGACCAGGCGATAAAGCTGATGCCCGCGCTGGTTATATTCGAAAGTGAAGCCGCGGCTGTCCGCCCACCACCGGAGAGGGGAAAGTTCGAAGACGTTCGAGAAGAGGGCACCGTCAATCACGATCTGGCGCCGGCCGGCAATGTCGAACAGGACTGGCTGGGGCAGCGGAAGGACATCGCCCGGCCTGGGATAGAATTTTGTTGAATATTCCCGCTCCAACTGGTCCGTCGAAGAATTGAGGTAGCGGACCTCTCGCCTATAGCCGGGGCGAACAAGGTAAGCGGCGAGGTGGCGCGAGTCCGGCGACCAGCTCAGCGTCGAAAAGACGTAGCAATTGCCTTCGGCTCCGTCCCGGCTCAGAGGAACATCCTGCAATCCGTCCTCGCTGCGCAGGAAAACGTTGCAGTTCTTGATATAGGCGATCCATTTGCCGTCGGGCGACGCGTTGCTCTTGTCGGGGTTGTTCTCCGCTGGCGGCGTGTAGCGGTGGCTGAGCTCCCTACGGTCCCCTTTCCTTGCATCGAATGTGGTGCTGGTACAGTCATAGCTTGCAAGGTCGCAGCTCCACCGGGTGTCTTCAATCTGGAAGTCGAGCCTGCGACCATCCTCACTCAGTTCGAAACGGTCGAACGGAAGATTGCCGGCTTGATAGCTCTCATGGCTCACCTTGTTTAGCGCTGCCGCCAGACGCGCCTGATCGAAAGCGGGCCGCTTGAAACCCGTGGCAGCATCGACCTGCATGAACTGCTGCTCGCCGTGGCTAGTCCGGCGGTAGACGAAGGCTTCACCCCCGGTCAGCCAGAAAGGCATTTTGGGGACATTGACAGTGAGCCCGCCATATCGATCGTTGATCGTAAGTGCGCGCTTGAAATCGGCCGGCGCTAGCGTCGGGTGTAAACTTTTCGAACCCTTGGCCAGCGTCTGAGTTGCCGATCGCCATGCGGCGCGCGTCAAAGCGCCGATCCTGGACATACCTGTTCACTTCTTTCGGTTTTCGGAATGCTAATTTTGAAGTTGGGTTCTCGTCGCCGGTCTGCAGCAGCGCCGAAGCGTCGCCTTGGAGGAGAGCCAGCACGCGGGTGCAGCCAGGCACGCGCAACAGGGGCGCTCCTTGGACATCCAGGCACTGGTTCGGGTGCCGATTGAAGAGTTGGCGTCCGCCGCCGAAACAACCAGGAAAGAGCGTCCATGCAGCCCTGACGCGACTATTTCCCCGCGAGTATGGCCGCTTGCTTTTCTGCATCATCTGAAAGGTCCTGCTCTAGTCGGGCCGGATGTCACCCCGGCAGAAATCATTGTGCTATTTCGACAATCTCCGAGCGATTGCCGCCGGCCCATGACGAGGTTTACCGATAGGGCGCAATATGCGTGCCAAAGGAAAAGCGGTTTAAATACACGGCAATCCGCCTATGTCGCATCCCCAACATCGTCGCACACCGGACAATGCCGGACGAAATTGTCCCGGGGCGTCAAATTGGTTTGATGGTGACCCAAGGAGTTCTGGCTTTATCTGAGGCGTTCGGCCTTTTTCGAAAGCCGGACTCTTCGCGCGTTTCCGACGGCCCGAAGCGCCTGATCAAAGCTGACGGCATTCCCGGGTCTTGGCCTTGCCACAGCAGCACCTGCTGCATCAATTCCGACGGACGCTGTAGAACACCTGCAACACACGGCCCGCAGCAATTTCTCCGGCGCAACGCTGGGGCGACCGCCTTTGGCACTGCAGGCGTACATGCCGGAAAGGATGCCGTCTAGCCGCACCAGCGCTCCATTGATCATCAGCCGGTGCGGGCACCAGGATGACCGGCTGGAACGAAATCTTCCAACCGCTTCATCGTGAACAGCTGCTCCATGAACACATCGCTCCCGTCAATCGAGCCGTCTCGCCAGGGGGATCAATAGTCTGTCTTTGGCGTAGGTATTTCAGCAGCCTGCTGTTAGCGTGCGGACGACGCCGACATCAACCGGCGGACAAATGCGACGAGGGCAACAAGCGCGCCTGACGCAACGCCGCCAGATCAGCCGAGCCCGTGCAGAAGCAGGCGACGGCCAACTGGCGGATGACGATCTCGAAATGCGCGACAACGGCCCCGGTGGACACTGTCGCCGCGCCCAGCACGCTGGCCGCCTGCCCGGCGATGTCCGCGCCCAGGCGGATGGCCTTGGCCACGTCGACGCCATCGCGGATCCCGCCCGACGCGATCAGCTTCACCGTTGGCAGCGCCCGACGCACCGCCTGCACGCTGGTCAGGGTGGAATCCCCCAATCGGCGAATGACATCGCCACTGCACGGTCGGCGGCATTGCGGGCGCGCTCGCCCTCCACTGCGGCCCAACTGGTGCCGCCGGCGCCGGCGACATCGATTACCGCCACGCCCGCCTCGACGAGCGCACAGGCACCGAGGCGGACAGGCCCGCCCCCACTTCCTTGGCCACCATCGGCACGCCCACGATGCGCGCGGCGCCAGCGATCAGCGCCAGGACGCCGCGCCAGTTCGCGGTCGCCCTCCGGCTGTACCGCTTCCTGCAGCGGATTGAGATGGACGATGAGCCCATCGGCCTCCAGCGCGTCCACCGCGCGACGCGCCAGGTCCAGGCCGTCGGCCTCCCGCAGTTGCGCGGCGCCGATATTGGCCAGCAAGGGAATGTCTGGCGCCAGGCGGCGCAGCGCGCGCGTTAGCCCCTGGGAGTTGCGGGATTGCAGGCTCACACGCTGCGAACCGCACATGGCGATCCCCAAGGCTTGCGCTGCCTCGCTCAAATGCCGGTTGATGGCCTCGGCCCGTGGCATGCCGCCGGCCATAGAGCTGATCAGCAGCGGCGCGCGCATAGCCTTGCCCAGCAGCGAGGCGCGCAGGTCGATCTGCGTCAGGTCCAACTCGGGCAGTGCGCAGTGTTCGAGATGGATGTACTCCCAGCCAGCGGCCACCGTGGCCGGCGCCGTTCGCCGATCCAGCACGATGTCCAGATGTTCGTCCTTCCCCGGCTCAGGGCGGTGTCGCTCATGCTCGCTCCATCCGTAGCAGCGGGCGACGGCGTTGCGTCGGATCGAACCGACGGCAGCGCGCCCAAGCCGCCGCCTCCGGCGCGTCCAGGCCGACGCACGCTGGCCTCCCCCTGCAGCGTCGCTGCGATAGCGGCTGGTCGAAGTCTGGTAGTACTGCGCGCGGATCGCCGCCATCGCCTCGATCAACGGTCCCCACGGCGCGGGAAAGCATTCTTCCGCCATCACCCGGTGCAGCATGCGCGTATGGCCGGCCAACTCGTCGTTGAGGAACTCAACCACAGGCATAGCCGGATAGCGCTGCAGAAGCAGGATCGCCGCGTTATCGCCGGCCGACCTGTCCTTGTCGCGTCCATGCAGATCGTTCTGCAGGCGCCCTATCACTGAGATGAGCCGCAGGACCTGGCGAAACGCTGGACGCGCGCGCAAGGTCGCCATGTCCAGCCCCCACAGCAGCGACAGGCAACAGAACACGGTCCCGTAAGCGATCGAATCGATGCCGTTGTGCAGGTACTCGGCGTAAGACCAGCGTCGCGCCCCTGCCGCCTGCGCGTGTCCGGCGCGCAGCGCCGCGCAGTAGCACCGGGTATAGTCGAGAAGCCGAGCATAGTCGTGACGATCGTAAGCGAGCGCAGCCAGCGAAGCGCGCAGCTGAGCGCAGCCCTCGAATCCGGAGAGCACGCACGGTACGCCGTGCCCCAGCGCCTGCTCCAGGGCGGCGAGCTGCTCCGGCGCGATCAGGCCAACGTCGTTGCAATCGTCTAGCCAGAACAGCAGCGCCAGTTCGCGATAGAACGCCACGATCAGCGTTTCGTCCTGCGGATCGCGGCCGGTGCGGGCGCTGGTGTCGCGCAGGCTCGGGTGAATGCGTTGCAGGATATACTGGCCGCCCCTTACCGCTTCCTCAGCATGCTCATCCGCGAAACCGGTCAGGGCACGCCCCCACTCAAGCACCTGCTGCAGCGCGCGTTCGGTCTGGATCATGGCGCCGCCCCTGCTCCCTCGGCTACGACGCGCCGCCCACAACGAAGCGCCAGCCACAACCCGGCGAGACCGCATCTCCGCGCCATAACGGCGATCGCGAAGTTATCGATCCGATTGCCAGTTGCTGATGCAAGCTCTTGTGAACGGCCGTTAGGACCGGCCCGCAGCCTCGCCGGCAGTATCGAGCAATCCGCTTGCGCCGGCTCGCCATAGCAGGCGAGGACGGCAAGGTCGCCGGCGGCAAACGCACGCGAGCACATTGCAAGCGACATCCGCGAACGCGGCGCCGACTGGTCAGCCTCCGCCTCGGTGCCCGCATATGTCCGCGAGTCGAGCAGCGCCTTCGCCACGAAATGAGCAGAACGCCTTACGAGCATCGACCGCCGGCTGCTGCGCATGCGCGATGATGAGGCATGGTCTCGCAGCGGACCCGTTCCGACAGATGCTGCACCAGGGACGAGGCGACCTTATCCAACAAGGCACCACTTGCGCTGTTTGTGGAGACGAGCGTCGGCTGCATCCATGCGGCTGCTTGAGTGGTGAAGACTCTGAACGACGGTTCCTACGGCGCTGCCGGCGCAATCGGCTGCTTGGGGGACGCGTGACGCAGTCAAAGCTCCCCTTGCCAAGCACGGAGCAGGCGAGTGAGAGAGCAGATGAATAGGCGTGTCGCCAATATTTTTGCATTGCTCTAATCGATTATAGTTGTGAGGAGCAATTTGAGACCATTTACTTGCGGCTCAAGTCACCCATAAAAGAAGGCAAGCACCGATTCGGTAGCTTATCCCCTGTCTTTCGCGTACTCGCGGCCGTGGCGCCGGGTGAACGATTGAAGACCGCCGGTCTCACTCGCAGGTGGGCGCCAGGGCGTGGGGCGGTTGGCAAGCCACAGGAGTAGGACAATGTCGAAGGATTCGGGTAAGGGCGATAATCACGGCGGCGGACCGGGCAAGATCGAGATCACGGTGGTGGTGAACGGCCAGCCCACGCAGGTCGAAGCCAATCCCAACCAGCCGCTTCACGTCATTCGTACCAAAGCCCTTGAGAACACGCAGAATGTCGCCCAACCAGCCGAGAATTGGGAATTCAAGGATGAGGCCGGCAACTTGCTCGATGTCGACAAGAAGCTTGGCGACTTCGGTTTCCCGAATACTGTGACCCTGTTCCTCAGCCTGAAGGCGGGCGTCGCAGGTGCCTAAACACCAAAGTGTGGATCCGGAGGTCTCCCGAGCGAAGTTTGATCGGGAGATCGGCCGGTTCCGGCCATATGCTGATGTCTATCGGGCTCAGGGCTGCTTCTTGATCGAGGCGACCTTTCCGCGCGCTTTCTTCATTTTCGCCAGCCCCAAGTTAAAGCCACGGGTGGTCAGCGCAGCGAGCGAGGTCGACTTCACCGACTACGACTTAAGACCACCGTCCGTGGTCTTCGTCGATCCGTTTACGCGTCATCCGATTGCCCGGAAAGATCTATACCTGAAAATGCTTAGACGTCCGCCGCTGCCCGGAACGCCGCCGGAGATGATAGGAGCTCTCATCCAGCAGAACGCCGTGCCGCTGACGGACTTCATCCAGGCCAACAGTCCCGAGGACGAACCATTCCTGTGCATGGCGGGCGTCCGGGAATACCACGACAATCCAGCCCATTCAGGTGATCCATGGCTGCTTCATCGGGGTTCTGGCGAAGGCTGTTTGGCCTTCATCCTGGACAAGATCATCAAGTACGGAATCGTTCCTATAGAGCAGTTGCAGATTCAACTCCAACCGACAATCGTAGGAATGGTGGTATCCCCTCAGGCGATACAAGAATGACTGGTTTGAGAGATGTAACGATCGTGACTCTCCCGCGCGGCTGCATCTCGACCACGCATGGGCATCTGCGCTCAGTTGGTCGCGAGGGCAATGAGGGGATGGCGCTCTGGGTCGGCGTTCAGCAAGAGCGGCACTTTGCCGTAACAGAGACGGTTATCCCGGCGCAGCGTCACATTCGGACAAACGATGGCGTTTGCGTGATCGTTGCGGCCGAAGAACTGCACCGGCTCAATGTCTGGCTCTACAAAAGCGGCCTGAAACTCTTGGCCCAGATTCACAGCCATCCGGGCCGCGCCTACCATTCGACGACGGACGACGCTTATGCGGTTGCTACCACGGTTGGGTGTCTGTCGCTGGTAGTGCCGAATTTCGCCCGCGAGCCTTTCGATTTTGCTCGGGTCGCCGCCTATCGGCTTGACGAAAAGGCCAAATGGAATGCGCTCCCTCCCGCGGCACTGTCGCGAATGATCATGATATCGAGTTGAACAATGGCATTCGCTAACTTCATCGATCGCGCCGCCACGGCGGCATCTCAGGTCCTGGCCGATTTTCATCTGGGAGACTTCAAAGCAGCTCTTGAAAAGCAGGTCGTGGCAGTCGCCTTCGACCATCAGGCCGCTTCCTGCGCCGAAGGCCAGGCGACACTAGATCTTGCGGTGAGATTGCTCGCTAGGCTCTACCCGGTTCTGGCGATACTCCCGCTGGACAGCGCGGCGAGCTCTCAAGCCCAAGCGCTGGAGCGCTTGGCAAAGTCGATCAATCCAAAAGTCGGCATCCGGCGTTCCGGCAAGTCTGCCACCGTCTGCGTCGTTGCAGGGGTAACGCGCCCATCACTCCGGTGCCCGATCTTTTTCGTGGGATCGGACGGTTGGGCGGCAAAGCTGTCGCGTACGGACCCGGTGGGCTCTGGCCCAAGTCTGCTGCCTTATGGAGCTGGCGCCGCCAGTTGCTTCGGCGCCGCCAACGTCTTTCGAACTATCTTCGCTGCCCAGTTGACCGGCGCCGAGTTGGACGAAACCATCGACCTCTCGCTATGCAGCTACGACAAGACCAAAGCCGGAGAGCCTGGCCCGATCGACTTCCCAGTCGACCTTGGCGAAACCCACCTCGTTGGGCTCGGTGCGATAGGCCATGGCTCGCTTTGGGCGCTAGCGAGACAACCCGATCTCAAAGGTCGTCTGCATGTAATCGATCACGAAGCGATCGAACTCTCAAACCTGCAGCGCTACGCATTGGCTGGCCAGGCGGAGATTGGTATGTCCAAAGCGGTTCTTGCAGCCACCGCCCTTAGATCGACTGCCCTTGAGGTCGAGGCGCACCCTCTGACGTGGGCAGAATATGTTGCGCGCCGGGGCAATTGGGTCTTCGACCAAGTGGGTGTGGCGCTTGACACCGCCGCCGACCGTCTGGCTGTCCAAGGTGCACTGCCGCGATGGATCGCAAACGCTTGGACGCAGGAGCACGATCTCGGTATCTCCCGGCATGGTTTCGATGACGGCCAGGCTTGCCTTTGTTGCATGTACCTGCCATCCGGAAAATCCAAGGACGAGCACCAGCTGATTGCCGAGGAACTCGGAATACCGGAAGCACACGAGCAGGTGAAAACGCTCCTGCAGACCAATGCCGGAGTTCCCAACGACTTTGTAGTTCGCGTGGCTACAGCGATGGCTGTGCCGTTTGAACCGCTAGCCCCGTTTGTCGGCCAGCCCCTGCGCTCCTTTTATCAGCAGGCTATCTGCGGCGGTCTGGTGTTCCAGCTTAGCGAAGGAAGTCGCCGCGTTCGAACTGTGGTTCCGATGGCCTTTCAGTCGGTGCTTGCCGGGATTATGCTTGCCGCGGATTTGGTCAAACATAGTGCGGGGTTTCCCATGAGCCCGACGACGAGCACTCGGGTGAATCTTCTGCGCCCCCTTGGCTCTCACTTGCACGATCCGAAGGCCAAGGACTCCAGCGGCCGCTGCATCTGTAGCGACGACGATTTCATTGCCGCTTACAGGCGCAAATACGGCGAGCGCGTTGATCAGGTAAGCGATGTCTCGGCCGCCTAAACAGACGCGCACCTCTCCGTAGACGCAGGGGGCGCGGCTTGTGGGCGTGACCATGGGCGCCATTATCACACGCTTGGCCCGCTCCTTTGCCGGCCTATCGTCCTCCGCGCATGATCCCTGTTGCCGACGTGATGATCCAGCACCAGCCGCCATGGCACCAGAGGCTGGTCAAACCTCCGTTGTTGGCCGATTTGGACAGTGCTGCATCAGGTCTCGACCGACGTCTCGACAGTCAGGGCTGCTTCGACGGGTGTGAAGATGTCAACATCGACCCCAGGCGCCCGCATCGTCACAATCAGGGCGTACCGAGCCAGAGCGTCGACGCGTTCCAGGTAAGGCTTCTCCTTCCACCAGCCCCCGACCGGGAACACGCCGATCGCATCACGCTCGGCGAGATCGGCGGCGCTGCCCGACCAGAAATCGGCGTGCAACGAGCCGCGATCGCGGAAGGTGCCGAGCAGCCACTCTTCTCCGCCTCCAGCAGGCGCCCCTTCCTCCTCGTCCCGAGCGGCCTGATTGATGCGGGCTCGGAATTCGTCGACTGTCTCGGTCGCTGACTTTACTCTGAACCGAAGACCATGGGACGCGTAACGATGCCGGCGGGTCCATCCGCGTTCACCGGGGTTGGGTTCGATGAAATAGGACAGCGTGACGCGGAGCTCGACCTGGGCAGCGCCGAGCGCCGCGAGCTGCTCCTTCGGCCAAGGCAGGCGATGCAGCTTCATGTCACGCGTTTTGGCAGCCGCGCCGCCCTCGCGCTGGAAAGGCTGAAGCTCATCTTCAACGATAAGCGTGAGGTCGTTCACCGTTGACAGAAGCGCGCGCCCAAGATCTGGCACGCCGTAACCATAGCGCCGCACGAGCGCCTGGATCTCGCCCTTCGCTCCGTTGCACGCATCGATGCGTGCGCGCATCGCCGGAGTCCATTCGGCCGAGTGGACGATCAGGGCGCGAACCGTTTCAGGCCACAGCTCGGGGCGCGCTGATAGAATTAGTCCCGCCATCCGTGCGGCATGGGCCGTTGCCGCGCTCGTATCTCCGAGGGTGGTGAAGTGGCGCAGTTCGGGTCGATAGAAAGTGGTCAATATCTGCAGATCGTCGATCGGCTCGCCAGGCAACACACCGTCATGGGCGAGATTGCCGCCTTCGAAGACGACCTCGGGCTTCACCGGCCACTGCCTGTCCCAAACGACCGAAGTGCGACTGCGCGGCGAGAGCTCGCCGACCGGCGCGATCGGAGCGTAGCCCGCAAAGTCGGTGTCAATGATATCGACCTTTTCTGTGAAAGCGCCGACCGTCAGCGCATTCCAGGCCTGAGAAGGATCATCGACTGCTTCCAGATCGTTGCGCGTCAAATGCTCGGCCGGCATGAGGTCATCGCCGATGTTGCCGGCAGAGAGAACGATCAAGCGTCGCTGCTCCTCTTCGAAACAGAGTTGGTCGATAGCGGCAGACCACGATGTGGGCCTTCCACGCGCCGGACTGGCGCTTGTCACAGCCATTGCGATCGCGCGGCGGCGCTCCGGCGCCTGCACCTCGGCGCGGGCGATCGCTTCCGCGGTGATCGAGCCATAGAGTTCTGGATCGTTTGCCTCGTCTTCTGGCGGAAGGATACGGACACTCTCCAGCCGAAAGGGCAATGGAACTGGATCGCCTCCGACCAGGAGCGGGACCAGATCACCGTACAGGCCGACACCTGCCATTCGCGTCCCGTGGCCGCTCCACGCAGGTGTGTCGTCGCTGCCCCATGCCGGTTTGACGGTGTGCCAGTCTTCAACGGCAAGTGCGGGTTCGATCAACGGGTGGGTGCGACGTACGCCGCTGTCGAGAATGCAGACCGCAATATCGGATTGAGGCGGTCTGACGCGCCCGAGAAGCTCGTCGCTCCAGTCCCTTTGCTCCGCGCCGCCAAGGCCCATGAAGAAGGACGGCGTATCCTTCGCGCGCCGCAGCTCGGCGACGACATCGCTGTGCGCAATCATGCGGTCGAGCATTGCCGTGCTGGCGAGTGCCAGCATGACCACCCGCTCCGGAAACCTGACCGCATGCGTGCGCAAAGTGATGTTCAGGGCTTCGGCAATGTGCTCGAAGTTCTCGCGGCGACCGTCGCGCAGCCAGACTTCCCACCACACCTGCTCGTCAGCGGCCTGGGGGAAGAGGTCGTCGTGGTCGGTAAACAACGATCGTGCAGTCGCCAGCCTGACTGTCTCCATGCGGGAGACGAGCGGCTCGTTGCGCGGTCTGCCGCGGTCAGTGTCAACGTCTCGATACGCCTCGACTTTCCGCAAATAATAGGCTTGCGCGCTTTGCGGCAGGAACACCGACGCTGTGATGGGAGCACCGGGTTGAGTTGGCTCATGGACGGCGACCAGCTCCATGTGCTGGCGACGATCGGCCAACTGGTCGAGGGCCGCCCGTCCGGACATGGGCAGATCGATCTCGAGGTAAAAGCCAGGCGTGCCGACCGACAGCTGGGGGTCACGCGCCGCAATCTGCTGGCGTGCACTTTCGACCGCTTGTTCGATGGATTGCGTCAAGGCCGCAGCATGCGACGCCCGATCACGCGCCGGCAGCGGCGGTGCATGTATAAGTTGGTTGGGCCGCCGATAGGCTTCCCGAATGCCGTTGTTGCGAAGGTGGATATGGGCGCGGTCGCGCGGAAAATCGTCTGCCATTATGATCTGTGCTGTCGCTACTCAGACAGCGAAGCCTGCCGGCGTTCCTTCAGAGCGTCGATGAGCGCTTCCGAGGTGATCCGCTTCCCCCCCCGCAATATGATGGTTTTTGCAGCGTCGTCGGCCGCGCGGGTGATCTCGGCCTGCGACAGTCTCTCTGCCTGAGAGATCGCCTCGTTCCAGGCAAGCCCTCTGGTGTCGAAGCGGTCGAGTCGAGCCCGAAGCAGCGCCTCGATAATCGGCCGATCGGGCACGGCGTATTCGATGACATCGTCGAAACGGCGGAACAAAGCTCTGTCGAGCAGCTCGGGATGATTTGTTGCCGCAATAATCAGGCTGTGGCTGTCGTCTTGCTCGAGAAACTGCAGAAACGAATTCAGCACGCGCCGAATCTCGCCAACATCCTGGCGTTCGCCTCGACGCGCGCCGATGGCATCGAATTCGTCAAAGAAGTAGACGCCCCGCGTCGCCTGCATTGCATCAAAAACAAGCCGCAGCTTTCCGGCAGTCTCTCCCATGAACTTGGTGATCAAACCATCGAGGACGATCATGAAAAGGGGCAGATGAAGCTCCCCGGCCAATGCCGATGCGGTCATCGTCTTGCCTGATCCTGGCGGGCCGACCAGAAGCAGTTTGCGACGGGGAACAAGCCCGTGCTCGCGCAAGCTTGCTTGTTGGCGCTGCTCTCCCAGCACGCGGTGCAGGCGCGAGCGCAGACTGTCCGGCAAAATCATGTCCGTCAGTCGCAGGTCCGGATAGCGCACATGCAGGAGGCCTGCGAGTTCGCCCTTTGGCTGAAAAAGGGGAACCGGCCGACTGCTCTTGGCAATCCGGGCGTCCCTGCTCTTGGCTGCGTCGACCAGATCCTTGAGCTCCTGAGCAAGCTTGCCATGGCCTTGACGTGCCTCATGCGCAGCAAGCTGCATCGCGATAGAGAGGAAACGATCCTCGTCGCCGGCAATGTGGCTTTTAAGCAGCGTCACGATATGGCGGGCCGTGGTCATGGCTCTCTTCTGGGGTATCCGTTTACTTGGCGAAGCGCATGCAACCTAAACGCTTTCAACGGCGATTTGTAACGCGCAATGGTGTTTTTTCTCTTGTCGATGTTCGCCCGTGGCAACTTCAGCGGTGAACTGTTGCGCCGCGGTCATAGGCCAGCCGGAATAACGCCGGCCAGCAGACAACAGTCCGCATCTTCGAGCGCTCGAAGTCTGGCCACTCACGCAGCGTGTCGGGTCCGAACGCTCCAAAGCCGCCCCGCCTGGCAGGTCCATGCGACCGATTGCGGGCGTGCGGCCATAAGGTCTACGCGGGCTCGCATGGCTGCCCGCGCCGCTGGCTAAAAAGCTGTACACCATCTCACGAAACACCAGGTCCGCTCCTTTGCCGGCCGACGGTCCATGAAATCCCCTCCCCACTCACGACACCGGAGACCTCCTTGCCCACATGGCGCTCAAGCACCGGCCGCCATGGCACCAGCGTGAACTCGCGCGACTTTTCAACGACGGCATATTTTCCGCTGGCAAGCTCGACGGAGCGGCGGAGCGTACCCTCTACTCGTCCTCCGAATCGCGCTTCGGCATAGGGCAGGCCAAGTTCCTCCGACAGTTGGCCAGCAACACGGTTCAGTTCTCGCTGGCGCAGGATCGAAAGCATGTTGGCTCGATAGACGATCCCATCCTGTTCTTTATGCGCGAGGCCTTGCGCGATCAGCCACTGCCGCCGGCGAGCTTGCGCCTCTCTCACGTCGCGGCCGAAGCCGGATCCGTGCAAAGGCTCGGGTCTATCGGCAACCAGCTCCCGGTCGAGCCAGGTGGCGCCGTTGAAGCTGACCTGTCGCTCCAGCGCCATTGAGGAGAGCTTGTCGGCAACGACAGGCTCGGCCCTGGCCCGCTGGCCCTCATAATTCGCGACGCGATCGAGATGGTCCGGCGCGATGAGCCAGGTGCCGTTCGGCTCTCGCTCAACGCCGCCGGTCGCGCGGCGGATCGCCTCCAGCCGCCGCACATGCGTTCGCGCAAAGCTCTCGGTGGCGGATGGGTCATGCTTCAGGTGCATATCGACGTCGTAACGGCCGCCATGCGCGGCGGCGATTTCGGCGATGGTACGATCGACCTGCCTCGGCTCGGTGTTCCTTGGCGCGACACGCACGATGCAGCCATTAGGCATCGTTTCCATCGCCTCGCCTCTACCGATGTTGATCCAATGGCTCTTACCGTCGACGGCGTCGACGATCATGTAATGGCGGTCATTGATCTCGTCGGCCAGTCCACGCGCGACAACGCGACCGACGAGAGACTGGACGGGCTCGCCGGATCGATCGTGGATCACCCAGTCGGCGGCCCTGCGGGCAAGCCCCTTGCCGGTCAGTTCGCGGTGCATGGTCTTGATGATGTCGCCGCGTTCGCCGGTGCGGCGCAGCGTGGCTTCGAGCTCATCGTCGAGGCGCCAGGAGCCAGCGCCGACCTCCGCGGCCAGACCCATCCGCTCGAGCTTGCGCAGCCGTCCCTGGTGCAGCGTCTGGCGAATGGCGTCGGGACCGCCCGGCGAGACCAGGCCGTCATCATCACGCATGCTGAGCAGCCGACGGTCGATGCTGGTGAAGCGTTCCTGCTCCATTTCCCGGCGCAGGCGAAGCTCAATCTCGCGGTCGGTTCGCGGACCGAGATCGAGGCTGACCAGCTCGGCCGCCCGCTCGCGGATGCCAGATGAGATATATTCGCGCGCGATGACCAGGTTCTCGCCACGGTCGTCCCTGCCACGGACGATGATGTGGCTGTGCGGGTGGCCGGTGTTGAAATGATCGACCGCGACCCAGTCGAGCTTCGTGCCGAGGTCTTCCTGCATCTGCGCCATGAGCCGCCGCGTCAGCGCCTTGAGGTCGTCGTACTCGATGCCGTCTTCGGCAGCGACGATGAAGCGGAACTGATGGCGGTCGCCGTCCGCGCGATCGATGAACGCCTTGCCGTCGACGCGGCCGCTGTCGGCGCCGTAGAGCTCGCCAGGTTCACCTTCGCGGGTGACCCCGTCGCGCTGAAGATAGCGTAGATGGGCACGCGCCCCGTCCGCGCCCTTGCCGGCGAGCTTGACGACCCGCGCCTTGACGATCACCCGGCGCTGGCGGAAGGCGGCATACCGGTCGCGCGATTTCAGCAGTGCGGCGGCCGCCCCGCCGCGCCCTGTCCGGCTTCCTGTGAAGCGACCACCGCGTTGCGGCCGGCCGCCAGCCCGGTTGATCGCCGCACGAACCTGGCCGGCATAGCGTTTGCCGGCCTTCGAGCCGCGCGACCCGATTTTGCCGAGCTTCGGCCTGAACTCGTCATCCTTAATGCGAGCCTCCCAGACATATCAAGCAAAATCAGACACTTACACGTCAAACCCTCTTGGCACCGGCGGCAGCCTCCCGGAAAAACGATGTGCAGACAAAGATTTAACCGCCTCCTGGAGGCGGTACCTTTATCTTGCCTTCCGCGCCCAGCCCCGCCAGACGCGCCCCCGTCCGCCATGGCTAACGCACCGGCTCCTTCGGCTGCGCGCCGTCCTTGCCGAGCGGCACGAAGAGATCGCCGTTTCGCACGCCTGAGTGAACACCGTCATGAATGAAGAACAGCGACCGTCCGAGAGGAGCGATTTGCGCCTTTGGAGCGACAGATTGGCTTTCGAACGCCTCGATGTCGGCCGCCGAAACTCCGGCCGCCTTGAGTTGGTCGAGGTACTCGACGGTCTCTTCTGGCAGCGGTTTGCCACGCTTCAAATGCTCGTCGTAGCGCTCGGGACCGGCATTGTAGGCGCCAAACAGGCCAGGAAATCCGAAGCGGTCATACATGGCACTGAGATAGGCCGTGCCGGCCAGGATATTGTCGCGCGGATCGTGGGGGTTAGGCCCAAGGCCGTGTTCGACCCGCATCTCTTCATAGGTGCCGGGCATCACCTGCATGAGGCCCATGGCGCCAGCGGGGGAGGTGATGGGGCGGCCGCCGCGCATTGTCTTGCCGCCGCTTTCGGCAGCCATGACGGCATAGATCCAGGCTTGGGGAATATGGAAGCGCCGGCTTGCTTCCGATACCAACGTCTGCCACTTTCGCAGCTGCGGACTTTGGGAGATGGCGACCGGCTCAGCGCCGGTCGAGGCGGAACAGGCGCATGGCGCAATGGCGATCATGCCCAACAAGAGGAGGGTCACTCGGTCCATAGTGGTACGAGCCTCCCGATGACATTTTGAGTGGGAACAGGCCCGAAATAGCGGCTGTCGAAGGAGCGGTTTTTGTCGCTGCCGAGCAGGAAAACCTCGTTATCCCCGAGCGCTCGGCAGCCGTTCCACCATGGCAAAGGTCGGCCTTCGGCGTCGATTTTGAGCCGGCGCGCGACGATGTCGCCGCCGATGATGATGGCGTCATTGAAGGCGCAGACATTATCGTCCGGCAGCGCTGCAAGACGTTTTGCCAGCGGCACATTGCGAGGCAGATAGCTGCGCTCGGCGGCGAGATACGCCGCGTATTCAGGCGGGCGCACGAGCACGAGATCGCCACGCGCCAGCGCTCCCGCAGCGATGCGGTAAAGGCCGATCGGCGCGCTGGCCGAGGCGTTCCAGACCAGCCAAGGGGCGGGCTTTCCCAGCGCCGTGAAGCCCAAAAGACCGAGACCGGCCGCGGCCAAGGCGACCGTCTTACGGGCTCGAACACGCCTCAGGCGGCTGCCGATCAGATGGATGGAAGGGCGCCGCCTCATGAACGGCCTCCCGTGCCGCCCTGGCCGGAACCGGCCTTGCCATCGCCGGCGATGGAGTGCTGCGGGTGTCCTTTCGACCAATGGTCGAGTTCGTCGATGTGATAGCGGACATAGCGGCCGTGCTTGCGGAATTTCGGGCCGCCGCCCTTGAGCCGCATCTTTTCGAGCGTGCGCTGGGAGAGCCCGATATAGAAGGCGGCTTGGGCTGTGCTGAGAAACGGGCTGCCCTTTTTCGCGCGGGCCGCGCGTTCGTTTTCGTCGTCCATGATGATCCTCGTTTCGCTTCGGACAAGCGAGGGCGAGGATGGGCGAGGGAGATCGTCTCGGGGACGGGCGAAGAGTCGGGGGAGAGTTTTCGCCGCCCTTTAGGGCGGACGGGGTTTGGGTGGAACTCCTGGGAATGAGCCCCGCGCCGGGGCTGCGGCGCGAGGCTCTTATCTCGGCCGGTCAGTCGGCCGGGTTCCAGATGATGGCGTAGGTGTCGTGATCGTCCTGGCCGGCGGCTCGGCCGAGATTGGCGTAGAGCTTGCGCGGTCCGAACTCCGGCGCTGCAATCGACAGGCTCACATAATCCTTGCCGGAAGTCTCGCCGGTGCGGATCCAGCCAGCGCCGACTTCGACCCCTTGCGTAAGCACCCGGAAGTCGGGATGGTTATCGGCGCTCTTGGCCTGGTTGGGGACGATATCGATGTCGGCGCGGACGCTGAGCGTCTTGAACTGGCCCTTGTAGGCGCCGTTTTCCTGCTTGTTGACGTAACCGATCGCGGTCATTTCGAAGTCTCCTTTTGTGGTTTCGCCGGGGACCATCCCCTGCGATGGCGCACCGTAATGGGCGCGTCAGGACCGCCTGAATCCGACAGGGCCGCAGCGACAGTGAAGGACCCGAGCGGGCAGCTTTTTTGTGAGCGAAGCGGCGCGAGGAAGCCGCCGCAGGCGGCGGGGAAAAAAGCTGATGGCGCGAGGGTTTCGGGCGGCCGGACCCGCCCATAGGTCGACAAGCCAGCCGCAGGGATGGTCCTTGGAGAGAGCATGGAGACCGCTCGCCAAGTGCGGTCTGTCAGCCAAGCAGGACGCCGGGATGAAACGGCCTGCAAAGATGCTGCGCCCTTATGCCGGATCGAGATCGTGCCAGCGGGTCGGGCGCCAGAGCAGACATCCGGCATGGTGCGATCTATGAAAGCAGGGCTCGCCAGCGGGAATTTGATACGCGAGGGGGCCAAAGTAAGGCTGGATGAGAAGCCGGTGCTACCTGCAGGTCCAGTGTCATGTGGCGGCGCTCGGGAAACCGCTACGCAATGTAACGCGCTCTTATGAGGCGAACAGACCGGCCCCAAAACCGATCGACCGGTGGTCGGCGCGAAACGCGTCATGCCTGTCCGAAAGCTGACAGTGGCAGAAGACGCATGTCGGGTTCCGCACAATTGACCATGCTGGATTTGTGAGGTTTTCAGGGAGAGCCATGCGTTCACTTCCCAGTGAGCTTTGGCACGGCATTTGCTCTTGATGTGGCAACACGGATCGAAGGTTGACTGCATGCACAAGCGCGAGATGAGCAATGCTCTCCTTTCCTGGAGGCTTGGCAGCAGATTCGATTTGACGTTGCGAGGAGCTTCAGCCGCTCGCGGCGGAAGTGATCTCAAATCTGAAGGCACCGTTGGGGCCGCAGCCATCAAACACATCTTTCTCTTTTTCGCAGCTCGTCTTCAACGCGATGCGGACTTCTTCGCGTCGACGGCGGCCGAAGGTGGAGAAGGGGCTCGACTTGCAAAAAGGAGTTGTCAATGACGTCTTACGTTCGCACCAACAGCCCGGCGCAGGTGCGCTCACTGTCCACCTTTGGCAAGCATCTGCAAAGGAGCGTGCTGACGGCGACGCTGCTTGCCGCGGCTTCGACGGGAAGTGAAGCGCAGCCCTATGTTCGTGCTGACGGCAGCACGACTGACGACTTGGAAGCGGCGCGAGCAAGTTGGCGTCATGACGCCGAATTCAATGGAAATGTGGGGCTCGCAGCCATCAACGCGGATGCCGCGTATGCGTTGGGTTCCACCGGGGAGGGGGCCAGAGCTCCTCGCCTGCCCTCGTCCGTCTTGACGAGTGCCCGCTTACAGCCTACCTCACTATCGCGTTAGCACTCGTCCATCGCGAGTGCTAACAAAAACCCCTCAACAGCGCACCAGGGAAAAATCCGAAAATGGCAAAGTCGAAGTTCCGCCCGCTGCATGACCGCGTGGTCGTTCGCCGGGTCGAATCCGAATCCAAGACCGCTGGCGGGATCATCATCCCCGACACGGCAAAGGAAAAGCCGCAGGAAGGCGAGATCATCGCTGTCGGCTTCGGCGCTCGTGACGAAGCTGGCAAGCTGGTCCCGCTGGACGTCAAGGCCGGCGACCGCATCCTGTTCAGCAAGTGGTCGGGCACGGAAGTCAAGCTCAATGGCGAAGACCTTCTGATCATGAAGGAATCCGACATCATGGGCATCATCGGCTCATATCAGGCCCTTTCGTCAACTGAATTCCCGGGCTCGATTGAAGCCCCTGCCAGGAGCTAAAAATGGCTGCCAAAGACGTAAAATTCTCCCGCGATGCCCGCGAGCGCATGCTGCGCGGTGTCAACATCCTCGCTGACGCGGTGAAGGTCACGCTCGGCCCCAAGGGCCGCAACGTGGTCATCGACAAGTCGTTCGGCGCCCCGCGCATCACCAAGGACGGCGTCACCGTCGCCAAGGAAATCGAGCTTGAGGACAAGTTCGAAAACATGGGCGCGCAGATGGTCCGCGAAGTTGCTTCGAAGACCAACGACATCGCTGGCGACGGCACCACGACCGCGACCGTTCTGGCGCAGTCGATCGTCCAGGAAGGCCACAAGGCCGTTGCCGCCGGCATGAACCCGATGGACCTGAAGCGCGGCATCGACCTCGCGGTAACCGACGTCGTTGCGACCCTGATCAAGAACGCCAAGAAGATCAAGACCTCCGAAGAGGTTGCCCAGGTCGGCACCATCGCCGGCAACGGCGATGCTTCGGTCGGCAAGATGATCGCCGAAGCGATGCAGAAGGTCGGCAACGAAGGCGTCATCACGGTTGAGGAAGCCAAGACCGCCGAGACCGAACTCGAAGTCGTCGAAGGCATGCAGTTCGACCGCGGCTACCTCTCGCCCTACTTCGTCACCAACGCCGACAAGATGGTTGCCGAACTCGAGGACGTCTACATCCTCCTGCACGAGAAGAAGCTGTCCAACCTCCAGGCCATGCTGCCGGTTCTCGAAGCCGTCGTGCAGACCTCGAAGCCGCTGCTCATCATCTCGGAAGACGTCGAAGGCGAGGCTCTGGCCACGCTGGTCGTCAACAAGCTGCGCGGCGGCCTGAAGATCGCCGCCGTCAAGGCTCCGGGCTTCGGCGACCGCCGCAAGGCCATGCTGGAAGACATCGCCATCCTGACCGGTGGCCAGGTCATCTCGGAAGACCTCGGCATCAAGCTCGAGAATGTCGGCCTCAACATGCTCGGCCGCGCCAAGAAGGTGTCGATCTCCAAGGAGAACACCACCATCGTCGACGGCGCCGGCAAGAAGGCCGAGATCCAGGGCCGCGTTGCCCAGATCAAGCAGCAGATCGAAAAGACCACTTCGGACTACGACAAGGAGAAGCTGCAGGAACGTCTGGCGAAGCTCGCCGGCGGCGTTGCGGTGATCCGCGTCGGCGGTGCGACGGAAGTCGAAGTCAAGGAAAAGAAGGACCGCGTCGATGACGCCCTCAACGCGACCCGCGCGGCCGTCGAAGAAGGCATCGTTGCTGGTGGTGGCGTCGCGCTGCTGCGCGCTTCGGCCAACATCAAGGCCACCGGCGTCAATGCCGACCAGGCCGCCGGCATCAACATCGTGCGTCGTGCGCTGCAGGCTCCGGCCCGCCAGATCGCGGCCAACGCCGGTGCGGAAGCATCGATCGTTGCCGGCAAGATCCTTGAGAACAAGGGCGCGACCTTCGGCTACAACGCCCAGACCGGCGAGTATGGCGACATGATCGCCATGGGTATCGTCGATCCGGTCAAGGTTGTCCGTACGGCTCTTCAGGACGCGGCCTCGGTCGCCGGCCTGCTGGTCACCACCGAAGCCATGATCGCGGAGGCTCCGAAGAAGGAGTCGGCTGGCGGCGGCATGCCTGGCGGCATGGGCGGCGGCGGCATGGGCGGCATGGGCGGCATGGATTTCTAATCCAGCTCTGGCAGCTTTCGCAACGAGAGGGCGGCATCAATGCCGCCCTCTTTTTTTGCGAACCTCGGTCCGATGAACGATCGACGCCAACGCCGGCCATCGGCGTTAGGGCAACCTCAAAAGAACTGTCGAGTTGGTTGCGCGCGGCTTTGCGTCATCAGAGGCGCAAGGCGGTCGCGTGTGAGGATTGCGCGCTCCCATAGGCGGTTTCGGCATGTGCCTCGCCTTCGACATCGACATTGCGGCCAAGCAGGAAATCGGCGGCTTTCGAGGCATGGCTTGCGGCGCGGAAGATGGCGCGGTTGTCCTCGCGCAAAACCGTCAGCCATGAGCCGATGTAGTCGGCATGGCGCACGGTCGGCTCGATGCCGAGACTGCTGCAGATGAAGGCTGATGCGATTTCGGCGACCAGTTCCTCGCGCGCATAGGTGTTGGACCCGAAGGAGCCGGACAGGTCGCGCGCGAGTCGCCTCGGGTGGCCGGTCCAGTGGCCAAGCTCGTGAAAGCAGGTCCGGTAATAGTCGATCTGGTGGAAGAAAGCCGGCTGCGGCGGCACCTGTATGGTGTCGCTGCCGGGCATGTAGAAGGCGCGCTCGCCGCCGACGCGAAAATCAGCGCCGGTTGCATGAATGAGCGCCTCGGCCTGCGGGACCATCTCGCGCTCAGGCAGAGGCTCGCCGGCGGCGTAAAGATGTTCGGGCAGATTATCGCACTGCGCGACATTGAAGACGGTGAAGCGCTTCAGGAAGGGCACCGCCTGCGGTTCGTCGCCATCGGTGTCGGCGCGTTGCTTTTCGTTCTTGGGAACAAAGCGGTCAGCGTGAACGATGGTGGTGCCGTGCTCGCCCTTCCTGACATTGCCGCCAAGCGAAAGCGCCTGCCGGAAGGTGAGCCAGTTCTGGCTGGGGAAACCGCGCTCGATGACCGCGCCCCACAGGATCAGGATATTGATGCCGGAATATCGGCGCTGGGTGGCCGCATTCCGCGGCAGGCCGAGGCCTGTCCTTGCCCTGCCCCACGGCTTGACCCATGGCACGGTGCCGCGCTCCAGTTCGGCAATGATGCGGTCGGTGATTTCCTGATAAAGGCTGGCGCCGGTGCGCCCGCCGCTGTCTGCGCCAGCCTGTCGGCTGCCGCAACGTTTGTTGTTTGCACGCATCGTGATGTCCTCCGCTCTACAATCGCGCGCCCTCCCCGGAAGCGGGGTGGGCGGCAAAAGCGACCGGAAAGGCCCGCCGTCGGAGGCGGACTGCATCAGCAGGACCGGAACGGAGTGGAGGACCCGAAAGCGACAAGCGAAGGGTTGCGGGACGCCGCGGCGGGCCTAGAAGGGAGTGCTGCCCACCCTGCGCCAGGGGGAAGGCCACAATAGAAAGACGCCGGCCGACAGGCCGGCGACCGTCAGCAGCCGAAGGCTGCCCCGCGCCAGGGGGCGATGCCGCAGGGCCAAGACCGCCTGAGCTTGCCGAAGAAAAGCGGGCTCGGTTCACGAGCACCCGGCCAGCGACTTCAGGCGCGGGCGCTCAGGATTGTTGTTGGCGCCCACGGCAGCTGGATGACCGCAACAAGATTACGAGGAGCGACAGCAAAGCCAGCTGCCACAAACGGCACGCTCCGGCAACAACAGCGTGGCCGGTCTACAGATGCTGCCCCGCACGAGAGCCAGCACGCTTTGAGCGCGCATCGGCGATGCAAGCGTTGCAAGCTGGCCATGTCCACAAGGTCGGCGACCACTATATCGCCGACCACCAACGCGGGCGTACCGTCTAAGTGCAGACCTTTCGCGAGTGCGCGGACGCGCGCATTTCATCTGCGATGGCCGGATCTTGCATTCCCGCTTGAGCTGCTCAACGTCAAGGCCTACACGCGCTGCGATCTTGAGAGTGACCCTTCAACTGGGGGAAATCATAAGGGCGCGGTGGAATTCGTCGAACTTTCCCTGTTTTCTCGAGGCGAGTGCGGCGAAGGCTGGGAATTGGGAATCCGGTCCCAGGACCGGGAACTGTTTGATCACAAGCTTCAGATTGGGCTCATGCTTGAAGGCTTTTTGGTAGTTGATATCAGCCAGTCTGCAATGCGGACAGTTGTGGTAGTCATTGAATATGACCAGAACGGCATCGCCTTGCGGGTTGCCGGCGATTGGCGAAGGAGATCGTTGTCGAATGCGCCGCTCCACTTTTGCCTGTCGGTCGACCACGCCTGCCGGTGCAGGTTCGCGCTATATTGGCTCGCCAGCAAGGCGAGGAGTAAAAGAAGAGCTGCGACAGTGATGGCAGTCGGCTTAGACATGAGTCTCCAATCCATGGACGGCGTGGCAGCAACGGCCGCCTTTTTGGTGTAAAATGGGTCAGTTTTGATCGTGCCCCGCAGTTGCTACAGGCGCACAGGTGCCGGTGCGATCTGGCGGTTTCTCAAATACGGCTTTGCGCCATCGGGTCCACCCCAATAGCTGAGCGTCGTTCGCACGGGGAATTGTGTTCACCACGCCGGGCGACTTGACCGTCCACCGCCAGAGCGCTGAACGGTCCGCTAGTGAGGCGCTCCCCGAATCGTCGTTTATCCCGCTCGCCCCGGACCGGGTGACAGCCAGCGTTGCCGCTACGCTGCGGAGAAAAACCGTCAGCGCGTGGCATTCGGACATAAGCTGATCGACGCCAAGAATAAGCCCCACGGAGGTGACCGGTGCGGCCGGAACAAGAAAGAGCGTTGCAGCCATTGTGACGAGGCCTGCACCGGTAATGCGGGTTGTTCCGTTCGAAGGGAACAATGCGACAAACAGCATGAGGATCCGGCAGCCGATCGGGAGATCAGTTTTCGTCGCTTGGGCGATGAAAAGGGCGGCGAGCATCATATTCGTGCCGTCCAGATTGAATGGAATGAGACCCACGACCGAATGCGTGGCGCCGGCCTTTTCCATCTTCTCCATGAGCGAGGCCAGCGCGGCCTCTGAGGAGGACATTGCGAGCAGCAGCTCGTCCTTGATGTATCGGACGAGAGAGAAGAGCGAGCGGCCGTTGTAGCGGCAGACCGCGCCGAACAGGATCGAGAGGAACAGGACCGAGAGGAACAAGACTTGCAGGATGTCGCCTTCCGCGAAGGCACTGGCAATCGTTGACGGGATGATGTTCATCAGGAAGCTGGTCACGGACTGCTCGTGAGCCGTGGCCACATAGCCCTTAACGGCTTCGACATCGAGCGAGGCCGGATCGATGTTGAGGCCGGCGCCAGGCTGAACGATATTCGCGACAATCAGCCCGACAAGGAGTGCTAGCGTCGAGAAGGTAAGGAAATAAACCATCGCCTTGGCGGCAACTCGGCCGACCTTCTGCAGATCGCTCATGCCGGCAATGCCGGTCGCCATTGTCAGGAAGATGACAGGTACGGTGATTATCTTGACGACATCGACGAAGGCATCGCAGAGCGGCTTCAGGCTGTGGCCGGTCTCCAAATGGAAATAGCCGATTGCGGCACCCAGGATTATGGCGGCAAGTACCTGCACGTAGGTCCGGGCAAAATGGCGCTTGCGGGGCGCTAAGATCGCGCGGGGAACTCTTGGAACCAACACCGTCTCTCTCCTTGACCGGATCGGGGTGGGGCTCCTCCCTCTCCCATGCAGTGCTCCGGTCGAACGCTGCGCCCACTTCGGCGCAAACGATGTGCCAAATAGCAAGAGGGGAAAACGCGCAGGACCTCACGCAATGCTTGCGATTCGCTCTCCCACACTCGTGCAGTGGTTGCCTGTCGCAACTATGGAAGGGTCGATTCTGGGAACTCCAAAGGCCGCTCTTTGCGTCGACGCAGCTTGGCTGCCTGGAAGGTTCCCTCTTTGCCTTGCGGTCTGCGAGCTGGGTCCAGATGGTCATCATTTGGCTGCGCGCTGCACGGGGCTCGAAAGATTCAATCGAGGACGGGTCCTCTTGGAAAACGGGGGCAGCGTTGGTCAAGCCCTTCCACCCTGCTGTCCCAATGGTGTTCAGAAGCTCAGTTCACGATCAAGCGATGGATCAGCGTCATCTGGCGTTTGCGCCATCGCGGCGGCGTTGCAACGGGTCTGCCAAAGATGAGCAGGCCGCGAGGCAGGGTCCGAGACCTAGACTCCAACCTCATAGCGCGCTCGGCTCGCGTTCGGAAGGTTCGAACCGCAGCACGATCAGGTGGCGACACCGTTGGTCGGAACCGGAACCCGACGAATGATCGTTCGTGACCGACATCTGTGAACAAGCAGTATGTGTCATTGCAATCACCACCCGTTGCGCGGAAATGCCCATATGGCCGTGAATGAACTGGATTTGGTGATTTTCCAGATGGCGGTGGAAAGCGTCCGCTTGCTCTCTTCAAGCTTTGATGAGAAGGCGGCTGAGATAGCCACGAGGAGCCGTGGTAGCCTTCTTTTTGACGTGCGGGTGGACGGTGACCTGGAGGTCCAGCGAGTCGCAGCCATTGGATATCCAGGCGACAAGATCGGTGTGGTGGCATTGGACCGAGAGGGCCTTGTTAGCTGTTGTTGCCTTGTCAATGGCACCTTCTCACCTTTCATTGCACCGTTGGAGAACTGGACCAGCATGCCCCTTTCGATGCAGGCCCAGATCGATGTCACAGGCTATGCGAGGCTCCTTCTGGCCGCCTTGCGAAATGCTGGACATATGCTGGACAGGTAGCATCGCGATGATGTCTGTGATGAGATGGTGCAAACGGCTGGATGAGGCGATCGCTTGCTGGCAGCTTTGGCAACAAAGCGATCGGTGAGTTCGCAATGCTGGAACACGTCCTTTAGACTCTGCAGTTAAGTTAGCGGACTACCATCTGACGAATGCCCTCTGACAGTCTGCATGGCGCGGCATGCCCTCTTAGGAATGCAGCCGTGGTTCTACACCATCGGCTGTTTTTGTGTCGAAGGCGACGGGCACGCCATGAACGAAGGAAGCGGCCGCCAACAGTTCCTCCAACTCGCGGTCGGTGGCCTTGCATGCCGGCATTAGTGTTCGGATGGCGCGGATCGCCTGCGCCATGGAGAGAAAGCGGACCCTTCCCCTGGAAAGGACATAGGCTTCTGCGGCTTTTTCGACGGTGACGGTGTGAAACGAATTGGTCATGACGAATTCCTCCCTGAACCCTGACCAACCCGACTTATGGCACGAATTCGACCGCCTTCAAGCCTATGTCCGATTGCGGACAATCGCTGCGATTCGTTCAAAACCGCTGATGCTTTTGGGCGACCTGGTGAGGGGCAAGGAGACGTCGGCTGAACCCGTTTCAACCGACATGCTTCAGGCAGCGGCCAGGCCGAAATAACGCTGCTCCTCCTTGTCATAAGCGCCATGTGTGAGCTTTATCAATCCGGCACGGTCGATGATCGTGATCTCGCCGCGCTTGGCGTGCACCAGTCCTCGATACTCAAGCATTTGCAGGGCCGTGGTGACCCCGGGCGGTGGGCGCGAGCATGGTCGCCAGAAATTCATGCGTCGGGAGGATCTTATCTCCTTCCGCACGGTCGTGGACCATCAGCTGCCAGCGGGCCAGCCGTTCTTCGACCTTGGAGTGGCCATTGACCAGTGCCGTCCGGCATGATTGGACGAGGAACGCGTGGGCATAGTCCAGCACTGAGGTGCGAAGCGACGGGCTAATCGCAGGGCGAAGGTTTTCAACCGGCAGGCGCCAGGTAGTGCTTTCCTTTCCGAGAATGACGGCAATTCCTTTCATCCCGTCATAGCCGACAATGCCGACTTCACCTTGCCGCCCGCCGGTCATGGTGGCGACCACCGACGCGATGCCCCTCTCGGGAAAATATACGTTCTTGATCGGCTGATGCGCGACCTCCAACTTGTCCTTGATGCCCGGTTCGACGTGATGCAGCGATGGTCGCAAAAGCGCGAAGTCCTGCGGGGTGAGGGCTTCAGCACCTGGTCGCGAAAGAGGGATCGGGCAAGGCTCTCTTCCAACGGGGCAAGAGCGCGTACGTCTTACTGTCGGCTGCACCGAAGTAAATGCCGGCCGATGCCAAAGCATAGGCTTCGAAACGCGCGATTGCAAAGCCCTGTCGGGGCAGTGCAGTCATGCTAGAAGTCGCGCCGCCTACGATAGGCAGCGGATGACATGATTCCCTTCTGCGGCGGCCACCAAGAACGGCTCGGGCACGCTTTAATCGTTCATACACAAGCTCGCAGGAATGTAAGCAGCGGAACAGTCGGGTGATTCGTACCGCCCTGCCCTTTCAGAGATCAAGTCATTGGACGTCAATTCGGCTGGAACGCCTCGTCGAACGGCCCAGGAAAATGCAGCCGGATGAGCAATGGTGGTTCACCTTATGTGCGGTCCCGGATATGCGGTCCGGCGGCTCATCTCCCAATGGCTTGTCGATGGGGAAGTGGAACTCGTCATGTCGCCGCGAACCGTCACCGCGCTAGCGGGGCTCTTTTGAAGACGCCGGTGTTTTTCTTTGTGGAACTGAATCTGTGAGGTGATTGATGCATGAATCAAACATTTGCGTATTTCCGCTGCATCGGCGACGTATATTGGTCGAAAGTATCGCCCAGGCCCTCGAGACCAAGAACGGCGAGGCGGCGAGCGCGTTCTGGCGCTGTGCCGCCAAGAAAATGCTCATTCAATTGTCCGATGTAGGAATTGCGCCAGAGCTCGCTGCGCAGGAGGTTGGAAGCCTTCTTCATGCGGTCTTGGACGACATGGCCAACCGAACGGTAATGCACAAAGCATAGGCTCGGGCGCTGTTGGACCGCGCGTCAGCTCGGGTCCTTATCGGGGGACTGCTCCGACTGGCCGACGGTCCGGCCAAACCGGCATACCGGCAAAGCTTTGAGGTTGCGATCGCTCACGGCGGCCGGTCCAATATTCTAAGACGACCTCAGAAGCCACGTTGGCTTCTTTGGACGAAGCGGAGGGGCGCCATTTTGGCGTGCTCACGCTGGACTGCGGGTTGCGCCTACGGAAATCCAAAGTCCGGCCGCGCGAGCCAATCGACCGGAACAGTCGAAAGCTCGTGGGGCGGGTCCGCTCACCCTCACGGCGGCGGTGGCGGCCGTGAGCAGACTTAACTCAAGTCACGGCTGAGCATCCGCAGGCGCTATGCCGATTGGATGAGAACTGGTTGCCACAACACCGGCCCGTTGAGGCGTCCCCTCCAGCGGATGCGCAAGAGACTGGCGTAGGAAATATCGAGGAAGCCGGCGACTGCCTCGGTGTTGCCGACCTGCTTGGGCTGTCCGATACGTGACAACGGCCAGGTCGCGAGACGAAGGATCCTTTCGATGCGCGTATCTGTCACCGTTACGATCCCGGAGAGATTGTTGGCCAAGCCGAATTCGATGATCCCCGCGAAGAGCTCGTAGGTTGCTTGGGCCAGGCCGCCAGCTGCCTTCGGCGCTGTCGCAGGGAGATCGAGCGCGAAACGACTACTCTCCCAGATATCGGCACTCGCAGGGACCACCATCTCATCCAGCAGCGTCGGAAACGTATCGCGCAACATTGTCGGTCCGGTGGTCGGCAAAAGGCGGACGCAGCCGCAAGTTCGCCAATCGGACCCCTTGAGAAGCAGGTAGACGGGGTTCAGGCTGTCAAACGAGTCCGTTTCCATTTCGCCTTCGGTCTGCACTTCCCAATCGAGCCGCTTCTTGAAAACCCGATACCTAAGTCCGTGCATTTCCTTGAGTTCGCTCGCAAACTCGGCGTAGCAGTCGGGTGTTATCAGCTGCATCATTGTCGTCTCCGTGCGGGATGTGTCCACGCAATCGAAGGGCAAAGCCGTCATGAATGCAGCCTGTAGACCTTTACAGCTAGACTTGGAGAGGATCAGGATCTCGCCCGAGCAGCCATCCGCACTACGGCCTGGTTGATGGTTCGCACGCCAAGCTTCGCCTTGGCGTTTTCCTGATGGAAGGTCACGGTGCGTTTCGAGACACCGAGAATCTGGCTGATATCCCAGGCCGACTTGCCGCACGCCGCCCATTTCAGGCACTCGAACTCCCGCCGGGTGAGCATTATGCCATCTACCACGCAATCTTCGGCGAGCCTGCGCCGGGCATGGATATGAACGTTGATCGCAACCAGTTGCATTGCTTTTTCGTAGCGCGTCAGCGACCTCAGAAATGGCGGATGCGCCTCGTTGGAGGCGAAGGTCAGTGCGGCGAACCGGCCGCGATGATCATGCATCGACATGGTCAGTCCGCCGCGAATGCCGAACTCAGCTGCTTTTTCCAGGACTTCCTGCTGAGAGGTCGGCAAATAACGGTGATCGCGGTCCACACCCCAGTCGAAGGTATCCCAGCCCCGCAGTCCCCGCAGGATCACGGGATCCACGCTGTGGTAGCGCTGTTGCAGGTAATGTGATGTCCATGATGATGGATAATTCGAGATCAATCGCGGCCTGTCGCCGGAAGCGGATGGGTAGGTGAAATAAGCGAAGAGCGGAAAGTCGAACCCGGCTGCGGCGGACGCCATTGCCTCATGGAGATCGACGGCATCGACGCTTGCAGAGAGTTGCTCGACCAAGGTTTCAAATACGCGATGCATCTGCGCTTAGCGTACCTCGCGGAGGTTGCTGGAAGCCGACGGAGACGTGGTTCTAAATGATGGCCTGTCCCTGCAGGGCATACGACGCGCCGCCGTCATCACCGCAATTGCTGTGCTGCTTCCGATTGGAGAGAGCTCCGCCCACCTGACCAACTACCGATGGGTGATATTGCGACGTTATCGATGAGCCGCGTGTCGCCAAGCCAAGCCGCAGCAAGCAAGCGTGCCGGTCGGTCAAGGCTTGCTAACGATTGCAGGTCTGTTTCTCCGCGAAGCTCCAGGTATTCGAGCTCGCGATAGCCGGCAGCCAGAATTGCTGCACGCGCTTCATCAAGCGTAGGCAGGATGGGGGAGCCGCGTGCAAGCCGCTCGGCCGTATCGAGCAGGACCGATGCTAGTTTTGGGGCAATGGCGCGTTGGGCTGGGGAGAGCCGCACGTTACGCGACGATAGCGCAAGACCATCGGCTTCGCGGACTGTCGGACAGGGCACAATAGTGATCGGAATGTCGAGATCCCGGACCAAGCGCCTGACAAGCTGAAGTTGCTGAAAATCCTTTTCGCCAAAAAAGGCGAAGTCAGCGCCGGCCTGCAGGAAGAGCTTGGCCACGACCGTCGCCACGCCATTGAAATGGCCGAGCCGGAATGCGCCGCAAAGGCATTCGCTGATGCCGGACACTGAAACGGCCGTGGCGAAGCCCACCTGGTACATTTCCTCTGTGTCCGGCACATAGAGCAGATGCGTGCCCAGCAGAGCGAGCTTGGCAGCATCGTCGCTTTCCGTCCGAGGGTAGGCAATCAGGTCGGCGGGGCTGTTGAACTGCTTGGGGTTTACGAACAGCGTCACGATCACCCGCTCGGCCCTTTCGAGCGCCTTCCGCACGAGGCTCAGATGCCCGTCGTGCAAGGCTCCCATGGTCGGCACAATACCGATCGTGGCACCCGAGCGACGCCATTGCGCAACGACGCCGCGCAGCTCGCTCACGGTTCGAGCGATCGGCACGCTCATGTGAAGTCACCGGCCTTCAAGGCGTTGACATAGAGATGTTCGACCGCCGGAAAGTGCCGGTTCCGCATATCGGTGGCGTAAGCGGCGATTGCCGCCTCAGCCTGCTCACCGAGCTCGGCATAGCGTTTGACGAACTTCGGCCGAAATGAGGTGAAGAGCCCGAGCATATCGTGGCTCACCAGAATCTGGCCGTCGCAAGCTGGCGAGGCACCGATGCCGATGGTGGGTATGTCGATATCGGCGGTTATCTGCCGTGCAAGCTGCTCCGGTATCTTTTCCAGCACCAAGGAGAAGGCGCCAGCTTCAGTTACCGCCCTGGCGTCGCGCCTGATCCGCTCTGCATCGGCTCCCCGGCCCTGCACACGATAGCCTCCAAACGTGTTTACCGCCTGCGGCGTCAGGCCCACATGGGCCATGACAGGTACGCCGCGCGCGGTAAGGAAGCGGATGGTTTCCGCGATGGTCTCGCCGCCCTCGATCTTTACCGCTGAACAACCGGTCTCACCCATCACGCGCGCAGCGTTGCCGAAAGCGTGCTCTGGGCTTTCCTCGTAGGAACCGAAGGGCAGGTCGACGACCATCAGCGCGTGTTCAAGGCCGCGGCGAACGGCCTGTCCGTGCATGATCATCATGTCGAGCGTGACCCCCAGCGTCGACGACAGGCCGTGCAGCACCATGCCGACGCTGTCGCCGACAAGAACGATGTCGCAGTGGCGATCGAGCAGCCTCGCGACCGGCGTGGTGTAGGCCGTCAAGCATACAAGTGGCGTCTGGCCTTTTCGCGATCGAATATCTGGAGGAGTCATCCCTTTTATCTCACCAGCCGCGCTCAACCGAGGCCCCTTCCCTTACGTTACCAACAGCGGGTGTCGCGTTTGGCATATTTTTGTGCGACTGCGAAGAGCTAAAAACAGCGCTTGAGTACTCCGGTGTTGACGTGCTGGCTTCCAAGGTTACATTCAATCGATTAAGGCGCTCCGTTGGGCCAACCCGCTTTCGCAAACATGGATCCTCAGACAAGAAGAACCAAGAAAGGCAAAGCCGCCGTCAAAGCTGACGAAGCCAAAGTGGACCTGACTGCCGTCGTGGTCGCCGTAAACGACAGTGAGCCCTGTGTCCTCACAGTCGGTCATGCGGACACCCTCCCTTCTGGACCTTTTGCCCTTGAGCATCGATCACTGCAGTCGGGTTTGAGGGGGTGGGTGGAGCAGCAGACCGGCCATGCACTTGGATACATCGAGCAACTCTACACCTTCGCCGATCGCGATCGCATCGGCACTGAGCGCCACCAGCGCGTCATCTCAATCAGCTATCTCGCATTGACCAGGAAGGAACAGGCAACGAACTCGGCCGCGTGCGGCTGGCAAAGTTGGTACGAATATTTTCCCTGGGAGGACCACCGCTTCGGCACGCCGCCTGTGCTGCTCGATAGATTGCGGCCCCGCCTGATTGAGTGGGCCGGCGGCGCCAGCGAGCCGACCACTCAACGCGAGCGCCGGCAGCGCGCTGCGATAGCCTTCGGCTTCGACGACCGCCATTGGAACGAGGAACTCACGCTCCAACGCTACGAGTTGCTCTATGAAGCTGCTCTGATTGAGGAGGCCGGTGGCGGCAGGGACGCGATTGCGGCCGCGGCTGGCAAACCAATGGTCGCTGACCACCGTCGTATTCTGGCAACCGGGATCGCGCGGCTGCGTTCGAAGATCAAATACCGGCCGGTCGTGTTCGAGCTTATGCGGCCTTCCTTCACGCTGCTGCAACTGCAGCGAACCGTGGAAGCTTTGGCTGGCAGGCTGATCAACAAGCCGAACTTCCGGAGATTGGTCGAGCAGCAGGAACTTGTTGAGGAGACCGGGGAGACCTCCCTCGACACGGGCGGCCGACCGGCGAAGCTTTATCGCTTCCGGCATGCCGTCCTCGACGACAGGGCTATCGCCGGGACAAAATTACCGCTGGCGCGGGCTTGACATACTTATAGTCAAGGTAGATATATTCCCTTATTGTCAAACCGAATATAATCGAGGCGCCAATGACTGGGGCGTTACCTATGGCTGCGTCCTTGTATGAGCGTGTCCGGCGGGTGATCCCACCCGTTGAATGGCCCGCGTTCGCCGGCGATATTGAAGCCATCTTAGCGCTGAAGCGTGAGCGCAATGCGGTGGTGCTGGCGCACAATTACCAGACGCCCGAAATTTTTCATTGCGTGGCAGACATCGTCGGCGACAGCCTGGCGTTGGCCCACAAGGCGGTGACGGTCGACGCCGACATCATCGTGGTTGCCGGCGTTCATTTCATGGCCGAGACGGCAAAACTGCTCAATCCGAACAAGACCGTGCTCATCCCGGATCTCCGCGCCGGCTGCTCGCTGGCCGAATCGATCACGGCAAACGACGTGCGGCTAATGCGGCTGCGGTATCCGGGGGTCCCCGTTGTTACTTACGTCAACACTTCCGCCGCCGTAAAAGCGGAGTCCGACATCTGCTGCACGTCCGGCAACGCCAAGGCGGTGGTGGAATCGCTTGGCGTGGCGCGTGTGCTGATGCTCCCGGACGAATATCTGGCGAGGAACGTGGCAGCCGATACAGACGTCGAGATCATCGCCTGGAAAGGCCATTGCGAGGTGCATGAGCGCTTCACCGCAGCAGACATCCGGGAACTGCGCGATGCCCATCCAGGCGTCATCGTGCTGGCCCATCCAGAATGCCCACCAGACGTTGTCGCGGAGGCGGAGTTCTCCGGCTCGACCGCGGCGATGTCGGATTATGTCGAGCGTGAGAAACCGAAGCGTGTCGTCCTTCTGACCGAATGTTCGATGAGCGACAACGTCGCGGTCGCGCATCCCGACGTCGAGTTCGTTCGCCCATGCAATCTGTGCCCGCACATGAAGCGCATCAACCTGGCCAACATTCGCGCCGCACTCGAGCAGAACCGGCATGAGGTCCGGATTGATCCCGAAATTGCCGGCCCCGCCCGCCGCGCGGTCGAGCGCATGCTTTCCCTATGAGTCTGGAGGTTCGCGAAATCGCGGGGGCGCCGGTCGTCATCGGCGGCGGCATTGCCGGCCTGATGACGGCGCTTCATCTGGCGCCGGAACCGGTCGTGCTTTTGACCAACGCGCCGCTTGGAACCGGAGCCTGCAGTGAACTTGCCCAGGGCGGTCTTGCGGCAAGTCTCGGGGGCGACGACGGCCCAGATTTTCACCTTTGCGACACGATAGCTGCCGGCGACGGACTCTGCGATGAGGCCACGGTGCGGCGAGTGGTACGAGCTGCACCCGAAGCGATTAGGACGATCCAAAGGTTCGGCGTCGACTTCGACCAGCACCCTGACCGCGCGTTGCGACTTGGGCTCGAGGCGGCACACTCGCGACGGCGGATTGTGCATGCAGCCGGCGACGCCACCGGTCGCGAGTTGGTGCGCGCGCTCGTCGCCGCGGTTCGGCGTACAGCCTCGATCACCATTATCGAAAATGTGGAGGTCCGCCGGCTGGTCGTGCAGGACGGGTCGGTCATCGCCGTGGTCGCAGCAGGACGAGCCGGCGCGCTCGCTCTGCCCACGCGTCGCGCGGTGCTGGCGACCGGCGGCGTCGGCGGGCTGTTTTGCGACACGACAAACCCCGCTGGCTCATGGGGTCACGGGCTGGCGCTCGCCGCATGGGCGGGGGCGGAACTCGCCGACTTGGAATTCATACAGTTCCATCCAACTGCGCTCGACGGTCCGCGCCGGCCGATGCCGCTGGTGAGCGAAGCCGTGCGTGGCGAAGGCGCGGTGCTCATCGATGAGCGAGGAGAGCGCTTCCTCGCCGACACACCTGGCGGTGAACTTGCGCCTCGCGACGTCGTAGCGCGCGCCATTTGGCACCAGCTTGCCGTTGGACGCCGCGTATTCCTGGACGCACGGCAAAGTCTCGGCCCGAGATTTGGCAAGCGTTTTCCAGGCATCGCCGAATTGTGCCGGAGCGCAGGAATCGACCCAGCGACCGACCTGATCCCGGTGCGCCCGGCGGCACATTATCACATGGGCGGCGTCGCCGTAGACAGCGCCGGCCGCAGCTCCATCGAGGGATTGTGGGCCTGCGGTGAGGTGGCCTGTACCGGCCTGCACGGCGCCAACCGCCTGGCCAGCAACTCGCTCACCGAAGCGGCGGTCACCGCGAGCTGGGTTGCCGAAAGCGTTGCCGGCACGTCGTATACCCGGCGACCGCGCAGATGCTCCACATTCGTCCCTCCACGACCAGACGCTTCCGTGGTCCGCCCGATTGTCTCCGCCGCCCTGGGTATCATCCGCGACGGCGAGGCAATGCGCGAAGCGGTGGCGACCCTGCTGCCGATCGCAGCCAATAGTGTCGCTGCCTCTGGTCCGGCTTTGGTCTCACTGATGATCGCCGCGGCGGCCCTGAGGCGGGAAGAGAGTCGAGGCGCGCACTGTCGGTCCGATTTCCCGCTCCACGATGCCAACGTGCGCCCATCACGGCTGACACTGCACAGCGCAATGCGGGCCGCGGCCGCACTCGATTGCCGGGCTACCATACGGAGCACTTGATATGACTTCATTCTCCCCCCTCCCCGCGACCCTGATCGAACCGATTGTGCGCGTTGCGCTCCTCGAAGACCTGGGCAGATCCGGCGACCTGACCACCGATGCGGTTATCCCGTATGATTGCACTGCCACGTTGGTGCTCAAAGCGAGGCAGGCGGGCGTCGTTGCCGGGCTCGATCTGGTCTCGTATGCCTTCCTTCTCGTGGAACCGGCGATCAACATCCAGATCTGGCGCCCTGATGGCAGCGAGGTTGGGGCCGGGGAAACCATTGCAAGATTGTCCGGACCCGCACGAGGCCTGCTCACGGCCGAACGCACGGCCCTCAATTTCTTATGCCGGCTGAGCGGCATTGCCACTGCCACAGCGGCCATGGTTGAGGCCGTGCGCGGTCACAAGGCGAGGATTGTATCGACGCGAAAGACGACGCCCGGGCTGCGGGCATTGGAGAAATACGCCGTGCGCGTCGGCGGCGGTGCCAATCACCGGTTCGGCCTCGATGACGGCGTGCTCATAAAGGACAACCACATCGCGATCGCCGGCGATATGCGCACAGCAATAGAGCGGGCGCGCGCCGCAGCAGGGCATATGGTGAAGGTCGAGGTCGAGGTCGACACGCTGAAGCAGCTCGATGCAGCGCTCGCGATTGGTGTTGACGCGGTGCTGCTCGACAATATGTCGGTCGAGGATCTTGCCCGCGCGGTTTCTATAGTGGATGGCCGTACGATCACCGAGGCGTCCGGTCGGGTGATGCCGAAAACGGCGGCGGCGATTGCGGCGACCGGTGTCGATCTCATCTCCATGGGTTGGCTGACGCACAGCGCCCCGATCCTCGACATCGGCCTGGACATGCCGGACCACCAGAACATCTGCAAGCACTTGAACTGAGGATTACGGCGTGAGGAGCAACATCAGCTCGGCAGGCGTAGGAGGTGCTGGAAAGACGTGCCGCAGCTCGCCTTTAGCGAGTGCGCCCCAAAGCCAAGAAGGCGTACCGGACTAGCAAACAAAGGTTTGACGATGACGATTGGAATGAACTCGGAGTTCGACGTGAACCAGACCATGCAATCGGTCGACGGAACGCCTCCGCGATGGAACCGCAAAGAGGCCGAGGCCATCTACGGCATGCCATTCAACGATCTGCTGTTCCTGGCTCAGACGATCCACCGCCAGAACTTCGATCGAAACCGAGTGCAGCTGTCGCGGCTCCTTAGCATCAAGACCGGCGGGTGCCCCGAAGATTGCGGCTATTGCAGCCAGTCTGCGCATTACGAAACCGGTGTGAAGGCGTCGAAGCTGGTGGACGTCAAGCATGTCATCGACGAAGCGGCCAAGGCGCGTGATGGCGGCGCAACGCGCTATTGCATGGGCGCGGCGTGGCGAAGTCCCAAGGAGCGCGACATGGACGTTGTGGTCGCCATGATTGAGGGCGTCAAGGCCCTCGGCATGGAGACCTGCATGACGCTCGGCATGCTCGATCTTGAGCAAGCTGCTCGCCTGAAGCAGGCCGGTCTCGACTACTATAACCACAACATCGATACCTCTGAGCGCTACTATGGCGAGGTTATTTCAACCAGGACTTTTGCCGACCGGCTGAAAACGCTTGGGCACGTGCGCGCGGTTGGGATGAAAGTCTGCTGCGGCGGCATTGTCGGGATGGGAGAAGAAAAGACCGATCGCATCGACATGCTGGTCACGCTCGCGAACCTGCCCGAGCCGCCGGAAAGCGTGCCGATCAACATGCTTATTCCCATCGAAGGCACGCCGCTTGCCGCGGCCGACGCCATCGATCCGATCGATTTCGTCCGCATCGTTGCGCTCGCGCGGGTGATGATGCCGAAATCCTATGTAAGGCTGTCCGCCGGCAGGACGGCGATGAGCGACGAAACGCAGGCGCTGTGCTTCTTTGCCGGCGCCAATTCGATCTTTGTCGGCGACACGCTGCTGACGGCGGGAAATCCCGGCGAGGACAAGGATACCCTTCTGTTCCGGCGCCTCGGCATTGAGCCTATGGAACTCGCCACGCAATGAAGGAGGCAATTCTTGCCCGCTATGACGCAACCTTGCGGGGACTGGGGCGCAAGGACCGGTTGCGGACGCTCGCACCGCGCGCCGGGCTCGACTTCTCGTCGAACGACTATATCGGACTTGCCGCCTCCAAAAGACTGGGCGATGCGGTTTCGACGGCGATTGCGCGGGGCACGCCAGTGGGCGCCACCGGATCGCGGCTGTTGCGCGGCAATGCACCGGAACATGAGCAACTGGAGGCGGACGCAGCGGCATTTTTCGGAGCCGAGCGTGCACTGTTCTTCGGCAGCGGCTATATCGCCAACTTCGCTCTGCTGACGGCCCTGCCGCAGAAAGGCGACCTGCTGGTCCTCGACGAGCTCGCTCATGCCAGCATGCATGAGGGTGCCCAGGCCGGGCGCGCTGAGTTCAAGCTGGCCGCGCACAACGACGTCGACGCTGTCGAGGACGCAATCACCCGCTGGCGCGCCGAAGGCGGCATGGGGCGGGTGTGGATCGCCTTCGAAAGCCTTTACAGCATGGATGGCGACCGTGCGCCGATGGAGAGCCTGGTCGCGCTGGCTGATCGGTACCAGGCATTCATCGTCGTCGATGAAGCGCATGCCACCGGCGTCTGGGGACCGGACGGCCGGGGACTGGCCGCCGCGTATGAAGGCCGCGACAACATCGTCACGCTCCACACATGCGGCAAGGCGCTTGGCGCATCCGGCGCGCTCGTTACCGGACCGCGAACACTGTGCGACTATCTTATCAACCGGTGCCGGCCATTCATCTATGCGACCGCACCATCGCCGCTGATGGCAGTCGCGGCACGTGAGGCGCTGACTATTCTGTCTGACGAGCCTATGCGTCGTGCTCAGTTGCACGAGCGTGTCGCTTTCGCGAGCCGGCAATTGGCCGAACGCTGCGGCGTGATGCCCAGCGGCTCGCAGATCCAGCCGCTTGTGATCGGCGATAACAGCCGCACCATGGCGGTGGCGGCAGGACTGCAGGCACGCGGCTTCGACATACGCGGCATTCGCCCGCCGACAGTGCCTGAGGGTACGTCGCGCCTGCGCATTTCGCTGACTCTCAACGTCGACGAAGCCGACATTTCCGCCATGGTCGAGGCTCTCGTCGGAGTGTTGGCCACAGCATGACCAAACGCATCGTCGTCACCGGAACAGACACTGGAATTGGCAAGACAGTGTTTTCGGCCGGACTTGCCGGGCTGCTCGACGGCTTCTACTGGAAGCCGGTGCAATCGGGCCTCAACGAGGAGACCGACAGCGAGGTCGTCGCCCGGCTTTCCGGCTTGCCCGACGGACGCGTGCTGCCCGAAGTCTATCGACTGACGATGCCGCTGTCGCCGCATCGATCAGCCGAAATCGACGGCGTCGCGATCGAGGCCGACGATCTTTCATTTCCGGTCCTGCCGACACCGCTCGTCATCGAAGGCGCCGGCGGGCTGATGGTGCCGCTCAATCGACAGACAAGGTTCATTGACATATTCGAACAATGGCGGCTGCCGGTCATACTGTGCGCCCGCACCGCGCTTGGCACCATCAATCATACGCTGTTGTCGATCGAGGCCCTGAGAGCCCGCTCCATCCCGCTCATCGGCATTGCCTTCATTGGCGAAGAGGTGGCCGATACACAAAGGACAATCGTGGAATTCGGCGGCGTGCCGCAGCTGGGCAGGCTGCCGCACCTCGGTCCGCTGACGGGTGAAACGTTGAGAGATGCAATGATTTCCGGCTTCGACCTGGCCATGATTGCCGGAGGCGACTGATGGCGGAGTCTCGAGTCTGGCATCCGTTCACGCAGCACGCGCTAGAGCCCTCGCTCCCTGAAATCGTGCTGACTGAAGGCGCCTATCTCCACAAGGCCGACGGCTTCCGCATCCTCGATGCGATTTCTTCCTGGTGGGTCGTCACCCATGGCCATCGCCACCCCCGCATCATGAAGGCCATCGAGACGACCGCCTCGAGCCTCGACCAGATCATCTTCGCGGGCTTCACCCACGAGCCGGCCGAACGGCTGGCCGAGGCGCTTGTAGGCATCGCACCCGCCGGCCTCCACCGGGTGTTCTATTCCGACAGTGGCTCGACCTCAGTCGAAGTCGCGCTGAAGATGGCGCTCGGCTATTTCCGTAACATCGGCGCGTCGCGTTCGCGCATCGCCGTCATGGAGCACAGCTATCATGGCGACACCATCGGCACGATGAGCGTCGGCGCCCGTGGCGTCTTCAACGCCGCCTATGAGCCTTTGCTGTTCGAGGTCGACACCATCCCCTTCCCGGCCGCCGGGCGCGAGCAGGAAACGCTGGATCGGTTCGAGGCCGTTAGCCGCGACCGGCGCGCAGCCGCGCTGATCGTCGAGCCGCTGGTGCTTGGCGCCGGCGGCATGCTGATGTATCCGGCCTGGGTTCTTGCCGAATTGAAGAGGATCGCCGAAGCCTCCGGCACGCTCGTGATCGCCGATGAAGTGATGACCGGCTGGGGGCGCACCGGAACCATGTTTGCCTGCGAACAGGCGTCCGTCTCGCCCGACATCTTGTGCACCTCGAAAGGTCTGACCGGTGGTACCATCCCGCTGGCCGCCACGATCGCCACCGATGCCATCTTCCACGCTCACTTTTCGGAGGATCGCAAGAAGACGTTTTTCCATTCGAGCTCCTACACCGCCAATCCGATCGCCTGCGCGGCAGCACTTGCCAATGTCGAGATCTGGCGTGACGAGCCGGTGGCCGAGCGGATCGCGGTCTTGAGCGCGAGGCAGGCCGCGGGGCTGCAACGCTTCCGGGACAATCCATATTTCACCGACTGCCGGACAACCGGCACCATCGCGGCACTCGACCTACGCACCGGCTCAGCCGGTTATCTGGCCGAGATCGGGCCAAAACTGCGCGCTTTTTTCCTTGAGCGCGGCCTGTTGGTGCGCCCGCTCGGCAATGTCCTCTATCTTCTGCCGCCCTATTGCATCACCAGCGACGAATTGGACGGGCTCTATGACGCGATAGAGGAGGCCGGCGAACGCTTCGGCTCGCGGCCATGAACCTATCGTCGCGCGTTCTCGGCTTCGGCCATCATGCGCCGACGCGCAAGGTCGAGAACCCGGAAATCGAAGACCGGCTCGGGCTTGAGCCCGGCTGGATCGAGCGGCGCACCGGAATTCGCTCGCGCTTCTGGGCAACAGACGAAGACACGCTGTCGGGCCTTGCCGCCTCTGCCGGCGACATGGCGCTGACCAATGCCGGTATCGACCGCGGCGACGTCGGTCTACTCTTGCTCGCCACGTCGACGCCCGATCACCTTCTGCCGCCAAGCGCGCCGCTGGTCGCACATCGGCTGGGGCTAGGCCGCGCCGGAGCGATCGACCTGACCGGCGCCTGCGCCGGCTTCATCTATGCGCTGATGTTCGCCGACGGGTTCACCCGCCTGCACGGCAAAGCGAGCCTTGTCATCGCCGCCAACATCCTCAGCCACCGCATCAATTTGGCCGAGCGCGCCAGCGCCGTGCTGTTTGCCGATGCCGCCGGCGCCATGGTGATCAGTCCTTGCGATGACCCGGATCGAGGCATTCTCGGCGCTTCGGTGGATTCCGACGGCTCGCGCTACGGGCTAATCCAGATTCCCGCCGGGGGAAGCAACACTCCGTTCCATGCCGACCTCGACCTCGCGCAGACACGGATGACGATCACTGACGGCCGTGAAGTATTCAGCAAGGCCGTGGAGATGATGACCGCCTGCTCGAGAGATGCGCTCACTGCTGCCCGACTGAGGCCGCAAGACCTCGATCGTTTCGTGCCGCATCAGGCCAATGCGCGCATTTTCGACGCGGTCGGCAGGAACCTCGGCATCGCTGATCACTCGATCGTCAAGACGATCGCCGAATATGGCAACTCTTCCGCCGCGACGATCCCGCTCTCATTGTCGCTGGCCCATCGGGCGCAGCCGTTTCGGCCTGGCGAGAAAGTCCTCTTGGCGGCAGCGGGTGCGGGTCTCAGCGGCGGCGCGCTTGTGGTGGGAATTTAGCAAAGCAATGCTTGCGCACAGGACTGCTCATGAATGAGACTATGAGAATGGCTCAATACGCAAATAGTCGCCGGCAAGCTCCATAGAGCTGGGGTCCGTGCGGTGCTCCGCGATGTCTAAGTATCGACCCGCTTGCTCAAATCGCAGCGCTCATCGAAGGCCAGCAATACCTCATGCAGAGCGAAAATCCCCAACCGCCCGTTTCAAAGACGCTCGCCCCATTTCGAAACAAGGTGTTTCGCTCAATTTGGGCGGCCACCCAGATTTCCAGCCTCGGTTGGCTAGTGCAAACGGTCGCCATCAGTTGGCTTATGGCAACGATTTCAGCGTCCGACCTCATGGTGGCACTCGTCCAGGCCGCATCCACATTGCCGGTGTTCTTCCTCTCAGTTTTCGCCGGAGCCATTGCCGACAACTTCAGCCGCCGGTGGGTGATGTTTGCGGGACACTGCCTGATAGCATCGGCGTCGACGACGCTGATGATTTCTGTGGGTCTGGGATTTGTCAGTCCTTGGCTGATTCTCGGGTTAGGTTTCCTGGCCGGCTGCGGCTTTGCCTTGAATGATCCGGCTTGGCACGCTTCGGTCGGCGATATCCTTCACAAACGCGACATTCCGGCCGCAGTGACGCTTATGTCCGTCGGATACAACATTGTGCGCAGCGTTGGTCCAGCCTTGGGGGGCGTGATCCTGGCCGTCTTTGGGCCGCTGGCCGCTTTCGCCTTGGCTGCGGTGAGTGATCTGGCGCCCATAAGCGCGATATGGCGCACCAAATGGGAGGTCCGCTCTTCGCCTCTCCCTCGTGAGAGAATGACGACGGCAATTCATGACGGAGTGCGCTTTACGGCGATGTCTTTGGAGATCAGGGCAGCGACCGCCCGAGCCGCTCTTTTCGGGTTGGCAAGCATCTCCATTCTGGCGTTGCTCCCCCTCGTCGTCCGGGATCAGTTGAAGAGTGGGCCAATTGTCTACGGTATCTTATTGGCCGGCTTCGGCATGGGTGCTTTCATCGCGGGTATGGGCAACGGCTTCTTGAGGAAGGTCACGTCTCAAAACAGGCTGGTGGCCTTCGCCTCTGTGGCTTGTGCAGTCTGTTGCCTCTCCCTTGCCCTTACATCGTCGCTTCCTGTGGCGGCCATTTCGCTGGCGCTCGGCGGAGCGGGTTGGCTTATCACCTGGACGGGCATTGACGTGTCGGTGCAGTTGGCAAGCCCAAGGTGGGTTGTAGGCCGCACGCTCTCCATTTACTACGCCTTGAGCGCAGGCGGTATGGCTGCTGGCAGCTGGATCTGGGGTTCTGTCGCGCAAAACTATTCCTTGACCTCAGCATTGGAGGGCGCCGCAGGCGCTCTGTTGCTGGTTGCAGCAGCGGGGATCGTGTTGCCGGTCCGTCCCTGGGAAGAAACCGATCAAGAAAGTTCAGTTTTTCATCCGCCGGACGTGGCTCTCGATCTGAAACCCAGAAGTGGCCCTATCGTGGCCAAGGTCGAGTATTTGATATCGGAGGAAAATATCGAGGCCTTTCTGGGCTCCATGCGCACGCGGCGACACGTCCAGAGCCGTGCCGGTGCACGAAACTGGACGCTCCAGCGAAATCTGCAAACACCGTCACTTTGGACGGAGACATTCCGCACCCCCACCTGGATGGACTTTCTCCGCCTAAATCATCGACTCACCGCAGCAGATAAGGAAGTCGCCCAGCATCTCCTGTCACTGCATGAAGGAGAGGTGCCTCCGCAGACAGTGCTTTCGATTGAACGGACGACCGAGGCAATTCGTACCCGTACCTCGACAATCTTTTCTCGTCCTCCAAGATGACGCCATCAAGCTGCTGTCCAGGGACAGGGTGGATCACCGGTGCTTTGCAGAGCACAGCCTCACACCGAGAGCAGCGTGCTCCGGGTTGTGCGCTTTCGCGCGCACCCAGGCGAGATGATGGTGAACGCGGCGTCAAGTGGAAGTCCCCTGCATACGCTTGCGGAGTCTTCTGCGAGAGCCCATGCCGACGAGCGCCAAACAAGGTCTGATGCCTTTCGGCGTCGTGGCCTCAACTCATCGATTCGCGAGAAAAGCATCGAATGCAGCAGCAACGGCGCGAACAACAAAGCGGTGCTCCGGCCGCACGCGGATGAAGCCGTTTTCGACGTCCAGGATCCCCTCCTCAGCCAGCGTCACCAAACTCTCAACTGAATCGAGAAAACGAGCTGGTTCGATTTCGTGGGCGGCACAGATGGTCGGCACGTCGGCCTCCAAATCGCACATCAGTCGCTCGATGATCGCTGCGCGCACCCGGTCATCGTCGGTCAGACGGTGACCCTTTGATGTCGCCAGACGTCCACTTGCGATGTGCCGGGCGTAAGAATCCCGTGTTACTTCGTTCTGAACATACCCCTCGCGGACTCGGCCAATAGCCGACGCGCCGAAGCCGATCACGTTTTGCAAGTATCGGCCGAGTATCCCAGCGAATTACGCCGTAGGCGCCCGGTCTTCTGGCGCTAGCGCAAGTTCGTCGTCCGGCGGAGCGAAATGATCGAGCCCGATCTCCCGGTAGCCAGCGCCAACCAGTGTCTCGGCGACAGTTGCAGCCTGTTCGGCGCGAAGATCGCCGTCCGGTAGACCTGCCTGCTCGATTAGGCGCTGATTCTTTATCACGGAAGGAATATGCGCGTATCCGAACACCGCAAGCCGGTTGGGGCGCATGGCGACCGCAGCCATCGCGGTCTGGATGCAGGACTGCACAGTCTGTTTCGGTAGACCGAAGATGAGGTCGAAGTTGATATGGCCAACGCCATGCCGGCGGAGATTTTGGACTGCAGCGGCCGTCTGCACCTTACTCTGGATCCGATTGATCGCCTTTGCACATCGGGATCAAAGCTCTGCATCCGATGCTCGCGCGGTTGACACCGTTAGCTGCCAGGGCTTCGGCCATTTCCGGTGTGAACGTTCGGGGATCGATCTCCACGGCGATCGCAGCAGTTTTGCTGAAAGCGAAGTGGCGGCGTAGAAATTCCATCAGCGCCAAGTGCTCGGCTGGCCCGATAAGGTGAGGCGTTCCGCCGCCGAAATGCACATCGCTCACCGGCAGCCCTTGCCGCACTTGCTCCGACACCAAACTGATCTCCTGACGCAGCACCGCTAAATAATTAAGGATCGGGCCGTTGCGACGGATGACCGCGGTAGGGAAGCCGCAATACCAGCACATGGATCGGCAAAACGGAATGTGGAAATAGAGCGACACCGATTCGTCGGCCGGGAGGCCCCCCAGCCATTCCTCATAATCGTCAGCACCAACTGCCGCAGAGAAGTCTGGCACAGTCGGATAGATGGTATACCAAGGCGGCCGGGGGTCCCGGTACTTTGTCAGGATTGAGGTGTGCAAGGAGCTGTCATCCCACGTCGCTCATCCATCATTCTTTCGTTGCGCGCTCGTCCTGGTCTCTGACCTAAGTCAGTGCGTCCCGCTTATGTCGCAGTCTCGTTTGGACAGGATGGGGTCAACCACGCCGGGGAGCGCGCGTGCCATGGTTGCGCCTGAGGTGATGGTGCGGTGCCGCATTCAACGTCTGAGTACGTGACGCCAGTGCAGTGTGCTTGAGGCGTCTGCGGAAGAACTTTGCAATGCGAAATTCATGTCCGACGCAACGGACCTGTCAAGCCTCGTTCAGACGCCATCCAGGTCCAGCCAGCGGCCTTCCCTGCCGGCCGAAAAACCATACCGGCTTTAGCCACCGAGACGCTCTAAAGCTGACGTCGGCTCATTTGATGAAAGGAGGACGCCGCTAGGGGGTGCACAAGGTTCCCCGGCTTGACGTCGCTTCGAGCGAAGAGCGGTGTGGCTTGTCGTCAAGCGCCGGGCAGCGTGCCCCCTACCGATATCCCGAAAAGATCGACCAAGATGGCCATGCCGACGCCACACGCGGTCTGGATGAGGCCGACCATGAAAATGCGATTGGCGCGTTCGTAGATGGGGCGCCGCAAGGAACTCATGTCGAGCAGCATGGACAGCGCTCTCATCTGCAGTGCGATGCCGAGCAGGATCGGCACTACGGCGAACAGATCGTAGAGTTGCCATGGCAAGGGGTTCGCGGCCCAATGAGTGAGGAAGCCGAGGGAAAAGGCAAGCAGGATACCCACGGCAGTGATTGTGCCGTTGCGGAAAATGGTCTCGATCGGTTCTTCCTTCGGATCGTGCTCGTCCAAGCGGCTTCCTTTCGTTGCTCTTTCCGTCGAGACTAAGTTCTCGAGAATACTGTTCATCGCCAATTACTCGAGGCGAGCCGTAGGCAGCCGTTTCAGGGTGCGCTCCCTCTCGCTTCCGGCCGCGCAATGTACCTGCACGGCGAACTTACAGCGGCGAAAAGGTGCTGCGGCCACCATGCGACGCCTCGGACGTGCACGCCCTCTGTTCCTGGCGCAGCCCTTGCGGAGCGTACGCGCAGTGATCCTTCTCGGTAGCGGATGGCGCGGCCTCCGTTGCGGTCAGACGGGAAGCCGTCGCTGTTAAACGAGACTGTCACATATCGAACATGGCGAACCGTGTCGCACATTTCTTTTCGCAGTGACCCTCAAAAAAAGTGATTCCAGCGAGACGAAGGCGCGTCGGCCCGATTTTGGTGTCGGCCGCATCTACGCTTCAGGTTGGCATGTCGCTTGCTGCTCTATTCGGAGAGCTGCAGCGGTCCGACCGGAGTGTTTCACATGTAAACGATAATGAATCTCCTAGCAGAAAACACTATTATAAGTACATGTGGCTTTTACGCTGGCTCACCTCTCGTGTCAAGCGCTTTGGCGTCCACATATTGGAGACAACACGCACAAAATTTAGAGGAAAAGCTTGCTCTTTCGCCTCTATCCTTTTTATTCCTTCATGGAGATCTAGACATGTACATCAAGAGTCCTCTTCTCGGCTTAACTGCTCTGATGACCATTTCCGTCGGTCGAGCAGCTGGCGCCGAGCGGGAACCGGCCGAGTACATCAAGATCTGCGACGTCCTCGGCTCGGGATATTCCTATATTCCCAACACCGAGACCTGCCTGCGCATCGGCGGCTATGTCCGTTACGATATCGGCCTGGGTGACGTCCGATCGTATGACAGCGCAAGAACCTCGGACGTGAGAACTGGCGAGGACCAAGGCACTTGGCGAAACAGCACACGCTTCACGTTCAAAACTTGGACCGGCCAGCAGACCGAGCTCGGCGCGTTGACGACCTATACCGAAACCCAGGTGAATTTTGGCAACAGCGCTAACTCGCATGACAGTCCTCAGAACTATGATTTCAACAGCGGCCTCGCACTGGCTTCTGCCTGGGTCGAGCTGGGAGGCCTGCGAGTTGGCAAGGAGGGGTCGGCCTTCGATACGTTTGCAAGCTACGCTGGCAACGTTCTCGATAGTATGCTCGTTCCGTCGGCCGGCTTCGACACCAACGTGGCTCAGTACCACTTCGACGCCGGCAACGGCATTTCGACTGTGATTTCGCTCGAACAAGGATCGGGCTCAGCCGGTACTATCGACAGCTATATTCCGCACGTTGTCGCCGGCTTGAAATACACGCAAGGCTGGGGCTCGATCATCGGCGTCGCGGCTTATGACAGCAATTACGAAGCTTTTGCCGGCAAGATCCGCGTCGACGTCGCTGTCACAAACCAGCTGTCGCTGTTTGGACTCTTCGGCTACGGTTCCAATGCCAGTCTCAACGAGGACTCAAACGGCGCAATTGCCAATCATGGGCGCGGCTCGTACAAAATCTGGAACGGCCAGTGGGCTTTCTGGGCGGGCGCCACCTACGAGTTTGACGAGAAAACTTCGTTCAACCTTCAGGTCTCGGGTGATCAGCTCAAGGATGCTGGTGTGGCTGCAAACGTCGCCTACATGGTCGTTCCCGGCTTCACGGTCACAGCCGAGGTCGATTACGACCACTACGGCAACTCTGGCCTCGGCCCTGCCGAGCCTACCGCCGTCAAGGGCACGAGCAAGCCGAACAGCGTCGGCGGCATTCTCCGCTTACAAGGCTCATTTTGAAATCTCTCCAGTCGCGAGCATGGCAAAGGCACTTGCCTCGACAACGCACGCATGGAGAGCTTCGTTCGCCATCTTGAAGTCTGCATCGACCGTCCACGGCCCATCGTACCAACTAGAAACTGAAAGTTATGAGCCCTGTGTACTACACCTAGCCCTTGACCTGCCCGATGAACCGGCCAGGGGCCGTCAGTTCAAATTCGGGGCCGTTTAGAGGGCAGTGTGAGGCCGTGTTAGGTAAGCGCCACTGCAATGTCGAGGCCGCGACACGCCTGTCGCTTTGGACGGCTGGAATTGCCCTTCGCGGCGCCATTCATTCTCTCAACATTTACGTGATAATGCACGCTGAGTCCGAGCCGCGTGGCAGCACCCATCCTAGGTGTGAGCTTTCGAGAGGTTGTCCATTCGGACCGGACCGAGGAGACTGGAGTTACCACGCTTCAGCATCCATC
>NZ_JARTVQ010000013.1:0-102083 GCF_029625845.1 Mesorhizobium sp. WSM4898 | reverse complement strand
AAGGCGCGCCCGAAAAAAGCGCGCCTTGAACTTGCGTGGCTCATAAACGAGGAGCCTTGCCCGTGTCAACCGCAAGCGGGCGGCTCTTATGCCGCAAATGGTGCGCTGATCAAATATTCGCCATAGGTAACGCGCGGCATTGCGCGACTCAGAGGCGGCTGGAATGTTGCGGGCCACGCCAGAGCGGGACATAGGTCCCCTCCGGTTATGTCTATTTGTTTAGCCGCATTTCTGCGACGCCAAGCGATTCCTCTAGGTTGCAGATGCTCTCAGCGAAACGGAGTCTTATCATGCGCCGTCTCTTTCTGCCCGCATGCCTTGTCCTCATCGCGACGGTTCCGGCTGCATGGGCCGAGGACTGCGATCGCAGCGACGACAGCCAGTCGATGATGAATATCTGCGCCAATGCCGATTATCAGGCGGCCGATGCCAAGCTCAACGCCGCCTACAAGGATATTGTCGGCCGCAATGACGAGAAGGCCAACAAGTTGCTGCAGACCGCACAGCGCGCCTGGATCGCCTTCCGCGACGCCGAATGCGCCTATTCGACCGCCGACAGCGAGGGCGGTTCCATCCACCCGATGGAGGTTTCGCAATGCCTGACGGAGCTGACGACCGAGCGCACCAAGCAACTCACCTTTGGCCCCAACTGCCAGGAAGGCGATCCGAGCTGCGCCAGCCCGGACGAGGACGAAGACGTGCAGTAGCCGGCGTTAGCGCCGACGCTCAATGCGCGTGAAATGGCCCATCTTGCGGCCGGGCCGCGACTCGGCCTTGCCGTAGAGATGCAGCATCAGGCCGGGCTCGGCGAGCAGCGCCGGAACCTTCAGCATGTCATCGCCGATCAGGTTTTCCATGACACAGTCGGAATGCCGTGCAGGCGAGCCCAGCGGCAGGCCGGCGACGGCGCGGATATGCTGTTCGAACTGCGAAACGATGCAGGCGGCTTCCGTCCAGTGGCCGGAATTGTGGACACGCGGCGCGAGCTCATTGGCTAAAAGCGAACCGTCGGCGAGGACGAAGAACTCGACGCCGATGACGCCGACATAGTCGAGCGCCGCAAGGATTTTTGCTGCCGCTTGCTTCGCCGCCGATGCGGTGTCCGGTGCGATGGCGGCCGGCAATGTCGACGTTCGCAATATGCCTTCGCGATGGATATTCTCGGCCGGATCGTAGGCTGCAACCGAGCCGTCCTGCCCGCGCGCGGCAATCACCGAAATCTCGCGCTCGAAAGCGACCAGCGATTCGAGGATCAGCGGCACATTGCCCATCGCCTCGCAGGTGCCGGCAAAGCCGCCGGTCTCCATGTTGCGGAAGACGCGCTGGCCTTTGCCGTCATAGCCCATGCGGCGCGTCTTCAGCACGCCGCTGCCGCTGAATTTCTTCAGCGCGGCCGTCAGCTGCTCGTCATTGTCCACTGGGCAGAATTCGGCTGTGGGAACGCCGATGCCGTTCAGGAAGCTTTTTTCGGTCACGCGATCCTGCGCGATTTCCAGCGCGCGGGCCGGCGGACAGACGGGAACGCGCGCCGCGAGTGTCTGCGCCGCTTGAACCGGGACGTTCTCGAATTCGTAAGTGACGACAGCGCTGGCGCCGGCCAGTTCGGCAAGGGCCGCCGGATCGTCATAGGCGGCGACGATCTGCCGGTTGGCGACCTGCGCCGCCGGGCAATCGGCCTCCGGCTCCAGCACGACCGTGCGGTAGCCAAGGCGAGCGGCTGCCATAGCCAGCATGCGGCCAAGCTGGCCGCCGCCGATGATGCCGATGGTCGATCCCGGGGCCAGACTCACGGGGTATCTGCCGGTTCGGTGGCGACCTTGGCGGTCTGTGCGGTGCGCCAGGCATCGAGGCGGGCGGCGAGTTTTTCATCGCTCAGCGCCAGGACGGCTGCGGCGAGAAGGGCCGCGTTGGCAGCACCGGCCTTGCCGATGGCCAAAGTGCCGACCGGAATGCCGGCCGGCATCTGCACGATGGAGAGCAGCGAATCCTGGCCGGACAACGCCTTGGATTCCACCGGCACGCCGAAGACGGGCAGCGGCGTCATCGCCGCCGTCATGCCGGGCAGGTGCGCCGCGCCGCCGGCGCCGGCGATAATCACCTTGTAGCCGGCCGCCTTGGCGCCCTTGGCGAATTCATAGAGGCGGTCCGGCGTGCGGTGTGCCGAGACGATCAGTTTTTTGTGCGGGATGCCCAGCGCATCCAGCGTTTCCGCCGCCTGGCGCATCGTCGCCCAGTCGGACTGGCTGCCCATGATGATGGCGACGTCGGCACGCTGATCGGTCAAGGTTTTCGCTCCCGGCGGCAAAGGCGCCTTAGCGGAATTCGCCGGCAGCCGCAAGGATTGTCGCGGCTGTGGGCCGACGGTGGCGAGGTCTAGTCCGGCCAGCGCAGCGCCCCGGATGAATCCTTGCGCGCCGCTTTCATCGCATCCGCGGGACGCTCCTTCGCGGTCAGAACCGCGCGCAGCCGCTCGGCGACGATCTCGGCCTCGCCGGGATGCAGGTTGCACGGGTCGAGGAAGAAGTGTCCGCGCTCGACCTCATGGTTGCGCACGATGACGGGCGGTGAGCCGGCGGCCAAAGCCGAGGCTAGGCCCGCGGCGGTGAAGCGGCTCTCCGGACGGACGAAGACCTGCAGGCGGTCGAGCGGGTTGGCGGTTGGGTCGGGCACGATCTCAGCGCCGATGCCCGGAATGCCTTGCAGCGCATCCTTCCACAGATCGAGCGCCGCCTCTTCGCGCCGGCGAATGCCGGCATGGTCGCGCTTTTCCCAAGCGTCGAGCGCCGCCATGGTGCCGGCGATGCTTTCCTTGCCGACCTTCATGGCCCGCGCGACGCCGCGATTCTGCAGATAGGCGGCGCGCACCAGGTCCTTGCGGCCGGTGACGATGCCGCTGGTCGGGCCACTCAGGAATTTGTGGCCGCTGTAGACGACGATGTCGGCGCCGCGCGCGAGGAAGGTCCGCAGATCGTATTCCGAAGCGGCATCGACGATCACCGGCACATTCTTGGCGTGGCAGATCTCGCAGAACTCCTCTAGCGAAAGCATGCCGTATTGCACCGTGTGGTGGGCGACGACGTAAAGCGCGGCCGCGGTGCGCTCGTTGATCGCCTCGCGCACGTGGTAATCCTGCGTGACGCTGACGGTGCCCGCCGGAATGACCTTGGCGCCGGCCACGCGGATCGACTGATCGATCGGCGCGCCGTAATTGACGATATGGCCGAGCTGGATGACGACCTCCGATTTCAGCCCTTCGGTGTCGTCGGGCAGCCGTTCGATGGCCAGCAGGTTGGTGCCGGTCATCGCGCCGGCGATCGCCATTGTGATGCCTGAGGCGCAGCAGGCGGTGATGAAGCCGGCCTCGCTGCCGGTGAGACGGGCGACGACTGCGCTCGCGGCGCGCTGCAAATCGTCCATCTCCACCCATTGCGAGGCGATCTCGGCCATGGCGCTGATCGCTTCCGGGACGATGATGGAAGCGCCGAGCGTCGTCATCGTGCCCGAGACGTTGATGATCGGACGGAGTCCCAGCCGCTCGCGGATCGTGGTGTTGGAGCCGTTCTCGGAATAGGTTTTCATGGCAGCAGATCCCAGTGTCAGGCGGCGATCTCGACGACCGCTTCGATTTCGACGGTGATGTTTCCAGGCAGCGAGCCGACACCGATCGCCGAGCGCGCGTGGCCGCCGATCTTGTCGAAGACATCGGCGAAGAGATCGGAGCAGCCATTGACCACCTTTGGGTGATCGCTGAAGGTCGGCGTTGCATTGACGAAGCCGAGCAGCTTGACGACGCGCACGATGCGCCCGAGGTCGCCCGCCGCCGCGTGCATGACGGCAAGCAGGTTGAGGCCGGTGAGCCGGGCATGCTCATAGGCCTGTTCGACGGTGACGTCCTCGCCGACCTTGCCGGTGCAAAGCGTGCCATCGGCGCGCAGCGGCCCCTGGCCCGAGAGGAAGATCAGCCGGCCGCTCTCGGCATGAGTAACGAAGTTGGCGATGGGCGTTGGCGGCTCGGGCAGCGTCAGGCCGAGTTCGGCGAGCCGGGTGTAAGGCGTCATGGAAGAATGCTCCTTGGATGGCATTTGCCATCCGATGTCAGAATTGCGAGGCGCGGAAGCGCGCCAAAAAAGTCCGCAGGCGCTCGTTCGTGGTCTCCGCGGCAAGCACCTCCTTCGGCGGCCCGACGGCACTGACGCCGCCGTCGGCCATGAAGACGATGCGGCTTGAGGCGTCGCGGGCGAAAGCCATCTCATGCGTCACCATCACCATGGTCATGCCGTCCTCGGCGAGGCTTTTCACCACGGCCAGAACCTCGCCGACGAGTTCCGGATCGAGGGCCGAGGTGATCTCGTCGAGCAGCAGGATCTTCGGCTCCATGGCGACGGCGCGGGCGATGCCGACACGCTGCTGCTGGCCGCCGGAAAGCTCGGCGGGCAGGCTGTCGGCCTTGTGGGCGAGACCGACACGACCCAACCAGTGCTCGGCGATCGAGCGCGCCTCGGCGCTGCTCTTGCCGCGTACCTTGGTGAGGCCGAGCATGATGTTGCCGGCCGCCGTCAGATGCGGGAACAGGTTGAAGCCCTGGAACACCATGCCGGTCTCGGCGCGCATGGCGGCCAAGTCGCGCTCGCTGCGGCGCTGGCGCGCGCCGCCGTCGCGAAAACCGACCTCCTTGCCGTCGATGCGGATCGAGCCGCTGTCGTAGCTTTCGAGGAAGTTGACGCAGCGCAGCAGCGTGGTCTTGCCGCTGCCGGACGGTCCGATGATGGCGACCACCTCGCCCTTCGCCACCTTGAGGCTGACCGAGCGCAGTACCTCGACCGAGCCAAAGGATTTCGAGACCTCGGCGATATCGAGAAGCGCAGGGCTGTTATCGGAAGTGGTGGCCATTGTGCTATTCCCGGATGAAGGCAAAGCGCTGCTCCAGCCGTCGGCTGGCAAGCGAAAGCGCGTAGTTGACGCCGAAATAGAGAAGGGCGCCGAGGATATAGAGCGGCATCGCCTCATAGGTGCGGCCAATGACCTGGTTGATGGCCTGCATCAGATCGGTGATGCCGAGCAGCGAGACCAGCGCGCTGCCCTTGACCGCGTCGGTGACGCCGTTGATCCAAGGCGGCAGGAAGCGGCGGAAGGCCTGCGGGAAAATCACGTAGGTAAGGCGCTGGCGAAAGGTCAGGCCAATCGCCATCGCCGCTTCCGATTGGCCTTTCGGGATCGAGGCGACGGCACCGCGCAGATATTCGACGACCTGCGCGGTCTTGAACAAGGTCAACGCCAGCACCGCCGCCCAGAAGGACTGGAGATGCACGCCGACGGCCGGCAGGCCGTAATAGACGAAGAAGATCAGCACCAGGATCGGGATGCCGCGGACGGTGTCGCTGAAGATCCGCACCGCCCAGCGCAAGGGTGCGGGCCCGTAGACGAGGCCAACGCCGAGGACAACGCCGGCGATCAGCGACAGCACCACGACCAGCAGCGATACCCAAAGCGTCAGCGCGAAGCCTTCGGCGAGGAACGGCAGGGCGTAAGCGATCTGGCCAAGCATCAGCGCGCCGTCCTATACCAGCGCTCGACCAGCCGGAGCGCGAAGAGCAGGGCGTAACCCGTCACCAGATACATCGCCGTCACCACCAGATAGACCTCGACGATGCGGAAGGTGTTGAAGTTGATCCACTGCGCGCCGTAGGTCAGTTCGGGCACGGAGATGACGGAAGCGACAGACGTGTCCTTGAACAGCGAGATGAACGTGTTCGAAAGCGCCGGCAGGGTGATGCGCATCATCGTCGGCAGCCGCACATGGACAAGCCGCTGCCATGGCGTAAGGCCGATCGCCTTGCCGGCATCGATCTGGCCGCGCGGCACGGCTTCGAGGCCGGATCGGAACACTTCGACGAGATAGGCGCCGCTGTAGACGGCAAGCGTGGCGACGAAGGACGTCTGCGCGCTGTAGGCCAGGTCGATGACGGTCGGCAGACCGTAGAACACCAGATAGACCAGCAGGATCAGCGGCACGTTGCGGATGAATTCGACGTAAGAGGCGATAATGCCGCGCACGACACGCCCGGCCGAGACATACCAGACGGCCAGTACCAGTCCGATGACAATGCCGATGGCGATCGAGATCACGGCAAGCTCGAGGCTGAGCAGCAGTCCGCCCCACAGCTTGTCGAAGTGGCGCCAGATCAGGTTGAAATTGAGCGTATAGCCCATGCGTCCGTCTCAATGGCCTGTGGTGACGATCCAGAATTCGCCACTGCAGGAGCCCGTGTCGAGGAGAACAGGCGGAAGGGCGCTTGCTGCGGCCCTCCGCCGGCTAAAGTCAGACAGGCCTCGTCAGATGACCGGGAAGCCCGGATGGCGCGGCGGCGGTTCCTGGCCGAAATATTCCTTGAAGGCAGCGTCGTAGAGTGCCGTCTCGTGGCCGAACATGGCGATGGTGAAGGTCTGGTTGACGTAGGTCAGCCAGTCGAGGTCGCCCTGCCTGATGGCCGCGCCGTAAAGCATCGAATACCAGCTCTTGCCGGCGTCGAAGTATTTGTCCGGGTTGCGCGAGGCGAGCCAGCGCACGGTGGAGAGGTCGACCGCGGCGGCGTCGACACGCTTGGATTCCAGCGCCTGCAGCACGTTGGCCTGGGTGTCGATCTGCATGACCTGCGCCTGGGGCAGGGCAAAGTGCACCGAGTTTTCGGCATCGACATTCTGCAGGATCGAGATGCGCGTGGCGGAGCCGTTCGCCAGCAGCTTGTCGAAAGTCTTGTTCTCGGACCCCGGCAGCGTCAGCAGCGCGACGCCTTCGACATAGTAGGGGCGCGAGAAGTGGATCAGCTGCGAGCGCTGCCCCGTCATGGTCATGAACTGGATGGTGATATCGACCTTATTGGTGGTCACGTTCGGAATGCGCTGCGCCGGATCCTGCATGACGAATTCGACCTTCGTCGGGTCATCGAAAAGGCCCTTGGCGAGGATGCGCCCCATGGTGATGTCCATGCCGACCAGCTCGCCGGCATCGTTCTCGAAATGCCACGGCGCGTTGGTGCTGCCGGTGCCGACGATCAGCTTGCCGCGATCGAGCGCGGTCCGCAGCACGCTGTCGGACGCGGCTTGCGCGGCGGCCTTCTCGGCGCTGACCGCGGTGAGCGCGCCGGCGGTAGCAAGTCCGGCCATTCCCAATTTCAGAAAATCACGTCTTCCGGATGTGTCGTTCACGGCGACCTCCTTTGGTGGTGTGTTCCCCATCAATACACGCGTCAGCAATCGACATACGATTGTCTCTTACAAGAGACGTATGTATCCTGTACAAGACAGATACTAACACCGGGAATCGACAATGCAAGATGGCGAAGCGCTGACCGAGTGGCAGGCCGCAGGTTCTGAGGAAGAGAGGCCCGCGAACTCTCGCGAAAAGGGTCTCAACCGCGCGCTGCACATTCTGGAGTTCCTGCATGCCACGCAGCGTGCGATCGGCATCGGCGAGCTGGCCAAGGGGCTCAACGCCCCCCGCTCGACGACCTACACGCTGGTTCGGGAACTGGTCGGTGCCGGTCTCCTGGAGATGGCCGGCGACGGCAACCGCGTCTATTTCGGCAAGAAGCTTTACCTCTACGGAATGGCCTATATGCGTGGCAACGACCTGCTCAGACGCGGGCGGCAGGAGGTCGACACGCTGTCGCGCGAGACGGGCGAGACCTCGGAGCTGTGCATGCTGCAGAGCGGCCGCTACACGATCGTCCATTCGAGCCCGGGCACCAGGCCGTTCCGCATCAGCTCGGCGACCGGTCTGCAGATCCCGCTGCCTTGGACCGCGTCGGGCCGGCTGCTGCTCGCCGGCCTGGAACGCAGCCGGATCGAGGCGATGATCTCGCGGGACGACCTCGTGCTGCCGGACGGCCGCAAGATCGAGCTCGACGACTTCATCGACGACATCGCGAAAGCCCGCGTCACCGGCTACTGCGTGACGTCGGGCCTTGTCGACGCCTATACCAAATGCTTGGCGGCGCCGGTCTTTTCAGCGCCCGGGAAGATCGAGGCGACGATGTGCCTGGTGGTTCCGATCGACACGTCGGAAGATCGGACAGGCGAGCTGGTCGCGCTGCTGCGTGACCGCGCCGCGCGGCTTTCGATCTCTTAGCCGTCGAGCGTAAGAAGCTGCCGGTCAGGCGATGATGTCGGGGATGATGCGGTCTTCCAGCGCCATCAGCCGGTCCTTCAGCATCAGCTTCTTCTTCTTCATGCGCTGGATCTGCAGCGGGTCGCAACCCATGGCGATCATCGCATTGATGGCGGCGTCGAAATCGGCGTGTTCCTGTTTGAGCCGGGAATATTCGAGGCGTATCTCAGCCTGTTCCTGTTCGGACATTATCTACCGTCTGCGTATGCGTCGCCCAGGGATGAGCCTTTGGGCGGGGCCGGTGGGGTTTGTGACCGGCGCGCCGCTGATATCACATTTCACATTGTCGTGGAATGCTACCACGCGGCATTCGACATCGAGATTGGTTGGTGGCAAACTGTCATCGTGCCGTCACAGTTGCGACCTGCGGTGGACGTGCCTGAGACGGCTGCAATCGAGGAATCCATGAAAGGGAGAACCAATCATGTCTCTTGCATCCCATCTTGATGAGCTGCAGCGGAAGCACGGCGACATCGAGCGCGAGCTTATCGACGCGATGAATCATCCTTCGGTAGACGACCTCGAGATCGCCACTCTCAAGCGGCGCAAGCTGGCAATCAAGGACGAGATTGAAAAGCTGAAGGCGAAACCGACGGCACACTGAAACTCCTCTAGGCAACATAACCGCACCCGTCGGGTGCAACCCAACCGGTGGCAAGAATGCCGCCGGTACGGTGAGTTTGCGCTGAATTTCCCGAGTCTTCCCGGAATGCAACCGCAGCCCGATGTGGGCTGCTGAACCGCGCGGCCGCCAACCAAGCGCAGCCGATTTGCGGACCGTGGCTGTCACCGGCCATTGACAAGCCATCTTTGCTCCGCCACCTCATGCCCGGAACTTCCAGATGAAGGCGGCCGGCATGACCGGATATTTTTCTTCTCCTTTCCCGCGGCGCGCATCGGTCGGCGTCGATGTCGGCGGCGTGATGGTCGGCGGCGGCGCGCCGGTCGTCGTGCAGTCGATGACCAACACCGATACCGCCGACATCGATCAAACCGTTGCCCAGGTGGCGGCGCTGCATCGCGCCGGCTCGGAGATCGTGCGCATCACTGTCGACCGCGACGAGAGCGCCGCTGCCGTGCCGCGCATCCGTGATCGGCTGGCCCGGCTCGGCGTCAACGTGCCGCTGGTCGGCGACTTCCACTATATCGGTCACAAGCTGCTCGCCGATCACCCGGCCTGCGCCGAGGCGCTGGCGAAATACCGCATCAACCCCGGCAATGTCGGCTTCAAGGAAAAGAAGGACCGCCAGTTCGCCGCGATCGTCGAGATGGCGATCAGATACGACAAGCCGGTGCGCATCGGCGTCAACTGGGGCTCGCTCGACCAGGAGCTCTTGACCCGGCTGATGGATGACAACCAGGGCCGGGGCTCGCCGCTCACCGCCCAGGAAGTCACCCGCGAGGCGATCGTGCAGTCGGCGATCCTGTCGGCGGAGATGGCGGAAGAGATCGGGCTCGGCCGCGACAAGATCATCCTGTCGGCCAAGGTCAGCGGCGTGCAGGATCTGATCGCCGTCTATACCGAGCTTGCGACCCGCTCCAACCATGCGCTGCATCTCGGGCTGACCGAGGCCGGCATGGGCACCAAGGGCATCGTCGCTTCCTCGGCTGCCATGGGTATCCTCCTGCAGCAGGGCATCGGCGACACGATCCGCATCTCGCTGACGCCGGAGCCGAACGGCGACCGCACGCGCGAGGTGCAGGTGTCGCAGGAACTTTTGCAGACGATGGGCTTCCGGCAGTTCGTGCCGATCGTCGCGGCCTGCCCCGGCTGCGGCCGCACGACCTCCACCGTCTTCCAGGAGCTGGCCCAAAGCATCCAGGCCGACATCCGCAAGAACATGCCGGTGTGGCGTGAGAAATATCCGGGTGTTGAGAACCTCAAGGTCGCGGTGATGGGCTGCATCGTCAACGGCCCCGGCGAATCCAAGCATGCCGATATCGGCATATCTTTGCCCGGAACCGGCGAGACGCCGACAGCGCCGGTGTTCATCGACGGCAAGAAGGCGGCGACGCTGCGTGGCCCCTCGATCGCGCAGGATTTCGAAAAGATGGTCGCCGACTATATCGAGCAGCGGTACGGACACGGCAAAGCCGCCGCGGAATGAGCCATGCAGCGCTTGCTCAGGACGGCACTGATCCTGATTTGCGCGCTGATCCCTGCCGGTCAGGCATTCGCCGATCCGCCGCAGTCGCGATCGGCCGCAAAACGGCTGATCAACCGCGTCTGTGATCTGATCGAAACTCAGGCCGAGCAAAATGGCCTGCCCAAGGATTTCTTCGCCCGGCTGATCTGGAAGGAGAGCCGCTTCGATCCCAATGCGGTGAGCCCCGTGGGCGCCGAAGGCATCGCGCAGTTCATGCCGGGCACGGCCAAGCTGCGCGGGCTTGCCGATCCCTTCGACATCGGGCAGGCGATCCCCGCCTCGGCCAAGTATCTTGCCGAGATGAAGGCGGGCTACGGCAATCTCGGCCTCGCGGCTGCCGCCTACAATGCGGGCGAGAACCGCGTATCGCGCTGGCTGTCCTCCGGCGGCTTCCTGCCGATGGAGACCGAAAGCTATGTCTTCGACATCATGGGCGAGCCGGTCGACAAGTTCTCGGACACCGCCTATGCCGGCACTATCCGGCCGCTCGATCCGAAGATGAGCTTCGCGGTCGCCTGCCGCAGGCTGCCGGTGATCATGTCGCGGACCGTCGCCATGGCCTCGATCAACGTCAAGCCGTGGGGCGTTCAGGTGGCCGGCAATTTCCGCCGCTCCGCCGCAATCAGCCAGTGGTTGCGGGTTCGCGGCCGATTCCCTTCCCTGCTTGGCAGCCATGATCCTGTGGTCAGCCGCGTGCGCACGCCGATCGGCCGGCGCGGCATCTATGCGGTCAGGATCGGTGCCGACTCGCGCGCCGAGGCCAACGGCATCTGCAATAAGCTGCAAAGCGTCGGCGGGGCGTGCCTGGTTATGCGAAACCGGTAGCTCAAGCCGTCTTCGCCGCCACCGTCTCGCTGAGCCAGGTGCCGATCTTGGCGCCGAGGCGGTCCGGGGAGACCGGCTTCGGCAGGTAGTCATCCATGCCGGCCTCCATGCATTTTTCGCGGTCGCCCTTCAGCGCATGCGCGGTGACGCCGATGATCGGGGTATGGCTGCCGTTCTGCCCTTCGATGGCGCGGATGGCGCGCGTCGCCTCGTAACCGTTCATCTCCGGCATGGAGACGTCCATCAGCACCAGCCGGGGCCGCAGCGAGCGGTACATCTCGACCGCGGTGCGGCCGTTGCCGGCAATGCGATAGCTGAGGCCGAGGCCGTTGAGGATCTGTCCGAAGACCAATTGGTTCACGTCATTGTCCTCGGCGATCAGGATATCGATCGGACCGCCCGGCGCCGCCGCCGGTTCGGGCGCGAGGACCGGAACGGCTGGACCGCGGATGACGGTGAAGGGCGGCGGAGCTGACTGGACGACGACCGGCTCGCGCACGAAATGCGCCTTGCCGCCTTGCGTGCGCGCCTTCTGGATGGCGGAGATCACGGTGCCGAGCAGCACCGCCGAACGCGCCGGCTTGGTAAGATGCGCGACGATGCCGAAATCGATCACCAATCGGCCGAAATCGACCTGGTCGACCGAGGTGAGCAGCACGACCGGAATGGAAGACAGGCGGCTGTCGGCGGCAATCGCCTTGGCGACGTCGGCGCCGTTCATGCCGGGCATCTGATAGTCAAGGATGATGCAGTCGACCGAAGCGCCGAGCTGGCAGGCGCGGTCGAGGAAGGCGAGGCCGACGGCGCCGCTTTCGGCCGCGGCGCAGTCGAAGCTCCAGCTGCGCAGCTGCTCGAGCAGGATCTCGCGATTGACCGGGTTGTCGTCGATGACCAGGACGCGGGCGCCGGTGACGTCGACCGGCACGATCTCGTCGCGCGCTTGCTGTTTGTGTGCCGGCAGCGGTACGGCGAACCAGAAGACCGAGCCGCGGCCGATCTCGCTTTCAACGCCGATCTTGCCGCCCATCAGGTCGACGAGGCGGGCGGAGATGGCAAGGCCGAGCCCGGTGCCTTCGTGACGACGGGTGGACGAGCCGTCGACCTGGGCGAATTTCTCGAACACGCTCTGCAGCTTTTCGGCGGGGATTCCGATGCCGGTGTCCTCGACGCGGACCTTGAGCTGGACGGTCCCATCAACCACATCGCCGCCGACATCGATCAGCACATGCCCCTTCTCGGTGAACTTCACCGCATTGCCGAGCAGGTTGGTAACGATCTGGCGGAAACGGCCGGCGTCGCCGACGACGAAGCCAGGCAGGCGCGGGTCGACGCGCACGATGAGCTCGAGGTTCTTTTCGGCAACGCGGGCCGAGACCAGGGTGGCCACGTCCTCGACCGCTTCGGCCAGGCGGAACGGGGCGGGGTCGAGCGTCAGCTGGCCGGCATTGATCTTCGAGAAATCGAGAATGTCGTTGATGATGGTGAGCAGCGCGTTGCCGGATTTGACGATGACGTCGGTGAAGGTCTTCTGGCGCGGCGTCAGCTCGGTCTTGGCGAGAAGCTCGGCCATGCCGAGCACGCCGTTCATCGGCGTGCGGATCTCATGGCTCATATTGGCGAGGAATTCCGACTTGGCCCGGTCGGCCGCCTCGGCCTTGAACAACGATGCTGCGGTTTCGGCGAAGGCGCGGCGGATCGCGTTCTCCATCGGCCGGAAGATCAGACCCGCGGCGATGGCGATGACGGCGATCAGCAGGCCGCTCGCCCATAAGAGCAGCCGGTCGCTGGCGGCATCGGCGAGGCGCCGCTCGTCATCGAGTGCGGTGCGCACGCGCACCAGCATCGGCTGGGCGAAAAGATCGTTCTGGTTGCGGATCTCGCGGTAACTCCATTCGTCGACTGTCTGGGCCACCGACATCAGGTTGAAATTGCGCACCATGTCGCGCGCCGACCAGAACAGATCGTCGTTCACCGAAGCAGATTCGAGCGCATTGAGCGTATTCTTCGACAGCCGCGGCCTGATCGCCGCGAGCTGCGCGTTCAGGATTTCGATCTCGCCCATCAGCCGTTCGGAATGGCCGCGCGCGGCTGCGGTCAGCCCATCGCGGGTCTCAGCCCGCCACACGGTTCCGGTCGTCTCGGCGAAATTGGTGGCGTTGCGCAGGTCGCGCGAGAAGATGACGAAATTGGCGCTCAAGGCATCGACTTCGTGGCGGTATGAGTTCACGCGGTTGAGCGCGAACATGACGGCCGCCGAGGCCAGGGCAAAGACGAGCAATCCCGAAATATAGCGGACCCGGATCGACCGGATGAAGGAGGAATACTCCGGCATGCGTAACCCCAACCCAAACGCACAATTTTAACGGTCGGGATTACGCTTGATTTACATTAAGATTTCGTTGGTGCGGCTGCCTGTCTTGCCTGCGCATTTAGGGCTCAGGGCCAGATTTAAGCACGTCAATCCGTCGACAGGGAAAACTCGTTGGCGATGGTGACGTGGTGGTGAATGCGGCCCTCGAAATATCGGGACAGCACCGCTTCGGTCGCGGCGCGCGATTCGGCGCGGGCTGGGCTAGCGAGGGCCGCGTCGACCGCCGCCATGTCGCGGTAATTGATCGCCAGGATCATCGGGAGTTCCGGCGCGCCGTCGTCGCGCTTTTCGGCGAAGGAGACGCGGACGTCGAGCGCGCCCGGGAACGCCTTCCATTTGGGCAGCACGGTCTCGATCACGTCCCTGCGGAACGCCTCCGTCTGACCGTCCTTCACCTTGCCCTCGAACAATGCGTAGCGCGTGATCATTTGTTGTCCTCCTCGTCCTTGCGTCGGAAAAATTCCATCAGTGCAGCCTGGTCCTCGCCACCCAGTCCGGCGGCCGTCAGCAGGCGATGTACCTCGGCGCACAGCGCCGTCAGCGGCATTGCCGTATGCGTGCGCCGCGCCAGGTCCTGCGCAGCGTTGAGGTCCTTCACCATATTGTCGATGCGGCCGGTGCGGCGGTAGTCGCGGGTGGCGAAGCGCGGCAGGTATTCCTGCAGGATGGCGCTGTCAGCGCGGCCGCCCTTCAGCGCCTGCGGAATCTTGAGAGCGTCCACGCCGGCATCGAGCGCCAGCCGGGTCGCTTCCGCCACAGCCATGAAGTTCAGGGCGCAGAGCACCTGGTTGATCAGCTTCGTCGTCTGCCCCGCACCGGCCGGGCCCATATGCGTATAGTTGCTGGCGACGTCGCGCAGCAGCTTATGGGCGTCGGCGACATCCTGTGCCGCGCCGCCCGCCATCAGCGTCAATTCGCCGACCAATGCCTTCGGCGCGCCGCCCGAGAGCGGGGAGTCGACCCAGCGCAGACTCCTTTCGCCGGCGTCCGCCGCCAGCTGGCGCGTCGCGTCGGGGTCGATAGACGACATGTCGATGATCAGCGTGCCGGGCTTCGCGCCGGCGGCGACGCCGCCATCTCCGAACACGGCGCGGCGCACGATTGCCGCGGAATTGAGGCTGAGGATGACGAAGTCGGCCGCTGCGGCGGCCGCGGCCGCGCTGGCCGCGGCGCTGGCGCCCTTCGCAACCAGCGTTTCCACCTTGGTCGTGTCGAGATCAAACACGAAGAGCCGGTTGCCGGTAGCGAGCAGGCGATCGCCGATCGCTCCGCCCATGGCACCGGCACCGATTAGCGCGACTGTGTTGGTCATGACGGTCGCTCCTCAAATCTGGACGTTATGTCCGCGACAATCTTTTCGAGCGGTGCGTCGATCGCCACCGCGATGGCATTCTCGTCCTTGCCTGGCACTTCCAACGTCGCGAACTGGCTGTCGAGCAGGCTGGTCGGCATGAAATGGCCGGTGCGCTCGCTCATGCGCCGGGAAATCAGTTCACGCGAACCATCGAGATAGATGAACAGCACCGGCGCGCGGGCCTGCTCGGTGATGAAATCGCGATAGGCGCGCTTCAGCGCCGAACAACCGACGATGACCGGTGCGGGCTGCAGCCTCAGCGTTCCGCCGACTTTCGCCAGCCATGGCCACCTGTCGGCGTCGTCAAGCGGAATGCCTGCGCTCATCTTGGCGGTGTTGGCTTCAGGGTGCAGCTTGTCGCCATCCACATACGTCGCGTGGATCGCACGGGCCAGCGCCTCGCCAACCGTCGTCTTGCCCGAACCGGTGACGCCCATGACGACCATGCGCGGCGGCAGGTCAGATCGAAGCTGTGATGCCGCCATCGACATAGAGGACATGTCCGTTGACAAAGGAAGAGGCGTCCGAAGCCAGGAAGACGCAGGCGCCGACCAGTTCTTCGACCTTGCCCCAGCGGCCAGCCGGCGTGCGCTTTTCAAGCCAGGTGCTGAAGGCCGGGTCGGCGACAAGGGCCGCATTGAGCGGCGTGTCGAAATAACCGGGCGCGATGGCGTTGCATTGCAGGCCGTGCCTGGCCCAGTCGGTCGCCATGCCCTTGGTGAGATTGCCGACCGCGCCCTTGGTCGCCGTGTAGGGCGCGATACCCGGCCGGGCGAGCGCGGTCTGCACGCTGGCGATATTGATGATCTTGCCGCGGCCACGCCGGATCATGTGGCGCGCCACGGCCTGGCCGACATGGAAGACGCTGGCGACGTTGGTCTGCAGCAGGCGCTCGAAGGCGTCGGCGGGAAAGTCCTCGAGCGGCGTACGGAACTGCATGCCGGCATTGTTGACCAGAATGTCTATCGCTCCGTGAGCCTGCTCGAACGCATCGATGGCGGCGCGTACCGCATCATGGTCGGTTGCATCGAAGGCCAGCGTCACAGCGCCGGGGATTTGCGCGGCCGCAACGGCGAGTTTTGCCTCGTCGCGGCCGTTGAGGACCACTTTGGCCCCGGCACCGGCGAGCCCTTTTGCCAAGGCAAAGCCGATGCCTTGCGAGGAGCCGGTGACGAGCGCGGTGCGCCCGGTGAGATCGAACAAGGTGGACGACATTTTCTCGATTGCCTCTCGTCGCTGTCCGTTTTATGTTATCGATAACATCAGCTGTCAAGTCAAGTGGAGCGAAAACCGATGCAGCGGCCCCATATCCTTCAGGTTGGACCTTATCCCGCGTGGGACGAGGTGCCGCTCAACGAAGCCTTCGTGGTGCATCGTTATTTCGCGGCCGAGGACAAGCCGTCCTTCCTCGCCGACGTCGGGCCGCAGGTCCGCGCCATCGCCACCCGCGGCGAACTCGGCGCGAACCGCGCCATGATCGAGGCGTGCCCGGCACTCGAGGTCGTCTCCGTCTACGGCGTCGGCTTCGACGCGGTCGATCTGTCGGCGTGCCGAGAGCGCGGCGTGCGGGTCACCAATACGCCTGATGTGTTGACCAACGACGTCGCCGATCTCGGCATCGCCATGATGCTGTGCCTGTCGCGCGGCATGATCGGCGCCGAGCGCTGGGTGCGCGACGGCAGCTGGGCCTCTAAGGGCCTTTACCCGCTGAAGCGCCGAGTCTGGGGCCGGCGGGCCGGCGTGCTCGGCCTCGGCCGCATCGGCTATGAGGTGGCCAAGCGTCTGGCCGGCTTCGGCATGGACATCGCCTACAGCGACGTCGCGCCCAAGGATTTCGCCGCGGACTGGGAGTTCGTCGCCGATCCCGTCGCCCTGGCCGGCCGTTCGGATTTCCTGTTCGTGACGCTCGCGGCGTCGGCCGCGACGCGCCACATCGTCAATGGCGAGGTGATCGCGGCGCTTGGCGAGGACGGCATGCTGATCAACATTTCGCGCGCCTCCAATATCGACGAGGATGCGCTGCTCGATGCGCTCGAGAAGAAGGCGCTCGGGTCTGCCGCGCTCGACGTTTTCGAGGGCGAGCCGAAGCTCAATCCGCGGTTCCTGGCGCTCGACAACGTCCTTTTGCAGCCGCACCATGCGTCGGGCACCATCGAGACACGCAAGGCGATGGGCAAGCTGGTACGCGACAACCTCGCCGCCCATTTTGCTGGCCAGCCATTGCTGACGCCGGTGCTGTGAAATTGTTTTACGCAAGTTTTCACGCAAAGCCTGCCTGCACAGTCCGAGGAGTTCGCCTGCCATGAAGTCGATCGTCATCCACGCCGCCAAAGACCTGCGCATCGAGGACCGTCCGGTCGAGGAGCCGGGGCCGGGCCAGGTGCTGTTGCGTCTCGCCGCCGGCGGCATCTGCGGCAGCGACCTGCACTACTACAATCACGGCGGCTTCGGAACGGTGCGCCTGAAGGAGCCGATCATCCTCGGCCACGAAGTCTCCGGCGTGATCGAGAGCCTCGGGCCGGGAGTGAGTGGACTGCAGACGGGACAGCTTGTCGCCGTGTCTCCGTCGCGGCCCTGCTACAGCTGCCGCTATTGCCGCGAGGGCATGCACAACCAGTGCCTCAACATGCGCTTCTACGGCAGCGCCATGCCGTTCCCGCATATCCAGGGCGCGTTTCGTGAAATGCTGGTGGCGGACGCGATTCAGTGCGTCCCGGCCGATGGGCTGACCGCCGGCGAGGCGGCGATGGCCGAACCGCTGGCCGTCTGTCTGCACGCGACGCGCCGTGCCGGAGAGATGTTGGGCAAGCGCGTGCTGGTCACCGGCTGCGGGCCGATCGGCCTGCTGTCGATCATCAGCGCGCGCCGCGCGGGTGCGGCCGAGATCGTCGCCGTCGACATCGCCGATTTCACGCTGTCGATGGCCATGCGCGCCGGCGCCGACAAGACCATCAACACCCGAAGCGAGCCGGAAGGTTTGGCGCCCTACCTTGCCGACAAGGGGACCTTCGACATCCTCTACGAATGTTCGGGCGCGGCGTCGGCGCTGGCGCAAGGCATCGCTACGCTGCGTCCGCGCGGCACCATCGTCCAGCTCGGCCTCGGCGGCGCCGAGATGGCACTGCCGATGTCGACGGTGACCGCCAAGGAACTGTCGATCAACGGCTCGTTCCGCTTCCATCCCGAATTCGCCGTCGGCGTCGAGCTGATGCGCAAGGGGCTGATCGACGTGAAGCCGCTGATCACCCACTCGGTGCCGGTCGACGAGGCGCTTTCCGGCTTCGAGCTCGCCAACGACCGCAGTCAGGCGATGAAGGTCCAGATCGCGTTTGCGTGAGCCGCAACGGCGCGTTGCATTCCGCCGTGATATCGATAACGTACGGCCATGCAATCTTCGCCCAAACGGCCGACCATGGCCGATGTCGCGCATCGCGCCAACGTCTCGACGATGACCGTGTCGCGCGCTTTCAAGCGCGACGCTTCGGTCAGCGCCGATACGCGCGACCGCATTCTGAAGGCGGCTGAAGAGCTCGGCTATGTCTTCGACAGCATCGCCGCCAATCTGTCGTCGCGGCGCTCCGGCTTCGTCGCCGCGACGATCCCCTCGATCAACAACGCCAATTTCGCCGACACGGTGCGCGGCATGACCGAGGGCCTGCGTGACAGCGGGCTGGAGATCCTGCTCGGCTTCACCGACTATAATGTCGAGGAGGAGGAACGCCTGGTCGGGCAATTGCTTCAGCGTCGCCCGGAGGCGATCATCGTGACCGGCGGCCGGCACACGTCGCGCTGCCGCAAGTTGCTGGCCAATGCCGGCGTTCCGGTCGTGGAGACCTGGGATTTGCCGGCCGACCCCATCGGCCACGTCGTCGGCTTTTCCAATGCCGATGCCGGGCGGCTGATGGTCGATCATTTCGTTCAGCGCGGCTATTCGAGGCTGGGCTTTATCGGCGGCGACACCTCGCGGGACACCCGTGGTCTGGACCGCCGACGCGGCTTCGTCGCGGCGCTGGAGGACCGCGGCCTCGACGCTTCGCGCGTGATTGCCTCCGGCGTGCCGCCGATCTCGATGCGCGAGGGCGCGACCGCCATGGTCGAGATGATCTCGCGCTGGCCGGACACACAGGCGGTGATGTGCGTGTCCGACCTCTCCGCCTTCGGCGCCCTGATGGAATGCGTTCGACGCGGCATCCGCGTGCCGGACGACGTGGCGATTGCCGGCTTCGGCGCCTATGATCTCGCCGAGCAGTCGGTGCCTTCGATCACCACGATCGACGTCGGCGCGCATGAGATCGGCATCCGCGTCGCCGAGCTGGTGCTCGACCTGCTCAACGGGCGGCGAGCGCTCGATGACCGCGTCGTAGTCGGCATGACGCCCAAGGTTGTTGTGCGACACACGGCCTGAAGCGTCGGAAAAAACGAACGGCCGGCGGATGATCGCCGACCGCTCGCTGATCGTTCTGGATGGCGTCTATTTGCCCCAGATTTTCTTGTATTGGTCGCGGTAGCCGTTGCCCGGGTCGAAACGGTTGTCCGGGCCGCCGTCGAACTCGACATTGTCGGAAGTCACCACATGCAGCGGCGAGATGTAGCCCGACCATTTCTCGCCGGCCATGGCGCGGTTGAGCTCGTCGACAAGCTGCCAGCCCTGCAGGTTCAGCGGCTCGGCCACCGTCACCTTCTGGAACTGGCCGGAGCGGATGCGCTGGTAGGCCGATTCCGAACCGTCGCCCGCCGCGACGTTGATCGGCGCATCGGTGCCGGACTTGCCGGCCGCCGCGAGCGACGGCCCCATAAAGTCGAAATAGAGGTCGTTGATCGCCAGCGAATGGGTCCATTGATCGCCGTATTTCTGCAGCAGCGAGGTGGTGAGCTGCGGCATGCGCTGCGAGGTCTCGGCGATCGGCGTGTCGACATATTCGAGCACCTTCCCGCCGAGATCCTCGATCTCCTTCTTCATCCGGTCCGCCTTGGCGATAGCGATCTGGTAGGTGGAATCGGTGAAGATGATGACGCCGGGCTTGCCCTTGGCGTCGACAAAGGCCCAGTCGGCCGCCGCCTTCGAAACTTGCATTGGATCGGTCGAGACGTTGGCGACGATGCCGAGATCGTCGATCGGGCCGACGGTCGGCGCGGCGTGCCAGGCCACCATCGGGATCTTGGCCGCCTTGGCCTGCTCCATCGCCGGCTTCTGCTCGACGGCGTCGAAGCCGTTGATGATGATGCCATCGGGATTGAGCGCCAGCGCCTGGCCGAAGGCAGCGGTGCGGCCGCCGATGGAGCCGGCCCCGTCAAGCGTCTTGACCGTCCACCCCAGGGCGGCAGCGGCTTCCTCGACACCCTTGGTGACGCCGAGGATGCCGCCGTTCTTCATGTCGGCGCCGAGCACGACGATGGTCTTGCCGGCTGCCCCTTTCGGTCCCGTGGTCGGTCCGTCCCACTTCTCGACCTTGCTGGCATATTTATCGACCACCGCTTTGGCGTCGGCCATCGGGTCGGCCAGCGCCGGCGAGGCGATGCCAAGCGCCAGGCAGGCAATTCCGAGCTGTAGGACTGTTCTGCGCTGCATATCGTTTCTCCCATTAAGCATTGTCGGTTGTATTTGTTGATTGGCTGGTGGCTGGTCGGCTGGTGGGCGCGGATGCCGGCACCACCGCGCCGCGGCGCCGCTGCGCGTAGCCGGCAATGCCGATCGCGACGAGCAGGGTGACGCCGTTGAACAACGGCTCTACCCAGAACGACCCGCCGAACTGCTGGATGCCGGAAATGCCTACGGCGAGGATGACGACGCCGACGATCGTGCCCCAGACGTTGACGCGGCCCGGCTTGATGGTGGTCGATCCGAGGAATGCGCCGACCAGGGCCGGCAGCAGGTATTCGAGGCCAACACTGGCCTGGCCGATCCTGAGCTTCGAGGCCAGCAGCACGCCGCCCAAGGCGGTGAGCGCGCCGGAGGCGACGAAGGCCCCCATGACGAATTTCTGCACCGGAATGCCGTTGAGCGCGGCCGCCTTCGGATTGGCGCCGATGGCGTAGAGGTAGCGGCCAAGCGGCATATATTCGAGCACCAGCCACATCACCAGCGCCAGCACGACCACGTAGTAGCCGGTGATCGGCAGGCCGAACAGCATGGTGCCGTTGAGGGAAAGGAAACCGTCGGGAAGCACGCCGACGACCTGGCGGCCGCCCGTGTACCACATTGCCAAAGCGTAGAGCACCGTGCCGGTGCCGAGTGTGGCGATGAAGGAATCGATGCGCGCCACCTCGACCAGCAGGCCGTTGATGAAGCCGGTGAGCACGCCGAGCAGGATGACGATGAGCACCGCGAGCGGCCAGGGCACGCCGAATGCGGTTTGCAGGCTGATGGCAAGGATGTGCCAGAGCACGATGCCGTAGCCGACGGTGAGGTCGATGCGGCCCGAAGCCATCGGAATCATCGCCGCCAGCGACAAGAGCGCGATGATCGCCTTGTCGGAAACGATCGAGCGCAAATTGAGCAGCGTCGGGAACGTCCGCGGCAGGAGCAGCGAGAAGAGCAGGATCAGGAGCAGCGTCAGGATCGGCAGGCCGTAGACCGGCAGATAGCGCGCCGCCTTCTGGCCGTAGCTCAGTCCGGCGAGCTCCGAACGGGTCGGCTCCAGCGCCGTCGATTTGATCGAGTTCATGGATCCTCCTCAGGCGGCTTCGGACACGGAAGCGGCGCTGATGAGCGCCGCCGTCGTCAAGGCATCGCCGGCGAGCTCGCGCACGATGCGATTGTGCGAGAAGACGAGCGCGCGGTGACAGATGTGGGCGACTTCCTCGAAATCGGTGGAGACGACGATCACTGCCAGCCCGGCTTCGACCGCGGCGGCGATCAGCCGATAGATCTCGGCCTTGGCGCCGACATCGACGCCCGCAGTCGGATCCTCGGCGATCAGAAGCTTACGGCCCGTCGCCAGCCAGCGGCCGACGACCACCTTCTGCTGGTTGCCGCCAGAGAGCGCCTCGATCGGCAGGTGCGGGTCATTGGGCCGCAGCCCTAGCCGTGCGCCGAGCTCCCGCGTCAGCTCGCTTTCCCGGGCCGGCTTCATAAAGGAGAAGAGCCCGCGGCCGACGGCCGAGGGGTTGAGATACATGTTCTCGCGCACTGAGAGCGACAGCGCCACGGATTCCTCGGTGCGGTCACGCGCAATCAGTCCGACGCCGGCGGCAAGAGCGGCGCCGACCGAGGACAGGTCGAGGCGCTTGCCATCGAGCCAGACCGAGCCGTCGAAAGCTTCGGCCCCAAACAGCGCGCGGCCGACGGCTTCCTGCCCGGCGCCGCGCAGGCCGACCAGGCCAAGCAACTCGCCGGACCGTGCCTCGAAGCGAACCGGACCGACACTGCCGCAAGTCAGGTTTTCCACCCTGAGCCGCTCCGGACCGTCCTGCCAATGCGACTTGGCAAACATCTGGTGCGCCGGCCGGCCGACGATGAGATCGACCAGTTCCTGCGGCGTGGTCTCGGCCACCGGCTTGACCGCGACCATGCGGCCGTCGCGCATGACGGCGACGCGGTCGGCGATGCGGAACACCTCGTCCAGCCGGTGCGAGACATAGATCATGCCGACGCCGCGCTCGCGCAGCGGCCGCAGCGCCTCGAACAGGCGCTCGACCTCGTCCGCCGGCAGGCTCGCCGTCGGCTCGTCGAGAACCAAGACGTCGGCCTCGGTGGCCAAAGCCCGGGCAATCGCCACCAGAGACTTTTCGGTGCGGGAGAGGTCCTGCACTCGCGTCGCCGGATCGAAGGCACAGCCGACCAGCGCCAGCGCGCGCTCGGCGCGGCGCTCGGTGTCTTGCCAGTCGATAAGGCTGATGCGGCGCGAAAAACCCTGCGCCATGCCGACATTCTCGGCCACGGTCATCCATTCGATCAAGCCGAGGTCCTGATGGATGAAGGCGACCTTCTGCGGCTGATTGGGGCGGGGCGGGCGATGGTGATAATCCTCGCCGCGAAAGCGGATCGTGCCCTGGTCGCGCTTGTGGATGCCGGCGAGCGTCTTGATCAGCGTGGATTTGCCGGCGCCGTTCTCGCCGAGGAGCGCGACGATCTCGCCCTCATGGATGTCGAGCGAGACCGACTTCAGCGCCAGGGTGCCGCCGAAGCGCTTGGAGATGTCGATGAATTCGATGAGCCTGGGCCGCATTTTTTGGCCTCCTCCCAAGCCAATCAAATGACTGAATTGCGACGGATGTTATCGCTAACATTTGTGCAGGTCAAGTCTTGAAAATGGGTCAACGCGCCGGCTATCGATGAGGCGGTTTTCGCGGAGAAGTACCATGTTCGGAGACATTGAAGGCGCCGGGTTCGAAGTTCTCGACGAGCGGTTCGAGCGGTGTTTCGTCGGTCACGTTGCGGTCGAGCGGCTGTGGACCGGCGGGCGCTGGCTCGAGGGCCCGGCGTGGTTCGCCGCCGGCCGGTATCTTCTTTTCTCCGACATCCCGAATGACCGCATCATGCGCTACGACGACACCAGCGGCGCGGTCTCGGTCTTCCGCTCGCCGTCAAACAACGCCAACGGCAACACCGTCGATTGCCAAGGGCGGCTTGTCACCTGCGAGCATCGCGCGCGGCGCGTCACCCGCACCGAGCATGACGGCTCGATATCGGTGATCGCCGACCGCTTCGAAGGCAGGCGCTTGAACTCGCCCAACGATGTGGTGGTGCGCTCGGATGGCACGGTATGGTTTTCCGACCCGCCCTACGGCATCGCCACCGACTACGAGGGCGACCGCGCCGAGCAAGAAATCGAGGGATGTCATGTCTATCGTGCCGATCCTGCAACCGGTGAGGTAACGCGAGTTGCCTCGACTATGGCAAAACCCAACGGCCTCGCCTTCTCCCCGGATGAGACGATCCTCTATGTCGGCGACACAGGCGTCACGCATCAGAAGGACGGGCCAAGGCACATCCGCAAGTTCGCTGTCGAGGGCAACAATCTGCGCGAACTCGGCGTTTTCACCACCTGCACGGCCGGTCTGTTCGACGGGTTCAGGGTGGACACGACCGGCCGCGTCTGGGCAGGGGCCGGCGACGGCGTCCACTGCTTCGATCCAGACGGCACGCTGATCGGCAAGATCCGCATCCCGGAGACGGTGGCCAACCTGACTTTCGGCGGTCCCAAGCGCAATCGCTTGTTCATCACGGCGCGGCAGTCGCTTTACGCGGCTTTCGTGGTGGCGAACGCCGCGGGGCGGGGGTGAAAACCGCGACCTGAGCTCCGCGACGTCGGCTGCGGTCTCAGCTGCTCCGCGTGGCGATAAACGTTGCCGCCGCCTTCAGCAATTCCGCCTGCTCGCCATAGGGCTCCAGCAGCGCATGCGCCTGGTCGATCAGGCCGTGGAGCTGCTCGCGCGCCCAATCGGCGCCGTGCAGCGCAGCAAGTGTCGCCTTGCCGGCGGCGGCGTCCTTCTTGGTCGCCTTGCCCATCTGCTTTGCGTCGGCGGTGAGATCGAGCAGGTCGTCGGCTAGCTGGAAGGCAAGACCGATCGCCGAGCCGAACTCCGCCAGCCTTTCACGGTCGACGGCGGATGCGCCGGCGATGATGGCGCCTGCTTCGCAGGCAAAACGGATCAGCGCGCCTGTCTTCATCGCCTGCAGACGGATGATGCCGGCCTCGTCCGGCCGCTTGCGCTCGGCCTCGAGGTCGAGCGTCTGGCCGCCGACCATGCCGCCGGTTCCGGCGGCGCGGGCGAGCGCCAGCACCAGCGCCGCCCGCCGCTCGGCCGGCAACGCCGTCGCCTCGTCGGCGATGATGTCGAAGGCCAAAGTCAACAGCGCGTCGCCGGCAAGGATCGCGGTTGCCTCATCGAAAGCTTTGTGCACCGTCGGCTGGCCGCGGCGCAGATCGTCGTCGTCCATGGCAGGAAGATCGTCATGGATCAGCGAATAGCAATGCACGCATTCGAGCGCGGCGGCGACGCGCAGCGCCGCCTCGTCATTTGCCGAAAACAGCGCCGCGCTTTCCATCACCAGAAAAGGGCGGAGCCGCTTGCCGCCGTTGAGCACGCCATGGCGCATCGCCGCCATCAGGCGTTCCGGCCGGGCGATCTCGCCGGAGAGCAGAGGCGCATCGAAGACCTGCCGCAGCAGGACCTCGACTGCTGCGGCGCGCGTAAAAAGCGCGGATTCGAAGGCCACCTGGTCGTCTTTCAACATGGCCGGGACCGGTAGCCGACACTCAGACGTTGCGCAAGCAGCCTCGCGCCATTATGCCGAAGTAGCGGGTGGCACGGGTGGGGGCGACTTGACGGAACCGATCGTCGAACATGAAAGCGAAGGGCTGGACATGGCACGGCCGCGGCGCCTGAACCGCGCCGGTCTCAAGCGCCTTGGCCGGCGCTGCCTGGTCGCGGCGATCGTGCTGGCCGCGATGCCGGTCGCGCTCACCTTTCTCTATCTGCCGCCCTTCGTGCATCCGGTTTCGACGCTGATGCTGAAGGATCTTGTCACCTTCTCCGGCTACGACCGGCGCTGGGTTTCGATCGACGATGTGGCGCCGGTACTCACGCATTCGGTGATCATGTCGGAAGACGGGCAGTTCTGCTTCCATCGCGGCGTCGACCTCGGCGAATTGCGCGGCGTGGTCGACGATGCGCTTGCCGGCGAGGCGACGCGCGGCGCCTCCACCATCACCATGCAGACGGTGAAGAACCTGTTTTTGTGGTCGCGGCCGCTGGGCAGCGTGCGCAAGGTGGTCGAGCTGCCACTGGCCGTCTATTTCGATGCGGTGATGTCGAAGCGCCGCATCATGGAGATCTATCTCAACATCGCGGAATGGGGGCCAGGCATATACGGCATCGAGGCGGCCGCGCAGCATCATTTCGGCGTCTCGCCCAGGCAATTGTCGCGCCGGCAGGCAGCGTTGCTTGCCGTCAGCCTGCCCAACCCGATCGCGCGCAATCCGGCCAGGCCAGGCCCGGGTTTGAGGCGTCTCGCCAATCTGATCGAGCGGCGCGCCGGGCGTTCGGGCGCCTATGTCGGTTGCCTCGAATAAGATGAAGCGGCGCCGGCTCAAAAAAATTCGTGCCAGTGCTGGCCAAAACGGCGCAAGGCGTGTATAGGCACCCGACTTTCTCAGATTATGGCCTCGATGCGGCCCTTTCGCGAGGGTTGCCGGGGCATTTTGACCATGTAGTGGAGCATATCCATGGCCGTTCCAAAAAGAAAAACTTCTCCGTCGAAGCGCGGCATGCGCCGCTCGGCCGACGCCCTCAAGGTCCCGACCTATGTCGAGGACAAGAATTCCGGCGAAATGCGCCGGCCGCATCACATCGACCTGAAGACCGGGATGTATCGCGGCCGCCAGGTGCTGGAGCCGAAGGAAAGCTGAGAAGCTTGCACGGGAAAGCTGAGAAGCTTCCATGGTTGTGACGTTTTCAGAGGACCGGCCGCTGGCCGGTCTTTTTGATTCTGGCGACCGGATGAAGGTCCTCGCGCTGGCTGGGCACGAGCCGCCGAAAAGGCAGCGGGAAAACGGCTGACATCGTTATTTCATTAGGATTTAGAGCGTGTTCGGCGCCGTCGCCGAAAAGCCTTGACGGCGTGCCCGCCGCGCCTTTTACAAAAGGGTGCCTCATTGGAGACGCCTAGATGTTCGGTGCCATCCCGCTGCTGATCGTGCCCTTCGTCCTCTACAACCTCGGACTGCTCGGCTTGTTCGGCGGCGGCGACGATCCGTGGACGATCGAAATGTTCTCGTTCCGCATGATGTCGGGCGGCGTCTTCTCGATGACGCTCGGCGACCTGATGGTGCTGATCGGGCTGATCTTCCTCTTCGTCGAGATATCGAAATCGGTGCGCACCACCAATGCGTCGATCCTGGATCATCTGTTGTCGACGCTGGTCTTCATCGCCTTCCTGGTCGAGTTCCTGCTGGTGAAGGGCGCCGCGCATTCGGTCTTCTTTTCGCTGATGATCATCGCGCTGTTTGATGTGCTGGCCGGCTTCTCCGTGTCGATGCGGTCGGCAAGCCGGGATATCAACTTAAACTAGGATTGCACCCGGCGACCCGCGGTCCAAAACGCCGTCAACCTGCGGCGGCCTGAGGCTTGCGGGCGACAACCGCCTCATAGGCGGCCTGCAGCTGCCGGCGCACGGTCGGCGTGCCGGGCGGCGTCTTCACCGGCGCTCCAAGATGTTCGTGGCGCAATTCGTCCATGAACCGATCCCACAACGGCGGGCCGCCTTTTTCGAGCAGCTCGGCTCGGATCGACAGCTCCTCGCTGACCGGCAGCCAGACGCGGCCCCAGGCGCCGAGATGCGCCATGATCGGCACAAGGGTGATTGCCATCTCGGTCAGGCTGTAGATCGCCTTCTGCTTGTGGCTGGGATCGTCCGCCTTGGTCAGGAGGCCGAGCTCCATCAGCCGCTTCAGGCGATCGGCCAGGATGTTGGAGGCAATGCCTTCGATCGAGCCGTTGAGCAATTCCCGAAAATGACGCCTGCCGCCGAAGATAATGTCGCGCAGGATGATCAGGCTCCAGCGGTCGCCGAAAACTTCCAGCGACAGATTGATCGGGCAGCCGGAGCGGTGCTCGGTGTTCATGCCAGTCTCCAAAAACCGGTTGCACTATGATATCAGCCTGCTTATCGTGCAACTGATTGCAATATGCAAGCAGATTGAGAGATAGAGGAGGGAAGGATGACCGTCTTGCCTCGCCCTGAGATCCATTCGGAAAGCTTCGGCGACCCGGCCGACCCGGCGATCCTTCTGATCATGGGCGCCATGGCCTCGATGCTCTGGTGGCCGGAAGCCTTTTGCCGGGCGCTTGCCGAGCGCGGCCGTTTCGTCATCCGCTACGACAATCGCGACACTGGTCTCTCGACCGAGTATACGCCGGGCGCGCCGCCCTACAGGTTCGAGGACATGGTCGATGATGCCGTCCGTGTGCTCGACGATCACAATATCGCCAAGGCGCAGGTCGTCGGCATGTCGATGGGCGGGATGATCGCGCAGATCGTAGCGCTGAAATATCCCGAACGGGTCAGCGCGCTCACCGTGATCTCCAGCTCACCGCTCGGTGTCGATACGTCCGGTTTGCCGGGGACGAGCGAGGCCTACCGAGAGCATTCCGCCGAAGGTGCGGATGTCGATTGGTCGAACCGGCAACAAGTGATCGACTTCATGGTCAGGGACGCTCGCGCAATCGCCAGCACCCTGCATTCGTGCGACAGCGAACGGACACGTGCGATGATCGAGGAGGACTACGATCGGTCCGGCGGTCTCGCCAGCGCCACCAACCACTTCCTGCTGAAGAGCAGCGGCCCGGAGCGGCGAATAAGGGATTTGACCGTGCCGCTGCTCGTCATCCACGGCACTACCGATCCGCTCTTCCCGATCGAGCACGGCGAGGCGCTCGCCGGCGCGGTTGCCGGCGGCAGGCTGGTGCGGATCGAAGGCGGCGGCCACGAACTGCACCGCAACGATTGGCCGCAAATCCTCGAAGCCATCGCCGCATTTGGCTAGCCCGGCGGGATTAGGATTGACACCAGCGGTCTGCGAAAATAGTTAAGTGATCACTTCAGTATTGCCTCGACCTCCGCCGACAGGAGAAAAAATGTCCCTGACGCTTTATTTCCATCCGCTCGCGTCCTTCTGCTGGAAGCCGCTGATCGCGGTCTACGAAAACAACACGCCGTTTGCGCCGGTGATCGTCGATCTCGGCGATGCGCCGTCGCGCGCGGCTTTCTTGAAGGTTTCGCCGACGGGCAAGATGCCGGCCCTGCGCGATGACGCGCGGGGCCGCACGGTGCTGGAATCGACCATCGTGATCGAATATCTCGCCGCCTATTATCCCGGGCCGGTCGAGCTCATTCCCGCCGACGTCGACCTCGCCATCAAGGTGCGCCAGGCCGACCGCTTCTACGACTTCTACGTGCAGGAGCCGATGCAGAAGATCGTCGGCGACCGGCTGCGGCCAAAGGACAAGACCGATCCGTTCGGAGTCGAGCAGGCGCGCGAGCAGCTGCGCAATTCCTATGCCATCATCGAACGGGAGATGCAGCCAAAAACGTGGGCGGTCGGCGACCACTTCACTTTGGCCGACTGCGCCGCCTCGCCGGCGCTGTTTTACGCCAACAAGGTCGAGCCGTTCGGCGACAAATTTCCCGCCGTGAAACGCTATCACGACCGTCTGCTCGAACGGCCGAGCTTCGCCCGCGTGATCGAGGAGGCGCAGCCCTATTTCAAGTTCTTCCCCTACAACAATGGCTAAGCCTCGATGCTGCATGATCCCGCCCAGCTCGATCTGATGTTCCAGGCGCTTGCCGATCCCGCCCGGCGCCATATGGTGGAACGTCTGTCGCGCGGACCGGCATCGGTCAGTCAGCTCGCCGAGCCGCTGGCGATGTCGCTGTCGGCCGTCGTCCAGCATCTCGCCGTTCTTGAGACGAGCGGGTTGGTGAGCACCGAGAAGCTTGGCCGGGTGCGAACCTGCCGGATCGAGCCAAACGCATTGCGGGCAGCCGAGCATTGGATCAACGAGCGGCGACTGGCCTGGGAACGCCGGCTCGACCGGCTCGGCGATTTTCTCACGGACATCACCGACCAAACCTGAAGGGGCCCGTCATGACCGAACGATCCGTCGTCCATTCCACCTTCGTCATCGAACGCCTCTATCCGGCGCCGCCCGAAAAGGTCTATTTCGCGCTCAGCGATCCGGCGGCCAAGAAGCGCTGGTTCTTCGATCCCGACAACCCGATGCCGAGCCGGCATGAAATGGACTTTCGCATCGGCGGCAAGGAGGTGAATGCCGGCTGCCCGAGCGACGGGCAGACGCATTTCTTCAACGCCGTCTACCAGGACATCGTGCCGAACAAACGCATCGTCTACAGCTATGAGCTGCTGTTCGGCGAAACCCGAGTTTCGGTTTCGCTGGCGACGATCGAGCTCATCGCGGAAGGCAGGGGAACGCGACTGATCCTGACGGAGCAAGGGGCCTTCTTCGACGGCATCGACTCGCCGGCCACGCGCGAGCATGGCACCGGCGAACTGCTCGACGCGCTTGGCGCGGCGCTGCAGGGAGCGAACTGAGGGCCTCTGGCTGGTGGCCAGCGGTCACTCTCCAGGGGAGAGTTCCCAGAACTGATCCAGCCAGACATTCAGCCTGAGGAAGCCGGCGGTGCTGACGGCGTAGACGCGTCTGGTGCCCTCGGCCCTGGCTTTGACCAGACCAGCGTCGAGCAGGACTTTCAGATGCTGGGAAACGGCCGGGCGCGAAACCGGCAAACCGGCGGCCAACTCATTCACCGTCTTGGGACCGCGCCGGAGCTCTTCCAAGAGATAGCGCCGGTTGGGATCGGCTATCGCCACGAAAGCGTCGGAAAACATCATGCCTCATTTGTGGGGCAAAGTTCCCCAAATCTCAACCATCGGTTTCAACCTTTGTGCGCGGGTCGAGCCGCAAGGCTTCCGGCGTGACGGCGCGGTCGGCCGGCTGCGTCTTGAAGGCATCGCGGTTCTCGATCGGTACCGGCGCGCGGGCGCGGATGCGGAGCAGCGTGTAACCGGCAAGGCAGAGATGCGCGAACGCGGTCGCAAGGAAGAGCGCTTCGGGGCGCAGCCAGCCCATCAAAGCGGCGGCCAGCAGCGGTCCGATCATGGTGCCGAAGCCATAGAGCAACAGCAGGCCGCCGGAAACCTTGACGAAATCCTCCGCCCGCGCGTGGTCGTTGGCATGCGCGACGGCGATCGAATAGAGCGTGTAGGCGAAGGCGCCGTAGGCGGCCGTCAGCAAGATGACGAAAACGCCGGAACGCGGCTCGACCAGAAAGACCAGCACGGCAAACAGTGCCGCGCCGAAGGCTGCGCCCGCCAGCACGAAACGGCGGTCCGTGGTGTCGGATAGCCGGCCCGCGGGAAGCTGCATGGCCGCGCCGGCGATGACCACCAGGCTCATCATGAGCGCGATCTCGGCGGTAGAGATGCCGATGCGGGCGCCATAGACGGCGCCGAGCGTGCCCCAGGCGCCATTGGCTATGCCGATCAGAAGGCAGGCAACCGCCGACACCGGCGAATTGGCGTAGAGGCCTTTGACGTCGAGCTTGACATCCTGCAGCGGCTTCGGATGCGACTGGGTCGACACCGCAGTCGGAAGGAGCGACAGGCAGAACAGGATGCCGGTGATCATGAACAGCGAGGCCGATTTCACATCGCCGCCGGCGACGATCATCTGGCCGCCCATGATCGAAGCATAGGTGACCATCATATAGAGGCCGAAGACGGTGCCGCGATTCTCGTTGGTGGCCTTCTCATTCAGCCAGCTTTCGATGACCATGAAGGCGCCGGCCATGGTGAAGCCGGTGAAGGCGCGCAGCAGGATCCAGAAATACTCGTCGATGATGAGGCCGGTGAGGAGCGCAATGATTGCGCCGGAGGCGGCGAAGGCGCCGAACGCCCTGACATGACCGGCACGGCGCACCAGCCGCGGCGCGAAGAAACAGCCAGTGACGAAGCCGCCGGCCCATGCCGTGCCCATCAGGCCGAGCGAGGCGGTCGAGAACCCCTCAAGCTGGCCGCGCAGCGGCAAAAGCAGGCCATGCAGGCCGGAGGCCGCCAGCAGGAACGCGGTGCCGCGCAGCAGCGAGAGGATCGGTCGGTAGGTTGCGAACATAGGCTGATCCGGCTGGTAATTTCGAAGCGCAGGTCTGTTTGAGAGTGCAGCTCTGGCAGTCGCTTTCAGGCTTTTCCGGGGCGGCTGGCCATGCAGCCAGGATTATCCGCGGCGAAAGAGTGCCTCGGCGGCGGATTTGGTGGCGCCCCTGGCGGCCCGCTCAGCTTCCAGCCTCGCGATCTCTTCGCGCAGCAGGTCAATGCGCTCGGACAAATCATCGACAGACAGCAGCGACAGATCCTGTCCGATCTCGTGTGGGCGGGGCTTCTTCCTGGGTTCGTCGTCGAAGATCGCCATCGTCGCTTCTCCCTGATTTCACCATTTGCCTGATTTGGTAATGAGCATACATAGGGCAGGGATGCCGATGCAAACAGCCGGCCAGCGGCATGAGGAAACGGGACAATTCATGGCAAGCGGACAGCATATTCCGGCAAAGATGACGGCGATCGCAATCTCGCAGCCTGGCGGTCCCAGGGTGCTGAAGCCGGAGACGCGCGACGTGCCCAAGCCCGGCCCCGGCGAGGTCCTCATCCGCGTGCACGCGGCCGGCGTCAACAGGCCTGACGTGCAGCAGCGCAAAGGCGCCTATCCGCCGCCGCCCGGCGCCTCGGACCTGCCCGGGCTCGAGGCGGCCGGTGAGATCGCGGCGCTCGGCGACGAGATATCGCGCTGGCGCACCGGCGACCGGGTCTGCGCGCTGACGCCGGGCGGCGGCTATGCCGAATATGTCAAGGTCCATGCCGGCAGCGTGCTGCCGATCCCGGCGGGCTTTACCTATTCCGAGGCCGCGGCCGTGCCGGAGAACTACTTCACCGTCTGGCACAACGTGTTCGAGCGCGGCGGGCTGAAGAAAGGCGAGACGCTGCTTGTCCATGGCGGCTCGTCCGGCATCGGCACGACGGCCATACAGCTCGCCTCGGCATTTGGTGCCTATGTCGTCACCACCGCCGGCAGCAAGGAGAAGTGCGAGGCCTGTCTTAGGCTCGGCGCTGACCGGGCGATCAATTATCGCCAGCAGGACTTCGTTGCCGAGGTCAAGGACGCAACCGGCGGCCGGGGCGCCGACGTCATCCTCGACATGGTGGGCGGTGACTATGTGGCGCGCAACTACGATGCGGCGGCGGCCGAAGGACGCATCGTCCAGATCGCCGTACAGGCCGGTGCGGTCGCCAGCACCGACTTCGCAAAGCTCATGGTCAAGCGCCTTGTCCATACCGGCTCGACGCTTCGGCCGCGCACCGTCGAATTCAAGGCAGCCATCGCGGCGGCGCTCGAGGCTCAGGTCTGGCCGCTGCTCGGCACCCGCAAGGTCGCTCCGGTCATGGACATGATCTTCCCACTGACGGAGGCCTGGCGGGCGCATGAGCGGATGGAGGAGGGCGAGCATATCGGCAAGATCGTCCTCGACGTCGGCTAGGATGCGCCCGATATAGGTGAGGCCGGCCTGCAAGCAATTGTGTCCTGCGCTTCCGCTGCTCACCTACTTTAAGTAGGTTCCGCTCCGGTTTGCGGACCAACCGTTTTGGGCTTGGCCTGACCTGAATCCTCGACGCATCCTGGGCGTTCGGATCCCTGACGAGAGACTGAACAAAGGCCTAATGCTGCAATGCACAAAATGCATTGCCGCCATGCAAAAGAGTCCGTTCAATTCGTAGGCAAGGGTGCCTATTTACGCGGCATCGAACAACTGATCCCATGAAATGGAGGACTGAAATGAACCCGATCCGCGCTTTCCGCAACTGGCGCCTCTACAATGAGACCGTGCGTGAGCTGAACAAGCTGAACGCCCGCCAGCTGAACGACCTCGGCATCAACCGCGGCGACATCGAGCGTATCGCTCGCCAGGCTCTTTGATTTGAAGCACGACCCGGCCGCAAGGCTGGGCCGTGGTCTCGAAGCCAGAGCCGTCGCAGACGCTTGCTCGTCTCCGGTTCCGAACCCGCTGGACTCCGTCCGGCGGGTTTTGTCTTTTTGGGTCCCAGCTGCTCCCCTCCCAAAAACATTGCGAAATCGTGACGGAGCGTTTATACAGGCCGCGAATTTCCCATTTTGGTGGCTCTAAAACCACCGCCCGCGCGGGAACGCGGGCGAACGAGAAGGATTTTTGACATGGCCAATACGCTGCTGATGCCCAAGGCCACCGCCGTCTGGCTGGTCGACAACACCGCGCTCTCCTTCGAGCAGATCGCGCAGTTCTGCGGGCTGCATCCGCTGGAGGTCAAGGCGATAGCGGACGGCGAGTCGGCGCAGGGCATCAAGGGCATGGACCCGATCATGACCGGCCAGCTCACCCGCGACGAGATCGCGCGCGGCGAGAAGGATCCGAACCACCGGCTGAAGCTGTCGGACCCCAAGGTGCGGGTGCCGGAATCGAAGCGCAAGGGCCCGCGCTACACGCCGCTGTCGAAGCGCCAGGACCGGCCGAACGCCATCCTCTGGCTGGTACGCAATCATCCCGAGCTCAAGGACGCGCAGATCGCGCGGCTGGTCGGCACGACCAAGTCGACGATCGAGCAGATTCGGGAGCGCCGGCATTGGAACTCGGCCAATCTGCAGCCGATGGATCCGGTGACGCTGGGCCTGACCTCGCAGATCGACCTCGACATGGAAGTCAACCGCGCCTCGCGCGGCCGCGAGCAGGCACAGCCGGTGGCCGGCGACACGCTGCTGCCGGCGGCGCTGACCGAAAGGCTGACGCCGGCTCCGGAGAAGCCGAAGGACGAGGATCAGGAGCTCGACGCCAACGCCGTGTTCGCCAAGCTTTCGGCGCTGAAGTCGAAGGACAAGAAAGAAGACGGGGAAGAGGAGTAAGGTCTCCCAGCCCGACAAAAAAGCCCGCTTCGCGCGGCGGTGCCTGGGGAGGTCAGGTCCGCGCCGCTCGATCGGGCGCCATGCCGTAATCCTCGCTGCGTTCCACGGCGCGGTAGAAGTCGGCGAGCTGCTTGCCGCGCTCCGGCTTGTAGATACGCCCGGCAATCACCACCGAGGCGATGCGGTCGATGCGGAAGGCGCGAAAATCGTCGCGCATCTCGCACCAAGCAACCAGGGTCCATACCTTGCCCCAGAACCAGAGGCCCAGGGGCCGGATGTCGCGCGCCGTGCTGCGCCCGGCTTCGTCCGAGTAGTCGATGGTGAGCACCTGGCGCTTCTCGATGGCGCGCTCGATGAGGTCGATCGCCTCGCGCGCGGCATCGCTCACCACCCACATCGGCGTGTGGATCTCGGTGCGCGCGATGCGATCCTTTTCCGTGTCGGGCAGCACCGCGCCGATCTTGACCAGCGCCTCGTCGGCGGCCCTTGCCATCGCCGCGCCGCCAAAGGCGCGCACCATGCGGGCGCCGGCAACCAGCGCCACGATCTCGTCACGCGTGAACATCAGCGGCGGAAGGTCGAAACCTTCCCTCATCATGTAGCCGACACCCGCCTCGCCGTCGATCGGCACGCCGGTCGACTGCAAGTCGGCTATATCGCGGTAGATGGTCCGCTCGGACACCTCGAGCCACGTCCCGAGCTTCTGCGCGGTGACCAGTCTGCCTCCGCGCAGATGCTGCACGATCTGGAAAAGCCTGTCGGCGCGGCGCATCGTTTGACCCCTTGGCTTCGGTTCTACGCATGCCGCGGTCCCAAAACCGGTTCCCGCAGGTTCGAGGCTGCTTCAATAACGCAAGCCTCCTGACAACATAATGTCAGGAGGCTGCAGCCACTCCACCACCGGACAACGGCGTCTTTCCTGAAACCCAGCGTTTCAACCGACATTACATCTGGGCGCGCCATGGCCGCTATCCAAGTCATGCGCCGAAAAATTTCAGTTCTCACGCACGCGGCCGTTATAAAGGTCCGGCCAACCGATGTCCTTGCGAATGTCCGCCGGCAAAGTGTTCAGGAAACGCTGGGTCCGGATCTCGTTCCGCACGGTGCGGATCTTGCCGACATAGTGCTGCACGCTACGCAGGATGGTAAAACCGTTCATGACCGAGCTCCTCTTTTTGACGAGAGGAGTATCTCACACCCCTGCTGACAGCAGTCTGTCAGCAGGGGTGCGAGGTAGCCGAAGCCGGCGCCAGAACGATCAGCGCGGTCCCATGGATGTCCCTTCGTTTGTCAGAAGCGATGCGGTGCGAAAGCGCCAAGAACCGCTTTGACAGCCGCCGAGGATGCTGCTCAAAGGCGGCATGACGAAACTGCTCGCCCTTGTCATCATCGGCATCATGCTCATCCAAATCATCAAGCCGCTCGGCTGGCCGGGGCTGAAGCGCCGCAGCGATTTCTGGAAGCTGGCGCTGCTTGCAATGGCCGCAATCTCGCTGGCGGCCGTGCTTGGTCATTGGGCTTGAGGCACGTCGATATCAGGTGGGGACGGCCTGCGAAAGGCGGCGCTGGCCCCCCGCTGTTTCGATGCCTCAGCTAGGAGTGCGGCCGGCAAAAACAAAACCCGGGCCTTGGCACCCGGGCCTTGGCCCGGGTTTTCAGCGCTTTAGGGAAAGCTCAAAGCGCGTCGACGCGCTTCAAGCCGTTATTGATGCATATCGTTGCCCCAGAACCGCTGCACACTTCTGGGCGACATGCATTGCTATCAGGCGGCCTTTTCCAGCGCCGGCTGCCATTGTCCGAGCGCCGCCAGATGATTCATGTGGGCGCGATGGATGAAGGCAGCCTGGCCGGCGGCGACGTTCGACGCCTTGCCGCTCCAGGCCTTCTGCGCGGCCGCCTGCAGGGCGCGGCCGTAGGAGAAGGAGAGCTTCCACGGATGTGGGCCGATGACGTTGATGGCGTTAAGGTTGGCCGTCGCTTCCTCGTCGTCCTGGCCGCCCGACAGGAAGGCAATGCCGGGCACCGCCACGGGCACGGTTTCGCGAAACAGCTTGATCGTCTTCTGGGCGACCGCTTCGGGACTGTCCTTCTTGCCCGATTTCTTGCCGGAGATGACCATGTTCGGCTTGAGGATGGTGCCTTCGAGCACCACGCGTGCGGCATAAAGCTCGCCATAGAGCTTCAGCAGGGTCGCCTTGCTCACCTCGTAGCAGGTGTCGATCGAGTGGGCGCCGTCCATCAGCACTTCCGGCTCGACGATCGGCACGATGCCTGCCTCCTGGCAGAGCGCGGCGTAGCGTGCCAGCGCATGCGCGTTGGAGGCGATCGAGGTGGCTGACGGCACGCCCTTGGCGGTGTCGATGTCGATCACCGCGCGCCATTTGGCGAACCGGGCGCCGAGCTTATAGTAGTCCGCCAGCCGCTCGCGCAGGCCATCGAGACCCTCGGTGATGGTGTCGCCGGGAAAGCCGGCGAGAGGCTTGGCGCCGACATCGACCTTGATGCCCGGAATGGCGCCGGCGGCCTTGATGATGTCGACCAGCGGCGTGCCGTCGGCAGCCTTCTGGCGAATGGTCTCGTCATAGAGGATGACGCCGGAAATATACTTGGTCATCGCCTCCTTGGCGCGGAACATCATCTCGCGATAGTCGCGCCGATTGTCGGCGGTCGATTCGACGCCGATGACGTCGAAGCGCTTCTTGATGGTGCCGGAGCTCTCATCGGCGGCCAAAAGGCCCTTGCCATCCGCCACGATCGCGGCGGCAATGTCTTCGAGACGTTCGCTCATGGTGCTCTCCTAAGGTGCGTTTATTCCGCGCTAGCAGAACACTACCGCCAAAGGAATGACGCCGAAAAGCTCGAATCGATTGAAAGTCTCGATAGCGGCGTCCGTTCGGAAAGTCTTGAATGACTCAGCGCTTCAGCACCTCGACGCCCGGCAGCGGCTTGCCTTCCATCCATTCGAGGAAGGCGCCGCCGGCGGTCGAGACATAGGTGAAATCGTCGGCGACGCCGGCATGGTTGAGCGCGGCCACCGTGTCGCCGCCGCCGGCGACCGAAACCAGCTTGCCTTCCTTTGTGCGGGCTGCCGCATGCTTTGCCGCAGCCACCGTGGCGCGGTCGAAGGGTTCGATCTCGAATGCACCGAGCGGGCCGTTCCAGACCAGCGTGGCAGCGCGGTCGATCCAATCGGCGACGCTCTTCACGGTTTTCTCGCCGACATCGAGGATCATGCCGTCTGCGGGCACGTCGGAGATGGCGACGGTTTGGCTGGCGGCACCCGCCTTGAATTCCTTCGCCACGACGCCGTCGGCGGGCAGAATGATGGCGCAGCCGGCTTCGGCCGCCTCGATCATGATCTGCTTGGCGGTGGAGGCCAGGTCATGCTCGCAGAGCGATTTGCCGACATCGGTACCCCGCGCGGCGAGGAAGGTGTTGGCCATGCCGCCGCCGATTACCAGCGCGTCGACCTTCTTCACCAGGTTCATCAAAAGATCGATCTTGGTCGAGACCTTGGCGCCGCCGACGATGGCCACGACGGGCCGCACCGGATTGCCGAGACCTTGTTCCAACGCGTCGAGCTCGGCCTGCATGGTGCGGCCGGCATAGGCCGGCAGGCGGTGCGCCAGGCCTTCGGTCGACGCATGCGCGCGGTGCGCGGCGGAAAAGGCGTCGTTGACGTAGATGTCGCCATTGGCGGCGAGCTTTTCGGTGAAGGCCTGATCGTTCTTCTCCTCGGCCTTGTGGAAGCGGGTGTTTTCCAAAAGCAGGACGTCGCCATCCTTCATGGCGGCAACCGCGTCGGCGGCCTTGTCGCCGATGCAGTCGGAGGCGAAGCCGACCGGGCGGCCGAGCACTTCCGCCGTGGCGCGAGCGATCGGCTCCAGCGAGAATTCGGCCGACGGGCCGTCCTTCGGACGACCGAAATGCGCGAGCAGTATCACCCTGGCGCCTTTGCCGGAGAGCTCGGAAATGGTCGGCGCGATGCGCTCGATGCGGGTGGCGTCCGTCACCTTGCCGTCGGCGACGGGAACGTTGAGGTCAACGCGCACCAGGATGCGCTTGCCGCCAACGGCGCCGATATCGTCGAGTGTCTTGAAGCCGGCCATGGTCGTCCTTTCCGCCAAAAACGCGGCGACCTTACCCGCCACCGGGCACGATGCAAGGCCTGGGCCGCACAGCGCGTGCAAAAATGATGTCGTTGTGTGACGTCAGCTCTCGCTGGCTGATTTTGGCGCTATGGGCTTGGACGTCGTCATTTCGTCCGGCTCGCTTTGAGGAACCTTGCTTGGCGCTGGTTTGCGCCAGCCGCGGATAAAGGCGGCGATGCGGTCGGCGATCTCGCCGGCGCTCAGGAAAACCGGCACGCGCGCCACCGGCGCGGTCGGCTCGAAGGACAGGCCAAGCCCGGTGATCCGGCCCTTCTCGTCGACATCGCGTACGATCAGCTCGATCGGGCCGATCATCACGCGGTCGGCATATTCGGCCTGGCCGCCGAGCCGCTCGGTGACCAGCGCCGCGACGGTGAGCTTCTGTTCGGCCTCGGTGAGGCCGGGCCCATAGGCGGCTTCGAGCTCGGCGGCGGAGCGGGCCGGATCGACGGCAAAGGCGCCAAAGAAATCGGCATCCTCGGGGTCGACGACGGCGCGGCTGGCGAAGAGCTTGTCGAGCAAGCGCGGATAGCGGTCCGGCACGAAGATGTAGACCTGATCGCCGGCGGCGAGCCGGCCCATGTCCTGGAACCGCATGGAGCGGCCATCGCGCAGCACCAGCGAAGGCCTCGCCCAGCGCGGGATGCGTTCGCCGCGCGCCACCGGACTACCGGGGGCGACGCGATAGGCGAGCAGCTCGTGGTGGGCCGAGCCCGGCAGCTCGAGTTCGACCTTGTCGAGAGGTCCAAGCCTTGCCGGCACGATGAGGCCGAGGCGGCGCGCCAGCGGACCGACGGTCCAACCTTGCACCACCAGCGAGACCAGCACGATGATGAAGGCGACATTGAAGATGAGGCGACCGTTGGCGAGGCCGCCGAGCAGTGGCGTGATGGCAAGCAGGATCGAAACGGCGCCTCGCAACCCAACCCAAGAGACGAAAGCGACCTCCGGACGCGGCAGGCGGAACGGCATCAGGCAGAGCCAGACGGCCAAGGGCCGCGCCACGAAGATCAGGAACAGCCCGAGCAGGATCGCCGGCAGCAGGATCGCAGGGAACTGCGAGGGCGTGGCAAACAGGCCGAGGATCAAAAACATGATGATCTGCGCGAGCCACGACATGCCGTCCTGGAAGCGCTTCAGGATGGTGACGGCGCGAATGTCGGAATTGCCGGCGACGAGGCCGGCGAGATACACCGCAAGGAAGCCCGAGCCGCCGACGGCGCCGGCCGCGGCGAACACCATCAGCGACAGCGTCAGCACGAAGATCGGCAGCAGGCCATGGTCGAGGTTCAGTCGCTCGACGAGGCGCACGATCGCCAAGCCGCCGAGCACGCCGATGATGGCGCCGAGTCCCATGTTGATGACGAAGCCGATCACCAAACTGGTGGCGAGAACGTTTGCCTCGGGGTTGGCATGCGCGGCGATGATCTCGACCAAAGAGATGGTGAGGAAGATGGCGATCGGATCATTGGTGCCGGATTCAACCTCGAGCGTCGAGCGGACGCGCTCGCGCAAATGGATCTCCCCGGCGCGCAGTAGGAAGAACACCGCCGCTGCGTCGGTCGAAGCGACGGCGGCGCCGAGCAGCGAGGATTCCAGCCAGCTGAGATTGAGGAGGTAGTAGGCGGCGACGCCGAAGATGCCGGTGGTCAGGAGGACGCCGACGGTGGCCAGCGACAGCGCCGGCCCGGCCGCCTGGCGCAAGGCGTTGAGCGGCGTGCCGAAACCGGAATCGAACAGGATAATGGCCAAAGCCAACGAGCCGGCGAAATAAGCCAGCCGCGCATTGTCGAATTCGATGCCAAGGCCGTCGACGCCGGTGGCAAGGCCAATGCAGAGGAAGAGGAGCAGCAGGGGTGCGCCGAAGCGAAAGGCGATCAGGCTCGAAAAGGCGGCGGCGACAACAAGCGCTGTGCCGACCAGCGTCACGAGATAGATCGCATGCTCCATCCGGAATTGCCCCTCAAATCCGCGTCCCTCCCGCTTTACGGCAGAGTGGGGCGAAGACATGACCACTGCAAGGCGGCAGCGTGGCTTTTTTGCCCCATGCCGCTGCGTCGAACGAAAAACGCCCGGCCGAAGCCGGGCGTTTCACACGATCAAAAAGGAAGCCTGAGGTCAGGCGATGGTCTTGCCGAAGGCGACAGCCGTGTCGCCCATGCGGTTCGAGAAGCCCCATTCGTTGTCGTACCAGGAGAGTACCGAGACGAAGTTGCCGTCCATGACCTTGGTCTGGTCGAGCGCCGCGATCGAGGAGTGCGGATCGTGGTTGAAATCGATCGAGACGTTCGGGTGATGGGTGACCGAGAGCACGCCCTTCAGCTTGCCCTTGGAGGCGGCGATCAGCGCTTCGTTGATCTCCTGCGCGGTGGTCGAGCGCTTGGCGATGAATTTGAAATCGACGACCGAGACGTTCGGGGTCGGCACGCGGATGGAGATGCCGTCGAGCTTGCCCTTGAGGTCGGGCAGCACCAGACCGATCGCCTTGGCGGCACCGGTCGAGGTCGGGATCTGCGACAGCGCCGCGGCGCGGGCCCGGTAAAGGTCCTTGTGCATGGTGTCTAGCGTCGGCTGGTCGCCGGTGTAGGAATGGATCGTCGTCATCATGCCCTTCTCGATGCCGACGGTCTCGTGCAGCACGGCGGCAAGCGGGGCCAGGCAGTTGGTGGTGCAGGACGCGTTGGAGATGACGACGTGGTCCTTGGTCAGCTTGTCGTGGTTGATGCCGTAGACGACCGTGAGATCGGCGCCTTCGGCCGGGGCCGAGACGATGACGCGCTTGGCGCCGGCGGTCAGATGCGCGGCAGCCTTGTCGCGCGCGGTGAAGATACCGGTGCATTCGAGCGCGATGTCGATGCCGAGATCTTTCCAGGGCAGCTGGGTCGGATCCTTGATGGCGGTGACCTTGAACTTCTCCTTGCCGACGGAGATCTGGTCGCCGTCGACCGTCACTTCATGCGGGAAGCGGCCATGCACGCTGTCGTAGCGGAGCAGATGCGCGTTGGTCTCTACCGGCCCGAGGTCGTTGACGGCGACGACATCGATGTCCTTGCGGCCGGATTCATGAATGGCGCGCAGGATGTTGCGGCCGATGCGGCCAAATCCGTTGATGGCAACTCTGACGGTCATGTTTCTCTCCCTGGGGACTGGAAAGTGGATGGGTCCGCTGCTTCATAGCGGCGGGCGTGCAAAGAATCCAGCCGCAGAAGCCGGAATTTAAATCGATTAGGTTGGTCCAGTCAGGCGACATCCTTTGAAGGGCTTCGCCGGACGGGGCGTTGCTTTTTGTGCAGGCCGCTCGAGATCGCTGCGCGCTTTTGAGCGACATGCGATGGCTCACTTGCCGTGCAGGCGCGCCTCCACGGCCTTCGCCGCGGCCTCGGCGGTGATGCCGAAATGCGGATAGAGCTGCTCGATCGAGCCGGAGGCGCCGAAGCCGGTCATGCCGACGAAGATGCCGTCGATACCGATCAGGTGGTCCCAGCCCTGGCGGATGCCGGCCTCGATAGCGACCTTCACCTTGGCGTTGCCGATGGTCTTCCTGCGATAGTCCTCGTCCTGCTGGTCGAACAGCTCGAAGCAGGGCACCGATACGACGCGGGTCGGATGGCCGTGTTTTTCGAGCAACTCGCGGGCGCCGAGGGCGACCTCGACCTCCGAGCCCGTGGCGAAGATCGTCACGGCCGCCTCGCCGTTTGCCGCGGCAAGCTCATAAGCGCCCGAGGCGCTGAGGTTCTTCTCGCTGTGTTCGCTGCGCACGGTCGGCAGGTTCTGGCGGGTCAGCGCGAGCGTCGAAGGCGTCTTTTCGGACTCCAACGCCAGCTGCCAACATTCCGCCGTCTCGACCGCGTCGGCCGGGCGGAAGACGTTGTGGTTCGGAATGGCGCGCAGTGCGGCCAGATGCTCGACCGGCTGGTGGGTCGGGCCGTCCTCGCCGAGGCCGATCGAGTCATGGGTCATGACGAAGATCGAGCGGATGCCCATCAGCGAGGCAAGGCGCATCGAGGGGCGGGCATAGTCGGAGAAACATAAGAAGGTGCCGCCATAGGCGATCAGGCCGCCATGCAGCGTCAACCCGTTGATGGCCGCCGCCATGCCGTGCTCGCGGATGCCGTAATGGACATAGCGCTGGCCGTAGTCGTCCGGAGTGATGTTCTTGGTCTGGCTGGTCTTGGTGTTGTTGGAGCCGGTGAGGTCGGCCGAGCCGCCGATGGTTTCGGGAACAGCGCCGTTGATCACTTCCAGCGCCATTTCCGAGGACTTGCGGGTGGCGACCTTCGGCTTGTCGGCCGAGAGCTTCTTCTTGTACTCGGCGATGACGGCGTCGAAATTGTCCGGCAGCTTGCCGGCGAGGCGGCGCTCGAATTCGCCCTTCAGCTTGGCGTCGGCCTTGGCAAGGCGGCCTTCCCAATCGGCGCGCGCCTTGGCGCCGGCGGTGCCGACGCCGCGCCAGGCGTCGAGGATGTCGGCCGGAATCTCGAAGGGCGGCGATTCCCAGTTGAAGAATTTGCGGGCGCCGGCGATTTCGTCGGCGCCGAGCGGCGAGCCATGCGCCTTGTTGGTGCCGGCCTTGGTCGGGGCGCCGAAGCCGATGGTCGTCTTGCAGGCGATCATCGTCGGCTTGTCGGAATGGCGGGCGGCTTCGATGGCGTAGGCGATGGCTTCCGGATCGGTGCCGTCGATGTGGCTGGCGTTCCAGCCGCTGGCCTGGAAGCGGGCGACCTGGTCGGTGTTGTCGGCGAGCGAGACCGGGCCGTCGATCGAAATGTTGTTGTTGTCCCAGAAGACGATCAGCTTGTTGAGCTTGAGATGGCCGGCGAGCGCGATGGCTTCCTGGGAGACGCCTTCCATCAAGCAGCCGTCACCGGCCAGCACATAGGTGTAGTGGTCGACAAGGTCGTTGCCGAAGGCGGCATTCATGATGCGCTCGCCGAGCGCGAAGCCGACCGAGTTGGCGAGGCCCTGGCCGAGCGGACCGGTGGTGGTCTCGATGCCGGCGGCATGGCCGTATTCGGGATGGCCGGCGGTCCTAGATCCGAGTTGGCGGAAATTCTTGATCTGGTCGATCGTCATGTCCTCGTAGCCGGTGAGGTACAGGAGCGAATAGAGCAGCATCGAGCCGTGGCCGGCCGACAGGATGAAACGGTCGCGGTCTGCCCAGTGGGGGGCCTTGGCGTCGAATTTCAGGAAGCGGGTGAACAGCACCGTAGCGATGTCGGCGCAGCCCATGGGCAGGCCGGGGTGGCCGGAATTGGCCTTCTCGACGGCGTCCATGGAAAGAAAACGGATCGCATTGGCCATCCGATCATGTTGTTCACGCGAGGTCATGCTTCCTCCGGAATAGGGGTTGGAGCCTTGGGAGAGCCCGTGGAAAGGGTGCGCGACACATAGCAGGCGCGGCCTTTGAGTCAACAAATCGGTGCTTTTTTGCCGGCCTTGTGAAGGCGCCGGCGACGCTACATTAGCGTTAGCGGGGGACAGTCGCGAGAGCTTTATTGACGCGCGCTTCACCCGGCGCCTAATCTTTCCGAGATAACGCGTTCTGAACGTGAGCGATTCGGTGACGGGCAGGGCATAGGACGAAGGCCATGACCGGGGAAACGACCCTCAAGGAAGTCATCGCCAGGCTCGGCAAAGCCATGGAGGGACTGGAAAACGCCGTGGCGGCGCGGCTCGAGCATGAGCGCGACTATTCCGAAGCCGAGGCCGAGGTGCAGCGCATGAACGCCGACCGCTCGCGGCTGGCGCAGGAGCTCGACAATTCCGAGGCCCGCGCCGAACGGCTGGAAGATGCCAACAAGGAAGTGTCGCGCCGGCTGGTGACCGCCATGGAAACCATTCGCGCGGTACTGGACAGGTAAGCCAATGGCACAGGTCACCGTTTCCATCGACGGCAAGCAGTACCGGATGGCTTGCGACGAGGGCCAGGAAGAGCATCTGATCGACCTCGCCGAGCGCTTCGACCGGTATGTCATGCATTTGAAGGATTCGTTCGGCGAGATCGGCGACCAGCGGCTGACCGTCATGGCCGGCATCATGGTGATGGATGAGCTTTCGGAGCTCAACAAGCGGGTCAAGGGCATGGAGAGCGAGGTGCTGACGCTGCGCAAGACGCGCGACGAGGCGCTGACCAAGGCCGACAAGAGCGACAGCGTGCTGACGACCGCGCTCGCGGCACTTGCGCAGCGCATGGAAGACCTTGCGACGACGCTGGCGGTGAAGAAGGCTTAAGCCGCCAATCCCCTGCGTCCGCTATGGAAATTCTGCTGTCTTTTCCAGGAAAAGCAGAAATTTTTCCATCGTTCCGATCACGCTTGCAGACACAAGCCTTTTGAACCGTTCCTTCCGGCGGTATAGAAGCTGACACGCGCCGATGGGGTTAGCCCATGCCGGCGCCATGTCACAGGGTAGGGAGCACGCGATGAGCCTTCGTATCAACGATATCGCGCCGGATTTCACGGCCGAGACCACGCAAGGGACGATCAATTTCCATCAATGGATCGGTGACGGCTGGGCAGTGCTCTTCAGCCATCCGAAGAACTTCACGCCGGTTTGCACGACCGAGCTCGGCACGATGGCCGGGCTCGAGGGCGAATTCAAAAAGCGAAACGTCAAGATCATCGGCATTTCTGTCGATCCGGTGTCGAGCCACGACAAATGGCAGGCCGACATTAAGACAGCTACCGGCCAGACGGTGAACTATCCGCTGATCGGCGACAAGGATCTCGCCGTCGCCAAGCTTTACGAGATGCTGCCGGCGGGCGCCGGCGAGAGCTCTGAAGGGCGCACGCCAGCCGACAACGCCACGGTGCGCTCGGTCTACGTCATCGGCCCGGACAAGAAGATCAAGCTGGTGCTGACCTATCCGATGACCACCGGCCGCAACTTCGATGAGATCCTGCGCGTCATCGATTCCATCCAGCTGACGGCCAAGCACCAGGTGGCGACGCCGGCAAACTGGAAGCAGGGCGAGGACGTGATCATCACCGCCGCCGTCTCCAACGAGGACGCGATCAAGCGCTTCGGCGCCTACGAGACGGTGTTGCCGTATCTGCGCAAGACCAAGCAGCCGACAGCGTGAGCTTTCCTTCTCCCCGTTCCACGGGGAGAAGGTGCCCGAAAGGCGGATGAGGGGCGGCGCGGCGTTCGGTGATTACCGCGTCAACGGACGTTGTCCTGACGTGATAAGCTCGTAATCTCGGCGCTGCCCCTTATTGTCCTGGCGGACATTAGGGGCGCGCCACAGCTTTCGCCAATCGCGGGCGTGCAGGTGCCAAAAAGAAACGGCGGCGCCAGATCCCGGCTCCGCCGTTTTGTCTTTGCGTAATGCCTCGAGCTTTTACGCCGCCGGCTGCGCTTCGATGGTGCGCAGCGCCTGGTTTTGACGCTTGGCCGCGGCCTTGACCGCGTCCTGCACCTTCTCGAAGGCGCGCACCTCGATCTGGCGCACGCGCTCGCGGCTGATGTCGAACTCGGCCGACAGCTCTTCCAGCGTCAGCGGCTCTTCGGCCAGACGACGCGCCTCGAAGATGCGCCGCTCGCGGTCGTTGAGCACCGACAGCGCGCCCGACAGCATCGAGCGCCGGTTTTCCAGCTCGTCCTGCTCGATCAGCATCTCTTCCTGGCTTTCGTGATCGTCGACCAGCCAGTCCTGCCATTCACCGGACTCACCTTCGCTCGCCCTGATCGGGGCGTTGAGCGAAGCGTCGCCCGACAGGCGACGGTTCATCGACACCACTTCGGCCTCGGAAACGTTGAGACGCGTGGCGATCTCGGCAATCTGGTCGGGCTTGAGGTCGCCGTCGTCGAGCGCCTGGATCCGGCCCTTCACCTTGCGCAGGTTGAAGAACAGGCGCTTCTGGTTGGCGGTGGTGCCCATCTTGACCAGGCTCCACGAGCGCAGGATGTATTCCTGGATCGAGGCCTTGATCCACCACATAGCGTAGGTGGCGAGCCGGAAGCCGCGCTCCGGTTCGAATTTCTTGACAGCCTGCATGAGGCCGACATTGCCTTCCGAGATCACCTCGCCGATCGGCAGGCCGTAGCCGCGATAGCCCATGGCGATCTTGGCGACGAGCCGCAAATGGCTGGTGACGAGCTTGTGCGCGGCGGAAGTGTCCTGATGCTCGGCATAACGCTTGGCGAGCATGTACTCTTCCTGGGGCTGAAGCATCGGAAAGCGACGGATTTCTTCCAGGTAGCGGGCGAGACCGCCTTCACCGGAAACGATACTGGGTAGTGACTGGGCCATGATAGCGCCCCCTCTCTATTGGAGTGATGCCCCCGTAACGCGGCGGGCATATGACGCGAATGCCAATCGGCTCACTCGCGGCAACTGCTGTATATAGGAACAAAACCAGAAAGGACAGGCATTTGTTCAACACGAAACAGTGTGTCACGTTGAAGTGAACAACGCCAGTCAGGTTTTTTGATGGCTGGTTTGAAGCGTCTTGATGGCGGTTCAGAGCATTCGAAAGCCGCCGACAAGTTCCTCCATGTCCCTCGGCATCGGCGCCTCGAACCGCATCGGTAGATGGGTGGTCGGGTGTCGGAATTCAAGGAGCCAGGCATGGAGCGCCTGTCTGGAAAATGCCTTGACCTCGCCTTTCAGCGGTTCCGGCAGCCGGTTGGCCTTCGTGCGGAAGGCCTGGCCGTACTCCGGATCGCCGACCACGGGATGACCGATATGCGCCATATGCACCCTGATCTGGTGCGTCCGGCCGGTCTCGAGGCGGCATTCGATCAGACTTGCGGTGGTGAATTCCTTCTGCCGCCCGCCGAAACGCTCGACGACGGTGAAATGGGTAACGGCATGCCGGGCGTCGTCCCGGTCTTCGGGAACCACCGCGCGCCGTACCCGATCGGCGGCGCGGCCGAGCGCGGCCTCGACGGTGCCGGTCGGCCGCTGCGGAATGCCCCAGACCAGCGCCAGATAGGCGCGTTCGAGGTCGCCCGTCCGGCCATGATCGGCGAAGGCCTCAGACAGTGCCTTGTGGGCGCGGTCGGTCTTGGCCACCACCATGACGCCGCTGGTTTCCTTGTCCAGCCGGTGGACGATGCCCGGTCGCCTGACGCCGCCGATGCCGGAAAGACTGTCGCCGCAATGATGGATCAGCGCGTTGACCAGTGTGCCGGTCCAGTTGCCGGCGCCGGGATGCACAACCAGCCCCGCCGGCTTGTTGACGACGATCAGCTCGTCGTCCTCGTAAAGGATGTCGAGAGGAATGGCCTCGCCTTGCGGCTCGGCAGGCTCCGGCTCCGGCATGATGACCGCGACACGCTCGCCCGGCGCCATCTTGCGCTTTGCCTCCTCGACCGGCTTGCCGGCGATCGTAACCGCACCCTGCTTGATGAGGGCCTGCACGCGGCTGCGTGAGATCTCCGGGCCGAACTGGGCGGTGAGCCACTGGTCGAGGCGCTTGCCTGCGGCATCGGCGCCGGCTTCCAGCTCCACCTTTCCATCCAACTCATCGCCCGGCAATTCATCCTGTCTCAAAATCGGGGCCCTATCAAAATCGAGGTCTCTTCGCTATGAGCGCTCATCGAAACCGTTGCGGATTGTTTAGTCATGGCCCGGCCGATCGCCGAAGAAGATGAGGAGAAGCCGCTCGACCCTGCGGCCGAAAAAGTGCGCCGGAAGCTCATCCGCTTCATGATCGTCAATCTCGGTCTTCTGTTCCTCGCCCTTATGGTGGTGATCGGAGCCCTTGTCTACAAAGCCCGCAATGCGCCCGGCGCCGGATCGGTGCATGCCGGCGATGTCCAGGCTCCGGCCGGCGCGCCCCTCTCCGGCGATATCGTGCTGCCGGTCGGCGCCAAGGTCGTCAGCCAGGCACTGTCCGGCAACCGCCTGTCGATCGATGCCGAACTCGCCGACGGCAGCCGTTCCATCTTTCTCTACGACATTGCCGAGCGCCGCGTGATCGGCCAGTTCGCGATTCGCAACAAATGAGCGGCTTTGCCGATAACCGCAGCATTGCGACCGTGGCGCTCGTCGTCGAAAACTATGACGAGGCGATAGCCTGGTATGTCGAGCGGCTTGGCTTTGTGTTGAGCGAGGACGTCGACTTCGGCGGCGGCAAGCGCTGGGTGACGGTCACGCCGGCAAACAGGCAGGGCGCGCGGCTGCTCTTGGCGGCAGCCTCCGGCGAGAGGCAGGCAAGCCGCATCGGTGACCAGACCGGCGGCCGGGTGTTTCTTTTTCTCGAAACGGACGACTTCGCCCGCGACCATCAGGCGATGCTTGGCAGGGGCGTCGAATTCCGCGAGGCGCCGCGCTTCGAGCCCTATGGCACGGTGGCGGTGTTTGCCGATCTCTACGGCAATCTCTGGGATCTGATCGAGCCGAAACGGCAGGGTTGACGAGGGCAGTCCGCAAAGTCCGCGAACAGTCCGAAACCCCAGTTGCTTTTTTCCGGCCTTCATCCTATGTAGCCGGTTCTTGAGCGCGCCCATCGTCTAGCGGTCAGGACACCGCCCTCTCACGGCGGGAACAGGGGTTCGATTCCCCTTGGGCGTACCATTGATTCCAATAATTTAGCTGCCGCGTCGAATAGCGATCGAGAAGCCTTAGCCAGGCAATGCGCGAAGGAACACACAGCACCGTCGGCCGTTTGCCTTTCTTTCAGTGAAAGGATGAGACATGCCGACACCCGCTGAGCTCGAAGCGAAATTCTGGAAAGCACTGAAATCGGACATGACGATGATGATCGGCCTCGACGGCTCCAACATCATCCCTCGGCCCATGACGGCACAACTGGAGAAGGACGATACCGGTCCGATCTGGTTTTTCACGGCGAAAGACACGGAGCTTCCGATGGGCCTTTCCGGCGGCGAACAGGCAACGGCCACGTTCGTCTCCAAGGGACATGACCTCTTCGCAACGGTGCAGGGCAAGCTTCGCGTCGACAATGATCGGGCTGTGATCGATCGGCTCTGGAACCCCTATGTCGAAGCATGGTTCGAGGGCGGCAAAGACGATCCGAAACTCACGCTGTTGCGCTTCGATCCGGACCGAGCCGAAATCTGGCTCGATGCGTCGAGCGTGGTTTCGGGCATCAAGATGCTGCTCGGAAATGACCCGAAGCAGGAATACAAGGATAATGTCGCCAAGGTCGACCTTTAGGGGCCGGTCGCGACAGGCTGTCGGCCGCGTAATTTCTGCTTGATTCTCGGTTGATGCGGCAAAGGCCTCCAGCCTGGAATGCAACCACGCATCCACTCTATGGGCTCGCGACCAGAATGAACCGCGCCAGTTTGCGGCGGCAATGCGTTACGCGCCGGGATGGAAGATAGGCGCACGAATCCGCCACTGGCGCGCGCCTGGCGTTATACTCGACGTTATCGGAGCGCCGCTTTTTGCCCCTGGGCTTTGAAGCCCCTGTTTCCGCGCTGTCCCATGAGAGGAAGGCGCTGCGCTATTTCCCGGTAAGAAACGGCGTGGCTCAGTCATGCGATAGCGTCTAGCCACCGATTCGGCCTTGGCTACCATCCCAATTGGATTATCTGGGAAAGATCGGCGATGTCGCCATAGATCATCGAGCCTTTGACGAGAAAACACTTGCCATGCAAGACCTCGGACAGTGAGCTCGACGCGGTGCAAACCGGCAAAACTTTATGGCCATTGGCTTCGGTCGGGCCGATGCTGATGACGAGGAAAGCAATCGCAACGAGAGTCGTTCTGCTCATATCCAACCCCTCAAGCCTACTAGCTGCCAGGGCTGCAAAACCGGTTGCCTCCTCAAAGTAGCATCGGGCAATGATGGGATTCATCGTATCGATTGGAGAAGCGGCTCATCTATCTGCCGTAGGCGCAAAGACGGATTAGCCCCCGCCTGTTCAGTGGCCTCCACCATGCAGGCTAACGCTTCTTTGTTTCCCAGCCGAAATACAACGCCTCGAATTGCCCACCATCAAGGCGCTTGAATTGCGAACTTCTTCAAAGCGTTCAGGAGCTTCACGACGTGCATCTATCGCGCTTGCTGAAAAAGGCGGCGCGGAACAGTGCAGCCTAAAGATGGGGGCGCCCGGCCTGTGGCATATCGGGGGACCTAGGGCAGACAGGCCGGGCCTTTTACCCCATGTGGGCAAGGGGCAAGTCTGTACTATGCGCCACCTTTCGACGGCTGACATCAGAACTTTAGGTGTAGCTAATAAACGCCGTCGCGATTAATGAGCGCAAGCGAGGGACCTTTGGTTGCCTCTGCGGCTACACCCCTGATGGGATTGACCGCTCATAGTCAGCACGCTCCCAAACGGAAGCGGCAAACCGCTCACCTGCGAAAGCGGGATGAGTTGCGCCATGACCGTTGCAAGTCCTCGCGCTTCTCAAGACAGGCTTTTCGCAAACGCTGACGGACTTGGAGTGTGACCTTGCCGCGCCATCAACGCTGTGGTGGCACCGGATCGAGCAGGGTGACATCGTCGGGCCCCGCGGGTGGCAGTTCGCCATTGGGCGTCAGTTTGTTGACCGCCTCGGGCAAGTCCCTGGTTATCCTGGCTATCAGCTCATCGCGGGACAAGCCGGTCTGCATTGAAAGAGAAGCGAGCGTTTCGTCGTCTATTGCCGCCTCGACCTCTTTCGGCTCGATCGGCTGGTTGGGTCCGCTACTAACCCAAGAATCCACCTTGGAACTGGCTCCCGCATTTCTGAAGCGGTCGACAATATCCCCAAGCGCCGTCCCCGATACGCCTTTGGACAGCTGATCCAAGATCCCTCCCTGCAGACTGTTTGGATCGCGATTTCCCGCGCCACGGAGCAGCTCTCCGATCTTGTCGCGATTTTGGTAGGCGAGAATGCCCAATATGGCGACAGCCAGTCTTCCCAGGTTTGCCATTGATTGCCTCCCAGCAATTACAAGGGAAGAGCCGGTGATCACAAAGGTTCCGTCTAACGTGAAAAGTTTGCCGAGAGGCCAGCAAGCGAGGTCATCTTGCGATCAACAGTCTGGATCACGAGCCGCTTGATTTAGACGCATAAAGTCCTGGACGAAGGCCGCTCGGAAAGCCGCAAAAATCTCCGGTGGCACCCCCTTCAACCTGCTTGCCACTGGCGACAAGCCATACTGAAAGAATCCTGCTGGCCGCGATCCTATTGGCTTTTGTTCAGGAGCGTGGCGGGACCGAAAACCCGGCAGCCGGGTCCTAGGGAAAAGAATGCCGGTACTCCTCGCTAAATCAAACCGCGCTCGGAACAAAGGTGTGGGTTGCTTGTTGGGTTCGCAGCACATCTGCCCAACTAGGAACTTCTCCATGAAAAATCGCCATCTACTGGTTGCGCTGACCACAGCCGCCGCCATCACATTTGCAGTGCCTGCCTTTGCCGCCGACGATGCCCAGGGGTTCGTCGACAAGGCTGCCAGCGGGGGCATGTTCGAGGTCGAGTCGAGTAAGATCGCCCAAGCCAAAGCCCAGGGTCAGGCGGTCAAAGACTTCGCCCAAAAGATGATCGACGATCATGGGGCGGCCAATGCAAAACTCGAAACGATTGCCGGCGAGCAGAAGCTCAAAGTGCCCGCCGAGACGGATGCCAAGCACAAGAGCGACCTCGACGCCCTTCAGAACGGCAAGGATCCGGTCGAAAGGACCTATGTGCAGATGCAGCGTGATGCGCACGCGGATGCCGTGGAGCTGTTCGAGAACTACGCTAAGGATGGCGACAATCCCCAGCTCAAGGCGTTCGCATCGGAGACCTTGCCCACACTCAAAATGCATAAGGAAATGATCGAGAAGATCGCTTCCACCATGGACGATGAAACCGGCACGACGACGAGTTCGACAACTCCCGCCGTCACCACGACCGACACAAAAAATCCGGCTGCTCCGGTGCCAGGCGCCAATAGCTTCACCGAAGACCAGGCCAAGAGCCGGATCCAGGATGCCGGCTTCTCGGATGTCTCAGCGCTAACCAAGGACGATCAAGGCATCTGGCGCGGTCAGGCCACCAAGGACGGAAAGAAGACAACCGTGGCGCTCGATTATCAAGGCAACGTCGTTGCCGGCAGCAACTGAAACGGATTGGAGTTCAACCATGAGAACCGTGACCGGACTATTTGACAATTATGAGGACGCTTCCGATGCCGTCGGTGAACTCGAAGCCATCGGCGTTCCGCATTCCGACATCAGCATCGTCGCCAATAACTCGACCGGCTGGTACCAAGATGATCGCTCGAATGCCGCCGAAGATGCGGCTGGCGGCGCCGGTGTGGGCGCCCTCATTGGCGGCGCCGGCGGGTTGCTGACGGGGCTTGGGATCATGGCTATCCCAGGCGTGGGCCCTGTTGTCGCCGCAGGGTGGCTCGCCGCTACCGCTGCAGGCGCATTGGGGGGCGCAGTTGTCGGCGGGGCTGCCGGGGGCATCGTCGGAGCCCTTACCGACTCCGGGGTCCCGGAAAGGGATGCTCATGTCTACGCCGAAGGTGTGCGCCGCGGCGGGACGTTGGTCACGGCCAAGGTTAGCGACGCGTTGGCCGGCGAAGCCGAGAGCATCCTCGGTCAATCAAGATCGGTGAACTTGGAAGATCGCCGCAGTGCCTACGAAGCCGACGGTTGGACGAGCTTTGACGCTGGCGCCGAAAACTACACCGCCGACGAGATCGAACGCGATCGGGCGCGCTACGCAAATCGCGTTTGACCATATCGCCCCCAGGCGAAGGGCTTGGGGGCTTCACGCTCTGGCGCGTAGACAGCGCCTCCATGCCCGGAGCAACGCAGCTCGGTCCATCCGCTCAATAAAGTTCTCTGCGGCCTCGACGCGCGAGCCAGCTGTGATGCGGGGAGTGAAAAGTGATTTTGCGGCGCGCAACGCGCGGGTTACGCTATGTCACTTGCCAAAAGGAGGATGATGATGAAAGCCTTCCTCGGAACGATCTTAGCGCTGGGCCTGTCCGTCTCTGCAGCGTCAGCCAATTGCCCGGCACACGCGAAGGATCAAGCCTCAGTCGACGCGCAGCAGACGGCGAGTGTTGACAAGTCCGACACGTCAACATCGACGGAAATCAAGAAAGAAACCCCGGCGAAGTCGGAGTAGTGCTTCTTCTTCGAAGGTAGATTGAGAGAGTGTCCGCGCTGCGGGCGCCCGAAAGCCGGCTACCATGAAGAGCCATGCGGCGCGAGGACGGCGTGAGCGTCGCCGCTATCGCTGAGAAGCTTCGCTGATCGGCGACATGAAAGCGTAGCGGTGTCGCCAGTTCGGGCGTCTTCAAGGACGGTCTACAAATAGGGCTTCCGTCGGCTGCCGACGCTGAACCAAAAGTCTAAATGCCGGCTCGGGTCCGTTCACGAGACGCTCTCTCCAATAACAGCGACAGATGATGCAGGTGCATCAATTGGGCGTCTTCAAGCAACTGCAAAAAGCTGGACGCCTTGCATCGCGGCAACCGGCGGCGCTTTAGCGCAGCGATGCGCGCGCGCTGGCGCTTGATGTGCTGCTCGGCCTACAGAATATGGCGTTCCGCCATTTGGATGTCGTCAGCCAATGCCATCGTTGCAAACGGCGGTGTCGGGCAGGCGGTTCCGCTGACCCGGCCGGCCATCGAGCATGGTGCAAAGAGAGCCTTGTGCATCCTCCTTGCGGCCGGCGATGACCTGCTGGGGCGATGCCGTGTCGCCGCTTCTGGCGCAACGCCTCGGATTGAATTAGCATCCGATAATCAAAGTTTCGGCCGCGATCCAGCAGGATGCGGATTGCGGAACCAAGGGGGAAGCCGTGCGGCGGTCGCCTGCCGGGCGCCGATTTAAAGGCTGCCTGACCACATCGTCCGGCGGCAGGCGCGGCGGGGCCGGGAGGAGCCAATGCAAAAACTGCAGTCGCAAGGCGTCCATCACATCACGCTGGTCGGCGCCGATCGCCAGACCTCCATCGATTTCTGGGAAGGCGTGCTCGGCATGCCATTCATCTTCGAGCAGCCCAATCTCGACAAGGCGAGCGAAAGCCACCTCTATTTCGACCCGGGCGATGGCCGGCTGATCACCGTCTTCACCGACGAGAGCCGTAGCGCGGTCAAGCGGCGCACGCCGACCGATACCGGCTGTGTCCACCACATCGCGTTCTCGGTGTCGCGCGTGACGTTCCTGCAGGCAGTCGGCCGGCTCGACGAGCGCGCCATCAAGCACAGCGGCGTCAAGGATCGCGGCTTCATGGATTCGATCTATTTCGAGGATCCGCTTGGGCTGCTGATCGAGCTTGCCTCCTACCGGTTCGAGCCGCCCGCGGGCTTCAGCCATGCCGACGTGCTGATGGCGGCGCACAAGATCCGCGTTGCGCGCGGCGACTACAATATCGCCGAGGCGCACCTTGCCGACGCCATCCAGGCGCTGGTCGAGCGATCGCGCGAAACATTGTCCGAGAACCGGGCGGCGAAAAATCCATACTGAACAGGTCAGAGGGAGGACCAGATGGCAAAGGCTGCAACGAAGGGAACGAAGAAGGCCGCCGCCAAGCCGGCAGCGAAGATGGCAAAGCCGGCGGCAAAGGTGACTGCCGCCAAGATGTCGGCCAACGCAGTCAAGCCGGGCGCAAAAGCCGCGCCTAAAGCGACGGCAAAAGCCGCGTCTAAAGCAACGGCAAAGGCAGCGTTTAAAGCCAAGGCGAAGCCGGCGAAGAAGCCCGCGGTCAAGCTCAGCATGCTAAGGCCCAGCGTCAACAACATGACGGTCCGGGTGTTCACGCGAGCGGCCGGGCTCGACCATGCCGAGACCGACGCCTGGGGCCTGACGCGCACGCCGGAATTCCTGGCGCGGAACCCGGCGCATCTGACTCCGATGATCGAGGACAAAGGACTTCCCAGAGGCGTGCTTTGGGAAAGCTGCGCAATCATGCAGTACCTCGCCAACAAGCACGGGCTGGACAAGTTCTATCCGAAGGCGCCGGCCAAGCGGGCGATGGTCGACAGCGCCATGTTCTACCTGGTCGGAACGCTCTATCCCTATGTGGCCAGGGCCACTTATCCGGCACTTGGCTTTCCGCAATATGCCGGCGAGGTCGGCCACAGCGATGCCCATCCCGACAAGAAATCGGAGGCGCAAAAGGCTGCCATCGCCGCAATCGCCGAGCCGCTGGAGGTCTTTCATAGCTTCTTCAGGGACGGCAAGCCTTTCATCGGCGGCAACAACCCCTCGATCGCCGACATCCGTCTGGCGGCGACACTGGAGTTTCTGGCGGTCATCGACTATGCGCTGCCCAGCTGGGCGAAGGACTATATGGCTGCGATCGAGAAGAAGCTCGGCAAGGCCTATGCTGAGCCGGCCGGCGACGTGCGCGGCTACATCGCCCATGTGAAGGCCCAGGCCACGGCTTAAGAAATGCGCGAGGTTTAGGGTTTCGTTAACCAAACCCTTGTCTAGTGTCTCGGTCCTCGCTGCGACCACGGATGTACTGGCGCGATTGCCGAGGAGAAGGAAAGGTCGGCTCAGCGCCGGCCTTTTTGCTTTTCCGCCGGCGCGCCAGCGTCACGGCAGCATGATTTTATCGGGTGCCGGCGCGGTTGAAATTCTATTGTCATCAGCGTCGTTGATCGTACCATGCGAACGGGCGAAAGCGGCGAGGACAAAGCCATGAGAAGCACGGCTAGACTTTCAGCGATCGCAGGCGCGCTGCTGGCGATGCCTTTTCCGGCAGATGCCGCATCGCTCAACACGATGAACGAGGTCGGCGCGGCGCTGCAGGCGTGCTGGACGCCGCCGGCCGAAGCCGGAACTGCCTCGGTCACCTTGAGTTTCAGCTTCAAGCGCGACGGCACGCTGATCGGCCCGCCGAAGCCAACGGCCATCAAGGTCAACGGGGATGACAAGGCGCGTCAGGCGTATGTCGACGCGGCGACCGCTGCCCTGCGAAATTGCCTGCCGCTCAGCTTTTCGCCGGACCTCGCCAAAGGAATTCCGGGAAAGATCTTTACGCTTCAATTCAATTCGCCGAAGGACAACGCCAAAGCAATTCAGTAGTAGAACTGCCAAGTTGCCCAGTTTCGACTTCGCCGATTTCCAATAGAAAACATGGCTATGCTTTCTAAGAGGCGCTTTGCTGCTGGACAGCGCTACGCCGGATTGCGCCCGCGGCGGGCATTGGCGTGTTTTTCCAGTTGCGGCATCTCGAAGACATAGTCGCTCCAGGCCGATTCCGGAATTTGTCCGGCCAGATAGCATTCCAGCAATAGATTTTGCTCGGGTGTCAGACGCCTCGGGGCCCGCTCGTGATCCAGTCCAAGCGAATGGATCAGGTTTCTGGTCAGGCCTGAGACGGTGAAATGAACAGACATCTTCGCTCCCCTTCGTGTTTCGCCGATAACGCCAGACGCCACACAAAGGTTTCACGCGCAGTGAGGAAACACGCGATCTTATCGCAGCCGCGACGCTACTCGCAGACCACGCGATAGCGCTTGCCGGGTTCGCTGACATTCCGGCAGGCGAGCGCCTTCTGTGGCTGGGAGGACGCATCAGCCAAATCCGGCTGAAAGGAAGGGGCCGTCGAAACACGTCTTCGACTGGGGGAACTCACCGGGGCGCTCGGCGGCTGAGGAAATACGTCCGTCGCGATCTGCCGCGAAGCTGTTGTCCCTGGCGGGGCCTTGTCCCAAATGCGCCTGACGTCCATCCGGCTTGGAATGATGACGGTTCCGTCGTCGCTGCGCGTGCAGCCGCTCGCCGCGAGCAGCGCCGGACAGAGAACAAAAGTCAGCATTCGACCAAGCATCAGCTATACCCCCACCGATTTTATAGCCCGGCAGCGGTGGGTTCGCCAACGGACGGATTACCGCAGCGAGATCGGACCGGCGTCCGACTAAAACCCGTTAACGGCATCGGGCGTGTTCGGTTGCGAATCGTTAAGGTTAGCCGATCGTTAATGCTTGTCGGGCACATTCCGCCGGCGAACCGGGAGGGTTCGGCCTGGGGGTAGGGATGGCGGATACGGACGGTACTTTCGAGATGGGCGCCGCCCGTTTTTTCGAAGGCGCGGTCGAGCGCGGCGAGGCGGCGGTCCCCCGCGCCCCCGATCAGCATGCGGCCGCGACCTCGGAAGCGCTTGCCAATCTTCGCCTGATGGTCGATTCGATGCCGATCGGCGTCATTGTCCTCGATGCCGAGCTCAGGGCGGAGATCATCAACCGCGCCTTCTACGACTTCTGGAAGATCGATCCGCTTCGCGCCACTGCCGGCTGCGGCTTCCGCGAGCTGATGGAGGCCAGCCGCGACGCCGACCCCTATGGTGCCGACGAGGTGGGCTGGCAACGCCACATCGCCGAGCGCGAGGCCGAAATCCGGGCAGGCGTTGCCGGTTCCAGGCAGTTGCCGCGCAATGATGGCCGCGTGCTGATCGCCTCGCTTGCACCGCTTGCCGGCGGCAAGCGTCTGATCTCCTATGTCGACATCACCGACATGAAGCATCGCGAGACCGAGGCAGAGGATGCGCGCAAGAATCTCGCCACGGTGCTGGAGTCGCTGCCGGCCGGCGTCATCATCTATGACCGCCACGATGAATTCGTCTTCGCCAACCGCAAGCTGCATGACAGTTTGCCGGCGCTGAAGCCGGCCTGGCAGCCGGGCCGCACCTTACGCGAGGCGCTCGCTCTCGGTCATTCCGCCGGCTATTTCCGGTCGAGCGGCGACGTCGAGATCGACAATGTCTACGGTGTCGACAAAGAACGCTGGCTCGACGCCATGCTGAAGCGTTACCACCTGCCCAATTCGTCCTATGAGCGGCTCAATCCCGACGGTCGTTGGTTCCAGGTCTACGACATGAGAGCGGACGACGGCACGTTCATAGGGGTGCGCGTCGACATTTCCGACATCAAGGCCCGCGAGAAGGCGCTGCGCGAGTCGATGCGGCAGATCGACCTTTACCGGCATGTCATGGACGAATTGCCGGTGGCGGCGTTCATCAAGGCCGAGGATCTTACAATCGAGTTCGTCAACAAGGCCTGGTGCGCGCTGACCGGCATTGCCAAGGAAGACGTCATCGGCAAGACGGACCGGCAGCTTTTCGGCGCCGAGGACGCCGAAAGCTACAGCCATGACGATGCCGAGGTCATCGCGACCGGCAAGGGGCGCGAAGTCGAGGAGCCTGTCAGCCATCGCGACGGCACGGTGCGGCAGCTGATGACGCGCAAGAGCCGCCTCATCGCGACCGACGGATCGGTGCATCTGGTCGGTTCCAGCACCGACATCACCGAGGTCAAGGCGCGCGAGCGGGCGCTCAAGGAAAGCATGAGCGAGAACGAGGTGTTCCGCAACCTGATCGACAACGTGCCGGTGTCGATCTACGCGAAGCGTTCGGATCTAAGGCAATTCTACGTCAACAAGGGCTGGTGCGATCTCACCGGCTTCAGCAAGGAAGAGGCGATCGGCAAGACCGACGTCGAGATCTTCGGCGCGGACGGCGAAGCTTTCGTCGCCGGCGACCTGGCGGTGCTGCGCACCGGCGAGACGCAGGAGATCGAAGAACAGGTGACGCTGCCGGACGGCAGCGTGCGTCACCAGTTCGCGCGCAAGGGCGCGATGATCGCGTCCGACGGTTCGCTCTATCTGATCGGGTCGACCACGGACATTACGGAACTGAAACAGCGCGAGGCCGAGCTCAGCGAGGCGCGCCGGCGTGCCGTGCTTGCCGACCGCGCCAAGTCGGAGTTCCTCGCCAATATGAGCCACGAGATCCGTACGCCGATGAACGGCGTGCTCGGCATGGCCGAGTTGCTCGCAAAGTCGGACCTCGACCCAAAGCAGAGGACGTTCACCGACATCATCGTCAAATCGGGCAACGCGTTGCTCACCATCATCAACGACATCCTCGACTTCTCCAAGATCGACGCCGGCCAGCTCGTGCTCGACCCGGCGCCCTTCAACCTTGCCGAGGCGATCGAGGATGTGGCGACGCTGGTGTCGACCCGCGCCAAGGAAAAGGACCTCGAGCTCATCGTTCGCGTCCAGCCCGGGCTCGACGGGCAGTTCGTCGGCGACGTCGGCCGGATCCGACAGATCGTCACCAACCTGCTCGGCAATGCGGTGAAGTTCACCGACAAGGGCCATGTGCTGGTCGACGTGACCGGCGAGCGCGTTCCGTCGGGGACGAAGTTCGCCATCTCGGTCACCGATACCGGCATCGGCATTCCCGAAGACAAGCTGAAGCTGGTGTTCGAGAAATTCAGCCAGGTCGACACCTCCTCGACAAGACGGCACGAGGGCACCGGGCTCGGCCTTGCCATCACCTCGCGGCTGGTCGAGCTGATGGGCGGCGAGATCGGCGTCGACAGCGCCGAGGGCAAGGGCTCGACCTTCTGGTTCACCGTCACGCTGCCGCGGGCCGAGCGAGGCGGGCAGCGGATCATGCCGGTCGACGTGACCGGCGCGCGCGTGCTGATCGTCGACGACAATGCCGTCAACCGCGCGATCCTCAGCGAGCAGATGGCTTCGTGGACCTTCGATTCCTGCGCGGCCGAAAGCGGAGCCGAGGGACTGAAGGTGCTGATTGCGGCTGCCGCCTACGGCGTGCCTGTCGACTGCGTCGTGCTCGACTACCAGATGCCGGGCATGACCGGCGCCGAAATGGCGCGCATCGTGCGCAACACCGCCGGCCTCGCGCACACGCCGATCATCATGCTGACCTCGGTCGACCAGTCGCTCGCCAGCGCCGCCTACCGCGATCTCGGCATCGATGCGCAGCTGATCAAGCCGGCGCGTTCCTCGATCTTGCTGGAGACGCTGGTCGCCACCATCCAGCGTCATCGCCACAGCACGGCGGCCATCCATCCGGCCTTGACCGGCGACGTCGAGACCGGGGCCGGCGCGCCGCAGGCGTCCACGGCGCAGGCGACCGCGGCGGATCGCGTCCTGCTGCAGCCGCCGCCGGCGCGTGCCCGTGCACGCCTGGCCGGCGCGGAGGCCGGGCTCGACATTCTCGTCGCCGAGGACAACGAGGTGAACCAGATGGTGTTCACGCAAATCCTGGGCGAGACCGGATACCAGTTCGAAATCGTCGGCAACGGCCGCAAGGCGCTGGACGCCTTCGGCAGGCTTAACCCGCGCATGATCCTGATGGATGTGTCGATGCCCGAGATGAGCGGCCTGGAGGCGACCGCGGCCATCCGCCGGCTCGAAGCCGAGATGGGCACGCATGTGCCGATCGTCGGCGTCACCGCGCATGCACTGAAGGGCGACCGCGAGCGCTGCCTGGAAGCCGGCATGGACGATTACCTGCCGAAGCCGATCAGCCCGAAGGCGCTGCTCGAGAAGCTTGAAAGATGGCTCGGGTCGGACGCGGAAGTCCGCCGCAGCGCCGGATAACAGCCTTTCTGCGCGGCCGTTCACGGCGTCATCGACGAGGTCCGTCGGCGGGCGTCCAACGCAGACATATGGTGTGATCGCACCATACAAAACGAAGGCCAGGTCAGGACAATGGCTGCTGTCGATTCCGCCCTTCGGTTACGGGCGGGAGCAGCGACCGCCGGCAAGGAACAGCGTCGACTCTACCCCAACGGACCTGTTTTCGGCGATGGCCAGGCCATGATCCGCTCTGGCGCACAGGCAACGCGCTCTCGTCCGGATTTTATTTCCCGGCGGCCGGAGATCCGGCCGCCGGGATAATTTTTGATTCAAAAGTCGGACAAGCTACTGATTCCCGCGGCAAACTTCGGCTGGGTCCGCAAATGGCGGCCGCAGGCCCCCCCAAGGCATCCCCGTTCAGGCGTTACCGGGCTGACACGAAACTGTCATGCGACTGTAATAATCGACGTCTATTGCGCTCGTCAGGCGCCGACAGAAAAGGGTTGCCGAAAGACCATATTCCGAACAGGAGCAGGCCACATGAGACATTTCATCCGCTCGGCGGCCGTTGCGATTGCAATGGCTGCGGCATCTACGCTTTCCCTCTCCGCCGCTATGGCGGCCGACATCTCCGGTGCCGGCGCTACCTTCCCCTATCCGATCTACGCCAAGTGGGCCGACGTCTACAAAAAGGAGACCGGCATCGGTCTCAACTATCAGTCGATCGGCTCCGGTGGCGGCATCAAGCAGATCAAGGCCAAGACCGTGACCTTCGGCGCCTCGGACGCGCCGCTCAAGGGCGAGGATCTCAAGTCGACCGGGCTCGCGCAGTTCCCGATGGTGATGGGCGGCATCGTTCCGGTCGTCAACCTCGAAGGTGTCAAGCCGGGCGAACTGGTGCTCGACGGCCCGACGCTGGCCGACATCTTCGTCGGCAAGATCACCAACTGGAATGACGAGGCGATCAAGAAGCTCAACCCCGACGTCAAGCTGCCCGACCAGGCGATCGCGGTCGTGCACCGTTCCGACGGCTCGGGCACCACGTTCAACTTCAGCTACTATCTGGCCGAAGTCAGCGCCGACTGGAAGTCGAAGGTCGGCGTCAATACCGCGCTCGAGTGGCCGGTGGGCATCGGCGCCAAGGGCAACGAAGGCGTCGCCAACAACGTCGCGCAGACTGGTGGCGCGATCGGTTATGTCGAGTATGCCTATGCTAAGCAGAACAAGCTCACCTATACCGACCTGATCAATAAGGATGGCAAGAAGGTAGAGCCGACCGCTGCCGCGTTCTCGGCCGCTGCAGCCAATGCCGACTGGAGCTCCAAGCCTGGCTACGGCGTCATCCTGGCCAACCAGGCTGGTGCTGAAAGCTGGCCGATGACCTCCGCGACCTGGATCCTCGTCTACCAGAAGCCCGACGATGCGGCGGCCACCACCGAAGCGCTCAAGTTCTTCGCCTGGTCCTACGCCAAGGGCGACGACATGGCCGCCGAGCTGGACTATGTTCCGATGCCCGACGCGGTCGTGAAGAGCGTCGAGGAAATGTGGAGCAAGGACATCGTCGACAGCAACGGCAAGCCGCTCTACTCCGGCATGTAATTCCTCCGGAATAAGGAGGGCGCCTCGGGCGCCCTCCTGTCTCTTTCGAAATGCGAGGGCAAATGACAGCCGTTTCCGAAGCCGTGACATCGTCCGCCATACGGACCAGGGAAGCGACGGTGCGCCGCTTCGCCCTGACCGACACGATCTTCCGAACGGTCACGCGCCTCTCCGCCATACTCGTGCTGGTTCTTCTGGGCGGCGTCGCGGTCTCGCTGATCGCCGGCTCGTGGGAGGCGCTATCGAAGTTCGGCTTCTCCTTCCTGACGACTGAATCCTGGAATCCGGTCACCGAGAATTTCGGCGCGCTTGCGCCCATCTACGGCACCGTCGTCACCTCGGCCATCGCCATCCTCATTGCCGTGCCGATCGGCATCGGCATCGCCGTCTTCCTGACCGAGCTCTGCCCGCGCCCGCTCAGGCGCCCGATCGGCATAGCGGTCGAGCTGCTCGCCGGCATTCCCTCGATCATCTACGGCATCTGGGGCCTGTTCGTCTTCGCGCCATTCCTGCAGACGACGGTACAGCCATTCATCATCAATCTTTTCCACGGCATACCGGGTCTCGCCAGCCTGTTTGCCGGTCCGCCCTACGGCATCGGCCTCCTGACGTCGTCGCTGATCCTCGCCATCATGGTGCTGCCCTTCATCACCTCGATCACCAAGGACGTGTTCGACACGGTGCCAGCGGTGCTGAAGGAATCGGCCTACGGCATCGGCTGCACGACCTGGGAAGTGACCCGGCGTGTGGTCATTCCCTATACGCGGGTCGGCATCATGGGCGGCGTCATGCTCGGTCTCGGCCGCGCGCTCGGCGAGACGATGGCCGTCACCTTCGTCATCGGCAATGCGCACCGCATCAGCGCCTCGCTGTTTGCGCCCGGCACGACGATCTCGGCGACCATCGCCAACGAATTCACCGAAGCCGACGGCGAGCTTTACACGTCCTCGCTGGTCGCGCTCGGACTGATCCTGTTCATCATCACCTTCATCATCCTCGCGCTCGCACGCTACATGCTGTTGCGCATCGATAGCCGCACGGGAGCCTGACCGATGTCGACAGCCGCATCGCTCCACCGAAGCCGCAAGCGCAAGAACGCCGTGATGATGGCGCTCTGCACCATAGCGGCGGGCATCGGCCTCGTCTGGCTGGCGCTGATCCTCGGCGCCCTTCTCTATAAGGGGCTCTCGGGTGTCTCGCTTTCGGTGTTCACGGAAATGACGCCGCCGCCCGGCGACGCCGGCGGCCTGCTCAACGCCATTTACGGCAGCATCGTGATGACCGTGATCGGCATCGTCGTCGGCACGCCGATCGGCGTGCTCGCCGGAACCTATATGGCCGAGTACGGGCGCTTCTCGCGCCTCACGACGGTGGTGCGCTTCATCAACGACATCCTGTTGTCGGCGCCATCGATCATCGTCGGCCTGTTCGTCTACGAGCTGATGGTGCGGCCGATGGGTCATTTCTCGGCGATCGCCGGCGCGGTGGCGCTGTCGATCCTGGTGATCCCCGTCGTCGTGCGCACCACCGAGGACATGCTGAACCTTGTGCCCAACGCGCTGCGCGAGGCCGGCACCGCCATCGGCGCGCCGCGCTGGGTGGTGATCCGCTCGGTCGCCTATCGCGCCGCACTGTCCGGCATCGTCACCGGTATATTGCTGGCGATCGCCCGGATTTCGGGCGAGACGGCGCCGCTGCTCTTCACCGCGCTCAACAACCAGTTCTGGTCGAGCAATCTCAACGCGCCGATGGCCAGCCTGCCGGTGACCATCTTCCAGTTTGCGCTGAGCCCTTATGAGGAATGGCAGCAACTGGCCTGGACGGGCGCACTGATAATCACCCTGACGGTTCTCGGGCTGAGCATCTTCGCCCGCAGCCTTACCGGACGCAGAGAGGACAGATGAAACCGATGTTGTCCACCGACCTGAACGTAGCCGAGACGACCGCCGAGAAGGCCAAGATCGAAGTCAAGAACCTCAACTTCTACTATGGCCAGTCGAAGGCGCTGAAGGACATCAACCTGTCGCTGCCCGAGCGCAGCGTTACCGCCTTCATCGGACCTTCGGGCTGCGGAAAGTCGACGCTGCTGCGCGTGCTCAACCGCATCTACGAGCTCTACCCGAAGCAGAGCGCCGAAGGCCAGGTGCTGCTCGACGGCAAGAACATCCTCGACCGCTCGCAGGACCTCAACCTGCTCAGGACCAAGATCGGCATGGTGTTCCAGAAGCCGACGCCGTTCCCGATGTCGATCTACGAGAACATCGCCTTCGGCGTCAGGCTGTATGAGAAGATCAGCAAGGCCGAGATGGACAATCGCGTCGAACAGGCGCTGAAGCGCGCCGCGCTGTGGAACGAGGTCAAGGACAAGCTCAACGCCAGTGGCCAGAGCCTTTCGGGCGGCCAGCAGCAGCGGCTCTGCATCGCCCGCACCGTGGCGGTGAAGCCGGAGGTCATCCTGCTCGACGAGCCGGCATCGGCGCTCGATCCGCTCTCGACCGCCAAGATCGAGGAGCTGATCGACGAGCTGCAGGCCGACTACACGATCGTGATCGTCACCCACAACATGCAGCAGGCGGCGCGCGTCTCGCGGCAGACGGCGTTCATGTATCTCGGCGAGCTGATCGAATTCGACCGGACCGAAAAGATTTTCACCTCGCCCCGCGAGAAGCGCACGCAGGACTACATCACCGGCCGCTTCGGCTGAGTTCATACGAGGACATAACCATGGCCCATACGGTCGCTTCCTTCGACGAGGATCTGAGGCAGATCAGCCAGCTCATCCGCGACATGGGCGATCTTGCCGGCTCGATGGTCGGCGCGTCGACCAAGGCTCTGCTGAATTCCGACAACGCGCTGGCGCAGCGCGTGGTCTCCGACGATGCCATCATGGACGCGCGCCAACGCGAGCTCGACGATCGCGCCATCACGCTGATTGCCAAACGCCAGCCGATGGCCGACGACCTGCGCAGCGTCGTTGGCGCCATCCGGATGGCCGGCGATCTCGAGCGCATCGGCGACCTTGCCAAGAACATCGCTAAGCGCGTCGGCTCGGTCGGCATCAGCGCCGCGCCGCGCGACCTTTCGCACTCCATCGATTCGATGGCGCAGCTGGTGCTGATCCAAGTGCAGGGCGTGATCGAGGAATACACGGCCGGCGACGCCACGGCGCTCGCCAAGCTCCGCAACGACGACGAGCGCATCGACGTCAAATACACCTCCGTCTTCCGCGAGCTCCTGACCTACATGATGGAGGATCCGCGCAACATCACGGCTTGCACGCATCTGTTGTTCTGCGCCAAGAATCTGGAGCGCATAGGCGACCACGTCACCAACATCGCCGAGAACGCCTACTATGTGCTGACCGGCGCGCAATTGCCCGCGAATCGTCCTAAGCAGGACGAGACGGCGATGTCGGCGCCGGCGGCCTGACAGCGAAGGTGCCTGCTAAATGATCGCGCCACGCATCATGGTGGTGGAGGACGAGGAGCCGCTGGGGGTGCTGCTCCGCTACAACCTCGAATCCGAGGGCTATCAGGTCGAGGTGGTGACGCGCGGCGACGAGGCCGAGATCCGCCTGCAGGAGAATGTGCCCGACCTTCTGGTGCTCGACTGGATGGTGCCGGCGGTGTCCGGCATCGAGCTTTGCCGGCGCCTCAGGATGCGGCCCGAGACCGAACGCCTGCCGATCATCATGCTGACCGCGCGCGGCGAGGAAAGCGACAGGGTGCGCGGCCTCTCGACCGGCGCCGACGACTATCTGGTCAAGCCGTTCTCGACGCCGGAATTCATGGCCAGGGTCAAGGCGCTGCTGCGCCGCGCCAAGCCGGAGGTGCTGTCCAGCGTGCTCAAGGTCGGCGACATCGTGCTCGATCGCGAATCGCATCGCGTCTACCGCAAGAAGAGCGAGATCCGGCTCGGCCCGACCGAGTTCAGGCTGCTGGAATTCATGATGCGGCATCCCGGCCGGGTGTTCTCGCGCAGCCAGCTGCTCGACAATGTCTGGGGCGAGACGATCTATATCGACGAGCGCACCGTGGACGTGCATGTCGGCCGCCTGCGCAAGGCGGTCAACAACGGCCGCATGCCGGACGTCATACGTACCATCCGTGGGGCGGGCTACGCGATCAGGGAAGATTAGCCGCCGGCCTGGAGTTCATCCGTGCCTTCCAGGCGAGACAGTGCAGCCCAAAGCGCGTCGAACTCCGCTTTGGCAATCTCGCGGGTTTGCAAACCATCGTGCTCGGCCTCTTCCACCGTAGGCAGCTCCCCCTCGGGCAAGTGGTCGCCGTCGAGGCCTCCGGGATATGCGAGGAGCATGCGGCCATCGGCGTATATGTGTATTGCCCGACGACCAAGATTCTCGGCATCGCATTCGAAATAGTACAGGGTTGGCAAATCCGCGCCCCCAGGCGTGACACTCATGAGCCAGCGAGCGGGAGGGCCGAAGTCAGGCAGATAATAGGTTACGCCAAGCCGGTTCTTGTAGCTCTTCATCATAGGCACTCGTCGGCCTCAGGCGACATTCTTCCCCGCGCCGCTTCTCGCCTGCACGCCCGGCGCGAAAATCTCCTGGTCGACGAAGGTCAGCGCGCGCACGGCGCAGCCTTCGCGGATCAGCGGCAATTCGTTCGGCTCGGTATCGAAGGAGATCGAATTTGAATGCTGGCCGCCGGCGGTCTGGGCGATCGCCTCGCGCAGCGCCGGCTCGATCAGGTCGAAGGCGGCGGCGCTGACGCCGACCATGGCGACCGGCGCCGGGTCGATCAGCGCGAACAGGCTGCCGAGGCCGAAGCCCAGCGCCTCCCCGGCCCGGCGATAGGCCTCGCGCTCCGGGCCATCTGTCTCGCGCGCCTTGGCGGCGAGCGCCCGCATGTCGGCGTCGCCGACATCGATCGGCTCGGCGTCCTCGCTCATCTTCATGGCGCTGCGCCAGATGGCGTAGTTGCCGGCATAGGCCTCGACGCAGCCGCGGCGTCCGCAACGGCAAAGCGCGCCGCTCGGACGATGGATCATGTGGCCGAACTCGCCGCCTGAAGAATGCGTGCCGGTGAACAGCTCGCCCTTCAGCACCAGGCCCATGCCGATGCCGTGCGAGAGCAGGATGGCGATGAAATTGTCGCGATAGCGGTGGGGATCGCGCCACTGCAGCGCCACAGCCATCATGTTGCAGTCGTTCTCCATGGTGGCTGGAATGCCGAATTCCTTTTCAAGAATGTCGGCGAAGGCAATGTCGGTCAGCGGCGTGATCGGCGACCACAGCATGGCGCGGGCATGGGAATCGGTGATGCCCTGGATGCCCATGGCGATGCGGGCGACGCTGCCGACGTCGAGGTCCGGATCGTCCAACCGGCGCCGCACGATCGCCAAGCATTCGCCGATCAGCTCGTTGCGCGGCATGGTGAGGGTATCGAGGCGGCGCTGCTCCTCGGCGATGACCTGGCCCGCATAATCGATAACGGCGACCGAGAGGAAATTGAGCGACAGCACCACCGTTACCACCGCCGCCGCCTCCGGCTTGAGCGCGAGGCCCACCTGTGGCCGGCCGCGCTTCAGAGACGCGGTCTCGCTCGGCTTGCTCTCGGCCAGGATGCCTTCCTGGATCAGGTCGGAAGAGATCGCCGAAATGGTCGAATGGCTGAGCCCGGTGGTCGCGGCGATTTCCGTGCGCGACGGTTGGCCGGCCCGGCGCACGGCCGAGAGCACCATGGCGCGGTTGCGCCGGCGCAGATCGTCGTGGCGGATTCCGACCGACATTTTTTCTCCTCCCAGTCAGCGCGGCCTCTCGATCATGCACAGGACCCGGCGACGCGCCAGATCGATTCACCCGGACGCCGGCACCCGAACCGTCCTGGTTTTTTAACATTTTCGGTGGACGCGGTCTGCGCTTCCTCCGAACTGTTCCGCGATAGTGGCAGAAGCGGTCGGCACTGTCATTATTTATTGCGGGTCTCGAAAAAAAGAACGCGACACCTCAAAACCGTCAGAATTGCAGTTGACAGCGCTTTGGCGTTCGATCAGTATTTTTTCGAGGCTCGAAAAAAAGCCTCTAATGGCCTTCGGGCCAGTCTGGGTCGCGCCGCGAGGGGCGCAGGGAGGATATCATGAAGAGATTCGCAGCCGCCATGCTGGCGGGCGTCGCCATGTCGTTGACGTTGGCGTCGGTCGCCGAGGCGAAGGACAAGGTGATCGGCGTTTCGTGGTCCAATTTCCAGGAAGAGCGCTGGAAGACCGACGAAGCGGCGATGAAGAAGGCGATCGAGGCCGCCGGCGACAAGTATATATCCGCCGACGCACAGTCCAATCCAGGCAAGCAGCTGACCGACGTCGAAAGCCTGATCTCGCAGGGCGCCAATGCGCTGATCATCCTGGCGCAGGACGCCTCGGCGATCGGACCGGCGGTGCAGAAGGCACTCGACGAAGGCATTCCGGTCGTCGGCTACGACCGCCTGATCGAGAACAAGGACGTGTTTTATCTGACCTTCGACAACAAGGAAGTCGGCCGCATGCAGGCCCGCGAGGTGTTCAAGGCCAAGCCCGAGGGCAATTACGTCTTCATCAAGGGCTCGGGCGCCGACCCGAACGCCGATTTCCTGTTCTCCGGCTCGATGGAAGTGCTGAAGGAAGCCATCGACAGCGGCAAGATCAAGAATGTCGGCGAAGCCTATACCGACGGCTGGCTGCCCGCCAACGCGCAGAAGAACATGGAGCAGTTCCTGACCGCCAACGACAACAAGGTCGACGCGGTGGTGGCGGCCAATGACGGCACCGCCGGCGGCGTCGTCGCGGCTCTGACGGCGCAAGGGCTGGCCGGCACCGTTCCGGTCTCGGGCCAGGACGGCGACCATGCCGCGCTCAACCGCATCGCGCTCGGCACCCAGACGGTGTCGGTGTGGAAGGACGCGCGCGAGCTCGGCAAGCACGCCGCCGAGATCGCCTCGCAGCTCGCCGACGGCAAGAAGATGACCGACATCGCGGGCGCCAAGGACTTCACGACGCCTGGCGGCAACACCGTCAAGTCGCTGTTCCTGACCCCGGTCGCAATCACCAAGGATAATCTCAACCTCGTCATCGACGCGGGTTGGATCAAGAAGGATGAAGTCTGCGCGGGCGTTGCCGCCGGCAGCGTCGCGGTCTGCAACTAAGCTGGCCGTCAGGTTCAAACGCAGCGCCGCGGCCCGACAGCCGCGGCGTTTCTCCAAAGGCTTTCGGGCGTACTGAAGCCGGAGACCATTGGGGCAGTTCACTGTCCGGCAGGATCGCCGAACTGCTCCAGCCGTTTGTTTCCGCGCAATTCCAGGCGGCCACGCACTTTTCCTGGAATTGCTCTAGCATCGTGGTCCGGCATCGCGCCAGACGGCAAGCCGGTGGGAGGAGATCATGACCGATACGACCTCTGATACGCCGGCCAACCCGGCGGCGGATCGCGCGCGGGCTTCCGAACTCAGCGCCGTCGGGCGCTTCCTCAAGGCGACCGAGCTCGACACCCGCATGCTCGGCATGGTCGGCGCGCTGCTGATCATCTGGATTGGCCTGCATGTCATCTCGAGCCTGCGGCTCGGCGTCAATCCGCTCGATTTCGATAGCCGAACGTTCCTGACGCCGCGCAACCTGTGGAACCTGTCGGTGCAGACCTCGGCCGTGGCCATTATGGCTTCCGGCATGGTGCTGGTCATCGTCATGCGCAACATCGACCTCTCCGTCGGATCCGCCGAGGGTTTGATCGGCATGGTCATGGGCTTTGCCCAAGTGCATTTCCTGGTGCGAATGGTTGGGCTCGAGCTTGGCAATCCCTGGATCTGGGTGCTGGCGCTGTTGATCGGCCTGGCGCTCGGCCTGCTGATCGGCGCCTTCCAGGGCTTCGTCATCGCCTATCTCGAAGTGCCGGCCTTCATCGTGACGCTTGGCGGGCTGCTGGTCTGGCGCGGTGCTGCCTGGTGGGTCACCAGCGGCCAGACGGTGGCGCCGCTCGACGCCACCTTCCAGCTGATGGGCGGCGGACCGGCCGGCTCGATCGGCGCCAGATGGAGCTGGATCGTCGGCGCCGTCGCCTGTGTTGCCGTGGTGTTTGCGCTGTTCAACGGCAGGGTGCAGCGCAAGCGATTCCGTTTCCCGCTGCGTCCGATCTGGGCCGAGACGCTGCTCGGCGCGGTCACCTGCGCCGTCATCATGGGCGCGGTGTGGCTGGCCAATTCCTATCCCTGGCCGGTCGGCATCGTGAACCGCTACGCCGCCGCCAACAACATCACGGTCCCCGAAGGCGGCCTGTTCATCGCCCACGGCATCGCCATTCCGGTGCTGATGGCGATCGCCGTCGGCCTCGTCATGACCTTCATCACCAAGCGCACTCGCTTCGGCCGCTATGTCTTTGCCATCGGCGGCAATCCGGAAGCGGCCAACCTTGCCGGCATCAACACGCGCTGGATCACCATGAAGGTGTTCATGATCATGGGCGTGCTGGCGACGATGGCCGCGGCGATATCGTCGGCGCGGCAGAATTCATCGACCAATGCGCTCGGCACGCTGGACGAGCTCCTGGTCATCGCCGCGGCGGTCATCGGAGGCACCTCGCTCGCCGGCGGCTCGGGAACCGTGCTCGGCGCTATGCTTGGGGCGCTGCTGATGCAGTCACTGCAGTCCGGCATGGTGCTCCTCGGCGTCGATTCGCCGCTGCAAAGCATCGTCGTCGGCGCCGTGCTAGTCATCGCGGTCTGGCTCGACACCATCTACCGCAAGCGGGTGTGAAGGAGGCAGCATCATGGCAGACAAGAACGCTCCCGCCGGCGCCCCGCTGGTCGACATGCGCAACATCTCGATCGCCTTCGGCGGCATTCGCGCCGTCGACGATGCCTCCATCGATCTCTTCCCCGGCGAAGTGGTGGCGCTGCTCGGCCACAACGGCGCCGGCAAGTCGACGCTGATCAAGATACTGTCCGGCGCCTACAAGCGCGATGCCGGGCAGATCTTCGTCAACGGCGAGGAGGCAGCAATCTCCAACCCGCGCGACGCCAAGAAATACGGCATCGAGACGATCTATCAGACGCTGGCGCTTGCCGACAATGTCGACGCCGCCGCCAATCTTTTCCTCGGCCGCGAGCTGATGACCGCCTGGGGCACGCTGGACGACGTCGCCATGGAGGCCGAAGCGCGCAAGGTGATGGGCCGGCTCAATCCGCGCTTCCAGCGCTTCAAGGAGCCGGTGATCAAGCTGTCCGGCGGACAGAGGCAGTCGGTGGCGATCGCGCGCGCGATCCTGTTCAACGCGCGAATCCTGATCATGGACGAGCCGACGGCAGCGCTCGGCCCCCAGGAGACGGCCCAGGTCGGCGAACTGGTGCGGCAACTCAAGGCCGACGGCATCGGCATCTTCCTGATCAGCCACGACATCCATGACGTGTTCGAGCTGGCGGACAGGGTCTGCGTCATGAAGAACGGCCAGGTCGTCGGTACGGCGCGCACCAGCGACGTGACCCAGGACGAGGTGCTCGGCATGATCATTTTGGGCAAGTGCCCGCCAGGCGCCATGCCAGGCCCGGGAGCGCTGAAAATCGCGGCCTAAGACTATAAATTGGTTGGCTAATTTGCGACTTGTTTGATGAGCCAATCGCGGCGTTGGGTTGGCCTTGCCATTGTATTGGCGCGGAGACTTGCCCATAAAGGTGGCCAACCATCCATGGGCCGCACCCTGCATTGAAAAAGCTTTTCCCGATCGTCGCCTTCATCGCCGTCGCGCTGATCAGCCTGACGATGGCGGGGTTCGCCTATTTCGCGACCCAGGAGGCGGCACGCATCAAGTTCGAGGGAACCGCCGACGATGCGCTCAACCGCATCGAGAGCCGCATCGACCTGCATCTGTCGCTGCTGCGCTCGACCCAGGCGCTGTTCGATGCTCGTAACGGCGATATTACGCGCGGCGAGTTCAAGGCCTTCCTCACCGCGCTCGACATCGACGACAATTTCGCCGGACTGCGCGGCATCGGCTTCCTGAGGCTGGCCAAGGCCGGCGACGAGGCCACGCTCGAGCGCGACATCCTGCGCGCTCGCGGTTCGGCCCACCCGGTCTATCCGGCCATCACGCAGCAGCAATGGCGCACGCCCATCGTGCTTTTCGAGCCGCTCGATACCTCCAACCAGTCGATCATCGGCTTCGACATGTTCAGCGACCCGGCACGGCGGGCGGCAATCGAGAAGGCCATGGCCGACGACCAGCAGCATGCCAGCGGGCTCGTTCAACTTGGCCAGGGACAAGGGCTGGAGCAGACATTCCCCGGATTCCTGGTCTTCGTGCGGCTGAACGTGGAAACGGCTCCGGATGTCATTAATGCCAGCCGCTCCTCGACCGCCGGCTTCCTCTACGCCTCCTTCCGCGCACGCGATCTGTTCCAGGTGGCGCTCAGCAAGGCTCCGCTGCTGCCGGTCAACGTCGAAATCTTCGACGGCCAGCCGGGAGCCGACAATCTCCTGTTCCGGTCGGAGGCGCCGCCGGCCGAATCGCTCGGCGGAAAGCTGCTGGCGCGCCGGGATATCGTCGTGGCCGGCCGACCCTGGACTGTCCTGTTTCGGCCGACGAGCGCTTTCGCGCTGCCTTCCTCGCGCGCCATCCCGGTGATGCTCGGTCTGTTCGGCCTGCTTCTCGCCGGGGCCATCGCCTTGGTGGCCCGCTATCAGGAGCGCGCCTACGAGGCGAAGTCGCTGCTGCATGAGGCCACGGAGAAGAGCCTGCTGGAAAAGGAGCTGATCCTGCAGGAGATGAAGCACCGCATCAAGAACTCGATCACCAGGGTGCTGGCGATCGCGCGGCAGACTGCTTCGCAGGCCACGGACGTGAAGGAGTTCTCGGCATCATTCTCGGCGCGGTTGCAGGCGATGGCCGCGTCGCAGGACATGCTGACACGCTCGCGCTGGCAGAAAGCGGACCTCGGCGACCTGCTGCGCACCGAGCTTGGGCAGGTGTTCGGCAAAGAGCTTTCCGAAGGCATATTGTCGGGGCCGGAAGTGCTGCTTGACGAGACGACGACGCAGGCGCTTGGCCTGACCTTCCACGAGCTTGCCACCAACGCGCTGAAATATGGCGAGGCCGGCAACTCGGTGGGCGCCCTGAAGGTCGATTGGCGGGTCGAAGGACGTGGCCGGGAGCGGACGCTGGTGCTCGATTGGCGCGAGGCCGGGCAAAAGAAACTGGAGCCGCCGGCAAAGACCGGTTTCGGCACCAAGCTGATCGATCTCAATGTCACGCGAGAATTGCGCGGTACGATCAAGCGCGACTACCGGGCCGACGGGCTTAAGGTGGAAATAAGGATCCCGCTCACCGGATGAGCAGCGCCGGTGCGGCGGCGGGCCGTTCAGGCAAAGAAATGGAGGCCGGCAGGCCGGCCTTCATTGGATCGCTCTGTCGCGAGATCAGTTGCAGCGCGCAGTGTAGGTCGTGCCGTTACGGTAGCGATATACGCACTGGCCATTGCGCAGGTTGCGGACCAGGAGGCCGGACCCGGCGCCCACAGCCGCGCCGATCAGCGCGCCCCTGCCTCCGCCGACCAGGCCGCCGACGCCGGCGCCGATCAGGCCGCCCCCGACGACATCCTGCTCGGTCGTGGTGCAGCCGCTGACGGCGACCACGGCAACCATGGCAATGATCATTTTCCGCATAAATAGCTCCTCGCTTTTGTCCTCACTTTTGGCAGTGCCAACCGCCGTTTAGCACGAAAAAACGGGCTTTGCCTGCCCGATCTTGTTATTGCTGAAGAGAGTGTCTTACGGGCGTGCGCCGTTTGACGCGACAAGCGCGCCGGAAGTTTCCAGCGACGCGACGAGCCTGCCGTCGGGACGCACGGTCCACAGCAGTTGATCGTAGTCGTCTTCAAGTGCCGGATCGACGGCAAGGCACTCGCCCATGACACGCGGCGTGCGCCCCTGCAGGTCGCCCAGCGCAAACGGCCGTTCGGCGATGCAGGCCTCGAAAGTCTCGAAGACGCTGACCGGCACCGACAATTCGCGGCAATCGGTCATGGTGTCCGAGCAGCCAATGACGAGGAGCAAGGCGGCGATGTGTTCCACGGGTCGAATCCTCCCGCCGCAAAGAACGATTGTTGCCGCTCAAAAGTTCCTGCTCGTCGGAGTCGGCGCGCAATGGCGCGTGCCCTTGGCGCAGGCCGGCTGCTCGATCGGAAAGATCAGGCCAGTTGCCAGGCCATCGCCAGCCCGAGAGCAGCAACAAGCGCGACGGCGCCGAGGCGAAGCGATGGATGGGAGGAACGGGGCGAGGGCGGTGCTTCGGCGTCCTGGAAGCCGCCCATCGAGACGCGGGCGGCCCGCTCCAGCCTGTCCATATCGGCAATCATCATTCGCTTCCTCCCAAATCGCGGTGTGATTGCGCGGCTGGGTTTGATGCGTCGCGAGCGGTTCAGCGCCTCACGGGATCGCCGATCCACTCCACGGTTTTACGCAACTCGGAAGGGCATTGCGCGCTATCCTGGAGTTGCTTCTGGCGGGGAAACACAATCGGATTTTATGGTGAATGGCAGGTTAACGCCTCTCCGGCGGCTGTCTGTTGCCCAAGACGTGGTTGTTCATTCTATCTCGAAATTGCCGCGCGGGATGGTCAGGCGATATTCGAGACGATCGTCGTCGATATCGAGACTGGCGGAGCCATTCAGCGACGTCGGCACGACGCGTTCGAGGGCGACGCTGCCAAAACGATTTTCGGTGCGCCGACCGGCGCCGATCCTTTCTGTCCAAATCAGCAAAAGGCCAGGCGAAGTCTCGCTGCCGGCCGCGATCCTGGCGCTTACCCTGATCCGCCCGTCAGGCTGCGACAGGGCGCCGTAGCTTACCGAATTCACGGCCAGCTCGTGCATGGCCAGTCCGATATGAAGGGCAGCGTTCGGATTGAGGTAAGGGTTCTCCCCATCGAAACGCAGGCTGCGACTTGGATCGGCGCTATAGCGGCCGACCTGGCCGGACACGAGCTCACGAAGCGCCGCTCCCCGCCAGTTGGAGGATGTCACCAGATCCTGAGACGAGGCGAGCGACTGGATACGGCCGCGAAAGTGCGTCAGAAAATCGCCGAGCGTCTCCGAGTAGCGTCCGGTCTGGGTGGCTATGCTCTGGATGATGGCCAGAAGATTCTTCGAGCGATGGCTGACCTCTCGCAGCAGCGTTTTCAGCGTCTGCTCGCGGCGCTTCTGCTCCGTCGTCTCGACCATGGTGGTGACGACGCCCTGAACCTCGCCGGAGTCGCTGCGATCGGCATCGATCCAGACATGGAACCAGCGCACGCCGTCACTGTCGGAAATGCCGAGCTCGAGGCGATCCGGGTTGCCGGTTTCAATCACCTTGCGCTTGGCTGCGCCTATGCGCTCGGACTGCGCGGGGGAAAGCGCATCCTTGCCCTCGGCCGTCTCGCAGGCCCACGGGGCCCGCATGTTGCGCGCCCAGACGGTCTTCATTTCACGATCCTGGTAGAGGACCGAAATTCCAGCATTGTGGAGCGCGTGGAGTAGCGCGCGACCCACCTGCATCCCGCTTTCCGCCGGATGCATCGCGATCACTTCGTCGCTGTGCTCTTGCGTATAGTCCTTCTCTGAGGCCTTGGAACGCATTCGATACTTCCCGCATCCAGGCGCGAACGGCTTACGAGGATTGCTGCCCCGGTCTTGACCTACTGATGCTTATGCTGCCCAAAAGCGGTCCGCCGGACGACATCCTTTTGGGGACATCGCCCGGCGGTGGCTGGAAACCGTTTGAGGGGTGCGGCTTCCAGTGTTCGGCACTCCCCCTGGTCAGGTTCTCCTGACGAGGCCGGCGATGAGTGAGATCACCAGGAAAGCAAGGAAGACGAAGAACAATATCTGCGCGATGCCAGCCGACGTGCCGGCGATGCCGCCGAACCCAAGCGCGCCGGCGATGATCGCGACCACAAGAAAAACGAGCGCCCAGTACAGCATGATATCTCTCCTTCTAACGTCCTGGAAAAAACGTGGCTGGATGGCGTTTGTTCCACCATTTGCGGAAAAAGACGATCCCCTGAAAACGCTTCACGGATGGGACTCCGCGCCTCGCATGAGACCTCAATGATCGGACATGCGGTCAGGCCGCGGCTTTCGCCTGCCGGTCGAAGAACAGCGCCTGACTGATCAGGGCCTTCACCATGTCTGGATTGAAGGGCTTGGTCACCAGAAACGCCGGTTCGGGACGCTCGCCGGTCAACAGGCGCTCAGGGAAAGCGGTGATGAAGATCACCGGCACCGGCGTCGAGGACAAGATCTCGTTGACCGCCTCTATGCCCGAGCTGCCATCGGCGAGCTGGATGTCGGCCAGCACCATTTTCGGACGCGTCTTGCCGAAAACGGCGACCGCCTCGGCGTGCGTGCGGGCGGTGCCGACAACGCGATGGCCGAGGCTTTCGACCATCTCCTCGATGTCCATGGCGATCAGCGGCTCGTCCTCGATGATCAGCACGTCGGTCGCGACCTGGCGAGAAATCTCGCTGCTTGCTTGGGCAAGCAATTCGGAGAACTCCTGTTCGTCGGCATCGAGGATTTCCGCCGCTTCATCCTCGCTGAAACCCTCTACGGCGACCAGCAGGAAAGCCTGCCTCGGCCGCGGCGCGATTGCGTTGAGATTGGCGGCCGCCCGCTGCTCCCAAGCTGTCTGCGCATGCTCTTGCGGCACGCGGATCGCAATCGAAGTGAAAAGCCTGGCAAAGACCTTGTACAGCGCAATGCGATCGCTCGATGCCTTGGGGAAAACTTCGGTGTCGGCGATGATGGCCTCCAGCATCGCAGCAACCAGGGCGTCACCGCTTTCCTGCGATCCCGACACGGCGCGCGAGAAACGGCGGAGGAAAGGCAGGTGAGGAGCGATGGTTGCGGACAGGCTCATATTTGACGTCTCCCTCAGATGACGTTGTTGCATTGCAAAGGCTAGACTCACTGGAAGTCCCGGCAAAACCAACGTCGGCTTTCTGAAAAAGTTCCGCCGGGCAGGGAACTAAATTAGGAAGCGGGCGTTTCCGGCTTTGGGATGGGCAACCAGACAAGGGTGCCGCTTGCGTCGTGATCTATGGTTTTAAAGCGGTTTCAGGTGCTGGGACTTAGGGCAAACATGAAAGAAATGTCAAAGAATGCTGGCGCCCCGAGCAGGCACCGGAACGGGGGTAGCAGTCCGCTCGGACCGAACTCCGAAATCGCCCGCAAACTCAAGCAATATTACGACGAGCTGGTCTCCGATCAGGTGCCGGATCGATTCGCTCAGTTGCTCAGCCAGCTGGAAAAGGCCGAACCCGCCGAGAAAAAGGACTGAGACATGGCGGCGGTCTCCCAGAGCTTCAAGACCGAGCTGCTCGGCGCGATCCCAAGCCTGCGCGCCTTTGCGGTGTCGCTGACGCAGAATGCCGACAAGGCGGACGACCTCGTCCAGGAAACCCTGGTCAAGGCGTGGGACAAACATGAGAGTTTCCAGCCGGGCACCAACCTCAAGGCCTGGCTGTTCACCATCCTGCGCAACGAATTCTATTCGCAGATGCGCAAGCGCGGTCGCGAGGTGCAGGACAGCGACGGCATCATGACCGCCAGGCTCGCCGTCCACCCGGCCCAGCATGGCCAGCTCGATCTCAAGGATTTTCGCGGCGCGCTGGAGCAGCTGCCGGAGGATCAGCGCGAAGCGATCATCCTGATCGGCGCGTCCGGCTTTTCCTACGAAGAGGCGGCGGAGATCTGCGGCTGCGCTGTGGGCACGATCAAGAGCCGGGTCAGCCGCGCGCGCGCCCGGCTGCAGGACATCCTGAAGATTTCTGGCGAGGACGAATACGGTCCCGACGCGATCTCGGCGCAGGTGACAGGATCAAACGCCGCCTGACACCGACCTCCGGCTCTTCGACGCTACGTCGTCACGCCGCTTTCGCGCGCCTGCAGGCGAGCGCCAGGGCCTGGATCAGATCGTCTCCCGAGTAGGGCTTGGTGACCAGCTTAATCTCGGGAAAAGAGCCTTCGAGATCCTCGGCGTCGGAGTAGCCGGACGCGAAGACGAATGGAATGCCTGCGCTGCGCAGCCGCTCGGCGAAGTCGAGTGTCGAGGTGCCGCCGAGCATCAGGTCGACGATAGCGGCGTCGAACCAGGAAAACCCATCCCGCAGGTCGATTTCAGCCAGGTCGCCAACAATCGTGACCTCGGCGGCCCCTTGGTCGCGGCATAGTTGCTCGACATCCATCGCTATCAGGAATTCGTCTTCCAAGACCAGGATACGCAATCCGTCTAGCAATGGGGGCACGTGGCGGCGACTCCTATAAGGCTGCAGTCATGCGCGGTATTCGGCGCTCTGTCATTTAAAAAAGACATGACCGGCGATGCATTGCGTGAGCGGCGGAACCTCGGTCCGGGTGAAGCGTTTGTATTCGCCCGATCGGGGCAGGGGTTTCGAAGAGGGGTCGAAATGTCCGGCCAGAGCGCATATTCCCTTGCCACCCGCCAATATCCTTGCGGCAAATGCCCGCTGCGGCCGCTGCCAGTCTTTCGCGAATTCGAGAGCCAGGAGCTGTTGTTCGTCAGCGGGTTCAAGAAAGGAGAGCTTGCGGTCGACAAGGGGGCGACCGTGCTGGTCGAAGGCAGCCACAGCGCGCATCTCTACACCATACTTTCAGGCTGGGCATTCCGCTACAAGCTGTTGCCCGACGGGCGGCGGCAAATCCTCAACTATTCCATGCCCGGCGATCTCATCGGCCTGCAAGGCAGCCTAATGGGCGAGATGCAGCATTCCGTCGAGGCCTTGTCGCCGATGCTGCTGTGCGTCTTCGAGCGCGACCAATTGCACGAGCTTTACCGTAACTACCCGGGCCTGGCCTATGACATCACCTGGATGGCGTCGCGCGAGGAGCGCATGCTCGATGAAAACCTGCTGAGCATCGGTCGCCGTTCCGCGCTGGAGCGCACCGCCTATCTTGTCGCCTTCATCTCCAGCCGTGCCCGGGGCGCAGGCCTGAACGGCAAGCGGCCGGTGCAGATCCCGATCACGCAGCAGCATATCGCCGATACGCTCGGGCTTTCGCTGGTGCATACCAACAAGACGATCCGCAAGCTGATGGACCGTAAGCTGATCATTTGGCGTGACGGTGGTTGCGAGGTTCTCAGCCATGAGGGGCTGACGGAGTTGGCCGGCTGGCAAGGTTTGGGTGAGGAGCGCAGACCGCTTATCTGAGGACGACCCGGACCGGGAAAACGGAACCCCGGTCTCGGCCAAGCGTTGAAATGGAAGCAAACATAAGGAGTTACGCAATGGCGACCGCCGCAGGCAGATCCGCAACAGACACTCCCCCCAGCGCCGACCTCGAAGCCGACATCCGGCAGTTGAAGGCCGATATCGAAGAGCTCACCAGGCAATTGGCCAAGACCCGGGACGACAGTTACGGGGCAGCGCGCCGCGCGGCCGCCGAAGGCGTCGAGCAGCTGCGCGCGCACGGCGAGGCAGCGTTCGAAAGCATGCGCGGAAGCGCTCAGGATTTGGAAGCGCAGTTGATAGCCAGCGTTCGCGAAAAGCCGGTGACGTCGCTGGCGATTGCGGCGGGAGTAGGCTTCCTGTTCGCGCTGCTGTCGCGCCGCTAGCAGCCCTCATATGGGGACGCTGGTTTCGCTTATTTCCGGCCTTGCTTCCGGCGAGGCGGTGGCGGCCTTTCAAAGAGCGCGGCAGACCGCAATCCTCTACGGACTTGCCGGTGTTTTTGCCCTGTGCGGCGTCGGTTTCCTCATCGGCGCGGCCTATATCTGGCTGGCGGCGCGCTACGGGCCGCTAGCGACCAGTCTCGGCTTCGGCATCGGCTTCCTGGTGATCGCCGGGCTGATTGTCGTGATCCACAAGCTGACAACCAGCATGCGGGCGCGGCGGCGCGCGCGAAGGCGAAAGGCCGACATGACGGCGGTTGGCGTTACCGCGGCGCTCGCGTTGCTCCCGGCGCTCGCGAAAAGCAAGGGCGGCCTGGGCACGCTTCTCGCGCCCGCGATCGCGCTCGCCGCCTACGCCATCTACCGCGAGAACGTGAAGGCTGGGCCTCGAGAAAAGGATCGCAGCGAAACGCCATAGGCGCGGCAAGCCGGTCGAGGCGGCCGACCGTTGCCGGATGATTGGGAACTTTCGCGGAAAGGGTCCGTTACCCGACCATGCCGTGCTCGGCGTGCCCGCCCCCACACCTGGAGACCGACCATGCCCAAGACCGTTCCTGAAAACGAAGCCCGCCAGGGGCATTGGGGCTGGCATGCGCTCAGGATTCTCGTCGCCGGGCTGCTGCTGGTATTCATCGCCTGGGGCGTAGCCGAGATTTATGGCGTGTTGATCAAAGAGCCGAGCACCGAGCAGCAGCACGTCCCACAACCTCCAGGGACCGAGCAGGCGCCTGCTCCCAGTGGTCAAACACAGTAGTTTGAAGTCTTCGGCCCATTCAGGCTGCCTTTGCCTGCGCGCTGCTTCTAGGGACCAGCACGTTAAGGGTCGCCGGATGGATTTCGACCGTGGTTTCGCGTTCCAGCTTGACCAACTCTCCGTCCATCACCGCCTTGAACTTGGTCGGCGACGAATGAATTTTCAGCACGGCCTTGTCAGCCTGGTGGATCTCGACATGTTCGCTTTGGCGCCACCGGCCGCGCAGCATGGCAAGCAGCAATTTTACCAAGTCACGGCGCCGGCGCGCAACGCTGACATAGATGCCAAGCATGCCGCCGGCCGGATTGTCCGCATAAGGCAGATGGCCCTCGCCGAACAGGTTGTTGCTGATGCCAATTCCGGTCGCGCGGGTGATGATGTCGGTCTTGCCGATGGTCAAGGTCACCTTGAGGGTGCGCGGGTTCTTGATCGTTGCCCATGCGGCGCGAACCGACGCCCGCATCTTTCCCAGCCGCGAGCCAAAATCCATCTTCTCGCGGAGCTGGACCATTCTGGCATGCATGCCGATTGAAAATTGATGCACGAAGGGACGGCCATTCGCGGTCGCCATATCGACCGCCTTGACCTCGCCGTCGGTAAAGGCCTTCAAGGCGGCTTCCAGTGTCTGGGGGATGCCAAGGCTGCGCGCGAAAAGGTTCATCGTACCAGCCGGCAATATGGCCAACGCCTTCTTCTTGTTCATCAGAAGCGAGGCGGCGGTGGACACCGTTCCGTCGCCGCCTCCGGCGAGCACGACATCGACGTTGCGCCTGGCTATGGCCTTTTCCAAAGCCGTAGCGATTTCGCCGCCCGCAACGATGTCGATCTGAACCGAATGGCCAGCCGCTTCCAGAAGCTCGCGGACCCGGTCGGCAAAGGCTGCAACATCGGTCGTGCGCAGGGTGCCCCCGTCCTTGTTCAGCACCGCAGCAAACCGCATGCCCCTCTCCGTCCTGCTATTGTTAGGCCAAAAACGAGCTCTCAGCCGGAGGCTGAAACGGAAAGGGGCCGCCGAAGGTTCCGCGTCAGGGAGCAAGTCAAGCGCCGTGGACGGGCGCCGTTTGGAACAAGGCTCCCCTCACGACGTTGTGAAATCGTGGAATATTGCCGCGCTCGCCCTTGCGTTGTGCGAGGCCGCGAACGCGGCGCGTAGGAAATCAGGCACGAGGAGAGACGATCATGATCCGCACTCTTTTTGCAACGACCGCGCTTGCAACCCTCCTAGCAACCGGGGCCTTTGCGCAGAACACAACGCCTGCACCGGCGCAGGCGCCCGCCACCGAAACCCCCGCGCCCGCCGCCGAGACCCAAGCTCCAGTAGTACGTGCAGACGGGGCGCTGATGACCAATATCATCGGTGAATCCGTCTATAATGGGACCGGCGACGATGCCGAAGACATCGGCAAGGTCGACGACGTCGTTTTCGATGCAAGCGGCAACGTAAAATCCGTCATCATCGGCGTCGGCGGCTTTCTTGGCGTCGGCACCAAGGATGTCGCCTTCGATTACAACAAGCTGGAATGGGCCGAGAAGAACGGCGACCGCTGGCTCGTAGCGAAGACGACCAAAGACGAGCTGAACGCGCAGGCGGCCTTCGATCGCAAGGCCTATGATCTGGCCCCGGCGCAAACGACCGATGCCACGCAGCCAGCGACCACCGACACCGGAACGGCGCAAGCGCCCGCTCAGCCGGCCCAGCCGGTAGAGAAGGCTGAAGGCAATCTCGCCACCAACATCATGGGCGAGTCGGTCTATAACGGCACCGCCGACGACGCCCAAAAGATCGGCGACGTCAACGACATCGTTCTTGCCAAGGACGGCAAGGCCGAATCCCTCGTGATCGGCGTCGGCGGCTTCCTGGGCATTGGCGAGAAGAATGTTACCTTCGACTTCGCCAAGGCCAAATGGGCGGAGAAGAATGGCGATCGCTGGTTGATCGCCGAGACGACGAAGGAAGAACTGGAGGCCCAGCCGGACTTCAACCGCAAGGCTTATGATCCGGCGCCGGCCGCAGCCACCACGGCTTCGAACACTGCTCCGGCAACGACCACCCCTGCCGTGACCTCGTCCGACACCACGGCCGACAAGGAGGCCAAACCGGCTCAGCCGGCCCAGACGACGGCTGAGACCAAGCCCGCGGCGCCGGCTGCGAATACGACGGCTGAGAACAAGCCGGCCGATACCGGCACAGCCGCCACCGACACGACCAAGACAGCCTCGATCGACAAATCGACGTTGAACGAAATGCCGATGGGCAACATCAGAGTCGACGACCTGAAGGGCACCACGGTATACGGCGCCAACGATGTCGAGATCGGCGAGATTGGCGATGTCGTGCTGACGCCCGACAACAAGCCGGATGCGGTGGTTATCGATGTCGGCGGTTTCCTAGGCATCGGCGAGAAGGAAGTCGCCCTCGGCATGGATAAGCTGAAGTTCATGACCGACAAGGACGGCAATAAGTATCTCTACACCAACTTCACCAAGGAGCAGTTGGAGGCGCAGGCAGCCTACGACAAGAGCTCCTATGCCGCAAACCGCGACAAGCAGAGGATGGTCCTGCAGTAAGGGACCAGGCAGCGGGCAGCGGGCAGCAGGGAATACGCGTTTCGCTATTCCCTGCTGCCTGCTGTCTTTCTCACATGGCCGACCACTCCGTCCTTTGTCAGCTCCGCCAGCGCGAGTGATTGGTCGAGATGGTTGGCGCGCCAGGTGAGCATCTTCTCGGCGAGTTCCACGCGCACCGGCAGATAGGCGGGGTCGTGCGCGACGTTGCTCAACTCGTCCGGATCCTTAGACAGGTCGAAGAGAAGCGGCGGCAGGCCGCCGCCGAAATGGACATATTTGAAAGCCTCGGTGCGAAGGACGGCAAGGTTGCAGGCGCGTGAGCCGATGCCGAAATGCCGCTCGGCTTCGCCGTCGGCGACCGAGCGGAAATCGAATTCCCAGTGCGCCGCGTCGCGCCAGTCGGCCGGCTCCTCGCCGTCGAGCCAGGACGCCAGCGACCTGCCGTCGAGGTGCGGTTCGGGTGCTGCGCCGATCAGGTCGAGCAAGGTCGGGAAGACGTCCACCGCCTCGGTGAAACGATCGATGGATGCGCCGGCCGCATTTGTCCGACGCGGATCGCGCACGATCAGCGGAATGTGGTAGCTGGCGTCGAAGAAGCCGCCTTTGCCAAGCATGAAGTGGTCGCCCATCATCTCGGCATGGTCGGAGGTGAGCACAACCACAGTGTCATCCCAACTGTCGGCCGCCTTCAGCGCTTCCCAGATGCGGCCGAGCTGCGCGTCGAGCTGGGAGATCATGCCGTAGTAAAGCGCACGGATCCGGCGAAAATTCTCCTCGCTCCAATCCCGCACCTTGCCCTCGACGCCGGGAACGAACTTCGTCCGCTTCTGCAGGCCAAGATCGTATGCGAGGTAGGGGTGGCTTTGCGCCTCGGCCTGCCAGTTCGCCGCGCGCCGGAAAGCGGGGCCGTCGGCCGGGTCGTACATGGTGTTGTAGGGCTGCGGCACGATGAAAGGCGGGTGCGGGCTGATGAAGGAGATGTGCGCGAACCACGGCGCCGACTGCTCCTGTTCGCCAAGCCAGCGGATGAATTCGCCGGCCAGGAAGGCCGCCGGCGTCTGGTCCTTCGAATAGACCGGCGGCGCGTTGCTTACATCATCGCCGACCTTGCCCTGCTTGCCAGCCGGACGATGGATGCCCGGTGCCCCGGCGCTCGTGTCGATGCCGCGCGTCCGCAGCCAGGACAGCCACTGCTTCTGATGTTCGGGCAGCAACTGCCGGACGCTGAAGCCGGGCAGCACGCCTTCATAACTCCTCAGCCGCGGATCGCCGGCCGCAAGCCGGCGCGGGTCCGGCGCCACATCGGTATAACCGAACAACGTGGGGTCATAACCCACCGCGCGTGCGGAAAGCGCGATGTTACTGTGGCGGGCGTCGAGCGGCGAGCCGTTGCGGCAGACCCGGTTGTTCATCTGATAGAGGCCGGTGTAGAGGCAGGCGCGCGCCGGCGAGCAGGGCGCCGCTCCACCGTAGTGGCGCTGGAACAGCACGCCCTCGGCCGCGAGCGCATCCACATGCGGCGTTTTCACTACCGGATGTCCCGCCGCCGACAGACAATCGCCGCGCCACTGGTCGCAGGTGATGAGAAGAACATTCGGGCGGCTCACTCGGTTCTCCAAACTCTTCTCCTCAAGATGGTGCGCCCGCTCATGGAGCCGAAATTTCCCGATCGGCGCAAGGAGGCAGTTCATCAATTGGTGAACATCGGTCTTATGGCCGTTCACTTTTGTGATACAGTCCATTCTGAGTTTGGTCGCTTTGCCGGGCCCGGCGCTATCCTCATATTGCGGTGGACAGCGGCAAGGGCCGCAGCAAGGATAGGGAAGGAGCAAGACCATGCTCAATCAGATCAAGGGCCTGCATCACGTTACCTCGATGGCAAGCGATGCGCGCCGCAACAATGAGTTCTTTACCAAGAAGCTCGGCCTGCGCCGGGTGAAGAAGACCGTCAATTTCGACGCACCGGACGTCTATCACCTCTACTATGCCGACGAGTTCGGCACGCCGGGCTCGGTGATGACCTATTTCCCGTTCCCCGACATCGGCAAGGGCCGGCATGGGGTGGGTGAGGTCGGCACCACCGTCTTCTCAGTGCCGGAAGGCACGCTCGGCTATTGGGAAAAGCGCTTCGCCGACGAGGGCGTCAGCGGTGTTGGCCGCAGCGAAAGCTTCGGCGAGAAGCGGCTTGCCTTCACGGGCCCCGACGGCGACAGTTTTGCGCTGGTCGAAGACAAGGCCGACGGCAGAGCGCCCTGGGTGAAGGGCGGCGTCCCCGCCGATGAGGCGATTCGCGGCTTCCACTCGGTCGCGCTGAGACTGAAGGACGGCGGCGCCACCGAGGAGCTGCTGAAGTTCATGGGCTATGAAGAGGTCGACAAGTCCGGCAATGTCCGCCGGATGGCGATCAAGAACGGCAACGGCGCCGACGTCGTCGACATCGAATCGCTGCCGGGCGCCGGCTTTGCCAATCTCGGCGCCGGCTCGGTGCACCATGTCGCCTTCGCGGTCGAGAATCGCGCGCGGCAGCTCGAAGTGCGCAAGGCACTTGTCGACACGGGTTACGGCGTGACGCCGGTCATCGATCGCGACTATTTCTGGGCGATCTATTTCCGCACGCCGGGCGGCGTGCTGTTCGAGGTGTCGACCAACGAGCCGGGCTTCAACCGCGACGAGGACACCGCGCATCTCGGCGAGGCGCTGAAGCTGCCGACGCAGCATCAGCATCTGAGACCCTATCTCGAACAGCATCTCCAGAAGCTGGAAGACTGACGCCATGAGCAAGGACGCCTACATCCACAAAGTGCTGCCCGGTTCGCCGGGCAGCGCGCTGTTGTTCATCTTCCACGGCACCGGAGCTGACGAGAACCAGCTTCTGTCCTTCGGTCGCGAGCTCGCGCCTTCGGCGACGTTAGTCTCGCCGCGCGGCGATGTGTCGGAGCAAGGTGCCGCCCGTTTCTTCCGCCGCACCGGCGAAGGCGTCTACGACATGGACGACCTCGCGCGGGCGACGGCCAAGATGGCCGGCTTCGTCAAGGCGCATGTCGAGGCGGCAAAGCCCTCGGCAGTGTTCGGCCTCGGCTATTCCAACGGCGCCAACATCCTGGCCTCGGTGGTGTTCGCCGAGCCAGGACTGTTCGATGCCGCGGGGCTGATGCATCCGCTGATCCCGTTCGAGCCGCAGGTGCAGGGCAGCCTTGCCGGGCGCCGCATCCTGATCACGGCCGGCAGGCGCGACCCGATCTGCCCGCCGAACCTGACAACGCGGCTGGAGGCCTATTTGCGCGCCGACGGGGCCAATGTCACAGTGGAATGGCACGACGGCGGGCACGAGGTGCGGCCGAATGAAATCGAAGCCGCGCGGCGGCTGTTCGCCCTCACGCCCGCCAGCGAAGGAGGCGCAAAAAATGGCTGACCAACTGCCCGAGATTGAACTGGAAGATCGCGGCTCCAAGGGTCGCTACCTGCTGCGCGGACCGGGCGGCGCCGACGCCGAAATGACCTTCACCAAGATCGGCGAGCACCAGCTCATCATCGATCACACCGAGGTGCCGGATGTCTTTCGCGGCCAGGGCGCCGGGCTTCGCCTGGTAACCCGCGCCGTCGAGGACGCGCGCGCGGCGGGCAAGAAGATAATCCCGCTCTGCCCCTTCGCCAACGCCCAGTTCCGCCGCCATCCGGAATGGGCCGACGTGCTGAAATAGTAGCACTTGTCTTCCCCTTCTCCCCCGGGGAGAAGGGGGCCGCGAAGCGGCCGGCTGAGGGGAGTTCCAGGGAAAACCGACGTCTCACTCCGCTGCAGCGCCCTAAACCGTCTCGGCGCCGCGCGCCGATCCACCGCCCGGGGGCGAGCGACGCGTCTCGCCCCGTTCTTCGGAGCCCGCAAGGGGAGAAGGAAGAGAGCCGCCCAGCCATAAATGCGAACACGCGTCTGGCATTTGCGCAGTTCGGCCATCTTGCCTAATTAGACAGATCACCTGGGATTCTCCCGCCCTGATCCGCCACCTCAAAAAAGCGAATGGCCTGATGACCGAATCCGACCTCATTCCCGTTTTCGATGGCCACAACGACACGCTGCTCAGGCTCTACCAGTCGAACGAAGCCGATGTCGAAAAGCTGTTCATCGAGGGCACGCCGGGCGGTCACATCGACATGCCGCGCGCCAAAAAGGGCGGTTTTGCCGGCGGCATGTTCGCGATCTTTCCGCCGCCGATCGAAAAGACCAAGCGCAGCGCCGTGCCGCCGGCGCCGAGCGACAACGAGCCACTGCCGCCGGAACTGCCGCGCGCCGAGGCGGTCACTTCGACCATCGGCATGGCCTCGATCCTGTTCAGGCTGGAGCGCGCCGGCGCGCTCACCGTCTGCCGCAGCGCCGGCGATGTGCGCGAGGCGATGGCGAATGGCTCGATCGCCGCGGTGTTCCATATCGAAGGCGTCGAGGCGATCGATCCCGAGCTTGCCATGCTCGACGTGCTCCATGCCGCCGGGCTCCGCTCGCTGGGGATCGTCTGGAGCCGGCCGAACGCCTTCGGCAACGGCGTCCCGTTCCGCTTTCCCTCGTCGCCCGATACCGGGCCGGGCCTGACCGACGCCGGCAAGGCGCTGGTCAAGGCATGCAACCAGCTCAGGATCATGATCGACCTCTCGCATCTCAACGAGAAGGGTTTTCGCGATGTCGCCGCGCTCAGCGATGCGCCGCTGGTCGCGACCCACTCCAACGTGCATGCGATCTGCGGCCATTCGCGCAACCTCACCGACTGGCAGCTCGGCGCGATCCGCGAAACGGGCGGCATGGTGGGCCTGAACTTCGCCACCGGCTTCCTGCGCGAGGACGGCCGCATGAATGCCGACACCAGCCTCGACATCATGCTGCGCCACATCGAGTCGCTGTTGCAGGCGCTGGGCGAGGACGGTGTGGGTCTCGGATCCGATTTCGACGGTGCCATGATCCCGGCGGTGATCGGCGACGTGGCAGGCCTGCCGAAGCTCCTCGATGCGCTCGCCGCTCGCGGCTTCGGGCGCGCGCTGATCGAGAAGATCGCTTATCGGAATTGGCTGCGTGTCCTTGAAAGGACGATCGGATAAAGTGACAATCTTGGACGTTCGGAATTGGGCCAGAACGCTCCCCCAACGTCGTCATCCTAGGGCGAAGCAGGAGCGCAGCTCCGTCGCGCTGCGGGCTTACGCACCCAAGCGCTTAAGCCATTCCTTGCCGACACCGCGGTCGCGGATGATCGGCAAGGGGTCTTCATGGTCGAGCCGAGCGCAGATGCGGTAGACCTCCAGCGTGTCGGCATCCATCTCGCCGCGCTTGAAGAAGAACATCGCCGCCGCATAGCGGGTGCGGCCGGACCACATCTCGCCGAGCGGCGTGTTGACCAGCTGCCACTGCTCGGCCGCTTCCGCCTCCGCGTCCAGCCTGTCCGCATCCCCTTCCACGTCAAAAGTCCGCCGGCGGGTTGGCGGTGCGGCGATCGAGCTTGATGAACGGCCGCGGCACTACTTTCGCCCGCTTCATCAGCTTCTGGTATCGCAGCTCGCGCAAGGCGTAGATCTCGACCCAGAGGTCGTCGACGACCGTATCACCATAAGGCCGTTGCAAGGAGGCGATGGCGATGTTGCGCTTGGCCATGGGCGACCACATCGCCGCGCTGACGAGCCCGACCTCCCGGCTCTTCTTCCAGTAGACGATGGCGTGCTCGGCCGGGATGTTGCCTTCGATCTCCAGCCCGACCAGCACATGGCGCAGCTGCTTCTTCGCCCGCGCTTCGAAGATGGGGCGGCGGCCGTTGAAGTGGCCTTTGTCCGGATCGACCATGAAGCCGAGGCCGATCTCGTCCGGCATGCGCAGGCGGTCGGCACGGATGGCGTGCTCGGCAGTGGTGAAGTCGGCATTGGCGACGATCAGCCCGGCTTCTAGCCGGGCGCGATTGAGCGCCGTGTAGCCGATGGCGCGGATGCCGCGCAGCCCGCCCGCCGCCATCAGCCGGTCCCATAGGCTCAACGCCTTGTCCGCCGGCACGAACAGCTCGTAGCCGAGATCGCCGGTGAAGCCGGTGCGCGAGATGGTGATGGCAGCGCCGTCATGCGCGAAGTCGGCGAGGTCGAAAACCTTCAGCCGCTCGATGCCGGCAAAGCCGGCGTCGCGCAGGATGGCGAAGGAGGTTGGGCCTTGCAGCGCGAGCCCGGCGACCGCTTCGGTTTCTTCCTCGACGCTGACCTCGTAGCCGATGGCGCTGTCAAGCAGCCAGGGCAGATGCCGCTCCTGCGAGCACAGCCGAAAGCGCGTCGGCGACAGCCGGAACAGCGTGCCGTCATCGAGGACGAAACCTTCGTCGTCGCACCAGGCGGTGTAGTGGACGCGGCCCGGCTTCAACCTAGTCACGTCGCGCAGCGTGACACGGTCGAGATAGGCTTCAGCGTCCGGACCCTCGATCCGGTATTTCGTCATCGGCGAGATGTCGAGGAGTGCCGCCTGGCTGCGAATGGCAAAATATTCCAGCTCCTCGTCCCAGAGCGAATGCGGCGCGCGGTAGCCGGCCCAATTGTACCAGTCGTTTGTCAGCGCCAGCGCGTCGATGCGCGGCTGGAAAGGTGTGCCGAGCCGAAGCGTGCGGAAGTGGGATTGCGCAAGGGTGCGGGCGGAATTGATTTTCACATGACGATTCATGTCGGCGGCGTAGAGCGCTGCGTTTGTGAATGGCGAAATCATCTCATGCCCTTATCGCGATGATGCGGCGTGCGGCGTTGAGGCCGGGGGCGCCGGAGATGCCGCCGCCGGGATGCGAACCGGCGCCGGCAAGGAACAGCCCTTCGAGCGGCGTGTCGTAGCCCGACCAACCGGAGACCGGCCGCGACATCAGCATCTGGTCGGCCTGCAACTCGGCGTGGTGCCAGTGACCGCCGGGCATGCGGTAGCGTCCCTCGATGTCGGCCGGAGTCAGCAACTCGGCATGACGCACCGTGGCGCCGATGCCAGGCGCATAGGCTTCGAGCTGCGCCATGATCGCCTTGAGGAATTGCGGCTTGCCGGCGGTCCAGCCCTGTTTCAATGCATAGGGCGCGTACTGCACCACGGCCGAGAGCACGCAGGCGCCGCAGGGTGCCAGCGAAGGATCTATCAGGCTGGGCAGCGTGATCTCCATCACCGGCTCGGGCGAGAACTCGCCATATTTCGACGGGTTGAAGGCGCCCTCGACATGGTCCGGCGAAGGCGCGATGACGAGTCGGCCCTTGTGGCCAGCGGCGTCGACGCCGGCAAATTGCGGCGGCCGGTCGAGCGCGAGATGAAGCTTCGCCGCATCGCCCTTCATGCGGATGTTCTTCATCTTGCGCACGAAACCGGTGTCGACCTCGCGCGGCCCGGCCAGATCGAGGATCGTGGTTGCGGGATTGATTGCCGAGACGACGGCTTTTGCGCGCAGCGCTTCGCCGCCCTGCGTGACGACACCGACGGCGCGGCCCTTCTCGACGACGACCTTGGCGACCGGCGAAGCCAGACGGATCGAAACCCCCGCTTGCTCGGCCGCCGAGCGGATGGCGGCAACGACCGCGCCCATGCCACCCTTGGGCTGTATCTGCGCGCCGGCGAGCCCGCCGATCTCGCCAGCGAGCCGATAGTAGAGGCCGAGCAGCGATGTCGGCGAGCGCGGACCGAGATGGCTGCCCAGTGTCGCGTCGAAAGCGAGCAGGCCTTTCAGCCTGTCGTCGGAAAGCTGCTCGTCGAGCAAGTCGTAGACGTTCATCAAGAGCACGCGCAGGAAGTCGCGCATGTCCTCCTTGCCGAGCTTCTTCAGCGCCAGCGCCGTCTGGCCGAGCCCGGTCATTTCGGCGAGCGACATGCCGGCAAGGTCCGGCGGACGGCGCGACAGGAAGGGTTTCAGCACGCCGGCGTAGCGCAACAGCTGCGCGCGCAGGTCGCGCCAAGCCGACTGCTCCGACGGGCTGGCGCCCGTCAGCGCCTCGCCATAGGCGCCGTGCAGCACCAGCGGGCCGTCTTTCGACAATGCGATCGACGGCACCAAATCGCCGCGCTCGATCTTCAGCCCGTGGCGCTCGAGCTCCAGCGTCTTCACCACATCGGGATGCAGGCGGTTGAGCAGATGAGCGACCGAGGAGACGCGAAACCCCGGCGCGAATTCCTCGGTGCGCGCCGCGCCGCCGACCTCCTTGCCGGCCTCGAGCAGCAGCACCTTGCGTCCCGATTTCGCCAGCGTGGCGGCGGCGACCAGGCCGTTGTGCCCGCCGCCGATGACGATCGCGTCCCAATTCGTTTCAGATGACGTCATGGGCCGGGCTCATATGCAGGGTTGGTTTGGCGAGATCGCGCAGGATCTCGGCGGCGGCGTTGCGTCCGGGCGCGCCCATGACGCCGCCGCCCGGATGCGTGGAGGAACCGCACATATAGAGCCCGCCGACCGGCGAACGGTATTGCGCGTAGCCCGGCACCGGGCGATTGAACAGCAGCTGGTCGAAGGTCAGTTCGCCTTGGAAGATGTTGCCTTCGGTGAGGCCGACCTCGGCCTCGATCTCGCGCGGCGTGCGCACCTCCATATGGACGATGCGGTCGCGGAAGCCGGGCGAATATTCGGCGATCTGCGCAACCACGCTCTCGGCGAAGCCGTCGCGGTCGGCGTCCGTCCAGTCTCGGCCGCCAATTTTGGGCGGCGCGTATTGCACGAAGCAGCTCATGAAATGTTTTCCCGGCGGCGCCATGGTCGGGTCGAGTGTGGTCGGGATCACCATGTCGAGGAAGGGATCGGCCGACCAGCGCCCGGCCTTCCAGTCGTCATAGGCGCGCTCCATGCGCTCGATTGAATCGGTGAAGTGCATGTCGGCGCGATAGACCGGCGAATCCTTCGGCAGAGCCGGGAATTGGGGAAGTGAATCCAGCGCGATGTTGACCTTGCCGGACGAGCCGCGGATCTTGAAGTTCCTGACCCGCCGAAGGAAGATGTCGGGCAGCTCCTTCTCCTCGACCAGCTTCAGGAAGGTGCGCTTCACGTCGGCGTTTGAGACGACGAGCTTGCCATAGACCTCTTCGCCGCCGGCCAGTACGACGCCCTTGGCCCTGCCGTTCCTAATCAGCACGCGCTCGACCTCGGCGCCGGTGCGGATCGTGCCGCCGGAGGCCTTGAACGAGGCGGCGAGCGCCTTGGTCACGGCACCCATACCGCCACGCGCATAGCCCCAGGCGCCCACCGAGCCATCGACCTCACCCATATAGTGGTGGAGCAGGACATAGGCCGTGCCGGGCGACATGGGCCCAAGCGCCGTGCCTATGATGCCGGAGAGCGCAAAGTTCGCCTTGATGACGTCGGTCTCGAAATACTCGTCGAGGAAGTCGGAGATCGACATCGTCCAGAAGCGCAAGGTCAGCGCCATTTCCTCAGCGGTGAGACCGGCGAATTTCTTGCCGAGATAGAGCAGCTCGCCAAGATCGCGCGGCTTGAAGCTGGTGGGATCGGGCGCGGTGCGCATCAACAGCGGCTGGATGAAGCGGCACTGCCTTGTGACGTCGCGCGAATAGCGGTCGTAGGCCTCGGCGTCGCGCTTGGAGAAGCGGGCGAATTCGCGGCGATGCGCATCGTGGTCGCGGTAGTTGGCGAGATAGTCGCCGTCGCGCGTGAACACCGCGCCGCCTTCATAGGAGATCACCTGCAGGCCGAAGCGCGGCAGCTCCAGATCGCGCATGATCTCGGGCCGGAACAGCGAGCAGACATAGGAGCAGTTGGAGTAGAGAAAGCCCGGCGTCAGCTCGCGGCTGGTGGCCGCACCGCCGACCCAGTCGTTCTTCTCGACCACCAGCACGTCGAGCCCGGCGCGTTGCAGATAGCCGGCGTTGACCAGCCCGTTGTGGCCGCCGCCGATGACGATCGCGTCCCATGCCTTCATGTGCGCTCAACCTCCCTCCGGCCGTCCGTTGTTGGGTGCGATTTGTTCCCTGATCAGCCGAATTTGGCACGGGTCACGGTTTTTTGTCCAGCCATTTTGAATGAATGTTCAACAAATGGTGTTGCGTTTCTGCGTTGATGCGCTAGGCTTTGCCCCGCATTTCTGGTGTTCCGCTAGCGCGAAGGTGACTTCGGCATTTGAGGCTCAGTCCGATGATCGAAACGGCTAACGCCGAGCCGGAATATGACGACGCGGCCATTCGCCTCGAGGCGCTCTGGGGCGATGGCTACCTCTCCCCGGGCGGCCCGGACGAAGTGGACCGCGTGGTCGAAGGCCTCTCGCTCAAGGTCAAGACGATCCTCGATCTCGGCTGCGGCGCCGGCGGCGTCACGCTGGATCTGGTCGCGCGCCATGGTGCGGCGCATGCGACCGGTTTCGATGTCGAGAGGCCGGTGATCGAGACGGCAAAGCGAAAGGCGGCTGCGCAGGGTCTCCAGGACCGCGTGAGCTTCGTCCAGGGGCCGCCGGGACCGCTGCCTTTCACCGATGCTTCCTTCGACGTTGTCTTCTCCAAGGACGCACTGCTGCATGTCCGGGACAAGGATGCGCTGTTCGCCGAGATCTTCCGCGTGCTGAAGCCCGGCGGCGTCTTCGCCGCGTCGAACTGGATGATCTCGCACGACGGCGAGCCGTCTGCGGACATGAAGACCTATCTCGCGGCGGAAGGCTTGTCCTTTGCCATGGCTTCGCCGGCGCGCTACGCTGAGGCGATGCGTCGTGCTGGCTTCCGCGACATCAGCGTCCGCGACCGCAACGCATGGTACAGCGAGGTGGCGCGGGAGGAACTGGCGCGCCTGAAGGGGCCACTCTATCAAGCGCTCGCCGCCGCGGTCGGCGGGGGCTATGTCGACAAGAACATCCGGACCTGGGAGGCGATGCAGAAGGTGCTTGACAGTGGTGAGCACCGCCCCACTCATCTGCGCGGTTGGAAGCCGGTCGGATAGCCGGCAATGCTGGAGACCGTCACGCTCATGAAGAATGCAGAGGCCAGGGATGCCTTGCCCGAACCGGCACGAAAAGGAGACGCCGAGAAGCGCGGCCGCAAGGCTTCGAAAGAAGTCAGGCAACTCCAGTTGATCGAGGCGACGATCGATTCACTGGCCAAGCGCGGCTATGCGGAAACGACGATGGCCGATGTGGCCGACGGCGCGGGCCTGTCCCGCGGCATCGTCAACTTCCATTTCGAAAGCAAGGAGAAGCTGCTCGTCGCCACGCTGCAATATATGTATGACGAGTATTCGGCGCATTGGCGCGCGGCCTTGCAGAAGGCAGGCGACGATCCGGCGCGGCAGCTGCAGGCGCTGGTGTGGGCCGACTTCGATCGCTCGATCTGCAACAAGCGCAAGCTCGCCGCCTGGTGCGCCTTCTGGGGCGAGGCCAAATCGCGGCCGACCTACCAGGCGCTGAGCAGCTCGCGCGACGCTTACTACCAGCAGGTGTTCATCGATCTCTGCGCGACGCTCAAGCAAAGCGGCGGCTATGCCTATGAGCCGCAGGTCATGGCGCTGGCGCTATCGGCCATGCTCGAGGGCCTGTGGCTGCGGTTGATGATGGGCACCCAGGACACCACGCGCGAGACCGCGCTGCAGGCGGCCAACGCGTTCCTGGCCGCCGCCTTTCCGAAACACTACGATTAACGTCAGCCCGGGGTTAGCAACAGCCGGCCAGCAAGACCGGCAAGACCAAAGAGGATGGAACAGCATGAAGAAACTCAGCCGACGCCTGACACTTACTTTGGCGCTCGCCGGCGCGCTGGCGTCTTCGGCGGCAGCGTTCGCCGTTGCCGCCGACAAGGACCTCATCGTGTTCGACTGGTCCGGCTATGAGGACCCCAGCTTCCACGGCAAATATGTCGAGAAGGACGGCGACTCGCCGACCTTCGCCTTCTTCGGCGATGAGGACGAGGCATTTGAGAAGATCCGCTCCGGCTTCAAGGCCGACCTCGGCCATCCGTGTTCGCAAAGCGTGGTGAAGTGGCGCGAGGCGGGGCTGTTGCAGCCGCTCGACACTTCCAAGATCGCCGGCTGGAAGGATCTCAACCCCGGCATCATGGCGATGAAGGACCTTGCCACCACCCCCGACGGCAAAGCCTGGTTCATGCCTTGGGACTGGGGTGACACGCAGCTCACCTTCAACTCCGACAAGATCGCCGAGAAGGACGTGCAGTCGCTGAAGGCCTTCGCCGATCCCAAGTATAAGGGACGCGTCTCGATCGGCGACAATGTCGACGACGCCTATGCGCTGGCCAGCCTCGCCATCGGGCTGAAGGACTGGACAAAGATGACGGACGAGCAGTTCAAGCAGGCGTCCGATTTCCTGCGCCAGGTGCACAAGAACGTGCGCTCCTACTGGACCGACACCACCGACATCGTGCAGCTGCTCTCAGGCGGCGAGGTCGATCTCGCCTGGGCCTGGAACGACGCGGCGGTGCAATCGCAGGCCGCCGGCGTGCCGATCAAGTCCAAGAAGGATACCGACGAGGGCATCTCGACCTGGGTGTGCGGCTATGTGCTGTTCAAGGACGCGCCCGGCAACATTGACAAGGCCTATGACTATCTCAATGCCGTCAACGATCCGGAAGTCGCCAAGGTGCTGGTCAAGGACTGGGGCTACGGCCAAGCCAACGCCAAGGGCATGGCCGGTGTCGACCAGGCGGTGCTCAAGGAAAAGGGCTACGACAACGTGGAAAAATGGGTCGACAAGACGCTGTTCCAGCAGCCGCTGCCTTCCGAGCTCAAGCTGAAGATGATCGCCGAGTTCGAGAAGATCAAGGCCGGCTATTGAACAGCAAGACCGAAAGCACCGACGTTGCAATCGTCGGCGCCGGCTTCACCGGCCTGTCGGCCGCGCTCGAATTGAAGCGCGCCGGCATCGATTTCCTTGTCCTGGAAGCGCGCGGCCGCGTCGGCGGTCGTGTGGAAGGTGCGCGAAACGGGCTCGGCGAGCTGATCGACAGCGGCGGCCAGTTCCTGTGCGAGGACATGCCGGAGTTGATGGCGCTGGCCAGGGCGCGCGGCAAGACCTTCGTCAAAACCTTTGTCGATGGCGATTTCATCACCCATCCACCGATGTCGGTCGACCAGGCCGGACAGACCTATGTGACCGCGATGGCGATCCGCGACCGCATGAACTGGACCGAGCCTGACGATCCCGCGATCGCCGGGCTGACCGTCGCCTCCTGGCTCGAACGCCAGACCGATCCGGTAGATGCCAAAGCCGCCTTCCGCTCGATGATCGAAGGACTGTGGTGCCTGGCGCTGGAAAAGGTGCCGCTCTGGTACCTGATCGACAATGATCGCCGCATCACCAACGAAGTGCCGGAACTGCAATATTCTCTGCGCGAGACCATGCAGTCGCTGGCCGCGGACCTGGCGGGCGATCTCGGTGACCGGCTGCGGCTGAACGAGCCGGTCATTCGCGTCGAGCGCGGGCCGTCCGGCGTTCGTGTCGTTGCAGGCGGCGGCGCCGTCGAGGCGCGCGAGGTCCTGCTCGCCCTGCCGCCTGCGACGGCCAACAGGCTCGACTTTCGGCCTGCCTTGTCAACGGCCTTGAAGAAGGCGCTTGGCGTCTGGGAAAGCGGCGCGGTGGTCAAGATCCTCGTCCGCTATGCCAGGCCGTTCTGGCGCGAGCGCGATCTGAGCGGAATGGTTATGTGGCGCGACATGCCGGGCCTGTTTGCCTGCGATGCCAGCAGGGATGCCGAGCATGCAGCGCTCGTCGTCTTCATCGGTGGACCGCTGGCGCTGCGCTGCCGCAAGCTGGGTGCTGCGGCGTTGCGCGCCGAGGTCATTGCGAAGCTCGCGGATGCGCTCGGTCCGGACGCGGCCGATATTCTCGATTTCAGCCAGCGCGACTGGACGCATGACCGCTGGAGCGGCGGCGCCTATAGCGATCTCATCGTCGACGTGACGGCAAGAGATGCCGAGCGCACGATCCTTGCCGGCGCGCCGCCGATCCATTTTGCGTCGTCGGAAGTGTCGCCGTCCTTCCCCGCCTATGTCGAGGGCGCGATCGTGGCCGGACGCATCGCCGCCGGGAAGATTTTGGCGCGGCTTCAGTCTGCCATCGCCACCAGGGCCTCTGGGTCGTAGGCGAGACGGATCGGCGCGCCGACCGGAATGTCGTCGGCGCCGAAATCATTGGTCTCGGTCACCGAGAGCGGCTTTTCCAGCCCCGGGATCTCGACGATCAGATGCGTGATCTCGCCGAAATAGTGGCGCTCGACCACCGTGCCGGCGACCTCGAACTTGGCCGTCGCATTGTCCCAGAGCACGCGCAGCCGCTCCGGCCGGATGCCGAGCGTCGCCGCGCCGCCGTTGCGCACGAAGACCTTCGGCTTGTCGGTCCTCACACGCCCGAAGCCAAGCGTGTCGACAACCAAGGACACGCCGTTCTCCTCGACGATCTCGGCCTTGACGAAATTCATGCCGCCGAGGAAGTCGGCGACCTGGCGGTTGACCGGGCGCTGGTAGATTTCCTTGGGCGAGGCGACCTGCGCGATACGGCCGCCGAACATGACGGCGATGCGGTCCGACATGGCCAAAGCCTCGTACTGGTCGTGCGTGACCAGCACGAAGGTGATGCCGACCGCCTGCTGCAGCCGGCGCAACTCGACCTGCATCTGCTCGCGCAGCTTCTTGTCGAGAGCCGATAGCGGCTCGTCGAGCAGCAGCACCTTGGGACGCATGACCAGCGCGCGGGCCAGCGCCACGCGCTGACGCTGGCCGCCGGAGAGTTCGGTGGCGCGGCGCTTGCCAAGGCCGGTCAGCGACACCTGCGCCAGCGCCTCCTCGACGCGGCGCTGTTCTTCGCCGCCCTGCAGTTTCAGCCGCTTCAGCCCGTAGGCGACGTTCTGCTCGACATTGAGATGCGGAAAGATCGCGTAGCTCTGGAAGACCATGTTGGTCGGACGCCGGTTGGCGGGAATGCCGTCCATCGGCTGGCCGTCGACGGCGATCGAGCCGCTGGTCGGCGTATCGAAGCCGGCGATCATGCGCAAAAGCGTGGTCTTGCCGCAGCCGGACGGCCCGAGCAGCGAGAAGAACTCGCCCTCCCTGATCACGAGCGATGCATTGTCCAACGCCTTGAACGCGCCGTAGCTGCGCGTGACGTCGCGGATCTCGATCATGGCGCGATCGGACATCGTTCGCTCGGATTGGACCCGCTCAAGCATAGAGGCCTCTCTCGTTCTGGGTGCGTCTCGCCGCGCGGCGGCGCAGGATCTCGGCAACGGTCATCAGCACGAAGGACGCCGCCAACAACAAAGTACCGAGCGCCAGCACGCCGGGGAGCTTGGCCGCGAAGCGCAGCTGTCCCCAGATGTAGATCGGCAGCGTCGCCTCGGTGCCGGTGAGGAAGAAGGCGATGATGAACTCGTCGAGCGAGATGGTGAAGCAGACCAGCAGGCTGGAGATGATCGCCGGCGCCACCATCGGCAGCGTCACCCGCCGGAAGGTGCCGAAGGCGCTTTCGCCGAGATCGGCGGAGGCTTCCTCGAGGCTGCGGTCGAAACCTTCGAAGCCGGAGGTCAGCACCGTCATCGAATAGGGAATGCAGACCAGCACATGCCCAAGCACGACCGTGAACAGCGACAGGCTCAAGCCCAGTTGCAGCATCACCAGGAGCATCGAGATGGCAACGATGACCTCGGGCAGCACCAGCGGGGCCATGATCAGCCCGTTGACGGTGCGGCGGCCGGGATAGCGGTAGCGGGTGATCGAACGGGCGGCGAGAATGCCGAACACGGTCGACAGGATAGCCGCCGAGACGCCGACAACCAAGCTGTTCCAGGTGGCGTCGATCAGTGCCGGCGTGCGCGGCAGGTCCTGGTACCAATGCAGCGTGACGCCTGAGAGCGGGAATTTCGGCGTCGCCGCGGTGTTGATCGAGAAGATCGGCAGGAAGATCACCGGCAGATAGAGGAAGAGGATGTAGAGCGCGGCGTAGCTCGACAGCCAGCTTGGCAGGTAACGTCTGATCGCCGTCATCGCGCCAGCCTCTGCAGCGCGCGGATGACCAGCACCGCGGCGCCGGCCATCAGCGAGACGATGACCATGGTGGTGACGGAGAGTGCTGCGCCGAGCGGCCAGTTCGACGCCTTGCCGAATTGCGCCTGGATGGCGTTGGCGATCATGACGCCGTCTTTGCCGCCGACCAGCTTCGGCGTGACGTAGTCGCCGACGGTCGGGATCATGACGATCAGCGCCGCTGAGATGACGCCTGGCGCCGACAGCGGCAAGGTCACGCGCAGAAAGGAGCGCAGCGGCCCGTCGCCGAGGTCGGTCGCCGCTTCGACCAGGGTGCGGTCGACCTTCTCCAGCGAAACGAAGATCGGCAGGATGGCGAAGGTCGCCCAGGCGTGAGTCAGCGTGATGATGACGGCGCTGGAATTGTAGAGCAGCGCAGTCGACGGCTCGTCGATGATGCCGAGGCCCATCAGGCCGGAATTGAGCACGCCGTTGTAGCCGAGGATCACCTTCCACGACATCACGCGCAGCAGGTAGCTGGTCCAGAACGGGATGGTGATGAGGAACAGCCAGAGGCTCTTCTGGCGGCCGCCATGGAAGGAAATGAAATAGGCGATCGGATAGGCGAGCAGCACGGTGAACAGGCTGACCGTCAGCGAGATGTAGAGCGAGCGCCAGAGCAGGTCGCGGTAGATCGGCTCGGTCAGCGCGATCCGATAATTCTCCAGCGTGAATGTGTGGTCGATGGTCAGGTAGTCCTGCGTCCAGAAGGAATGGGCTATAACAACCAGGATCGGCAGGACGAGAAGGATGAGCGCGTAAAGGAAAGTCGGGCTGATCAGCGCAATGCCCTGGACGGCTTCCGACTGCAGAAGGGGACTTCGTCTGGCTCTCGCCATGCGCAGCGGGGGCGACCCTTCCGCGGCGGCCGTCATTGCAGCGCTCCGGGCGTGATTGCAGTTGCCGGCTCGGACTGTCCCGCCATACGGCCTTCCCATTGATCGGCGCCGACTGCCTGTTCCCAATTTATGTGCCCGGAGCGATCACTCCAGACTTGCCGGCTTTCTTTCATCATGAGCGCATCCGCCGATTGAAATCAAGCGCTATTTCTGCAATATTGATTGAATGGACATTCAAAATGAAGTGACGAAAAGCCGAATTTCCATGGCTTTCCGCTTCGTTTCATGTCTCTGGAAATCACCGCAACGGACCATGCGAGGCTAAGATGGCGGCTGCACGAGAGATCAAGGCGAGGGAAGTTGTCGAGCCCGGGGACGACGATGCGGTCGAGCTGGCCAAGCGCCATCTGGTCCAGCCCTGGCCCTATGCCGGTTCGGTCGGCGCCGAGGCACGGGCGCTGATCGGCGAGGGCGAGGGCATCTACATCACCGACGCATCCGGCAAGCGGCTGATCGACGGTCCGGCCGGCATGTGGTGCATCAATGTCGGGCATCGCCGCGAGGAACTGGCAAGGGTGATGTACGACCAGGCGATGGCGCTGTCCTACAACACGCCTTGGTATACGATGAATGCGCCCTCAGCCGAGCTTGCGAGACGCATCGCCGATGCCGCTCCCGGCGATCTCAGTCACACCTTCTTCACCACCGGCGGCTCGTCGGCGGTGGAGACGGCGCTGCGCTTCATGCAGTTCTACAACAATGTGCGCGGCAGGCCGGAGAAGAAGCTGATCATCAGCCGCGGCGGCGCCTATCACGGCTCGACCTACCTGTCGGCCTCGCTCAACGGCCGCCCGCGCGACCGGCACTGGATGGATGGTGCCGACGAGCTGGTGATCAAGCTCTCCTCGCCCGATCCGTTCCGACGGCCGAAGGAGATGAGCATCCACGTCTTCACCGATTTCCTCGTCGACCAATTCCGCGACACGGTCGCGCGCGTCGGCGCCGGTCGCATCGGCGCCTTTGTCGGCGAACCGGTGCAAGCTTCGGGCGGCGTCGTCGTGCCGCCGGATGGATACCTGAAGCGCATCCGTGAGATCTGCCGCGAGAACGACATCCTCTATGTCTCGGACGAGGTGGTGACCGGCTTCGGACGGCTCGGCCATGTCTTTGCCTCTGGCGACGTGTTCGGCCTCGACCCGGACATGATCACCTTCGCCAAGGGGGTGACCTCGGGCTATTTCCCGCTTGGCGGCGTGATCATCTCGGAGCGGCTGCTGGAGGAACTGCGCCGCTCCAACCATCCCGATGCGCTGTTTGGCCATGGCCTCACCTACACCAGCCATCCGATCGGCTGCGCCGTCGCGCTGAAGAACCTCGATCTTTTGGAAGAGGGCGTGCTTCAGCATGCGCGCGAGATCGCGCCCTATTTCCAGGCGCGCCTGAAAACGCTCGAGGAACTGCCGCTGGTCGGCGAGGTACGCGGCGCCGGCCTGATGGCTTGCGTCGAATGCGTCGCCGACCGCGAGAGCAAGGATCCGCTGCAGCTCGACAAGGATGTGGGAAAGCGTATCGACGCGCATTGCCATGAGCTCGGTCTCTTGGTGCGGCCGCTGATCAACATGTGCGTGATGTCGCCGCCGCTCATCATCAGCCGCGAGCAGATCGACGACATGGTCGCGATCCTGCGCGAAGGCATCTCGCGCACGATGGATGATCTGAGGAAGGAAGGCGTCTGGCGGGGGTGAGAGAGCGCCCCTCTCCCCGTTCTACGGGGAGTGTAGCCGGCGGGTGAGGGGCAGCGCCAGCTTGCGAGATTCAGTTCAGACGCTCCCTGAGGTTCGGGAGCCAGAGCCAATTGTGAGGCGCTTGCACTGCCCCGCCCTTCGGGCACCTTCTCCCCGTGTAACAGCAGGGGAATCGCAGATAAGTTGATTGGCTATTGCCAAGCCGGAAAGAAAGGATTCTTGAGAGGCTTTCTCGTAGCA
>NZ_JARTVQ010000012.1:0-105954 GCF_029625845.1 Mesorhizobium sp. WSM4898 | reverse complement strand
ACCTCCACAAGGAAGTGAATCACAAACCTTACATCAGCGGAATCCTTCGCGATTCAATCTGATGGTCCGACGCTCTAGTCGCCGTCGACGAACACCTTGGCGAGGAAGCGTACGCTGTTCTGGTGTGAGACATGCATCAGGATGGCCAGCAATACGCTGCCCGTGTTCTGGTAAAGCCAGGTGAAGACGATCCCGGCCAGCACGACGTTGATCGTGCTGTAGAGGCTGAGATCGCCAAGCAGGCCGAGCGGCAAGTGCCAGATTGCCCATATCACGCCGAGGATCAGGCTGCCGGCGAGTGCTGGGCGACGGCCAAGAAAATGCGGGGTCGCAAAGCCGCGCCAGCCGGGCTCCTCGCCCAGCGGACCGCTGAATACGGCATAGAGCGCGATCATGGGCGCCACCTCGGAGAAGGCCGGAATGTTCCCCCACGACGGCTCCGCCGAACCGAGGAACGGATTGATCACGATCGAGGCGAGCTGCGTCCCGAACGGCAGGCCGACCGCCACCAGATACCAGATCGGGCGAACGCGCCATTTCACCATCGAGGCGAGGATGGTCTTCACCGCACCCCAGCCGCCGGCGAGTGCCGCGACGGTGAAGCCCGAGATTGCCGGTCCGAAGGTGAACCAGGGAATGCTCTCGCCATGCGACAGATAGAAGGGAATGAACGCCAGCCATGTCAGGCCGAGCGCCAGCGAAAAGAAGATGGTCAACTGGTGCCCGCGCACCTCGCCCAGGAAGGAGCTCATAACGGTCCTCTCATCGGGCCATTGTTGCGAGTGGTCGCCTGCCCGAGAGGTCGACGCTTCGGGAAAAAGCCAGCCGAGCCGCTCGGCGGTCTGCGCCGGTTCACCCGGTCAACGTGCCGGTATTTGGCGCCGGCGCGGCCGAAAAATCCCGAACGGTTTCTGAGAATTTTCCGATATTGCCGCCTCGGCGGCAGCGGCAGATGTTGCCTGCCATCACTGTCAGGACAGATTTTGGGTTACGGACGGCAATCTTGATTTCGCCGCCCAACAGGTGAAAAGCTCGACGTATGGAATGGCGCGACGAGGGAATCATTCTCGGCACCCGCAGGCATGGCGAAACCAGCGCCATCCTCGAGGTGATGACGCGCGCCCATGGCCGGCATCTCGGCCTGGTGCGGGGCGGCCGCTCGCGCAAGCAGCAGCCGGTGCTGCAGCCCGGCAATCGAGTCGACCTTTTGTGGCGGGCACGTCTCGACGAGCATCTCGGCATCTTCCAGGCCGAGGCGATCGAGATGAACGCCGCCCGGCTGATGGACAGCGCAGTCGCCGTCTACGGCCTGCAGACCATGGCCGCGCATCTCAGGCTTCTGCCCGAACGCGATGCCCATGGCGGCCTTTACGAGGCTCTTGCGGTGATGATTTCCCATCTGGGCGATGCCGATGCCGCGGGCGAGCTGGTGGCGCGCTTCGAATTGCTGATCCTGGATGAGCTCGGCTTCGGCCTCGACCTCAGCCAGTGCGCGGCGACCGGATCGCGGCAGGATCTCGCCTATGTGTCGCCGAAATCCGGGCGCGCCGTCTCGCGCGCCGCGGGCGCGGCATGGCACGACAAGATGCTGGCGCTGCCCGCCTTCCTGCAGCGCGGCTCCGGCGTTCGCGCCGATGCCGCGGCGCTGGAGGACGCCTTCCAGCTGACCGGCTTCTTCTTCACTCGCCACGTCTATGAGCCGCGCGGCATCGAGCCGCCCGACGCCCGCGCCGGCTTCCTCGCGGCTCTGCGCCGGCATCAGGCGGCGGTGAAGGAGATTGCCGGCGAATGAGGCGAGGATCTAATCGGCTCGCCGTCGTTCCAGAAAATCGTCGAGGATGGGACGCTGGCCTTTCAGGATCTTGAGACCGGCGTCTGGGAGTGAGAACCAGCCGGCTTTGTCCACTTCGGGAAATTCCTTCATGGCGCCCGACCTTGGCGGCCATTCCATGGTGAACATGTTGCTCCTGACGGCATTCACATCGATGTCCGCTTCGACGCTCCAGGCGATCACGATTTTACCGCCCGGCTGCTTGTAGCTGCCGACTGGCTGGAAATCGCCGTCGATCGCGACGCCTAGCTCCTCCTCGGCCTCACGCCGAGCGGCCACGAGATCGTCCTCGCCATCGTCGATCAGCCCCTTCGGGATCGACCAGGCCCCTTCATCTTTCCTTGCCCAGAACGGTCCGCCGGGATGGACCAGCAGGAACTCGAACACACCGGCGGTTTGCTTGAAGATCAGCAGGCCCGCGCTTCGTTGCGGCATCGGTCATCCTCTTGTTAATTCCCGCTAGCGTTCGAGGATAGCACGAGTGTTCCGCGGCGAGCGGCCGGCAATTTGCGGCCCGAGCCTCAGCCGCTTCGACGTATCGCCGTTGGACAAAGCCTGCGGTCGCTGGCAATCGGCGCCGAAACATGCTCGATCTTGCAGGCCGGCCGGGCGCTGATTGGGTAGCCGTCTCATCGCCGCATTTGTCGGCCACGACTGGCACGGTTTTGAGGGGAAACCGCCATGTTTTTCGGCCTGATCGCCATTGCCGCCGTCATCGCTCTATTCGTTATCATTTCACGCCAGCAGACGCGCATCGGCCTGATCGAGCGCGAGCTTGGCGCGCTGCGCAGCCTGGTGCTTTCGGGTGTCCCGCAGCCCGCGCCCCGAACTGGCGAGGCCGCGGAAGCTGCTGCAGGCCAAGCTACCGCCGTGATTGCCGCAGCGGCCGCGCCGTCGGCAGGTGAAGCAGCCCCGCAGGCCACAGCCGCCGCGACGCCCGACGAACCAAAAGCCGAAGCGCCAGCCCAAGCGGGCGAGGGGACTCCGTCCGAACCCGCCGGAGAGGGACAATTGACGCAACCTGCCGCGCCGGCCGAAGCGGCAGTACCTGCAAGGGCCGCCCGCGATGTCGAGACGGCCCTCGGCACACGTTGGGCGGTCTGGGTCGGCGGCATCGCGCTGGCGCTGGGTGGCCTGTTCCTGATCCGCTACACGATCGAGGCCGGCATTTTCGGCCCCGGCGTGCGACTGACCATGGCCGGCGTTCTCGGTCTTGTGCTGCTTGCCGGCGCCGAGTTCATCCGCCGCACCGGCTTCCGGGTGCCGGTGCAGGGAGCTGCCGGCGCCTACATCCCGGCGATTCTGACGGGCGCCGGCGCCTTCATCCTGTTCGGCACCGTCTATGCAGCCTATGGCATCTACGGCTTTATCGGCCCGGCGCTCGCCTTCACGCTGCTCGGCGCGATCGGCGTCGCCACCATTGCCGTCTCGCTGGTCCACGGCCTGGCGCTGGCCGGCATCGGCCTCGTCGGTGCCATGGTGACGCCGGCCCTCGTCGCCTCGGAGGCGCCGAACCCGTGGGCGCTGTTCGTCTATTTGGCGATCGTGCTTGCCGCCACGGCGGCTATCGCCCGCATCCGCGATTGGAAGGCGCTTGTGGCGGCAGCCTTTGCCGGCACCGGCATCTGGACCATCGTCTACATGACCAATGCACCGGAGGTGAATCTCTCGACGGTGCTGTTCATCAGCCTGGCCTCGCTTGCCGTGCTCGCCTTCGTCTGGCTAGCCGATTTCTTGACTGCTGGCCGCGACGACGCGGAGCCCGGCTTCGACTGGCCATCAATCGCGCCCGGCTTCTTCGTTGCGCTGACCGCGCTCGGGCTGTCGGTCGATCCGGTGTTTGCCAAGGCGGGTTATGCCTCGCACGGCGCGGTGCTGCTCGCCGCGCTGCTGGCAGTGGCGCTCTACCGGCCGCGCGCCTTGCCGCTCCTCTTCGCCGCCGGCCTGGCGACCGCGCTGATCTATCTCGGCATCATCCCGCCCGCCACCATCGGCGCCGATGCGCTGGATGTCGGCCTGGGCGCCGAGCCGCTGGCCGCATCCGACACGCTGACCTTCCGCCTCGGCATCGCGCTTGCCCTGGTCTTCATCGCAGCCGGATTCTGGGCCGCGCGCCGCTTTGCGGCTGCTGCGCCTATCCGCGCCGCGTCCTGGGCGGCATGGGGTGTCATTGTGCCGCTGGTCGTGCTCACCGCGCTCTGGCTCACCTTCGGCGGCATCGACCGCGATTTTGGCTACGCGCTGCCGGCCCTGCTTCTGGTGCTCGTCTTTGCCGCCGGCGGCGAGTGGATCGCGCGTGCCGAGGAACCGCCGCTCCGCGGCGGCCCCGCCGTCTCCTTCGCGCTCGGCAGCGGCGGCGTCGCAGGCTTGTTGATGCTGCACATGGCCTTCGGCTCCGGCTGGACGACGGTGCTGCTCGGCGCCGCCGCCGTCGTGCCGGCGCTCGCGACGCGCTGGCGCAGCTTCCCGGTGCTGGGCTGGATCGCGGTCGGCGCGGCGGTCGCCGTGCTCGGCCGCGTCGCCTTCGATCCAACCATCGTGGGCGCGGCGGCACTGTCGAGGACGCCGGTCTTCAATTGGCTCTTGCCGGGCTATGGCGTTCCGGCGCTCGCCTTCGGCTTCGCCGCCTGGCAACTCGCGCGCACCACCAACGGACGGCCGCGTCTTGCCATGGAAGCGGCCTCGGCGCTGTTCGGTCTGCTCACCATTGCGATGCTGGTGCGCCATGCCATGCATGGCGGCGTCATCGACACCGGCCCCGTCACCCTTGCCGAGCAGGCGATCTACACGCTGATCGCGCTAGGCGCCGGCGCCCTACTGGTCGCCATCGACCTGCGCTCGCCGAGCCCGGTGTTGCGCTATGGCTCGATGGCCGCCGGCGTGCTCTCGGTCGCCTTCATCCTCATCCGGCACTTCGTGGTGCTGAACCCGCTGCTGACGGATGAATCGACCGGCGCCGTCCCGTTCTTCAACCTGTTGTTGCTCGCCTATCTGCTGCCGGCGGTCGCAGCAGGAGCATTGGCGCTTTACGTCCGCGACAGCCGCCCGAGATGGTATGCCGCGATGCTGGCGCTGGTCGCTTCGCTGCTTGGCTTCGCCTACGCCACGCTGTCGGTCCGGCGCCTGTTCAAGGGCGAGTTCATCGGCCTGTGGAGCGGCCTCGGCCAGCTCGAGACCTATACCTATTCGGCGCTCTGGCTGATCATCGGCGTGGCGCTGCTGACAGCCGGCGTCTGGCTGAGGTCGCAGGTGCTGCGCATTGCCTCGGCCGTGCTCATAGCGGTCGCCGTGCTGAAGGTCTTCCTCTTCGACATGTCGGAGCTGGAAGGCGTGCTGCGCGCACTCTCCTTCATCGGTCTGGGCGCCGTGCTGATCGGCATCGGACTTTTCTATCAGCGTCTGCTGACAAGGGCGGCGAGGTTAGGAGCCGAATAAAGGTCAGGCCAGATCGGTCTGCGAGAAGTCGTTGCCTTTGTAGAGCAGAGGTACGCGATAGGCTTTGGCGCATGCGTAGCTGAAGCAGTCGCCGAAATTCAGTTTGGCTGGGTGGCCCACATATCGACCATAATCTTGCGCGGCCCTTACAGCGAGTTCTCGGATCCGCGTGTCCAGCGGGACCTCAACGGCCTTGAGTTCGGCCAGGAAACCCAAGACGATCATTTTACATCGTTCGATCAGGGCGGGTGGTGTCGGAAGCTGGTCGCCGTTTTCCGCTACGGACTTCCTGCGAGCTATCCCAACAATCGCCTCGAATGCGGAACTCGGCGAGAAATAAAGCTTCTCGGCGGCTTCCATTTTCCTAAGAAGGCGGTTCGCATCCGGCTCTTCCGATATGATAGCGATGATAGTGGAAGCATCGAGGAACATCAGAGGTCATCCCATCCTTCGTCCATGAATTTCTTCATGTCGAAGTCCGGGTCGTCCGGACCGAGCGCCCTCGCTGCGTCCTGATACTTTCTAATGCGCTCGCTTAGTGGGAGGACGGCATGTGCCCGTTCGAGCTCACGCTTGAGCGCGATCCGCACGGCTTCAGTCTTCGTGGGCGCCTTGATCGCGGACTGCAGCTGACGCGCCAGCGCGTCAACCTCGTCATCGCGGATATACAAAGACATTGTCGAATTCCTCCGGCGTATATTCTAAGATGAATATGCAAGATATTCAATGACGAATATACGATGGCCAGAACCGGTATTCAACCTTGGTTCCGCTTCCGCTCGCGCCGGGAATAAACCGGCATCCGCCGGCGTTATCCAGGTGCTTGGGTACCGGAGCGGGTGGTCCGCTTCGTGCTGGCTGCTTGCGCCGCGCCGGGAAAGCGCGTTCAATCGAATGGAAGACGACGAAACAAGCGGTCATGGACGACAAGAAGGCAGCGATCCTGAGCGAGATACCGCGTCTGCGCCGCTACGCGCGCTCGTTGCTGCGCGACCGCGATTCCGCCGACGATCTCGTCCAGGACTGCCTCGAGCGGGCGCTTGTGCGGCTCGACAACTGGCAAACTGGAGAAAGCCCCAGGAGGTGGCTGTTTACGATCATGCATCATCTGTTCATCGACCAGATGCGCAAGGTTAACCGGCGAGGCGAGGCGGCAATGTTGCCTCTGGAAGCCGGCGAGGCCCAGGCCGCGCCCGCCGATCAGGTCGAAAGCATAGCCTCGCGCGAGATCATGGATGCCCTGCAGGCGATCGGCCCCGATCGGCGCGCGGCATTGGTCATGGTCGCTATCGAAGGCTTTTCCTATGCCGAGGCCGCCAACATCCTGGGCGTGCCGGCCGGCACGCTGATGTCGCGCATCGCGCGCGGCCGCGAGGAACTGCGCGGCCTGCTGGACGACTCCTCGCGCCGCCGCTCGATAAGGATCGTCGAGCGATGACCCGGCGCGATTTCACCGAACGCGATATCCACATGGCCCTCGATGGCGAGCTGCCGGGCGAGGAGCGCATGGCCTATGACGCCTGGCTCGAAGCCAATCCCGAAATGAAGGCGAAGAGCGCCCGTTACATAGCCGACCGTGCGGCGCTCCGCGCCGCCCTGGCCGGCGTGATGGACGAACCGGTGCCGGCAAGGCTACGGCACGCCGTGCTTGGCGAAGCGCCGGCGCGGACGCCTGCCTGGCGCTCGCGCTGGTGGCTTTCGGCGGCGGCAGCAGCCGTGCTGATGGTCGGCGGGTTCGGTGGATATCTCGCCGGCATCGACGGCATTGGCCGCAGCGGTGAGAGCGACGACCAACTCGCGGAGCAGGCGATTTCCGCCCATCTCATCTACGCCGTCGAGAAGCGTCACGCGGTCGAGGTGCCGGCAAGCGACAAGGACCATCTGCAGACCTGGCTGTCCAACCGGGTAGGGCTGAAGCTGGTGGCGCCCGATCTCGCGGCCGAGGGCTTCGCACTCGTCGGCGGCCGGCTGTTGCCGGCGGGCGAGCGTGGCAAGGCCGCGATGTTGCTTTACGAGGACGCCAAGGGCGAGCGCATCTCGCTCTTCGTCACCGCCGAATCATCGCAGACCACCAAGGGAACCTATACGGCCGAGGCTGACGGTCCGGAAGCGGTGTATTGGCTGGACAAGGGCTATGGCTGCGCCGTCGTCGGCACATTACCGCCGGAGCGTCTGTCGGAGGTCGCCAAGAGCGCCTATGGCCAGCTTCTGGCCGGTATTTCGAGCTGAGGAGGCGGCTATTTTCAACGGCCTACGCTGTTTCGAATTAGTGGTTCAATTCAAAGCCGTGGTGCTTTTCTGCCGCCGCGGAACCTGTCACAATTCGGCCCTAATCAAGGAGCGATAGCGCTTGATGAAGACCGGCGCTTCGGCCGGGGTGCTGCTTTTGACCGGGGCCGTTTCCTTTAATCCAATCGAGGTTCTCCCAAACCCCGCATGCCTGCCGAGATCCGCAAGGCCCGCGCGTCGGACGTCGATGACCTCGCCGCCATCGAGAAGGCTGTCTTCTCAAGCGATCGCCTGTCGCGCCGCTCCTTTCGCCAGTTGATAGAGCATGAGACCGCCGAGATGCTGGTGGCTGAGAATGACGGCCATGTCGCCGGCTACGCGGTGGTCTTGTTTCGCAAGGGCAGCGGCGTGGCCCGGCTCTATTCCATCGCCGTCGGTCCCTTCTTCGGCAATCTCGGCATCGGCCGCCAATTGCTGGCCGCGGCCGAAGAGGCGGCTTATGAACACGATCGCATGATGCTGCGGCTCGAGGTTCGCGAGGACAATCAGCGCGCCATCGGCATCTACGAGCAGGCAGGCTACCGAAAGATCGGCCGCGAGCCCGACTATTACGAGGACGGCGCCACTGCGCTCCGTTACGAAAAGACGCTGCGCGGCGATGTCCCGACCAGCACCGGGGTGCCGTTTTACCAGCAGACCTGCGAGTTCACCTGCGGTCCGTGCTGCCTGATGATGGCAATGGCCAATTTCGATTCCGGCTTCGTGCCCGATCCGGTCATGGAAATACGCCTGTGGCGCGAGGCGACCACGGTATTCATGATGTCGGGGCCGGGCGGCTGCGAGCCTTTCGGCCTGGCGGTTGCCGGCTATGAAAGCGGGCTTGCCGCCGAGATCTTCGTATCCTTTCACGGCGCGCTGTTCCTGCAGTCGGTGCGCAGCGAGGACAAGCGCCGGGTGATGGAGCTCGCCCAGGTCGACTTCCGCCGGCGCGCGGAACTTTACGGCATCCCGGTGAATTACCGTCCGTTCGGCATCGACGACATCCGCGCCGCCCTTGCCGAGGGCAAGCTGGTGCTGGTGCTGATCAGCGGCTTCCTGATGTTCGGCAAGAAGGTGCCGCATTGGGTGCTGGCCATCGGCGACGACGGCGACCATATCCTCATCCACGATCCTTGGGTCGAAGACGAAAGGCAGGAAACCATCCTCGACGCCGCCAACATTCCCGTGCCCTATGGCATCTTCATGAACATGGCTCAGTTCGGCCGCGACGGGTTGCGCGCCGCCATCAACCTGGGAAAACGCTGACACAATGACCTGGGTCATCCTAACAGGCAGGCAGAACGATCTCGACCAGGTGGCGACGCCGCACAAGATCATCACCAACCGCGACTATCTCGCGCATCCGGCGCTGTTTCGCGGCCAGCGGCCGAAGGTGATCAACCTTTCGAACAACTACGGCTATCAGAGCCGCGGCTATTATGCCTCGCTGCTCGCCGGATCGCGCGGCCACAAAGTGATTCCGACCGTCGAGACCATGATCGATCTGTCGGAGCGCAAGCTCTATGAGCATGCGTTGCCGGAACTCGAGCTCGCTCTCAACAAATGCCGCAAGGATCTCGACGGAACCTTTCCGACGAAGGTCGCAGTCTTTTTTGGCATCGGGCCCTCGAAAGTTTGGGACCGGTTCACCAAGCTCTTGTTCGACTGGTTTCGCGCGCCGGCGCTCGAGGTCCACATCAAGGACAGCGCCGAATGGGCTTCGATCCGCAAGATCGGCTTCCTGCCGCTCGCGCGCATGAGCGAGGAGCAAGAAGAAGTCTTCCTGCAATGCCTGGAGACCTACACCAACCGCGAGTGGCGCGACACCAAGGGGCGCACGCCGGCGCGCTACACGTTCGCGACGCTCGTCGATCCGCATGAGGAATTGCCGCCTTCGGAGATTTCGTCCCTGCGCTACTGGGCGAGGATCGCGGAGAAGATGGGCGTCGAGGTCGAGCCGATCACCAGGAAGGATTTGGCCAAGCTCGCCAATTACGACGCGCTGTTCATCCGCGAGACGACATCCATCTCCAACCACACCTACCGCTTCGCGCGCCGCGCCCAGCAGGAGGGCATGCCGGTGATCGACGACCCGCTGTCGATGATCCGCTGCACCAACAAGGTCTATCTCAACGAGCTGATGACCTACAACAAGGTGCCGGTACCGCCGACGGTGATGATTGCCGGCACCTCCGATCTGGAGCTCGCCGCCCAGACGCTGGGCTTTCCGCTGGTGCTGAAAATCCCGGACTCATCCTTCTCGCGCGGGGTCAAGAAATGCGAGAACCTTGCCGATCTGACAAAGCTGGCGACCGAGTGGCTGGAGGATTCCGACCTCCTCATCGCGCAGAAATTCATCCCCACCGAATATGATTGGCGCGTCGGCGTGCTCGGCGGCCAACCGCTGTTTGCCGTGCATTACCTGATGGCCAAAAAACACTGGCAGATCGTCAACCACAAGGCCAACGGCAAGCCCGATCAGGGCGGCATCAAGACCTTCACGCTGAAGCAGACGCCGCCGCACGTGGTCGAGACGGCGGTCAAGGCGGCGCGCTGCATCGGCGACGGGCTCTACGGCGTCGACCTCAAGGAAACCAAGGACGGCGTCTTCGTCATCGAGGTCAACGATAACCCCAATCTCGACCATGGCTGGGAGGATTCCGGCGAGAAGGACGAGCTCTGGGTGCGGCTTACGCAATGGTTCCTGGAGCGGCTGGAGCGCACTGGTCGCTAAAGCATTTTGCATCCGGACGGGATCGCCTGGCGTCGCTGAATCCGGCTAAGACAATCAACTGAATGGGGGCAAGATGCTGTTTTTCGTTGTCGAGGATTTTCGCGGCTGCGACCGCAAGGAAATCTACCGGCGGTTCCGCAATCGGGGCCGGCTGAAACCGGACGCGCTTGTCGTTCACCATAGCTGGATCGCAGGCGACATGAGCCGCTGCTTCCTGCTTGTCGAGGCCGATGACGTCACGCTGCTGCAGCGTTGGGTCATCGAATGGGCCGATCTGGTGGAGTTCGAGATCGTTCCGGTAGCCACCAGCAAGGACATGGTCGCGGCCCTGGCCGGGCATCTCTGACTGCTAGGCACCGAGCGCCGGCGACCTGACCGCGCGCACGCATTCCGCGATCAGCCACTCGCGAAACGCCGCCACCACATCGCGCCTTGCGCTGCGTTCAGGGATCGTCAGGCAATAAGGCTGGCGCAATTCCAGCGCTCGGGCAACCGGCCGGACCAGCCTGCCGTCTTCCAGCGCCCGGGCGCAGTAGATGCCTTGCGCCAGCGCCACGCCCAATCCCGACATGGCGAGATCGAGTGCGGCCCGCGACGAGTTGGCCGAAAGCCCGCGCTGGGCCGACCGGCCCGGCGCGATGCCCCCCGCCTCGAGCCAGTTGCGCCAGGACGGAAAGGCAGCACCGGTCGGGCCCCAGTCGGTGTGGATCAACGGCAGGCCGGCGAGAGTTTCCGGCTTGGCTGCGCCGGCAAGGCTGGGCGCGCAGACGGGATAGACCGCATCCCGGGCGATCTCCTCGGTCGGATGCTCGCGATAGTGCCGGCCGTAGGATAGCCGGATGTCGACCATCTCATGGTCGAACGGCACAGGGTCGTCCTCGCCTCTCAGCGAAATATCCGCGGCGCCGTGGCTGGCGACAAAGCCGGCGAGGCGTTCGGAAAGCCAGCCCATCGCCATCGAAGGCGGCACCGAGATGACGAGCCTCGGCCGGAACGCATCGCCGCCTACATCCCGCGCGACGCTGCCGATTTCCTGGAAGGCCATGGTAAGCCTCGGCAACATCTCGACGCCGGCTTCGGTGAGCAGGACGCGCCGGTTGACGCGGTGGAACAACTTGCGGCCCATCTGTTCTTCCACGGTGCGGATGAGCTGGCTGACCGCCGCCGCCGAAATCGACAGCTCTTCCGCCGCTGCGGCAAAGCTGCCGCTGCGCGCCGCCGCCTCGAAGGCTTGAAGTCCGCGCAGGGAGGGAAGTGCGACCATGGCGACGGAAAAGATAAGCTGAGCTTATCTATTTTGCAGAATTCCTCGTTTTTCGAAAGCTTTCTTTCTGCAGTACGGTAGCCTCATGAGCGCCATCGACCACACCATCGACCACCGCGACGTCATCGCCTCGCTGACCAATGAGGAGCGCAGCCGGCTGACCGGCAAGTCCGATCTGCCGGGCATCATCCAATTCGTCGTTCATCTCGGCGCCATCGTCGCTCTCGGCGCGCTGATCGCGGCCAAGGTGCCGTACTGGCCGGTTCTGATGCTGCCGCAGGGCATCCTGATCGTGTTCCTGTTCACGCTGCTGCATGAGACCGTGCACAGGACGGCCTTCGAAACGCAGTGGCTGAACGATGCCGTCGCGCGGCTCTGCAGCCTGGCGATCGCGCTGCCGGCCGACTGGTTCCGCTATTTCCATTTCGCCCATCATCGCTTCACTCAGGACCCGCAGAACGATCCGGAGCTGGCTTTCCCGAAGCCCGAGACCTTGCGACAGTACATCGTCCATGTGTCTGGCCTGCCGGTGTGGTGGGGTCATTTCAAGACGCTCTACAGAAATGCCAGCGGCCGCTGCGGGGACAGCTATGTGCCCCCGAAAGGCTTGCCGAAAGTCCAGGCCGAGGCGCGGGCGATGATCGCCTTCTACCTCGTCGTGCTGACGCTTGCGATCTGGCTCGAGGCGACCGTGCTCCTCTACGTTTGGCTCGTACCGGCGCTGCTCGGGCAGCCCTTTCTCAGGCTTTATCTGCTGGCCGAGCATGGCCGCTGCCCCTTCGTCGCCAATATGCTGGAAAACACCAGGACGACGCTGACCAACTGGTTCGTGCGCAAGCTCGCCTGGAACATGCCCTACCATGCCGAGCACCACGCCTATCCGGGTGTGCCGTTCCATCAATTGCCGGCTTTTCATCGGCTGATCGCGCGGCATCTCAAAGTGGTAGAACCCGGCTATGTGAGCTTCCACGAGAAATATTTCGAGACGCTGCGCTGACCGGTGCCTGGCATCAACCGGATCGGCGAAGCTTTTCCTGCGAGCGCAGCAGGCGGCTCATCTCCGAGGCCCTGGCCGGCGCGCCGATCAGAAAACCTTGCGCCTCGCCGCAGCCGGCCTTGCGCAGCATGTCGAGCTGCGCTTCGGCCTCGACGCCTTCGGCGGTGACGGTGATGCCGAGCTCGGCGCCGAGCCCGATAACCGTGCGCACGATCGCCGCCGTGTCGCGCTTGTCGAGATCGTGGATGAAGGAGCGGTCGATCTTGATCTTGTCGACCGGGAAGCGCCGCAGATAACCGAGCGAAGAATAGCCGGTGCCGAAATCGTCGAGCGCGATGCGCACGCCGAGCCCGCGCAATTGCCCGAGCGTCCTCAGCACGCTGTCGCTCTCGTCCATCATCACCGTTTCGGTGATTTCGAGTTCCAGCCGGCTTGCTGGCAGGCCGGAAAAGGCGAGCGCCGCAATCACGCTGCGGGCGAAGCCGCCGCTCTTGATCTGGGCCGCCGAGACGTTGACCGCCATGCGCACGTCCTGCGGCCAGCCCGCCGCCACGCCGCAGGCCTTGCGCAGCGCCCAGTCGCCGAGCTGCACGATCAGCCCGGTTTCTTCGGCCGCGGCGATGAAGTCTTGCGGCGGCACCAGCCCGCGCGACGGCGAGCGCCAGCGCATCAGCGCTTCGGCGCCGACGATCTCACCGGAGGCGATGTCGAGAATCGGCTGGAAATCCAGTTCGAACTCGCGCCTCGGGAGTGCAGCTTCGAGGTCGGCCTCGAGCGCCAGGCGCTCCCGCACCATGGCATCCATGCCCGGCTCGAAGAAACGGTAGATGTTGCGCCCCTCGCTCTTGCCCCGGTAGAGCGCCATGTCGGCATTGGTGAGCAGCGTATCCGCATCCTGCCCGTCGCTGGGATAAAGCGCGATGCCGAGGCTCACCCCGACATGCATTTCGCGGCCCTTGTCGCGATAAGGCTTGCCGATCACCTCGATAATGCGCTTGGCCAGCTTTTCGGCGTCGACCGCGTTTCTGATATTGGATTGAATGATGGCGAATTCGTCGCCGCCGAAACGCGCCACCACGTCCTTGTCGCTGCGCAGGCAGCGTTGCAGGCGCTCGGCCACCCTTTTCAGCAGCCAGTCGCCGGCCGGATGCCCGAACGTATCGTTGACGGCCTTGAAGCGGTCGAGGTCGAGCGAGAAGATCGCCACCGGCGCGGCTTTGGCCTCGCTCAATGCCTGGTCCAGGCGCTCGCGGAACATCGAGCGGTTGGGCAGGTTGGTCAGCGTGTCGTGATGCGCAAGATGCGTCATGCGCTCTTCGGCGCGGCGACGCTCGGTAACATCGTCGAAGGTCACGACCCAGCCGCCGCCGCTCATCGGCTGCCGAACCACCAGAAAAGTCCTGCCGTCGGCAAGATAGCGGTAAGCCGACTGCATTTTCCCTGCTCGCAGGCAGGCTTCGGTCCTGGTGACTTCGCTGTCGACGTCGATCTTGGTGTAGATGCCGAGTTCCAGCAGTCGTTTGAGCGCGTCGCGGTGTGTCGTTCCAAAAGGGAAATCTGTCGCGGCGACGTTGTAGAGCTCGAGAAAGCGCTGATTGCGCACGATCATCTTGCCGTCGGCGTCATACATCAGCAGGCCTTGCGACATGTTGGCCAAAGCGGCGTCGAAGCGGCGATGCTGCTCCTTCAGTTCCTCTTCGGAGCGCCGCTGCACGGTCACGTCCTCGTAGATCGACACCCAGCCGCCGGAGGCCAGCGGCCGATGCGAGATGACGATGATGCGCCCGTCCGCCAGCGTCTCCTCATAAGTCGAGGGCTTGGCGCCGTCGATATAGGGTTTGCGGACGGCGTAGAGCTGCTCGGCGGTTTGCGAGGCGATGCCGATTTCGACGCTGTGCTGCAAGATGTCGAAGAAGCGAATGCCGGGCTTCGTGACTTTGGCGTCGAGGCGGAAGAGGTCGATGTAGTTTCGGTTGCAGATGATCATGCGCTCGTCGGCGTCGAACATGCACAGGCCATGCGACATGTTCTCGACGGCGGCCGAAAAGCGCTCGTTTTGTGCGCGAAGTTCCTCCGCTATTCGTCGAACCGGGCCAATACCGGTTGCCTTCCGCCTGACTGCGGCCGAACCAGCCTTGACATGAGCAACGGGCATGAGCGCGCCTGCCGACCGTGACTGAACAGTTTACTGTCGTGGCCGCCGGTTAATTTAGCGTTCTTTTATTTGACGGAATTGGCAGCGAGAAAAGGCTGGCGTTTAGCTTCCAGCGCCGCGAATCGTTTCAGAAATGCCGCCTGCGCCCAGGTCACCGAGCGTGGAGTGAAGTCGAAATGGTCGGCGGAAAAGCTGCGCGGCCGGCCGAAATACTCCGTCGCCTCCGCGGTCGAGAAGCCGGCAAGCAGCGTCGCTTCGTAATAGGCGGCGATCTGGTCGGCGCGCTTGATGTCCTTGCGCAAGGTGGAACCGAGCTCGGCCGGCAGCGAGAAACGTTGATGGATGGCGCGCTGCAGCCTGAGCTCGCAGTCCTTGTAGGAGCCGCCCATCACCGATTTGAAGGGGGAGATCATGTCGCCGATGACATATTCGGGCGCGTCGTGCAGCAGCGCCGCGAGCCGCGCCTCGGCGGAGGCGGCCGGCACCAGCTCACCATAGAGTGCCTCGACCAGCAGCGAATGCTGAGCCACCGAAAAGGCGTGCTCGCCGCTGGTCTGGCCGTTCCAGCGGGCGACGCGGGCGAGGCCATGCGCGATGTCGGCGATCTCGATGTCGAGCGGCGAGGGGTCGAGCAGGTCGAGCCGCCGGCCGGACAGCATGCGCTGCCAGGCGCGCGGCGGCGCTCCCGCCCTGTCGGCCGCCATCAGGCCTCCTCCGCGCTGACGGTGTCTTGCGGGAAGGAGAATTTCGCCCAGCCCGGGATGGCGAGCGTCACCGGGACGTCGCCGGCCATGATCGGGTCGCGGGCATCGAGCGCTGCCTTGACGCGGTCGATGCGGGCGATGGCGAGGCCGCGTCCGCCGCTTACCGAACCCAGCGTGCCGACCGGCCGGCCGGCGACGGTGAGCTCGGTACCGGTCGCAGGCAGGGAACCCCCGGCTGTGGCGACCAGCACGCGGCGTCGCGCGGTGCCGCGATGCTGCATGCGCGAGACGACTTCCTGGCCGACATAGCAACCTTTCTTGAAGCCGACGCCGCCGGTCTCGTCGAGCAGAACGTCATGTGGGAAAGCGTCACCGAGCTGGTAGTCGCTGCCGCTTTCGGCGATGCCGTTGGCGATACGCAGGGCCTGCCATGCGCCGGCATCGCCGCTGTCCTGAACTGCGCCCTCATATGTGCGCCTGACCTCCACCTCGCGGAAGCGCGTGTCGGCGAGGGAAGTTGAATTGGCAAGTGAGGCGGTTGAATCATCGCCCCATGCAACCGTGACAAGCGCCTGATCCTGCTTGGCAATCTCGGCCTTTGCCCTCAGCCGGTAAAGCATCAGCCGGCGCACGAAGTCATCGGCTATGTCGGTCCGGCATTCCAGCCGGAAGCCGTTCTCGCCGGCGCGAGAGATGAGAAAATCGAACAGGATCTTGCCTTGCGGCGAAAGCAGCGCGCCGGGCTTTGCCTCGCCGGCGCCAAGCGCATCGAGATCGGTGGTGAGGATGTTTTGCAAAAAATGTTCGGCATCCTGGCCTGACACGGAAATGAGCGCGCGGTCTTTCAGCAGGGCAAAGGGCATGGGCGTGAAGTCGGCCTGATCTTGCAAAAATGATGGTCATTACGTAAGCCGGCCACACTCCCCCCGCAAGAGATTGGACCAGTCCATGGCAACCACCTTCGACCTCATCCTGACAGGCGGCACGGTAGTCAACCATGACGGTGAAGGCCGGCGCGATGTCGGCGTGAAGGCCGGGCGTATTGCCGCGATAGGGGATCTCGGCCAAGCGTCGGCCGGCGAGACGATCGATTGCACGGGCCTGCACATCCTGCCCGGCGTCGTCGACAGCCAGGTGCATTTCCGCGAGCCGGGACTGGAGCACAAGGAAGATCTGGAAACCGGGTCTCGCGCCGCGGTTTTGGGCGGCGTCACCGCGGTCTTCGAGATGCCCAACACCAATCCGCTGACCACCAGCGAGGCGGCCCTTGCCGACAAGGTGCGGCGCGCCACCGGCCGCATGCATTGCGACTTCGCTTTCTGGGTTGGCGGCACGCGCGACAATGCCGGCGATGTCGGCGAGCTCGAGCGGCTGCCAGGAGCTGCCGGCATAAAAGTCTTCATGGGCTCGTCCACCGGCGACCTGCTGGTCGAGGACGACGAAGGCGTCGCCTCCATCCTGCGCAACACCCGCCGCCGCGCCGCTTTCCACTCCGAGGACGAGTTCCGTCTGCGCGAGCGGCTCGGTCTGCGCGTCGAGGGCGATCCCTCGTCGCATCCTGTCTGGCGCGACGAGATCGCGGCGCTGCGCTGCACCGAGCGCCTGGTGCGCATCGCGAGACAGACGCGCGCGCGCATCCATGTGCTGCACATCTCGACGGCCGAGGAGATCGTTTTCCTCGAGCAGCATAAGGACGTCGCTACATGCGAGGCGACGCCGCATCACCTGACGCTCTCAGCTGACGACTATGCGCGGCTCGGCACGCTGATCCAGATGAACCCGCCGGTGCGCGCGGCGCGCCACCGCGACGCCGTCTGGCACGGCATTGCGCAAGGGATCGTCGATGTGCTGGGGTCCGACCACGCGCCCCACACGCTGGCCGAGAAGGCCAAGCCTTATCCTGCCTCGCCTTCGGGCATGACGGGCGTGCAGACGCTGGTGCCGATCATGCTCGACCATGTCAACGCCGGCCGGCTCACTTTGCAGCGTTTCGTCGATCTCTCCAGTCACGGTCCGCAGCGCATCTTCGGCATGGCGGGAAAGGGCCGCATCGCCGCCGGCTACGACGCCGATTTCACCGTCGTAGACCTGAAGCGCCGCGAGACCATCACCAACGCGCAGGCTGGCTCCAAGGCGGGCTGGACGCCCTATGACGGCAAAGAGGTCACCGGCTGGCCGGTCGGCACCATCGTGCGCGGCAACCGGGTAATTTGGGACGGCGAGATCGTCACGCCCGGCCAGGGCAGGGCGGTGGAGTTTTCCGAGGCGCTGGCGGCTTAGGCCACGTTGGATTTCTTAAGCGCGCCCTGCATTATGAGTGCCTGCAGCTGCGAGAACTTGCCCTGGTCGATTTTCTTCTTGCAAATGCCGACGGTGGGAGCCGATGCGATTCCGGCTCTGCGAGAGGAGGCAAACCGCATATGGCCGCAGACCAAAATTGGCAAGGGATGAGCTTCTGGCTCAATCCCCGGCGACGAAGAACAGCCACTGGCCGGCGGGCGTGATGCCGACGCGATAGAAGATATAGGCGCCGAACTGCTTCATGTCGTCATAGTCGCTTGCGGTGACGAGCTTGAACAGCTCGACGCGCTGCCTGGGATCCAGCTTGTCGAGCGGCAGCGCGAAGAAATACGGCCAGACATAGAGCTCCTGCGGCGTGCCGGTGTCGACATGGACATAGCCGGCGCTGAGCACCTCTTCCAAAATGGCGAGAATCTCTTGGCCGTCGCCGTCGCCGGAGAGTCCCTTGAGGAAAGCGACCGGGTCGCCCTCGATGTCGCCGAGCGATAGCTGCGTCATGGATTCGCCCGAGCCGATCAGCGGCCGAAGTTTCTCGATATCGCCGCTCTTGCAGGCCTCGATGATCAGGCCGTGCATGCGTTTGACCGGCTCGGGAAGCTTGTCGAGGTCGTAGACGACGGGCGGCGGCGGCGAATCCGGGTCGGAGCGCGGGCTGGTGATGCCGCCGCTGCCGGTTGGCGCTTCGGGCGCGCTCTTGTCCGTCTCGTCGGCCGGCTGGCTGTTGTCGGAGGGTTTGGTGCCGGGCGCGGCCGGCATTGGCACGGTGGTCCCCGGAGCGGTCGTTTCGTCACTGGTGGACGGAGTGACCGGCGAAGGCAACTCCTCGCGTTGGATCTCGCTTAGCGCATAGCAAGGCGTGCTGGCGAGGCAGATTGCCAATGGCCCGGCGCAGGAAGCAGAGATCCAGATGCCGAGGGCCAGCCCGCGCGGCCTGCCTGCCAACGAAAATCTCACCCCTTGCCTCTCCATGGTTCCGGGCTCGCTAGGGCAATTCCAGAAAACTGTGCAATGGTTTCCGTCCGGAATTGCGAAAAACTAATGGCTAGGCGGCGGGTATGATGCCCAAACGGCGCGTCGCCGTCAAAAGCAGCCAAAGCGGGCGGGCTAGTGCCTGAGCCGTTCCGGCTCGAACGCGCCGGAGATCACCTTTTCGCGCATGCGGTCGAGCAGGGCCAGCGCTGAGGTCTCACCATTGGCGCGCAGCATCTCGCCGAAGGCGGTTTCCAGCGCAGCCTCGGCGATGATTTCGGGCTCGATGCCGGCCGACAATCCTTCCGCCCAGGCTTCACTGTGGCTCTCCACGGCGGTCAGGCGCTTTTCTTCCCTGACCAACGCGTCGATGTCGCTGACGCCATGTTCCATTGCGATGTCCACCTTTTCAAGCGTCGGTCCGGCAAGGCACCGGGCTTGACTTGCCAGTTCATGCGCTGCTCGTACAAGTGCTTGTAAATACGACATTTCTGCAGTCGCAATCTACATATCGAGCAAGGCTGCGATCAATTCCGACCGAGCTTAGCCGATTAGACCAGCTTGCGGCATTAAAACCTTCAGTTTGAGTTAATTCCGCATTTGTCCACTAACGTTTCATTAACATTGTTGCACAAGCGCAACAGATGATTGCACCAAGGCGCAGCCTGATACAATGAGGCCGGCCACATTGGAGCGATTTGTCGGTGGATAGTCGCGATCGATGCCGGTCCTCAATTCCCGTAGCGGGAAGCGATATCGCGCGACAGCGTCTCGCCTTCCTTCATGTAGCGGGCAATGGCCTCGGTGGCCGAAGGCGTGCACTGCGTGTAGGTGCCGCTGAAGGAGCGGTAGCCGCGATTGAAGGAGGCGATGAAGCGGGCGCGCCGGTTGGGATCGGGATTTTCCGACTCGAGCAGCTTTTCCATCTCCAGCCGCCACTGGTCGCCTTTCTCGCCGCAGAGGTTGCGCAGGAAATGCAGCGAACCCAGCACCTCGGCGAGGCGCATCAGCCCGGGCTCGAACGGCGCCTCGGCCGCCGATGCCGGCTGCACCGTGACGGCCATGCTGATAGCGAGGCTTGCGGCGAGAAAGGGGGAGGCGCGGGTCATCATGGCCTTGCGATGGAAGAGCAAGGCTTTGTGGCGAAACATTTTGTCGCCCGCAAGGCCATTCTGGGGTCACCGCTCGGCGGCTTGCGCAGGACCAAGCAACTCCTCGGCAACTTCAAACACATCGCCCGCCAGCGGCATCGCCGCCATTTCCGCCAGCGTGTAGAACGCCGCCGTCTCAGCGTCATCGCTCGCTGCCGGCTCGCCGCCGACATAGGCCGCGCCGAACACCGTCAGCAAATAGTCGACCGCGTGGTGCTCAGCGCGGCCGTCGATATGGATGTCGCGCAGCGGGCGGTAATCCTTCGCCTGGAGCCCCGTTTCCTCCTTGAGTTCGCGCGCCGCGGCTTGCGCCAGCGTCTCGCCCGGCTCGACCTTGCCGCCGGGATACGCGTAGAGCCCTTGCGAAGGCGGCCGCGCCCGCTTGACAAGCAGCACCGTCTTGCCGCGCACGACGGCGACGGAGACTGCCGGGATAATCTTGCGAACCTTGTTCATGCGTTGCGAATCGCGCCGGCTGCCGGCTTGGTTGTGGACCGGACAGCTTTAGCGGTTGCGGCGCGGCGGTTCCATCGCCACTTTCATGGCGATCCCGACCGAAGAGCCAATCCATGTGCGGACGCTTTGCCCTGACCGCCTCGCCGGACCAGACCGCCGCCATTCTTGGCCTGGCGGAGCTGGAGGCGTTTCCGGCCCGCTACAATATCGCTCCGACGCAGCCGGTGCTGATGGCGTTCGCCGGTCCGCCAAGAGCGCCAGGCTCCAACCTGCCTGACCGCCAGGCGATGCTAGTGCGCTGGGGCCTGATCCCAACTTGGGTCAAGGATACGAAGGAATTTCCGCTGCTCTTCAACGCGCGCTCGGAAGGCGTGCTGCAAAAGGCATCGTTCAAGACCGCCATGCGGCATCGTCGCACGCTCGTGCCGGCATCCGGCTTTTATGAATGGCAGCAATCGGGGAGCGCCAAGGGCCAGCCCTACTGGATCCGGCCGCGCCGAGGCGGGGTGATCGCCTTCGCCGGTCTGATCGAGACCTATGCCGAGCCGGGCGGTTCCGAGATGGACACCGGCGCGATCCTCACCACGCGGGCCAACGCCGGCACCGCCCATATCCACGACCGCGTACCGGTGGTGATCGAGGAACGCGATTTCGCCCGCTGGTTGGATTGCCGCACGCAGGAGCCGCGCGACGTGCTCGACCTCCTCAAGCCCGCCGAGCCCGATTTCTTCGAGGCGATTCCGGTTTCCGAGCTCGTCAACAAGGTCGCCAACACCGGGCCGGAGATTCAGGAGAGGGGCATGGTCGGGCCTCACCCCGACAGGGTCAGGCGCCAGAAACCCGGCGCGGACGAAAACCAGATGACCCTGTTTTAGCGAAGGCTGCTAGCGGAGGCCTTCCATCTCCAGGGCGAGCATTGGCGTCGCCCTCATTGCCGGCACCCCGATCATCGGAGACTGCGCCGGTCCTGCCGTTTCAAGCGGCGCGCGGCGAGATGATCTTCTGCGCCGGCTTCTTCTTCTTCGCGGTGTGAAGAAGGGCTGCGACGATGGCCGCAGGGCCGATCGCGCGGTAGTGGCTGGCGAGCGGCTGCTGCGCCGGTCGGCTTTGTTCTTGCTTACTTCGAGGCATTGTTCTCTTCCCTGGTAACGTTTTCGTGTCTGGGTTTGGTGGTCGATTCGGACCAAATCGTGACGTTTGGCGGTCTAGTCCGATAATGTTTCATCACTGTGCCGAGATGCTTAATAAAATGTTTCGGCCCGTTTTTACCTGTGATGGAACGACAGCTTTCCCGAGTTGAGCGACTTGACGGCAACACCTGCGGACGCGATAAAGCCGGGCATGAAAACGTCTTTCGCCATTTGTGGCATTTGCATTATTGGCTAGCCTCGCGCTGGTCCGGACGTTTTCGCCTTATCTTCCCCTAGATTGGACAAACGCCCCGGCCAGCAGGCTGGAGCCCGATTTGCGCCCGCGCGCGGGGAGGCTCCGTCCAACATAAGGGATCGGAAGAGCACGCATGTCTGACGCATCGAAGGGCCTCAGCCTTTACAACACGCTGACGCGGGCGAAGGAGCGTTTCGTTCCGATCGATCCGCAAAACGTGCGCATGTATGTTTGCGGCCCGACGGTCTACGACTTTGCCCATATCGGCAACGCGCGGCCGGCGATCGTCTTCGACGTGCTGTTCCGTTTGCTGCGCCAACTCTATGGCGAAAAGCACGTCACGTATGTGCGCAACATCACGGATGTCGACGACAAGATAAATGCGCGCGCCCTGCGCGATTTCGGCGCCGAGATCGAAGCCGGGAAGCTTTCGCTGAACGACGCGATCCGGCGCGTCACCGAAAAGACCGCCGACCAGTACCACAAGGATGTCGCAGCACTCGGCTGCCTGGAGCCGACCTACGAGCCGCGGGCGACCGAGTTCGTCGCGCCCCGCGCCGACGGCAAGGCCGACATGCTGTCGCTGATCGCGCAGCTGATCGAGCGCGGCCACGCCTATGTCGCCGGCGGCGAGGTGCTCTTCGACACCGCCTCGATGCCCGATTATGGCGAGCTTTCGAAGCGCAATCTCGACGAGCAGCAGGCCGGCGCCCGCATCGCGGTCGACGCCCACAAGAAGAACCCCGGCGATTTCGTTTTATGGAAACTCTCGACGCCGGAAGAGCCCGGCTGGGAAAGCCCTTGGGGCAGGGGCCGTCCGGGCTGGCACATCGAATGCTCGGCCATGTCGGCCGCCTATCTCGGCGAGATCTTCGACATCCATGGCGGCGGCCTCGACCTGATCTTCCCGCATCACGAGAACGAGATCGCCCAGTCGCGCTGCGCCCACGGCACCAAAGTCATGGCGAATGTCTGGATGCACAACGGCTTCCTTCAGGTCGAGGGCCAGAAAATGTCGAAGAGCCTCGGCAATTTCTATTCGATCCATGAGCTCTTGGAGACCGAGACTTTCGGCGGCAGGAAATGGCCGGGCGAAGTGCTGCGGCAGGCGATGCTGATGACGCATTACCGCGAGCCGATCGACTTTTCCGTGCGCAAGTTGGAGGAGGCGGAAAACACGCTGCGCAAATGGAAGCGAGCGGCCGACCTTGCGCCCGCGGCGGCGAGGGACCAGCCGGCAGACGTGCTGGAAGCGCTGTCCGACGACCTCGCCACCTACGCTGCCTTCCAGCGATTGACACAGCTTGCCGGCGAGGCGGTGGAGTTCACTGGCGCCGGCGAGAACGCCGCCGCGGCTTCGCTGAAAGCGGCGCTTGTCTTTCTGGGTTTCGATGTCGGCGCAGCGAAGGTGGACGAAACCGTGACCGCTGAGGCGATCGCCAGGCGCCTGAAGTTCATCGCCGACAAGAATTGGGCTGAGGCCGACCGCATCCGCGACGAGCTTCTGGCGCAAGGCGTTCAGCTCAAGGACGGCAAGGATCCGGTCACCGGCCAGCGCGTGACGACCTGGGAGATCAAGCGGTGAGGGTGGCGCAGGGGATCGTTTCAGGACTGGCGGAGGCGCCGGTGACGTCCAATCTCCCCCCTTGCGGGGGAGATTAGCTCGGGCGTGCGATTTCGTTAATCGCAAACGTGAGGGCGTGTAGCTATGGGCCACGACCTCGTTCCATCCCGTCAGCGCAATAACGCCAAGTCCATGCGGCGTGCCATGACGGATGCCGAGCTGAAACTTTGGAACGAGTTGCGTGCCCACCGCTTGATGGGCATGAGCTTCCGGCGGCAGGTGCCGATCGGACCTTATATCGTTGATTTCGCGTGCTCGGCCCATCGCATAGTCGAGGTCGATGGCAGCCAGCATGGCGATGCGGAACACTTAAACCGTGACGAGGCAAGAAGTGGCTATCTAGCTGCAAGCGGCTGGACCATGCTGCGCTTCTGGAACGACGACGTGATCCGCGATATCGACAATGTCTGCCAGCACATCGTCATTGCGGCCGGCCTGGCCGGCGCCGAAGTGCCGGAGACCGCAACGCAGGAGCTCGTTCCATGATCGATCATCTCGGCATCAGCGTTTCCGATTTCGAAAAGTCCAAGGCGTTCTACGACAAGGCGATGGCGCCGCTTGGCGCTTCGCTGCTCTACATGGTGCCGGAGGAATATACCGGCGGCGCCAAGGTCGGCGGCTATGGCCGCGACCGGCCGGTGTTCTGGCTGAGCGCGGGCAAGGAGAAGCCGAAGGACCATCAGCATGTCGCCTTCACCGCGCGCAGCCGCGCCGAGGTCGACGCCTTCCATGCCGCGGCCCTTGCGGCCGGCGGCAAGGACAATGGCGGGCCGGGGCTGCGTCCGCATTACCACCCCAATTATTACGGCGCCTTCGTCTTCGATCCCGACGGCAACAATGTCGAGGCGGTCTGCCATGATCCGGAGTGAGCTCGATGGGAGGGATCGATGAGCCTTGATAACCGGCCGGTCTATACGGGCGGGTGCCAGTGCGGCGCCGTACGTTTCCGCGTTGAGGGCGCGCTGGGCGATGCCTCGGTCTGCCATTGCCGCATGTGCCAGAAGGCGAGCGGCAATTTCTATCTGCCGCTGGTCTCGGTGCGCGGCGCCAGGCTCGACTGGACGCGCGGCGAGCCGAAGCGCTTCCGCTCGTCCAGCGCGGCATGGCGCGGCTTCTGCGCCGAATGCGGCACGCCGCTGACCTTCGAGGCGCCGGACGGCGTGGCGCTGGCGATCGCCGCCTTCGACGACCCGGCCGGCATCGCGCCAACCATCCAGTGGGGCGTCGAAGCGAAGCTTCCCTATGTCGACGGCGTTTCGAAACTGCCCTCCGAGGAGACGATGGGCGATATTTCGTCGGCGCCTTATCTCGCCGAGCTCGTCTCCTATCAACATCCCGATCACGACACGGACCAATGGCCGCCGGAGGAAAAACCATGACCGATGAAATTCGAACCGGCGGCTGCCAGTGCGGCGCCGTGCGCTTCCGCGTCCACGGCAAGCTCGGGCGCCCGTCCATCTGCCATTGCCGCATGTGCCAGAAACAGTTCGGCAATTTCTTCGGCGCCCTGGTGACGGTGCCGAAGGATGGCGTCGAATGGACCCATGAGGAGCCGAGCTATTTCCAGTCCTCGGTCAACATCGATCGCGGCTTCTGCCGCCGCTGCGGCACGCCGCTCACCTACCGCCAGCCGGGCGGGCTGGAGATCGCCATCGGTGCCTTCGACGATCGTTCGGACTTGGCGCCGCAGATCCAGGTCAACTACGCGGTGCGGCTGCCCTGGGTGGAGAAGATCTTCGAGGCGCCGGTCCACGACGACCCCGACTACTATCGACGGCAGGAGCAGATCATCTCCTTCCAGCATCCCGATCACGAGACGGCCAACTGGCCGCAGCAGGGACTGAAACTATGACGATCCACAGCAGCTCCTTGCGCACGCTCTATCTCGAGATCGAGCCGTTCGAAACAGGCATGCTCGATGTCGGTGATGGCCACACCATCTATTGGGAGCGCTGCGGCACCAAAGGCGCCAAGCCAGCCGTGTTCCTGCATGGCGGCCCCGGAGGCACGATCTCGCCGAAACACCGGCGGCTGTTCGACCCGAAACTCTACGACGTCATCCTGTTCGACCAGCGCGGCTGCGGCAAGTCGACGCCCAACGCCTCGTTGGAAGCCAACACCACCTGGCATCTCGTCGCCGACATCGAACGCCTGCGCGAGATGGCGGGCTTCGACAAATGGCTGGTGTTCGGCGGCTCGTGGGGCTCGACGCTGGCGCTGGCCTATGCCGAAACGCATCCCGAGCGCGTCAGCGAGCTCGTCGTGCGCGGCATCTATACGCTCACCCGCGCCGAGCTCGAATGGTACTATCAGTTCGGCGTCTCCGAGATGTTTCCCGACAAGTGGGAACGTTTTTTGGCGCCGATCCCCGAGGCCGAGCGCGGCGACATGATGGCGGCCTACCGCAAGCGGCTGGTGGGCACCGACCGCAAGGCGAAGGTCGAGGCGGCGCTTGCCTGGAGTCTGTGGGAAGGCGAGACGATCACGCTTTTGCCGGAGCCGGAAACCAGCACGCCTTTCGGCCAGGACGACTATGCCATCGCCTTCGCCCGCATCGAGAACCACTATTTCGTCCATGCCGGCTGGCTGGAAGAAGGACAGCTGCTGCGCGATGCCTGGAAGCTGAAGGACATCCCCGGCACCATCGTCCACGGCCGCTACGACATGCCGTGCCCGGCGCGCTATGCCTGGGCCCTGCACAAGGCCTGGCCGAAGGCGGATTTCCACCTCATCGAAGGCGCCGGCCACTCGTATTCGGAGCCGGGGATTCTGGACCGGCTGATTCGGGCGACGGATAAATACGCCGGCAAATAACCATGCAGGTTTGTGCTCTACGGCGCCCCCGGCGCGAAGGATCGCGACTTTTCGAGCTACAGCCATGATGAAGCAACGCCTCTACCTCTTCGACACCACGCTGCGCGACGGCCAGCAGACGCCGGGCATCGACTTTTCCGTCGAGGACAAGATCGCGATCGCCAAGCTGCTTGACGAATTCGGCATCGACTATGTCGAGGGCGGGTATCCCGGCGCCAACCCGACCGACACCGCCTTCTTCCATCAGAAGCGCACGGAAAGCGCGAAATTCGTCGCCTTCGGCATGACCAAGCGGGCAGGGGTTTCGGCCTCCAACGATCCGGGGCTGGCGGCGCTGGTGCAATCGAAGTCGGACGCGATCTGCTTCGTCGCCAAGAGCTGGGACTATCACGTGCGCGTGGCGCTCGGCTGCACCAACGAGGAGAACCTTGAGTCGATAAAGGTCTCGGTCCAGGCGGCGGTCGCCGCCGGCAAGGAGGCGATGGTCGACTGCGAGCATTTCTTCGACGGCTTCAAGGCCAATCCGGCTTACGCGCTGGCCTGCGCCAAGACTGCCTATGATGCCGGGGCGCGCTGGGTGGTGCTATGCGACACCAATGGCGGCACGCAGCCTTCGGAAGTGCGGGCCATCGTCGAGAAGGTGATCGCGGGCGGCATCCCTGGCGACCATCTCGGCATTCATGCCCATGATGACACCGGCCAGGCGGTGGCGAATTCCCTTGCCGCCGTCGAGGCCGGTGTGCGCCAGATCCAGGGCACGCTGAACGGCATCGGCGAGCGCTGCGGCAACGCCAATCTGGTCACAATCATCCCGACGCTCGCGCTCAAGCCGGCCTTCGCCGATTGCTTCGAGACAGGCATTTCGGCCGAAGCACTGACCGGCATTTCGCGGCTCTCCCGCGCTTTCGACGAATTGCTCAACCGCGCGCCGGAAGCTCAGGCGCCCTATGTCGGCTCATCCGCCTTCGCCACCAAGGCGGGTATCCATGCCTCGGCGCTGGCCAAAGAGCCGGCGACTTACGAGCATGTGCCGCCGGAAGCCGTGGGCAACCGCCGCCGTGTCATGGTCTCCGACCAGGGCGGCAAGGCCAATTTCCTCGCCGAATTGAAGCGGCGCGGCATCGACGTGCCGAAGGACGACAGCCGGCTCGACGCGCTCATCGCCATCGTCAAGGAGCGCGAGGCCGAAGGCTACGCCTATGAGGGCGCCGACGCCTCCTTCGAGCTCTTGGCCCGCAAGACGCTGCACGGCCTGCCGGAGTTCTTCAACGTCACCTCGTTCCGCTGCATGGTCGAGCGCCGCTTCGATGCCAACGGCAACCTGAAGACCGTGTCCGAAGCGATCGTGAAGGTGATGGTCGACGGCGAGGAGAAGATGTCGGTGGCCGAAGGCCACGGCCCGGTCAACGCGCTCGACATCGCGCTGCGCAAGGATCTCGGCAAGTATCAGAACGAGATCGTCGACCTCGAGCTCGCCGACTTCAAGGTGCGCATTCTCAACGGCGGCACCGAAGCCATCACCCGAGTGCTGATCGAATCGCACGATTCCACCGGCGCCCGCTGGTGGACGGTCGGCGTATCGGAAAACATCATCGACGCCTCCTTCCAGGCGCTGATGGATTCGATCATCTACAAGCTGATGAAGAACCGTGATATGGCTGGCTTAGTCGCGGCGGAGTAGGTTGAACCATCATCAAAAGTCCATTGATCCATCAGAATTTTGCGATGGTCTTGGACGGTCCCCTGGGCCATAGCGTTGGGCCATGGTCACCGCAACAGCCGATCTCGATCAAGATGCCAAGGCCCGCCGCGGCTTCCTTTTGGCGCTCGGCGCCTATTTCCTCTGGGGGCTGTTGCCCTTCTACATGAAAGCGGTGGCGCACCTGCCTCTGATCGAGGTGATCTCGCACCGGATCGTTTGGTCGGTGCCGATCGCCGCTGCCGTGCTGGTTTGGGCCGGCCGCACCGCCGACTTTAAGGCCGCGATCCGCTCGCCAAAAAGCCTCGCCATGGCGGCGCTGACGGCGACGCTCATCTCGGTCAACTGGGGCATCTATGTCTGGGCGATCGCAGTCGACCGCACGGTCGAGACGGCGCTCGGCTACTATATCAACCCGCTGGTCAGCGTGGTGGTCGGCGCCGTTCTCCTCGGCGAACGGCTCGACCGGCTGCAGATCGCGGCGGTGGCGCTGGCCGCCATTGCGGTGACCGTGCTTACTGTCGAGGCCGGCAAATTACCCTGGGTATCGCTGGCATTGGCCTTCTCCTTCGCCGCCTACGGCTTCTTCCGCAAGACGCTGCCGATCGGGCCGAGCCAGGGCTTTCTGCTTGAAGTTCTTTTGCTGTCGGTGCCGGCGCTTTGCTACATTGCCTACCTGATCGCCGCGGGACAGGACCATTTCATCTCCAGCACCGGCGCCGACACCGCGCTGCTGATCGGCTGCGGCCCGGTGACCGCGGTGCCGCTTCTGCTCTTTGCCTTCGGCGCCAGGCTTTTGCGCCTCTCCACCATCGGCATCATGCAATATATCGCGCCGACGATGGTGTTCCTGATCGCCGTCCTGATCTTCGATGAGCCGTTCGGCACCACGCAGGCCATAGCTTTCGCCCTTATCTGGACTGCGCTGGCCATGTACAGCTGGTCGATGTTCAGAGGGCGCGAGGTTCGCCAGGCGGGTCCCGCGACGAGGTGAGGGCGGCAAATGTACCAGCTTTATATCGGCAACAAGAACTATTCGTCCTGGTCGCTGCGGCCTTGGCTGCTGATGCGGACCCTCGACATTCGCTTCGAGGAGCGGCTGACGCCGTTCCCGACCGGTTCAAGTTTCAGCCTCTTCCGGTCATTCTCGCCGAATGGCCGCGTACCCTGCCTGGTCGACGATGGCTGGGCGGTGTGGGATTCGCTCTCGATCGTCGAATATCTGGCAGAGCGTCATCGAGGCGTCTGGCCGGCCGATGCGAAAGCGCGCGCATGGGCGCGCTCCGCCGCCGCCGAAATGCATTCGAGCTTTACCGCGCTGCGCAATGACTGCCCGATGAGCTGTGGCGTGCACGTCAAGCTGGCATCGATGTCCGCTGCGCTGAAGCACGATCTCTTCCGCCTGGGCGACTTGTGGAACGACGGCCTTGCGCGCTTCGGCGGACCGTTCCTTGCCGGAGACCACTTCACCGCGGTCGATGCCTTCTTCGCTCCGGTCGCTTTCCGGGCACAGTCCTATGGACTGGCATTCGAGGGCGCTGCCGCTGCTTATCCCAAGCGGTTGCTCGATCTGCCTGCCATGCGCGAATGGTATGCGGCCGGTCTCGCCGAGACATGGCGCGAGCCGGACCATGAGGCGGAAGTCCGCGCTGCCGGTACGGTCGTCGAGGATCTGCGCGCAAGCGCATAGGACGCTAAACCCGGCCCAGCCGCCGCACGACCATGTAGACGATGCCGGCGACGACGACCGCTATCGCCGTCACCACCCAGAAGCCGAGCGCCGTGTCGACCAGCGGGAGCCCGCCGACATTCATGCCGAACAGGCCGGAGATGATGGTCATCGGCAGCAGCACCGCGGTCATGACGGAGAGGATGTAGAGCAACTGGTTCAACCGCTCAGTCAGCTTCGCCATCAGTTCGTCCTGCAAAAGCCGGGTTCGCGCCTGCAACTGCTCGCCGTCGTGATGCAGCGTATGCGCGCGGTGCGAGAGCCTTGCCGCCATGTCGCCGGTCGCTTCCGCTATAAAAACACGACTGAACAGTCCTACTCCTGCTGTCCCGCCAACGCCGCCTGAACGGCCGCCATTCCGGGATCGCGACCCTTGAGCAGATCGTCGATCGACCATGGCGCGGCAATGTCGGGCTCCAGCGTCTTGAGCGCAACCGGCTTGCGGCCCTTGCCTTTGTCGATGGTGGCGACAAGCACGGGCGTCGTGCCCGTGGCGGAACTCGGTTGCGCCTTGCCGACGAAACAATCGGCGTAGGCCTTGCAGCCGTTTTGAAGGTCATAGCGCTGCGTCGCGGACTGCAGCGTGAGGCCCGAATGCGGCAGCGTCACCTGCTGCTGATCGGCGAAGAACATCATGCGGTCGCCGGGCGCTTCGCCGACCAGTGTGACCCTGTCCCCGCCAGCCTGCTTGAGATAGGCGACGTCGACAATTCCCGCCGAAAAGGTAATCGGGCTTTCCAGCACGAACAGCCGTCCCGGCGGTTTGACGCGGGACGGCCAGGAACTGAGCGCATCGCGGGTCAGCATCAAGTTGCCGCCGGTGTTGAAGCGCATGTCGAGGACGAGGTTCTTGCGGCCGAGGCGGACCCGGGCGGCTTCGACCTCAGCCAGGAAATCGGCGATCTTCCCGGTCTTGCCGTCGACGTTGCGTCTGATCTCGGCGACGATGCCATCGAGTTCGGGCGCATCGCGCCAGCGGAACGGCTGTTCCTGATCCTGCAGCGGCCAGGGCGCGCGGCCCTTGGGAAAAATCTTCACCCAGTCGCGGCGCTGCGGCTCCGGGGCGAGCTTGCGGTCGATGATGCGGCCGTCGGGCGTCTGGAAGCGAAAGGTCGCGTCGCCGGCGGCATTGGCGAGCCCGAGCGCATGCAGCAGGTCGGGCCGGACGATCGCGTCGGTCGCCTCGATGTCGCGCCATGCCGCCACGCCGCCATGCAGGCTGCGCAGCGCCGAGGACACTTCAGCAGCCGGATGGCCGTCGATGCCGGCGAGTCGGCTGCCCAGCAGATCGCTGTTTTGGGGGCTGGCCGCTATGACGTAGAAGGCGCCGTCGATGGGTAGCAAAGACATCGCCACACCATTGGCGCGCGGCAACTTGCAGGTCGTGTGACCATTGTCGGCCAGTGCCGCGATCTGGCAGAGATCGACAGCGAAGACGGTCGCGTCGGTCGGACCTGCCGCGGTTTCGAGCGCCTGCAGCCGCGATGCCGCTTCCACGCGGGCGGCGCTGGAAAAAGACTTGTCGACATCGAGGAAGTCGTGACGGAAGACTTTCAGATCCTCGACCTGTGCGTCATGCGAGGTGGCCCAGTCCGGACTTTGCGCGGTCGTCTGGCCGAGCGCCAACAGGCTGAGCAGGGGCAAGGCGAGCAGCCGGGCAAAGGTCATGGCTTCCCTCTTCGATCGCGATCCGGCCCGCTGCCGATAAAGCTGAGGAATAGGGCAGCTTCGCACGTGGCTGCGTTCACATCTTTGCGAGCGGGATGGAGTGGGGTCCCGCTCGGAGGCTGCGGTTGCGCCGGGACCGGAACGGGGCCTGACCGTCAAAAGGCGGTCCGCCGCACGGGCCGGGTTCACCCCTTAAAGCCTTGTCATCATTGGCCGGGGCGGCGCGGTCGGTCACTCCCACGCGATGGGGCACGTCCCGAACAGCCCGCCCCGGGCATGCGTTTTTGAGTGTGGTCTTCAACCTAACCCATTCAATTCTTACGGGAATTTAATGTCGCGCGCAATTGCACAGCCCGGTTCCGGCGTTATGTTCCCGGCCGGACTGCCTCTTGGGCCTGTGACGCTGGCCAATGACGTGGTCGACCTGGCCGCATGCGGTTCGACGGATAGGTGACAAAGTGGACGACGAAGTCGCCAGCCGGCTACAGCCGCTCCGTGAGCCGATGACGGACATCAAGCCGGTGGTCGTGCGCCGCCGGCGCCGCGGCTGGATGGTCGCGCTGCTGCTGGTCGCGGCTGGAGCGGGCGTCGCCTTCTGGCTTCATCCAGCGCCGGTGCAGCAGCAAGGCGCGCGCGGGGGCGGACGCTTCCGGGGCGGCGATCTCGGCGCGCAGCCGGTCGCCGTCGCCTCGGTGACGCAGGCCGACATCCCGATCACGCTGGAGGCGCTGGGCACGGTCACCTCACTGTCGACGGTGACGGTGCGCCCGCAGGTCAGCGGGCAGATCACCGCGATCGCCTTCACCGAAGGGGAGATGGTGAAGAAGGGCGATTTTCTTGCCCAGGTCGACGACCGCACTCTCCAAGCCTCGCTGCATCAGCTGCAGGGCCAATTGAAGCACGATCAGGCGCTGCTGACCGATGCCAGGCTCGACCTCGACCGCGATCTGAAGCTGACCTCCAACGCCATCACGCAGCAGGCGGTCGACCTGCAGCGCGCGACCGTGCAATCCGACGAGGGCACGGTCATGTCCGACCAGGCGCAGATCGAGGCCGTCGAGGTCAATATCGCCAACAGCCATATCGTTGCACCTGCCGACGGCCGCATCGGCCTCAGGCTGGTCGATCAGGGCAATTACGTCACGCCTTCCGACAGCACCGGCATTGCGGTGATCACCGAGATGCAGCCGATTTCGGTGCTGTTCTCGCTGCCCGAAGACACCCTCGCCGAAGTGCTGGAACAGACGCATGGCAATGCCGGGCTCAAGGCCACCTTGTTCGACCGCAACGACACCAAGCAGATCGCCGAAGGCACGCTGCAGACGATCGACAACCAGATCGATCCGACCACCGGCACCGTGAAGCTGCGCGCCGTGTTTGCTAACGCCGACGGCGGGCTTTATCCCAACCAGTTCGTCAACGTGCATCTCCTGGTGCGCACGCTGACCGGCGTGACGGTGCTGCCCAACGCCGCCATCCAGCACGGCGCCCCAGGCACTTTCGTCTATCAGCTCAACGACGACAGCACTGTCTCGGTGAAGACCGTTTCCCTTGGCCCCGGCGACGCCTCGGTCACGCAATTGCTGTCGGGCCTTCCGCCGGGCGCCAAGGTGGTCGTCGATGGCGTCGACCGGCTGAAGGACGGCGCCAAGGTGACCGTGCCTGACAACAGCGCCGCGCCGACCGCCGGCGCTGGATCTCCCGCGCAGCCGCAAGCGGAGGGTAGGGGCAGCGGGGCCGCCGCGACCAGCAATACGTCTGCCGTCAACCCCGGCAACGCGCCCGCGATCTCGAGCAGCCAGGGCCAAGGCTCGGCAGGCGGCGGCGCGGACGCATCGGGCGATGCCGGCCGCAAGCACCACCGCCACCATCGTCGCGACGGCAGCGGCAATAGCGGTAGCAGCGGAAATGGTGGCGACACCGGCGAAGCCCAATGAGCACGCCGAGCGGTCTCGTCTCCGGCTGGCTGAACCCGTCGCGGCCCTTCATCCTGCGGCCGGTGGCCACCACGCTGATCATGGCCACCATCCTTGTGGTCGGCATGATCGCCTATCTCTTCCTGCCGCTCTCGGCCTTGCCTGAGGTCGACTACCCGACGATCCAGGTGCAGACCTTCTATCCCGGCGCCAGCCCAGAGGTGATGACGACTTCAGTCACGGCGCCCCTGGAGCGCCAGTTCGGCCAGATGCCGGGGCTGGAGCAGATGTCGTCGGGGAGTTCGGCCGGCGCCTCGGTCATCACGCTGCGCTTCAGCCTCGACCTCAGCCTGGATATTGCCGAGCAGGAGGTGCAGGCGGCGATCAACGCGGCCGGCAACCTTCTGCCCGCCGACCTGCCGGCGCCGCCGATCTACGCCAAGGTGAATCCGGCCGATGCGCCGATTCTGACGCTGGCGATCACCTCGAAGACGCTGCCGCTGACCGAAGTCGAGAATTATGCCGAGACGCGGCTGGCGCAAAAGATCTCGCAGCTTCCGGGCGTCGGGCTGGTCAGCATCTCCGGCGGCGAGCGGCCGGCCGTGCGCATCCGCGTAAACCTCAAGGCGCTGGCCGCCATGGGGCTCAACATCGACGATCTGCGCACCACCATCGGCACGCTCAACGTCAACACGCCGAAAGGCAGCTTCGACGGGCCGGCGCGTTCCTACACCATCAACGCCAACGACCAGATCAGCGACCCCAAGACCTATGCGGATATGGTCGTCGCTTACCGCAACGGGGCGCCGGTCAGGCTGGGCGAGGTCGCCGATATCATAGAGGGGCCGGAGAACTCGAAGCTGGGCGCTTGGGAAAACCGCTCGCCGGCGATCCTGCTCAACATCCAGCGCCAGCCCGGAGCCAATGTCATCCGCGTCGTCGACTCGGTGACGGCTCTGCTGCCGCAGCTTCGCGCCGGCTTGCCGGCGGCGGTCACCGTCGAGCCGCTGACCGACCGCACGACCACCATCCGTGCCTCAGTCCATGACGTCGAGTTCGAGCTGGCGACGGCGGCGGTTCTGGTCGTGCTCGTCACCTTCCTGTTCCTGCGCAACATTCCGGCGACGATCATTCCGAGCCTGTCGGTGCCGCTGTCGCTGATCGGCACGTTCGCTGTCATGTATCTTTGGGGCTTCAGCCTCGACAATCTGTCGCTGATGGCGCTGACCATCGCCTCCGGCTTCGTCATCGACGACGCCATCGTCATGATCGAAAACATCTCGCGCTTCATCGAGCATGGCGACGATCCGGTCACCGCCGCGCTCGAAGGCTCGGCCCAGATCGGCTTCACCATCATCTCGCTCACCGTCTCGCTAATCGCGGTGCTGATCCCGCTTCTGTTCATGGGCGACGTCGTCGGCCGCCTGTTCCACGAATTCGCCATCACGCTTGCGATCGCCATCGTCATTTCGGCCATCGTCTCGTTGACGCTGGTGCCGATGATGTGCGCCAGGCTGCTCAAGCCGCCGTCCGAACGCAGGCAGGGCGCGCTGGCGCGCGGCGCCGAGGCCGCCTTCGATGCCGTGGCCAACGGCTATGCCGCCGCCTTGCGCTGGGTGCTCGACCGTCAGGCGCTGACGCTGCTGGTCGCCGCAGCCACGCTTGCGCTCACCGTCTATCTCTATGTTGTCATCCCGAAAGGCTTCTTCCCGGTTCAGGACACCGGCGCGATTTCGGCCGTCACCGAGGCCGCGGGCTCGGCGTCCTACGCCGACATGGCAGCGCACCAGCAGGCGCTCGCCGATGTCATCTTGAAGGATCCGGATGTCGCGAGCCTGTCGTCCTTCATCGGCGTCGACGGCCAGAACATGACCGCCAACAGCGGCCACATGCTGATCAATCTCAAGCCGCGCGACGAGCGCGCGGCCGATGCCAGCGCGATCATCCGGCGGCTGGCTCGGGAGACCGACGTCGTGACCGGCATCGCGCTGCACATGCAGCCGGTGCAGGACCTGAGCGTGGACTCCACCTCCAGCGCGTCGCAGTACCAATACGTTCTGCAGGATTCGGATCCGGCCGAGCTGGCGACCTGGACATCAAAGCTCACCGATAGGCTGGCGGCACTTCCCGAACTCGCCGACGTGGCCAGCGACAGCCAGCAGAGCGGGCTTGCGGTCGACATCACCATCGACCGAGCGACGGCGGCACGCTTCGGGATTACGCCAGCGACCGTCGACAACGCGCTCTACGATGCCTTCGGCCAGCGCATCATCTCGACCATCTTCACCCAGTCGAACGAATACCGCGTCATCCTTGAAGCCGATCCTTCGGTCGGACAGACGCCGGCTTCGCTGGGCTCGATCTACCTGCCGTCCTCCGGTTCCGGCCAGGTGCCGCTATCGGCGATCGCCAATATCAGTGTCCGGCAGGCGCCGCTGCTGGTGAACCACCTTGCCCAGTTCCCGGCCGCGACCATCTCCTTCAACCTCGCCCCGGGCGTGTCGCTCGGCGACGCCACCGCGGCGATCAGCAAGGCGGAACATGACATGCAGCCGCCCGCCGGCCTGGTCACCGGCTTCCAGGGCGCCGCGCTTGCCTTGCAAAGCTCGCTCTCCAACGAGCTGCTGCTGGTGCTCGCGGCAGTCGCCACCGTCTATGTCGTGCTTGGCGTGCTTTATGAGAGCTTCATCCACCCGCTGACGATCCTCTCGACGCTGCCCTCGGCAACCGTGGGCGCGCTGGTGGCGCTGATGCTCGCCGGCCACGATCTCGACGTGATCGGCATCATCGGCATCGTGCTCTTGGTCGGCATCGTCAAGAAGAACGCCATCATGATGATCGACTTCGCCCTGCAGGCCGAACGCCTGCAGGGGCTGGACCCGCGCGAGGCGATTTACGAAGCCTGCTTGCTGCGGTTGCGGCCGATCCTGATGACGACGATGGCCGCGCTGTTCGGGGCGCTTCCGCTCCTGCTTGGCGGCCTTGCCGGCTCGGAATTGCACCAGCCGCTCGGCATCACTATCGTTGGCGGGCTGATCGTCAGCCAGGTGCTGACGCTCTTCACCACGCCGGTGATCTACCTTGCCTTCGATAGACTGACGCGGTCGGGGGCACGTGAAGCGAGAGCGCCGGCCGGCGGGCTCACGCCGTGAATCTCTCCGCGCCCTTTATCGCCAGGCCGGTCGCCACGACGCTGCTGGCCATCGGATTGGCGGCGGCGGGCCTGATCGCATACGTCAATCTTCCCGTCGCGCCGCTGCCCAAGGTGGATTTCCCGACCATCTCGGTGCAGGCTTCGATGCCGGGCGCCAGCCCCGACACGATGTCGACCGATGTCGCGGCGCCGCTCGAACGGCATCTCGGCCAGATCGCCGGGGTTTCCGAGATGACGTCGCGCTCCGGCACCGGCTCGACCAATGTTGTGCTGCAATTCGACCTCGATCGGGACATCAACGGCGCCGCGCGCGATGTTCAAGCCGCCATCAACGCCGCGCGCGCCGACCTCCCGTCCGACCTGCGCAGCAACCCGACCTACCGCAAATACAATCCCGCCGACGCACCGGTGATGATCCTGGCGCTGACCTCGCGCACACTCACACCCGGTCAGCTCTACGATGCCGCCGCGACCGTGCTGCAGCAGCGCCTGTCCCAGGTCGAGGGTGTCGGCAATGTCGACCTCGGCGGCTCGTCGCTGCCCGCCGTTCGGGTGGAGCTCAATCCGGGGGCGCTGTTCCATTACGGCATCGGCCTGGAGGATGTGCGCGCCGCACTTGCCTCGGCCAATGCCCGCAGTCCGAAGGGCTTCGAGGAGGACGGCGCGCTCCGCTACCAGCTCTACACCAACGACCAGGCGAGCCATGCCGCCGACTATCGCGACCTGGTGATCGCCTGGCGCAACAGTGCGGCGGTGCGCCTCGCCGACATCGCAGATGTCGAGGACTCGGTCGAGGACGTGCGCAATCTCGGTCTCGCCAATGGCGTGCCGGCCGTGCTTTTGGTGCTCTATCGCGAGCCCAACGCCAACATCATCGACACGGTCGACCGCGTGCGCGCGCTGATCCCGACGCTGCAGGCTTCGGTGCCGGCGGATGCTCGCCTCAGCATCGCGTCCGACAGCAGCCTCACCATCCGCGGCTCGCTGCGCGACACCGAGCTGACGCTGGTGCTGGCGGTGCTGCTGGTCGTCTTCGTGGTGTTCTGCTTTTTGCGCGACTGGCGCGCGGCGCTGATCCCGAGCGTGGCGCTGGTCGTCTCGATCCTCGGCACCTTCGGGGCAATGTACCTGCTCGGCTACACGCTCGACAATCTGTCTTTGATGGCGCTCACCATCGCCACCGGCTTCGTCGTCGATGACGCCATCGTGGTGCTGGAAAACATCATGCGTCACATCGAGGACGGCATGCCGCGCGGCCGGGCGGCGCTGGTCGGCGCTCAGGAGGTCGGCTTCACGGTGCTGTCGATGAGCGCTTCTCTCGTCGCCGTGTTCCTGCCGATTCTGTTGATGGGCGGCATACTCGGCCGCCTGTTCCAGGAATTCGCCATGACCTTGTCGCTGGCGATCGCCATTTCGCTGGTGCTGTCGCTGACGGTGACGCCGATGATGTGCGCGCATTTTTTGCGCGCGGGTGCAGTCCGGTCGGAGCGCCGTTCCATCCTCGCCCGCTTCGGCGAAAGCGTCTTCGAGCGCGTCCGCGCCGGCTACGGCCGCTCGCTCGCCTGGTCGCTCGACAATGCCGAGGCGATGCTCATCATCCTGATCGCGGCCGTCGCGCTCAACGTCTACCTCTATACGATCGTGCCGAAGGGCTTCTTCCCACAGCAGGACACCGGCGAGCTGATCGGCGGCCTGCGCGCCGACCAGGCCATTTCCTTCCAATTGATGCGGCAGAAATTCGAGCGGCTGGAGACGATCCTGAAGAGCGACCCGGCGGTGGCGAACGTCGTCGGCTACATCGGCGGCCGCCAGACCAACTCCGGCTTCGTCTATGTCAACCTGAAGCCGAAGGGCGATCGTGCGCCGCTGCAAGCGGTGCTGGGGCGGCTGCGCGCGCAGCTCAGGCAATTGCCCGGCGCGCAGCTCTTCCTCAACCCGCGCCAGGAGATCAGGGTCGGCGGCCGCCAAAGCCTCGCCACCTATCAATACACGCTGCAGGCCGATACGACCGCGGATCTCGACGAATGGGCGCCGAAACTCGTCGAATTGCTGAAACAGGCGCCGGAGCTAACCGACGTCAATTCGGATCGCGACGAGGCCGGGCTCGAAACCAACATCACCGTCGACCGCGAGAGCGCGGCCCGGCTTGGCCTGACGCCGGCGAGCATCGACAACACGCTTTACGACGCCTTCGGCCAGCGCCAGGTGTCGACCATCTTCAACGCCCGCAACCAATATCACGTGGTGATGGAAGTCGCGCCGCGCTATCTGCAGGATCCGAGCGCGCTCAACGGCATCTATGTCAGCACCTCGGGCGCGGCGGCGAGCGGCACGCAGAAGACCAACGCGCTGGCCGGCAGCCTGTCGGGCTCGCTGCAGAATCAGGCGACCAATGCGATCGCCGTCACCGGCCACGGCAGCGCCTCGAGCGGCGCCGCCGTCAGCACCTCGGCCGAGACCATGGTGCCGCTCGCCGCCTTCAGCACCTACGGTCCGGCGACCACGCCGCTTTCGGTCAACCACCAGGGCCACTTCGTCGCCACGACGATCTCGTTCAACCTTGCCGATGGCGCCACGCTCGGCGACGCCTCGGCGGCAATCGACCGCGCCATGGCGGAGCTGAAAATGCCGGTGTCGATCCACGGCTCGCTTGCCGGTACGGCGCTCGCCTTCCGCTCCAACCTGCTCAACGAGCTCCTGCTGATCGCTGCCGCGCTCGCCACGATCTATGTCGTGCTCGGCGTGCTCTACGAAAGCTACGTGCACCCGATCACCATCCTGTCGACGCTGCCCTCGGCCGGCATCGGCGCGCTGCTCGCGCTCATCGTCACCGGCATGGAATTCGACGTGATCTCGCTGATCGGCATCATCCTGTTGATCGGCATCGTCAAGAAGAACGCCATCATGATGATCGACATGGCCTTGCAGGCCGAGCGCCAGGAAGGGCTTGCGCCGCGAGAAGCCATCCACAAGGCGAGCCTCCAGCGCTTCCGGCCGATCATGATGACGACCTTTGCGGCTTTGCTCGGCGCCTTGCCGTTGGCGCTCGAGACCGGCACTGGGGCGGAGCTGCGCCAGCCGCTCGGCATCGCGATCGTCGGCGGCCTCATCGTCTCGCAGCTTCTCACGCTTTACACCACCCCGGTCGTCTATCTCTATCTCGACCGGCTCAGCGCCCGCGGACCGACGCTGCGAGTGGCGCCGGCGGAGTGATCGGGCACCGCGACCTTTGAGTTGTTCGACCGCGCGAAGCGAAACAGTTCGGCCCGGCGCGCCTTCATCTCCCTCAACGCTACCCAACGCGCTTGATCGTGAGATCTGTGCTATCGCTTCGTGAACTGGCACGAGGCTTCATCATCGGATGCGCCCTCGAAGGGCGCGACCAGTTCCTGCTCACCCGGCCATTGCCCGAGCGCTACACCGGGGCGTCGCGAGCGGGCCTTTTGCGTCGCATCCTTGGTCTATAGGTGCTGCCGGGTGAGCGGCAGCACCTCTCTTCATGCCGGTCTCAGCGCTTCGGGCCGAAGCCGGGATAGGGATTGAGCGGCACGATCGCCGCGATGTCCATCATTCCGGCCTCGACCAGCGGCAGGGTGGCGAGATGGCCGCGCACCTCCTTGTCGTCGGCAGCCTCGAACATCATGCCGCTGCCGGGGATGTCACCGCGGTTCCAGACCTGGCGCACGGCGCCTTGCGCATAGAGCGTGCGCCGCTGCTCGGCTTCGCCCGGAAGCAGCGGCGCGAAATCGCTATCGCTGAACTTTTCGGTGTTGCGGGTGAGAAGGGCAAAGAACTGCATGGCGGTCTCCTTTGTGGCCGGTTGATGCGGAAGATATCGCGCCGGCTGGTCAGACTGTCCAAGACTGATTAAGCTAAAGATCAGACCTTGAAGGACTTGAGTCATGGAGACGCAGAATGCTTGACCTGCGGCAGATCCGCTATTTCGTTGCCGTCGCCGAGGCCGGCAATGTCGGCCGTGCCGCCGAGCAGCTGCATATCTCGCAGTCGCCCTTGAGCCGGCAGATCATGCAGCTCGAGGAACAACTCGGCGTCACGCTGTTCGAGCGATCGAAGCAGCGCGTCCATCTCAACGCCGAGGGCAGGGCTTTCCTTGCCGAGGCGCGCGCTCTGCTCGTCAATGCCGTGCGGCTGGAGGAGCTCGGCCGCAAGCTTGCAAGCGGCGCGACCGGCAGCCTCGCCATCGGCTACGTCGAGGGGGCGGTGCATGCCGGGCTGATCGCCGCGATGCTCAGGGAATTCCGCCGCGAGCGGCCGGATTTTCATCTGCAACTGAGAAGCCGCCGCACGGCCGCGCAGTTCGAGGATCTGCGCCAGCGCGTGCTCGACCTCGGCTTCGTCTACGCGCCGGCGCCGCAAGGCGATCCGGATATCGAGAGCATGCTGGTGCGGCGCGAACCGCTGGTGCTGGCGATCCCCGAAGGCGATCCGCTTGTCGATGCGAGCGACATCGGGCCCCGCCATCTTGACGCCCGCGTCTGGATCACCGTCGTGCGCCAACCCGACGACACCAACCGCGCCCAGTTCCTGGCGGCCTGCGTGGGGGCCGGTTTCGTGCCCGACATCGCCTACGAGACGGCCGATCCCTTGACCTCGCTCGGCCTGGTCAGCGCCGGCCTGGGCCTGGCGACGGTACAGGAAAGCCTGCAAAGCGCTGCGCCCGCCGGCATCGTCTTTCGCGACCTGCCATGGTTCAAGCGCAGCGTTGAAATCCATCTCGCCTGGCGGCGCAATGACCGGAGGGCGGTGATTGAGGATTTGAGGAGGACGGTGAACGGTGAATGGTGAATAGCGAATAGTTACTATCTGGCGGTGGACAGATTTCGGCTCGCGCGATCCGCACTATTCACCATTCACCTTACATTTTGTCGATCACCGCCTGCACACCTTCCGTCGGCGCGTCGACCGACGAGCCCGCCACCATGATGGCGGCGACGATGGCCTCGGGGTCGTTGACCACCAGCGGCTTCACCCTATGTGCGGTGTGGATGAAGCCTTCGCCCGACATGTGCTCGATGAGCGCCAGCATCGGGTCCCAGAAGGCCTTGATGTTGGCGAACACGATCGGCTTGCGGTGATGGCCGAGTTGCGCCCAGGTCATGATCTCAACGATCTCCTCGACCGTGCCGATGCCGCCCGGCAGCGCCACGAAGGCGTCGGATTTCTCGAACATCCTGTGCTTGCGCTCGTGCATGTTGTCGGTGATCACCAGCTCGTCGAGCTTGTCGAGAGCGGTCTCGGTCGCCTCCTTGTTGATCAGGAAGCGCGGGATGATGCCGGTCACCTTGCCGCCGGCCTTGAGTGCCCCGTCTGCGACGGCGCCCATGATTCCCTTGGTGCCGCCGCCATAGATCAGGCGCAGGCCGGACTTCGCCAGCGAGCGGCCGAGCAGGTGGCCGGCCTTGACATAGGCCTCGTCGCGGCCCGGAGACGAACCGCAATAGACGCAGACGGATCGAATCGTGTTCATGTCATGATTGGTGATAGGGACGGTTGGCGCGGTCAAGCCCAAGGACGGGCTTTTTCTTGTGAGCTTGGTGAAAACACGCTAGACCGGCGTTAGGTGGCTAAGGGGCAGAAAAGATTATGGCTATCAATTCTTCCAAGGCGTTTTTGTTCGCGGCGGGCGGCGTTGCCGTCGTCGCGGCGGTCGCCTACGGGTCGGGCGCGCTCGACCCATACATCAACAAGCAGAATCCGCCGCAGGTCGCGTCGCTGCCGCAGGCAGGCACGAAGCCGGCCGAATCCTCAAGCACCTCCACCGAGGCGCGCGTACCGCAGGCGCAAGCCCCGGCCAATACAATGGCGCCGGCCAACAACACGATGGCGCCGGCCAACAAGATGGCGCCCGCCAACAATGCAATGGCGCCTGCCAACAACGCGACGGCCCCGGCGGAATCCGCCCCGGCCGCTCAGGCGCCGGCCGCCGCAGGACCCACACTGCCAACCTTCGATGTCGTGCGCGTCGAAGGCAATGGCTCGATTGTCGTCGCCGGCAGCGCGGCGCCCAATGCCAAGGTCGAGGTCCTGAACGGCGGCACGGTGCTCGGCTCGACCGATGCCGGTCCCGATGGTGCCTTCGCCATTGTGCTCGACGATCCGCTGAAGCCCGGCGACTACACGATCACGCTGCGCTCGACCGCTGGCGGCGTCGCCGTCGCCTCGGCGCAGACCGCCGTCGTCTCGGTGCCGCAGAGCCCGACCGGCCAGGTGCTGGCGATGGTCGAGGAGCCGGGCAAGCCGTCCGAATTGCTGACCATTCCGCAGCCCGCGGCCAAGCCGGCGGCAACTGCCGCCACCGGTCAGGCAGCCGCCCCGGATCCGCAGGTCCCGGCCGCAACCGCGCCGGCGGCGTCTGCCCCGGCGGCGCCGCCGGCTGCAACGGCACCGGCAGCTACGGATCAGGCTTCGGCTCCCGCGACCCAGAACGCCGCCGCAGACGAACCGAAGATCGCCGTCGAGGCGGTTGAGATCGACGGCGGCAAGATCTTCGTCGCGGGCAGGGCCGATCCCGGCCGCAAGGTGCGCGCCTATGCCGACGATGTACTGCTTGGCGAGGCGAAAACTTCGCCTGACGGCCATTTCCTGATCGAGGCGGCGCGCGACATTCCGGTCGGCAACCACACCATTCATGTCGACGGCCTGGCCGACGACGGCGTCAAGGTCGTCGCCCGCGCCGCTGTCCCGTTCGAACGCGAGCCCGGCGAGTCGATTGCCGCCGTCGCGCCCAACCAGACCAAGCCCGCCGACAGCAAGCTCGCCCAGGGTGCGGGGTCCCAGCCCGCGGAGGCGAAGTCCGGGGCGGCCAATCCCGCCGAGACGACGGCGCCGGCCACCGCTACCGACGAAGCGGGCAAGCCCGCCGCGACCGCCGACACGTCGGCCGAGGTCGCCGAAGCGAATCCTGCGGCCGACGTGCCTGAAACCATGGCGCCGAAGCTCGAACACGTCGATGGAGCCGTCATCATCCGCCGCAACGATACGCTCTGGCGCATCTCGCGGCGCGTCTATGGCCATGGCGTGCGCTACTCGACCATCTATCTCGCCAACCAGGATCAGATCCGCAATCCCGACCGCATCTGGCCCGGTCAGGTCTTCAAGGTCCCCGGCAAGTCGAAGGAAGGCGAGCCGGCCGACATGAAGGCCATGGGTGACCAGATGACGGCGCCAAAGACGGAGTAAGAGCGCAATCCCCCTCGTGGGGATGTCCGGCAGGGCAGAGGGACGCCGGCGTTCGACACTTCCTACCGTGCTACCCATCCGCCTGGCTTGCCCTCTCATCCTCCATCGTTTATCGGCGATGAACGATGACCGAATCCCTATCCGTCAACCGCGCCCTCAATAGCCGAGCCCTCGACAGCCGCGGCATCGCCACGCGGTTCGCGGCGCTGTCGCATCCGGCACGCATTGAGATCCTGAAGCATCTCTCGGCCAGTAGCTGCTGCTCCTGCCGCGAGGTGGTCGATCATCTCGATCTCGCCCAGTCGACCGTTTCGCAGCATCTGAAGATCCTGGTCGAAGCAGGGCTCGTCCGCTTCGAGGCGGATCGCCAGCGTTCACGCTACGCGGTGGACCGCGCTACGCTCGCCGAGGTCTCGGCGTCGCTCGCGGCCCTGGTCGATTCCTGCTGCGGCGAAAGCATGAAAGAAAGCTAAGAACAAAATGGCCGACAAGACCGTCTCCGCCGAAACCGGCACCCTCACCACTCTGCGCAATCTGTGGCCCTATATGTGGCCGGCCGACCGTGCCGACTTGAGAGCCCGCGTCACCTGGGCGACGCTGCTTCTCGTCGTCGCCAAGGTCACCCTGGTCGCCGGCCCCTATTTCTTCAAATGGGCAACCGATGCGCTCGCCCACGCCTCGAAGACGCCGCCGCCGCTGCCCGCCTTCATGCTCGCGCCGGTGATGCTGGTCATCGCCTATAATGTGCTGAGGCTGGTCCAGCTCGGCTTCAACCAGCTGCGCGACGCGCTGTTTGCCCGCGTCGGCCAATATGCGGTGCGCCAGCTTGCTTTCCGCACCTTCGTCCACATGCATCAGCTGTCGCTGCGCTTCCATCTTGAGCGCCGCACCGGGGGTCTGTCGCGCATCATCGAGCGCGGCACCAAGGGCATCGAGACGATCGTGCGCTTTGTCATGCTGAACACGGCGCCGACCATTCTCGAATTCGCGCTGACGGCCGGCATTTTCGCCTACACCTATGGCTGGAAATACGTCGCCGTGGTCGCGGTCACCGTGTGGATCTATGTCTGGTTCACGGTCAAGGCCAGCGACTGGCGCATCTCGATCCGCCGCGACATGAACGAAAGCGACACCGACGCCAACACCAAGGCGATCGACTCGCTCTTGAATTTCGAGACGGTCAAATATTTCACCAATGAGCGCATGGAAGCCGAGCGCTTCGACCGCTCGATGGCGCGTTATGAAACCGCCGCCACCAAGACCTGGACCTCGCTCGGCTGGCTTAACTTCGGCCAGGGTCTCATCTTCGGCCTCGGCACGGTCGTCGTCATGTGCATGTCGGCGCTGGAGGTGCAGGCCGGCACGCAGTCGGTCGGCGATTTCGTCTTCATCAACGCCATGCTGATGCAGCTGTCGGTGCCGCTCAACTTCATCGGCTTCATCTATCGCGAAATCCGCCAGGGCTTGACCGATATCGAGCACATGTTCGACCTGCTCGACGTGCCTCAGGAGATCGTCGACAAGCCGGACGCCAGGCCGTTGAAGGTGAGTGCCGGCAAGGTCGAGTTCCGCGACGTGCACTTCTCCTATGATTCAAACCGCAAGATCCTGAAGGGCGTCTCCTTCGAGGTGCCGGCCGGCAAGACGGTCGCCATCGTCGGCCCCTCCGGCGCAGGCAAGTCGACCATCTCCAGGCTTCTGTTCCGCTTCTATGACGTGCAGCGCGGCCAGGTGCTGATCGACGGCCAGGACATCCGCGACGTCACCCAGGAGAGCCTGCGCGCGGTGCTCGGCATGGTGCCGCAGGACACGGTGCTCTTCAACGACACCATCGCTTACAACATCCGCTATGGCCGCATCGGCGCCAGCGAGGAGGAGGTGCGCAAGGCCGCCGAACTCGCCCAGATCGGGCCGTTCATCGAAAAACTCCCCGACGGCTACCGCTCGATGGTCGGCGAGCGCGGCCTGAAACTGTCGGGCGGCGAGAAGCAGCGGGTCGCGATCGCCCGCACGATCCTGAAGGCCCCGCCGATCCTGATGCTGGACGAGGCGACCTCGGCGCTGGACACCCAGACCGAGCAGGAGATCCAGGCGGCGCTGGACCTCGTCAGCAAGGGCCGCACCACCCTTGTGATTGCCCACCGGCTGTCGACGGTGATCTCGGCCGACGAGATCATCGTGCTGAAGGACGGCCAGATCGCCGAGCGCGGCACCCACGCCGCACTCTTGCGCCAGCAGGGCCTCTATGCCTCGATGTGGGACCGCCAGCGCGAGGCCACCGAAGCCGAGGAGCGCCTGCGCATTGCGCGTGAAAGCGACGAGTTCGGCGTGATCGTACGGAGAAGGACGTCGGAGGTGAGCTAGCGCCTACTTCCCCTTCTCCCGTAAGGGAAAGAGGAAAGGGTAAAAAATTCTGTTGACCTCAACCTAGCTTGAGCTTGCAAACCGGCTCCGAACCCCTGCGAAGCAAGCCTTCCAAGAACGGAGACCGATCGATGAATAATAAAGATCAACGCGCTGGCAGCGTGTTCCGGGTCGACAAATTCGTCGTGCCGGCGGAAGCGCGCGACGAGATCCTCGGCAAGGTCAGGATGACGCACGAATTGCTGCGCCAGCAGGACGGCTTCGTGCAGGACTTCCTGCTCGAGCAGTTCTCCGGCCCCGGCGAATTCAACATCGTCACCATGGTCGAATGGGAAAGCCAGGCCGCGGTCGACAACGTCGTGCCGATCGTCAAGGCCGCGCACGAGCGCATCGCCTTCAGCCCTCAGGCAACGATCGCCCGCCTCGGCGTCAAGGCGGATATCGCGCACTATCAGCGCGTGCCGGAGGTGTAAGACGGCCAGCCTGCGCCGGGTGCAGGCGCGGCGACGCCCAGTACCTGGCCGGTGCGGGCGTCGCCGACCATGTTCTCGAAGCCGCGCCATTCGGCGGCGGTGATGAACAGCGTCCTGCCGTCGGCACCGCCCAGCATGCAGGCAAAGCAGCCCCGATCGACCTCGACCTTGTCGATTTCGCACCGCCCTCGCGCACCCTGACACAGTGCCGGCGCTAAAATCACGGCTATGAGTCCCTCGCTATTCGCCTCTCCCATTGTTGCGTTGCGGGGAGGGGGGCTTTCCGCTATTCAGACCGGACTGAAACAGCGACCGCCCCAAGCCCTATGACGCTTCTCGATACGATCAAGAATACGTTCGTTCCGATCCATCGCGAGGGCTATCCCTTTATCGCCGCCTTCGGCGCGGCAACGCTGTTCCTCGGCTATTTCTCCTCGATCCTGTTCTGGCTCGGGCTGATCCTCACCGGCTGGTGCATCTATTTTTACCGTGACCCAGAGCGCGTCACGCCGGTCGACGACCGGCTGGTGGTCAGCCCGGCCGACGGCGTGGTTTCGGCGGTCGGGCCTGCCGTGCCGCCGCGCGAGCTTGGTCTGGGTACGGGCGAAATGATCCGTATCTCGGTGTTCATGAATGTCTTTTCCTGCCATATCAACCGCGCGCCGGTGCGCGGCAGGATCACGCGCATCGAGCATCGTCCCGGCAAATTCCTCAATGCCGAGCTCGACAAGGCAAGCTCGGAGAACGAGCGCAACGGGCTGGTCATCGACAGTCCCAACGGCACCGTTGCCGCCGTGCAGATCGCCGGCCTTGTGGCGCGCCGCATCGTCTGCTGGGCCGAGCAGGGCGGCTCGATCGGCATCGGCGAGCGTTTTGGCCTGATCCGCTTCGGCTCCCGCGTCGACGTCTTCCTGCCGTCGAACGCCGTGCCGCGCGTCGCCGTCGGCCAGACGGCGGTGGGCGGCGAAACGGTGCTTGCCGAGTTCGGCGGCGCGGCGGTCGCCCCGCTGGTCAGGATTTCCTGAGCGGTGGGCGCGCCTTTCAAGAAGTTCGAGGCACACGCCAGCGGCGGCCCTCGCATCCGCGAAATACCGATGCGCATGGTGCTGCCCAATCTGGTGACCGTTCTTGCGATCTGCGCCGGCCTGTCCGGCATCCGCTTCGCCTTCGAGGACCGCTTCGAGCCGGCCGTGGTCATGGTGCTGCTCGCAGCCTTCCTCGACGGCATCGACGGCCGCTTGGCGCGCATGCTGAAGGCGACCTCGAAGTTCGGCGCGCAGATGGATTCGCTGGCCGATATCGTCAATTTCGGCGTCGCGCCGGCGCTGGTGCTCTATGCCTTCCTGCTCGACCGCGCCGGCTCGCCGGGCTGGATCGCGGCACTCCTGTTCACCATTGCCTGCGGCATGCGGCTCGCCCGCTTCAATGTGCTGGCCGACGACACCGACCAGCCGGCCTGGCAGACCGAGTATTTCGTCGGCGTCCCGGCGCCGGCGGGCGCGGTGCTGGTCATGCTGCCTTGCTATCTCTACTTCCTGCGGCTCGGCCTGGAACCGACCCGGGGGGCGGCCTTCGTTGCCTCTGGCTTCACCGTGCTCGTCGCCTTCCTCTTGGTCAGTCGCCTGCCGGTCTATTCGGGCAAGAGCGTCAAGGTGCCGGGAGACAGGGTGCTTCCGGTCATCCTCGGCGTGGTGCTCTACATCCTGCTGTTGATGGCCTATCCCTGGTACACGCTGACCGCCTCGGTCGCCGGCTACCTCGTCTTTCTGCCGTTTTCGGTGCGCGCCTATTCGAAGCGGGCCATGCGCGAAGGCGAGAAGGTGCCGCCTTCGGATATCGGCTGAACCCGCTCGAGAGGCGCGACTTCGAGCCGCCGAGTTCCTTCGCGCCTCCCTCTGTCCTGGCGAACATCTCCCCACTTGGGGGAGAAATTGGCAGCTTCGTTCAAGCCGCGTATCCTGCAACGATGCTGATTGGCGAAAGCCGAGAGGGCATCTGATCTCCCCCCGTGTGGGGGAGATGTCCGGCAGGACAGAGGGGGGCGCTGTCCCGCCAGCGCTTGCGATACGGCCTAAGCCGCCACCCCCAACCCCAGTCGGTCGATCGCCAGCCTCCGCGCCGACACGTAATCCGTCTTGCCGGAACCCAGCACCGGGATTTCTTCCACCTTGATGATGTCATTGGGCACCATCAACTCGGCCGCGCCCGCCTTCTTGCCGAACTGGCGCAGCTCTTCGGCATTGGCATCGTCGGCCGTGGTGACCAGCACGATGCGCTCGCCGCGCCTCTTATCGGGCACCGCCACCGCGGCATGGCGCTGTTCCGGCCATAGCGACTGCACCAGCATCTCGACCGCGCCCAGCGACACCATCTCGCCGGCGATCTTGGCAAAGCGTTTTGCCCGCCCTCGGATGGTGATGAAGCCGTCGCGGTCGACCGAGACGATGTCGCCGGTGTCGTGCCAGCCCTCGAGCGGCTGCAACTCGCCGGGGCGGTCGGCGGTCATGTAGCCCATCATCATGTTCGGCCCGTCGAGCCACAGCCGGCCGCCCTCGCTGATGCCCTCGACCGGCTCAAGCTTCATGCGGATCGCCGGCAGCAGCCGGCCGACCGTGCCGTCGCGATTGTGGATGGCGGTGTTCACCGCCACCACTGGCGCCGCCTCGGTCAGCCCAAAACCTTCGATGATCGATGCCTGGAAACGGTCGCGGTAGGTGCGCCTTGTCTCGGGCTTTACCGCTTCAGCGCCGGCAACAACGAAACGCAGGCTGGAGAAATCGCCGTCCTTGGCAGTGCGGGCATAGTTGGCGAGGAAAGTGTCGGTGCCGAACATGACGGTCGGCTTCACCTTGCGCGCGATCTCCGGAATGATCTTGTAGTGCAGCGGCGAGGGATAGAGGAACAGTTTCACGCCGGTTACCAGCGGCAGGATAGTGCCGCCGGTCAGCCCGAACGAATGGAAGACGGGCAGCACGTTGAGCAGGATATCGGCCGGGGAGATCGTGATGCGCGCCTCGGCCTGCATGGCGTTGGCGAGAAGGTTGCGGTGCGACAGCACCACCGCCTTCGGCGTTCCTTCCGAGCCCGAGGTGAACAGGATCACCGCTGGTTTCGACGCCTGCTGCCGCTGCAGCGGAAAACGCCAGAAAAGCGCCGCCGCGACCTTGTCGAGCAAGGTCACGCTCTCGCGCACATCCTCCAGCCATAGCATCTTGGCGCCGCCCGCCTCGACGGCGGTGACGATGTCGTCGATGGCGGCCTTCTCGATGAACGCGCGAGAAGAGACCACTGTGCGAATGACCGCCGTGCGGATCGCGGCGGTGACGCTCGCCGGGCCGGCGGTGTAGTTGATCATCGCCGCGATGCGGGCCGCCGAGATAAGCCCGACAAAGGAGAGCACAATGCCATTGGCATTGGGCAGGAGCAGGCCGACCGCTTCGCCGGGCGCCGTCACCGCCTCGAAGCGGCGGCCGAGCACGCGCGCGCCGATGAACATCTTGCGATAGCTGAGCGCGCCCGAAATCACGTCCTCGATGATCGGATGCGAGGCACCGACGCGATCCGCCGCGTCGCGCATGGCCAGGAACAGGCCGCGGTCGAGATTGCTGCCGTAGAGCCGCGCCTCGGCAAACCGGTCGAACAGGGCGTTGGTGTTCGACGCCATGTCGGGGTTGCGAGCCACCAGCTCGGCCACGGTCATCGGTTCCAGCACGCTGAGCGACAGGCGCGGGAACCAGTGACGCGGCGCCTTGTCGGCCGGCGTCAGCGACATCGGCAGGTCGCGCGCACCGGCGACGAAGATCGGCACGATGCGGGCGTCGGCCTGCATGGCGATGCGGGTGATGGCGCGGAACAGCCGGAACGACTTGACGTCCGGTTCGACGTCGTCGGGCAGATAGACCGCAAGCCGGCCCTTGCCCTTCAGCACGCGCACCAGCCGCCGGCTGACGAAGAGATGTTCGGCATTGAAGGCGATGGTGCGGGCAAGCTCGCGCCACGGCTCCAGCCAGGGCGAGCGGGCCGAGGCCTCGTCCAGAATGTGCAGCGTGTCGTCAGGCAAGAGCGACAGCATCAGCGCCGGCTCGATGCGCGATTGGTGCGAAACGACATAGATCACCGGCGTGCGGGCATTGCGGGCAATGCGGATGCGGTCGTCGGCAATACGGTAGGCGAGCTTGAACGGCACGTAGAGCAACGCCTGGGTAAAGCGCAGATCGAGCCGGAACCTTTCGATCACGCCAATCAGCAGCCAGGCAAAGACAAGACCGGCAAGCAGCGCCAATGTCAGGATCATGCCGCTCTCTCCCAACGTCCTCCACGGTGCGGCTCTTGCGCGGCCGCTTCGGTGGCAGAAGGTAGCGGAAGTGGGGGCAAGGTCAATGTGGGGCTGGTAGGGCGCTCCCTTCTCCCCTTGCGGGAGAAGGTGGCCGAGCGAAGCCCGGACGGATGAGGGTATTGGACGGATCGCTTCGCTGGATATGTAAGTGCCTGAAAGCAATCGATTCTTCCAGGCCGTGCTTCTTCCAAAACCTCTCATCCGTCTCGACGCTGCGCGCCGACCCACCGTCTCGCACAGGGGAGCGGGGAAAGGCGTGCCGCTACGCCACCTTCAGTCTCCCGCTGATGAAGCGGAACTCCTGGCTCTTGCCGCCAAAGCCGTAGGCCGCCGCCGGAACCTCATGCACCAGCGCGTAGCTTTCCTCATGGACGCCGCCGAGCAGGCGGCCGAAGGCGTCGAAAATCGCCTTGAGATACGCTTCGAGCTCGAGCTTGGTGTTGGTGCCGTCCACCACCTTGATGTCGAGCCAGAAGGTGCTCGTGCCATGCTCGGCCAGCGACTTGCCGCCGGCGAACCAGTGCTGCGGATCGACGTAGCTGATCGCAACCGCGGTGATGGTCGGGTCCTTGCGCAGTTGCGTGGCCGTAATCTCGGTGATCTCCTTCGCGATCGCGGCGGAACCCTTTGCGTCGGGCTCGCCGGTGACGCTGACATTGATGATCGGCATTTTTCTCTCCTTCGCTCTGACGGCTTCGCGCCGCCGATGAAGGGACCATGCCACTAGCCATGCGTCAAAAAAATCGAATTGTTTTTGACAATTACTTCGATATTATCGAATTATGGAAACTCTCGATCCCGACCTGCTCAAAACCTTCCTGGCCTTCGTCGATGGTGGCTCCCTGGCCAGGGCGGCGTCCGCTGTTGGCCGCTCCCCATCCGCCGTCACGGCGCAGATGCAGCGGTTGGAGGAGGTCGTCGGCGAGCCGCTGCTTGCGCCCCAGGGACGTGGGCGCGGGCTGACGCCTGCCGGCGAGGACCTTGTCGGCCATGCCAGGCGCATCCTTGCCGTCCACACCGAGGCCTGGCTGGCGCTGAAAGGCGCGCGCGTCGGCGGTCGCATCGCCATCGGAACCACGCAGGACTTTGCCGATCATGGCCTGCCGGAGCTGTTGCGCGCCTTCGCCGCCAGCCATCCGCGCGTCAGGATCGAGCTGCGCGTCGGCCGCTCCCTGGAGCTCGGGTCCGCGCTGCAGGCGGGCCAGCTCGATCTCGCGATCACCATGCGCCATGCGCCATCCCCGGATGAAGCGTTCCTGATCAGCGAGCCGATGCTGTGGCTCTGCTCGGAAAAAGGGCTGGCGACGCGGCAGGACGTGGTGCCGGTGGCGCTGCTCGATCCATATTGCGGCTTCAGGGAGGCTGCGCTCAATGCACTCGACGCCGCCGGCCGCCGCTACCGCATCGCTGCCGGCAGCTCCAGCCTTGCCGGCCTGCGCAGCGCGGTCAATGCCGGCATCGCGCTGACGCCGCGCACCCGGCGTCTTGCCCATTCCGGTATCGTGGAAGCGTCCCCCGATCTCGACCTGCCGCCGCTGCCAATGGCCGGCTTCGCCATCCGGCTCGGCCGCGAGGCGGCTCGTCCGCCGCGGGATCTCGCGGAGCTTCTGGGCAACGGCCTGGCGCTGCCGCCCTGAACGGCAAGGAACGCCCAAAGAAAAAGCCGACCTTTTTGCGGGTCGGCTTCTAGTCGGACGGGTCGAGGGGTTTGGGGGGACTTGGGGGGTGACCCGTCGATCTAACAATGCCTGAGTCGGGTGATGGTTCCGTGACCGCGAAAAAAAATTACGAACGCGTCGATTTGGCTCTCGACCAGTCGCGTGCGGCGTGCGCGAAAACCGCGCAAAGCACGATCGCGCCGCCGACGATGCTGGCCAGCGGTGGGAATTCGCCGAGGAACAGCAAGGCGAACAGGATGGCGAACGGCACTTCGGCCGAGCCGAGCAGGCCGGACTCGGCGGCGGGGATAAGCCGCGAACCTTCGGTCCACAGGATCGAGGCCAGCGCGAAGGAGCAGCCGAAGGTGGCAAGCAGCACCATATCGCGGGTCGAAACGGCAACCGGGTCGGTGACGAACCAGCCGAGGACGAAGAGCAGGAAGGCCGACACCGCGCCGGCCCAGACGACGGGCGAGTCGCGAAAGGCGCGCACCATGATCATGTAGAGCGCGCTGCCGGTGGTCATCAAAAGCGCCAGCCCGTCGCCGAACAGGTGGCCGCTGCCAAAGCCGCCGCCCACCATGACGGCGACGCCGCATAGCGACACGGCCGCCGCCAGCATCGTCTGCAGCCGGAATTTTTCCCGCACCAGCAGCAAGGCAAGCAGTGCGGCTATGAAGGGTGAGGTGGCGTAGATCACCGCGACATTGGCGACATAGGTGTATTTGAACGCCGCGATGAAGGCGATGCTGGCGGCAGCCCCCTCGACCGCAAGCAGCCAGCCGCGCCAGCCGAGCCTGAGGCTCTCGCGCCCGCCCGAGCGGCGGCGGCGCCACAGCACGTAAAGAGCAATCAGGATCGAGCCGAAGAAGCCGCGCCAGCAGGTGATGGTCAGCGGATCGGCATGGATCGACTTGGTCAGCACGCCGGTGAGCGCGAAGGCGACGGCCGAGGCCGAGACTAGCACCACGCCCAGCATGCGCTCGGCTGTGGCGTCGGCGGTGCCCTTGGCAAGCTTTTCAGGCATGTCGACCGTATCCGTCATGGTACCAGACTATGCCGCTCCTGCTGACAGCCTTCTGTCATGAGTCCTCGACCCGTTTGCGGAAATGCTCGTTGCCGACGATCAGCAGGCCGGCGCCGATGATCAAAGCCGCGCCCGTGAAAACTTCGGTTCTCGGCACGTCGCCCCAGATGGCGAAGCCCAGCGCAAACGCCCAGACCAGCGAGGTGTATTCGAATGGCGCCACGATCGACACCGGCGCCCGTTTCATGCCCTCGAACAGCATGTATTGCGCGACGCCGCCGAGCGCGCCAACGCTCATGAGAAGCATGAGTTGCGGCGCGTCGGGCATGCGCCACCAGATCAGCGCCGGCACTGCCGAAAAAAGCAGGAAGTAGAAATTGTTGAGCACCAGCTGGATCGTCGTGCGCTCCTGCATCGCGGTCTTGCGCAAGAGCACCACGGCGATGCCCCACAAAAGCGCTGCCGCCAGCACAAGCAGCACCGGCACGGAGAAGCCGAGACGCGCCGGGTCGCAGGCGATGAAGACGCCAACGAATCCGACGAACACCGCCGCCCAGCGCAAGAGCGGCACGGTCTCGCCCAGCATCACCACTGAAAGCACGGTGACGATGATCGGCGCGGCGTAGTAGATGGTGGTGAGCTCGGCGAGCTGCAGCGAGCGTGCCGCGTTGTAGTAGCAGAGCCAGGCCGCGAGCGTGAACGCGCTGCGCACCAGCATCGGCCGCACGATGGGCGAGTTTGCGGTGTCGGCGAACAGCGTCCGTCTGCCGATCGCGCCGCAGGCGGCAAGGACGGTGACCGAGCGGAAGAACATGATCTGCCACACCGTCATGCCGGCCACCAACAGCTTGATCGAGGCATCCTGCGCCGAAAACAGGAAATAGGCGGCCGCGGTGAACAGGATGCCGGCCAGCACCCTTTCGCGGCTTTCGAGGACGACGACATCGGCCATGCGGTATCGATTTGCCAGCGTGGAGGCGGCTCCGCCCCATCGGATCCACTTCTGCCAGCTATACGGCGAAAGCTTCTACGGCGCTGTTCCAGCGCGGCGCTTGCGTTGGGGCAGAGCCCTCGTGGCCGATCGAGAAGCGCTTACTGCGTCGCCTGGTAGAGCTCGGAGGCTGCCTCCTTCAGCGCGCGCCTTCCGTCGGGCCTGAGGTACATCATGTGGCCGCCCTCCACGACATCGAGCCGGATCGGTTTGGCGTCGGCGAGCGAGGGAAGCTGGTTCACCAGATAGCGCGAAGCGAGATAGGGCGTCACCAGGTCGGTATAGCCGTTGACGATGACCACGCCGAGCGAGGGGTTGAGCGAACGCGCCCGCTGCAGGTCGTTCATCGCCCCGGCATAGCCTTGCCCCGAGGTGCCGTACTCCCAATTGCGACTGATCTCGCCGTTGAGCAGCCGGTAGCTGACATCCGTGCGATAATTCAGTTCGTTACGGGCGTAAGCGACAAAGGCCGAGGTCAGCACCGGCACACTGCGGTCAAGCACCGGGTCCGGGCCTTCTATGCGGGCGCTGCCCGGCGAGATATCGGCGGTGCTGATCGTGGCATCGTAAGGGCTGAGCACCTTGCCCTTGGCGCGCTGGAACTCGCGGGTGAACAGGCCGGTAGGGACACGGGCGAAATTGCGCTCGACGAGATCGAGCGGCAGGCCGGTGATTTCCGCCACGCGCCCGCTGGCGAGCTTGCCGCCTTGCTCCAGCCCGCTGGCGAGAGCCGTCAGATAGTCGCCAAGCGCATAGCGTTCGACCTCGGCCAGTCTGTCGCGCAGCGCCTCGCCGCTGACGCCGTCGGCGCGAAGCCGCACCGCCGCCAGCGAAGGCAGTTCGAGCGCCCAGTGCAATTGATCGAATTGGTCCGGCCGCACCAGCATGAACTCCAGCGCCGGCGAGATCAGCACGATGCCGGAGGGGCTCAAGCCGACATCCTCCTGCAGCGTCCTGGCGAGCAGCGCGGCGCGAAAGCCGCCATAGCTTTCGCCGGCGAGGAAGAGCGGTGAAGCGGTGCGGCCGTTCTGCGCCAGATAGAGCCGTATGAAAGCGCCGACCGAGCTGGCGTCCTGGTCGACGCCCCAGAACCCTTTCGTGTCCTGGCCCGGCGCTTCGCGGCTGTAGCCGGTGCCGACCGGATCGACGAAGACGAGATCGGTCATGTCGAGCCAACTGTCCGGATTGTCGATGAGCCTTTGTGGCGGCGGCAGGAATTGGCCGTCGGCAGCGGTCGCAACGATGCGCGGGCCAATCGCGCCGAGATGCAGGTAGGCGGAGGCCGCGCCCGGCCCGCCGTTGAAGACGAAGGTGATCGGCCGCTCTTTGGCCGGGGCAGGCGACTGCTGCGTGTAGGCGACGTAGAAGATCTCGGCCGTGACCTCGCCCTTGCCGGAAAGCAGCGACAGCGTGCCGGCCTTGGCCTGGTAGTCGAGCTTGCGCCCGCCAAGGGTGATCGAATGCTCGGTGACCTGCGGCGGCGGCAAAAGCGACAACACGCCGCCGGCCGGCGCCGGCCGTTCAGGTGTTTCGGCGCCGACTGGCTGCGCAAAGGCTGTGAGCGCCAGGAGGATGAAGAGCAGGAGCTTCAACTTGGACCGCATGCGACCTCCGCGGGAATGACCCCCGCAAAGGTATGGCCGGGGCGGCCGAAGTCAAAGGGGATAGGCTTGGCGCTGCGTTGGAACTTCGATCTCTCCCGTCGCGGGGGAGATTGGCAGCTTCACCCCCCAAACGCTCGCTCCAGCGCCGCGACATCGATCTTCACCATGCCCAGCATCGCCTCGGTGGCGCGTTTGGCGCGTTCGCGGTCGGGATGTGCGGCCATGTCGCCGAGGATTTTTGGCACGATCTGCCAGGACAGGCCCCAGCGGTCCTTCAGCCAGCCGCATTGCTCGGGCTTGCCGCCATTGCCGAGAAAGGCGTTCCAGATGCGGTCGATCTCGGCCTGGTTATCGAGCTCGACGAGGATCGAGAAGGAATGGTTGAACGGATCGAGCGGACCGGCTTCGAGCGCGACGAAATTCTGGTCGTCGAGCACGAATTCGATGATCTTGACGCTGCCGGCGGGGCCGCTCGGATTGTCCGCCGGCACATCGGTCGTGCGGCCGATCGCTGAATTGGGAATGGTGGCGACATAGAATTCCACCGCTTGCCGCGCGTCCTTTTCGAACCACAGATGCGAGGTCACCTTGGCCATGCTGGATCTCCTTCCTGTCTGGCAACGGCCCAAGGACGATCGAGTTTCGCTCGACCCGACAGGGTATCTCGCTTTCGAGTTTGGAAATCGGCGACGGTGTCGTCCGATGCCCGGCGGGGCAGAGGCGCGCTGTCCCGCCAGCATCTCCGTGCTGTCAAGGCACCGAAAACTGCGGAAGGGATGCAAATGGACGCCACCGCATCTGCAGGCACCGCTGAAGGAGGCTCGACCAGGTCAAGGCGCTGATCACACTCGGGGCCAGAGGCAGGCTCGACGGTCAGTTGATCGCCTGCAAGGTGGAGGCGCTTGCGGTGGCGGAACTCCATTCGGCGACAGGAGCCGGCGCGCCACGCGCGACGACCCCTTCCGGCCGCTTCCCGGCCACTTCCTCCTCACAAGGGCTCACGAGGGGGAGATCAGCTGGCGCTACTGTGCCGATGGCACTTCCGCATCCCCTTCGTCGGTGAAAGGCGAGGCGCTCGGCACGCACTGCACGGCCCAACCCTGCGGCGTCGGTTGCTTCTGATATTCGGCAATCGCGTTGGTGCACTGTTCGCGGGTGTCGAAGGTGCTGGGCAGCACCGCCATGCCGCCCTGCGGGCCGGCGATCACAAGATACCAGACCAACGCTACGCTGGGGGTGGCAGCCATGGGAATTCCTCTTTGCTGGATGTCGGAGTCGGGTCGATGCTAGCAACTCCCAGCAAATGGCGAAAGCAGGGCGGCGGCATACGCTCCCCCGCCCTGGTCACAGACCCGTGAACGACCGCTGGCCGGACGCTTATTCGACAGCGAAGCAGTAGAACAGGCCGTCGCCGCCCGTGCCTCTCAGCGCCTCCTGGCTGCAGCCGCCGCGCGAAGCATGTGAGGAATTCCACGACTTCGCCGCGGCCGATTCGTCGAGGCCGACTCGGTCGTGATGGCCCGTCATGGCCGCCCCTTCCGTGCCGCTCATCGTCCAGTCGCCGCAGGTCTGGTCGGCGATCTTGGTGCCATCGGGCTTGGAGCCGGTCAGCACGTCGTGGCGGTTGGGCTTGTCGCCGCGGCCGTTGACGACTTCGCCCTTCTCGGTAAGCGCCGTCTGCTTGCTGATGGCGTTGGCGTCGCTGTGCAGCGAGGCGACGTCGTCGGCGATCTTCTCGCCCTTGGCATTGAACCAGGGACCCTTGCCGATGCGGTCGCGCGCATCCTCGGCGCTGGAGGAGAGATAGGCGTGCCAGGTCTTGCCGGTGACACCGGCCGCTTCTGCCAGCGAGGCGCAATGCGCGTCCGCACCCTTGAGGCCGCCGAGATCGGCGCCCTTGCCGGAGCCGACGCTGGTGACGAAGAAGCTCATCTTGGCGTCTTGCGACAGGGCCGCGCCTGCCGTGGCGGCGAGTGCGGCGGTAATGGCGGTGGCGGCAACGAGAAGAAGTCTGCGCATGTCGGTCCTCCGGTTTCGAATGTTCTACATTCGAAGAACGTAGCGGGAGGCCTGTTTCATCCGCCTTGAGGCAGGTTTATTCCGGTTGCCGATAGGCGACGAAACGGTTGTGCCTGGCCTGGAAGATCAGCCCGGTTTCCTTCAAGTCCGGGCTTGCCAGCGGCACGATGCGTTTGGCGATCTCGGACGGATGCGGCAGCGTCTCGGGATCCTCGCCCGGCATGGCCTGAGCGCGCATTGCGGTGCGGGTGGCGCCCGGATCGGCGGCGTTGACCCGAAGCGGCAGGCTCTCGGTCTCATGCGCCCAGGAGCGCATCATCGTCTCCACCGCGGCCTTGGAGGCCGCGTAGGGCGCCCAGAAGGCGCGCGCCGAGTGCGCCGCGTTGGAGGACATGATGATCGCGCGTCCGGCGTCGGAGAGCCGAAGCAACGGATCGACCGAACGGATCAGGCGCCAGGTCGCGGTGACGTTGACGGTCATTACCTTATCGAAGGTTTTTGCTTCGACATGGCCGATCGGCGAGATCACCCCGAGTATACCGGCATTGGCGACCAGGATGTCGAGCTTTCCCCAGCGCTCGTGGATCGCGCCGCCCAGCCGGTCGATGCCCGCCATGTCGGCGAGGTCGAGCGGCACCAGCGTGGCCTGTCCGCGGCCGTCGGCCTTGATCGCATCGTCAAGCTCTTCCAGCCCGCCGACGGTGCGGGCGACCGCGACGACATGCGCGCCGGCGGCAGCCAGTTCCCTGGCGATGAAGTAACCGATGCCGCGCGAGGCGCCTGTGACGACCGCGACGCGGCCGGAAAGGTCGAGGGTCATGTGAGGGATTCCGTGGGGTGGACCGGCTTACGACCCGCCGCTCGCCAGCAGCGACAGCGTGCGCACGTTGTCGTGGCCTTCGAAGTCGAGCAGGCGGGTAGGGTACTGGCCGGTGAAGCAGGCGTCGCAGAATTGCGGCTGGTCGTTGTCGCGGCGCGCCTCGCCGACGGCGCGGTAGAGCCCGTCGATCGACAAAAACCCGAGCGAATCGACGCGGATGAACTCGGCCATCTCCTCGACCGACATGCGCGATGCCAGAAGCTTCGATTTCTCCGGCGTGTCGACGCCGTAGAAGCACGATGCGCTGGTCGGCGGCGATGCGATGCGCATATGCACTTCCTTCGCGCCGGCGTCGCGCACCATCTGCACGATCTTTTGGCTGGTGGTGCCGCGCACGATGGAATCGTCGACCAGCACCACGCGCTTGCCCTCGATCATGCGGCGGTTGGCGTTGTGCTTGAGCTTCACGCCCATGTGGCGGATGGAATCGCCCGGCTGGATGAAGGTGCGGCCGACATAGTGGTTGCGGATGATGCCAAGCTCGAAGGGAATGCCCGCGGCCTGGCTGAAGCCGATCGCGGCCGGCGTACCGGAATCCGGCACTGGCACGACGATGTCGGCCTCGACCGGGTTCTCCTGCGCCAGCTCCGCGCCGATGCGCTTGCGGACCTCATAGACGTTGCGGCCCTCGACCGAGGAATCCGGCCGCGCGAAATAGACATATTCGAAGATGCAAAAGCGGGTCTTCTGGGGCTCGAACGGGAACAGGCTCTCGATGCCCTTGGAGGTGATGACCACCATCTCGCCCGGCTTGATATCGCGCACGAAGCGGGCGCCGATGATGTCGAGGGCGCAGGTTTCCGAAGCGAGTATCCAGGCGCCGTCGAGGTCGCCGAGCACCAGCGGACGGATGCCGAGCGGATCGCGGCAGCCGATCATCTTCTTGGCCGTCATCGCGACCAGCGAGAAGGCGCCCTCGACCTGACGAACGGCGTCGATGAAACGCGAGTTCAAATCGCGCTCCTTGCTGGTGGCGACCAGATGCAGCAGCGTCTCGGTGTCGGAGGTGGAGGAGAAGATCGAGCCCTGTTTCTGCAATGCGCGCTGGACGGTGAGCGCATTGGTGAGGTTGCCGTTATGGGCGACGGCAAGGCCGCCTTCGGCCAACTCGGCGAAGAAGGGCTGGATGTTGCGCAGGCCCGCGCCGCCGGTGGTGGCGTAGCGGGTGTGGCCGATGGCGCGGTTGCCCTGCAGGCGATCGATGACGTTCTGTTTGGTGAAGGTGTCGCCGATCAGCCCGACATGACGCTCGACGTGGAACTGGGTGCCGTCATAGGAAACGATGCCGGCGGCTTCCTGACCGCGATGCTGGAGCGCGTGAAGCCCGAGTGTGACGATGGCTGCCGCGTCCTGCCGGCCGAAAATGCCGAACACGCCGCATTCGTCATGGAAATGGTCATCGGCCTCGGCGGAAAGGACTTTGCCTGCGTCTGCCGTTGAGTCTGCCATCTGGGGCTCAAGCTCCGCTAAAACCGCCATATAAGGCGATCGCTCATCGAACGCAACGCATGCGATGCCGCATCCATAACATGCCCCAGGCCAGTGCCGGAACTGGCCTGGTTTCAGTTTGCCGGCGCCTCAGTTTGCCGGCGCCTCAGTTTGCCGGCGCCGGGGTGGCGGGAGCCGGGGCGGGGGCTGGAGCCGGCTCATTGTCGGCCGGCGCTGCGCCTTCGCTGTCGTCGGGCGCCGTCGCGCTGTCGTCGCCGGTCGCCGGCGGTTCGGCCGCGGGCTGGTCGGTGGTCGCCGGCGCGCCGGCCTGGGGCGTGCCCTTACGCGTGTATTTGTTGACCAGCTCTTCCGTGTTCTCGGGCAGCACGCTTTCGAGCTTGGCGCCGATCGTCTCGAGCAGCGGCCGCGACTTGGCGTTGGCAACCCAGGCGGGCGCCTTGGCGCCGGCCAGCCAGTTGAAGAACAATAGCGCCACCGCGACGACCAGGATGCCGCGCGCCGCGCCGTAGAGGAAACCGAGCGTGCGATCGAGCGCGCCGATGCGCGAATCGATGATCCAGTCGGCGATCTTCATGGTGATCACCGAGACGACGATCAGCGCGATGACAAAGACGATGCCGGCCGCCGCGGCCATGGCGATCTTGTCGTTGTCGACATAGGGCTGAACGTAGGGCAGGACCGGCTTGTAGAAGAAGAAGGCCGCCGCCGCCGCCGCTGCCCACGACACCACCGACAATACTTCGCGGGAAAAGCCGCGCACCATGGCAAGCATCGCTGAGACCAGGGTGAAGCCGACGAGAATTCCGTCAAGCAGCGTAATCGGCATGTCTTTCGCCCCACATCATGAGCTGCATCACTCCCCCTCGTCGGCGCGACTGCGCCGTGAGCCGGCTATGCGCGCCACCAGGTCGGCAAGCTCGGTGGGTTGGAAAGCGCCGGCTGCGATTCCCCCGGCCCCATTACCGCCAACGACTTCCTCGCTGCCGAGCGGCAGCACCGCGCTTCCGAAACCCAGCTTTTCGGCCTCTTTAAGGCGCTGCTGCGCATGCGCAACCGGCCTTACCGCGCCCGAAAGGCTGATTTCGCCGAAATAGACGCAATCGGCGGGAAGGGCAAGACCGGTGAGCGACGAAACCAATGCTGCGGCGACCGCGAGATCGGCCGCCGGTTCCGAGATGCGGTAGCCGCCGGCGACATTGAGATAGACGTCGTGCTGGCCGAAACGGACACCGCAATGCGCTTCCAGCACCGCCAGCACCATGGAGAGCCGCGCGCCGTCCCAGCCGACGACGGCGCGGCGCGGCGTGCCGAGCGAAGAGGGCGCCACCAGCGCCTGGATCTCGACCAGCACCGGCCTTGTGCCTTCCATGCCGGCGAAGACGGCGGCGCCGGGCGATTTCGCATGCCGCTCGCCAAGAAACAGCTCGGACGGATTGGCGACCTCGCGCAGGCCCTTGTCCGACATCTCGAAGACGCCGATCTCGTCGGTCGGCCCAAAGCGGTTCTTCACCGTGCGCAGGATGCGGAAGTGGTGGTTGCCTTCGCCCTCGAAATAGAGCACGCCGTCGACCATGTGCTCGACGACGCGAGGGCCGGCGATCTGGCCTTCCTTGGTGACATGGCCGACGAGCACGATCGCGGCGCCGGTGGATTTCGCATAGCGGATCATCGCCTGGGCGGCCGCGCGCACCTGGGTGACCGTGCCGGGCGCCGAATCGGCAAGATCGGTCCACAGCGTCTGGATGGAATCGAGGATCACCAGATCGGGCCGCTTGCCGTCGGCGATTGTCGCGAGGATGTCCTCGACATTGGTCTCGGCGGCGAGTTCGACCGGCGTCGAGGCGACACCGAGGCGCTGAGCACGCAGCCTGATCTGCGCGACCGCTTCCTCACCCGAAACATAGACGATGCGGTGGCCTTTCGAGGCCAAAGCGGCTGCGGCCTGCGTCAGCAGCGTCGACTTGCCGATGCCGGGATCGCCGCCGACCAGAAGGGCGGAGCCGCGCACGAAGCCGCCGCCGGTGGCGCGGTCGAGCTCGCCGATGCCGGAGACGATGCGCGGCGCGTCCTCGATGTCGCCGGAGAGGCTGGTGAGCACCACGGCGCGGCCCTTGCGCACATTGCGGGTGTTGGCCGGCCCCGAGCCGATGCCGCCCGCGGTGCCTTCCTCGACCAGCGTGTTCCACTCGCCGCAGGCGTCGCATTTGCCGGCCCAGCGCTGATGCACCGAGCCGCAATTCTGACAGATGAACTGAACGCGCGATTTGGCCATTAGCGTTGGGCCGATCGCAAATTTTCGAAGGCCGGCGTTCCCGCCCACCCCCCTCTGGCCTGCCGGCCATCTCCCCCGCAAGGGGGGAGATCAGCAGCTTGGCCGCCGGCGCTCTTCTTGCAACGGCGGTGATTGGCGAAGGTCGTGGCAACAGCCAATCTCTCCCCTTGCGGGGGAGATGTCCGGCAGGACAGAGGGGGGTGTGACGGAGCGCTGACGTGGGCCAAAAACTACTCAAACCTCTCCGGCAAATGATGCTCCTCGGCCAGGTCCGAGAACCGCGTGAATTCGCCATGGAAGGCGAGGCTGACGGTGCCGGTCGGTCCGTGACGCTGCTTGGCCACGATGCACTCGGCCTTGCCGCGCGCCTCGTTCATCTCGTTTTCCCACTTGATGTATTCGTCGGTGCCGAGCTTCGGCTCGCGGTTCTTGAGGTAGTATTCCTCGCGGTAGACGAACAGCACCACGTCGGCGTCCTGCTCGATCGAACCGGATTCACGCAGGTCCGAGAGCTGCGGGCGCTTGTCGTCGCGGCTTTCGACCTGACGCGACAGCTGCGACAGCGCGATGATCGGCACGCCGAGCTCCTTGGCTAGAGCCTTCAGGCCCGTGGTGATTTCGGTGATTTCCTGCACGCGGTTCTGCGAGGCGCGCGCGCTCGAGCCCTGCATCAGCTGGATATAGTCGATGACGATGAGGTCGAGGCCGCGCTGGCGTTTCAGCCGCCGCGCCCGCGCGGAGAGCTGCGCGATCGAGATGCCGCCGGTCTGGTCGATGAACAGCGGGATCTTCTGCATCGTCTGCGAGCAGGCGACCAGCTTCTCGAAATCCATCTCGGAGATCTCGCCGCGGCGGATCTTCGATGACGAGATTTCGGTCTGCTCGGAGATGATGCGGGTGGCGAGCTGTTCCGACGACATTTCGAGCGAGAAGAAGCCGACCACGCCGCCATTGGCCGCCTTGAAGGTGCCGTCGGCCTGCTGCGCCGGTTGATAGGCCTCGGCGATATTGAAGGCGATGTTGGTGGCCAGAGAGGTCTTGCCCATGCCGGGGCGCCCGGCAAGCACGATCAGGTCGGAAGGCTGCAGGCCGCCCATGCGGCGGTCGAGGTCGCGCAGCCCCGTGGCGATGCCTGACAGATGGCCGTCGCGCATATAGGCGGCGTTGGCCATGTCGACGGCGGTTTTGACCGCGTCGTTGAAGCTCTCGAAGCCGCCGTCGTAGCGGCCGGTCTCCGCGAGCTCGAACAGGCGCCGCTCGGCGTCCTCGATCTGCTCCGAGGGCGACATGTCGACCGGCGCGTCATAGGCGATGTTGACCATGTCTTCGCCGACGGTGATCAGCGCCCGGCGCGTGGCGAGGTCGTAGATGGCGCGTCCGTAATCGGCGGCGTTGACGACGGTGACCGCCTCGACGGCGAGCCGCACGACATACTGCGCCACGGTCATGTCGCCGACCTTCTCTTCCGCCGGCAGGAAGGTCTTCAGCGTGATCGGCGTTGCGATCTTGCCCATGCGGATGAGCTCGGCCGCGACCTCGAAGATCTTGCGGTGCAGCGGCTCATAGAAATGCGCGGGCTTGAGGAAATCCGAGACGCGGTAGAAGGCGTCGTTGTTGACCAGAATTGCGCCAAGCAGCGCCTGCTCGGCCTCGATGTTGTTCGGTGCCTCGCGGTAGAGCGGTTGCTCCGCCACGCCGAGCTTGCGCGCTGCTTCAGCCATGATGTCCCCGATTTCGATCCCGCTTCCTCGATATCAGAACTGGAAAAATCGGTGCTGACTTATCTGCAACAGTGAGGTTCCAACCGGCTTCGATGCTCGCGATTCACAACCGAAATTTTTCCGTGGAAAGAATCGTGATTGACTCGAATCGAAGTGCGCAACCCTAGCGGGCCTCGAACGAGAACAAAACAGGAAAATGCGATGCCGGCTATGTCAGTCGTGGCAAGCTTGTCTGCGCCGTGTCGCCTCGCCCCTGAATCACAAGCGGCTCAGCCAAGCGTGTCGCCCCAGTCCGCCCGCCTCGCCACCTTGAAGACATCGCCGTCGCGCTTGCTGGAGAGGCGCTCGCCGGCATGGCCGTTGGGCTGGCAGAGCTTGAGCACGACTTTGCCCGAACCGCCCTTTGGCGGCGCGATCACCCGTGACGCGCGCGCCGGCGCCGGCAGACGTGAGGCGGCGAGGTAGATGAACTTCTCGTCCTCCCACGGCACGTCGGCGTCCTTGGCGAGCCGATGCAGCCGCGAACGCGCGACGCGGCGCGAGAAATGGCACCAGTCTGGCGGAGCGAGCGGGCAGGGCGCCTCGTGCGGGCAGGGCGCCGAGACATGCGCGCCGGCTTCGATGAGCTGCCGGCGCGCGGCAAGGATACGCTGCCAGCCGGCCGGCGTGCCGGGCTCGACGATCAGCAGCGTGTCGGCCGTCAATCGCCAGAGCCGGTCGACGAGTTTTGGCAGCGAGGCCGGCGCGATCTCGTCGAGCACATAGGCGACGCTGATCAAGTCCGCCGGGTCGAGACCGTCGAGATCGATGGTGGCGTCGCCGGCTACCCAGCTCGCGCGGACAGCGATCGCGCCGGCGGCCAGCGACTGGCCGACCTTGCGCACCGCCGCGCTTGCCTCGACCAGAACCGCCCGTTCGAGCTCCGGCCAGGTATCGGCCGTGGCCCAAAGCATGGTGCCAGGACCGGCGCCGATATCGAGCAGGCTTTTCGGCTGGAAATCCGGACGGGCGTCCGCCAGCGCGTCCAGGCAAGCGCGAACGGCGGCATAGGTGGCGGGCAGCCTGGTCGCCAGGTAAGCCTTCACCGCCATGTCTTCGCCCATATGCAGGCGGCCGTCACGCAACTCGGCGCGATAGCGTTCCGAAAGCGTTCTCGCGGCCTGTTTCAGCGCCGGCAGCGGTACTTTTTCGAGCAGGCTGTCGACGCCTTGCCGGAGCGCGGTGGGCAGTTCCAATTCAGGCTCCTCTTGGCGCGAGCAGGATCACCGAGGCGCCGACGATCGAGAGCGCGGCTCCGGCGAGGTCGAAACGGTCGGGGCGCACGCCTTCGGCTAGCCAAAGCCAGCCGAGCGAAGCGGCAATGTAGATGCCGCCATAGGCGGCATAAGCGCGACCGGCGGCGCTCGTGTCGACCAGCGCCAAAAGGAAGCCGAACAATGCCAGCGACGCCAGACCTGGCACCAGCCAGAGCGGCGACTTCCCCAGCCGCCACCAGGCCCAGAAGCAAAAGCAGCCGGCGATCTCGGCGCGTCAGGCCGCAATGGCAAGCGGCAATCGCCGCCGTTCTATTCCACCTTCTTGCGGCGGGTCGGCTTGACGGCGGGCGTCGCCGGCTCCTGATGGCCGAGGTCGCGCAATTCCAGCGCCTTCTCGCATTTGGCCATATAGTCGCGCGTCATCGGCAGCGTGTCGTTCTTCTTGGCGATCTGGAACTGGAAGATCACCAGATCCTGCCAGCGGAAGGCGGCTTCCGAGGCCGCAAGGTAGAACTCCCACATGCGGCAGAAGCGCTCGTCATAGATAGCCTTAGCCTTGTCGCGGTTGGCGGCAAAGCGCTGGCCCCAATGCTTCAGCGTGTCGGCGTAGTGAAGCCTGAGAATCTCGATGTCCGTGACGATAAGGCCCGATTTCTCAATCGCCGGCAGCACTTCCGACATCGACGGGACGTAGCCGCCCGGGAAGATGTATTTGCGGATGAAGGCGCTGGTCGCCCACGGCACGCCGGACCGGCCGATGGTGTGGAGCAGCATCACGCCGTCGGGCTTGAGCAGCGTCGCCGCCTTGTCGAAGAAAGTCCGGTAATGGTTGACGCCGACATGCTCGAACATGCCGACCGAGACGATGCGGTCGAAGCGTTCGTTGAGCGCGCGATAATCCTTGAGGTCGAAATGCGCGCGGTCCTGCAGGCCCAGTGCATGTGCGCGGTCGGTGGAGACGCCCTGCTGCTCGGTGGATAGCGTCACGCCCTGCACGTCGACGTCGAAGGCCTTGGCGAGATAAAGCCCGAGGCCGCCCCAGCCGGAGCCGATATCGAGCACCGTCTGGCCGGCTTTGAGTCTCAGCTTGGCGGCGATGTGGCGCTTCTTGGCGACCTGCGCTTCGTCCAGCGTCATGTCGGGCTGTTCGAAATAGGCGCAGGAATACTGCATGTCCTCGTCGAGGAAAAGCTTGTAGAGTTCGCCGGAGAGGTCGTAGTGGCGCTGCACGTTGCGGCGAGATCTCGACGCCGTGTTGATCTGCTGCAGGCGGCGGAAGGCATGGCGCAGACCTTCGATGGCCTTCGACCAGGTCACGTCGATGCCGCCGCTGCCCATGTTCTGGAAAGCGATCCGCATCACCCCGAGGACGCCGCCCTCGGGGATGTCCAGTTCGCCATCCATATAGGCTTCGGGCACGGCCAGCATCGGATCGAAGGTGATCGCGCGCTCGGCATGCATGGTCTTGATGTGGATGTGTACCGGTTCGCCGCTGCCGTCGCCGAATTTATGCGTCGTGCCTTTCGGCCCGGTCACTTTGAGGTCGCCGGTCCGCACCAGCCGTTCGAGAACGTGTTTCAACAGGATGTTCATGACCAAATGTCCCCTCAGACGGACCATCCGGCAGTCGGACCGAATGCCAAATCGAAAGTGCCACAGCGCATCGCCCGCGTCCAATCGACGCGCCACGCCGTAATCTGCAACAAGATATAGGGATCAGAAAAGTTCCTATTGGCACAAAAAAGCCCGGGTCGAAGACCCGGGCGTTGGTCCAGTCGGCGCTGGACGCAGGAGGAGCCGGAGCGCGGCTCCTGCCTTGTCGATCAGGCGTTGTCCTCGCCGCCTTCGAATTCGGCGTTCGGATCGAAGAAGTTTTCCGGCCGGGCGTTGTCGTTGATGTCTTCGCCATAGATGGCTTCGGCCGTCGTCAGCGTCTCGCCCTTGGCCTGGCGCTCCGCCTCATCGGCCGAGCGGGCGACGTTGAGCGTCACCGTGACCTCGACTTCAGGATGCAGCGCGATCGCCACGTTGGAGAGGCCGATGGTCTTGATCGGCTGGTTGAGCTCGATCTGGTTGCGGCTGACGGAGAAGCCCTCGGCGGTCAGCAGTTCGGCGATGTCGCGGGTCGACACCGAGCCGTAGAGCTGGCCGGTCTCGCCGGCCGAGCGCACGACGATGAAGCTCTTGCCGTCGAGCTTCTCGGCGATCTGCGCAGCCTCCGACTTGCGCTCGAGGTTGCGGGCTTCGAGCTGGGCGCGCTGGCCCTCGAACTTCTTCTTGTTGGCTTCGTTGGCGCGCAGCGCCTTGCCCTGCGGCAGCAGGAAGTTGCGGGCGAACCCATCCTTGACCTTGACGGTTTCGCCCATCTGGCCGAGGCGGGAAATGCGCTCGAGGAGAATGACTTCCATGGTTTCGTTCCTTTGGTTGGCGCCATCGCGGATGACGGCGGATTCTTTGGGAACAGGTCAGGAAGCAAATGGCGTCTTCGCCGGTGTCGCTGTCCTGCCTGTTTCGGCAGTTAGAGGTTTATGGCCTCAACTCGGGATTTGAGCCTGCCCGTCGCGGCGCCCGTCGCCGTGGGCCGAAGCGGGCGGCAAGCCGCCCGCATCAATAGCTTAGCGAACCACGTAGGGCAGCAGGCCGAGGAAGCGGGCGCGCTTGATCGCCTTGGCGAGCTCGCGCTGCTTCTTCTGGCTGACGGCGGTGATGCGCGACGGCACGATCTTGCCGCGCTCAGAAATGTAGCGCTGCAGCAGACGCACGTCCTTGTAGTCGATCTTCGGAGCGTTGGCGCCGGAGAACGGGCAGGTCTTGCGGCGGCGATGGAACGGACGCCGGGTCGGGATCTGGTTGATGTCGACCATTATTCTGCACCCCCTTCAACGTTTTCGCGCGGGCGGCGCGGACCACGGTCGCCGCCATCACGGTCGCCGAACGAGCGCGGGCCACGGTCGCCGCGGTCGCGGTCGCCGAACGAACGCGGGCCACGGTCGCCACGGTCGCGGTCGCCGAAGCCGCCGCGCTCGGAGCGCTCTTCGCGCTTCTGCATCATCGCCGAGGGGCCTTCCTCATGCGCCTCGACCTTGATGGTGAGGAAGCGCAGCACGTCTTCCGACAGGCCCATCTGGCGCTCCATTTCGTTGAGCGCGGCTGGCGGGCAGTTGATGTCCATCAGCGTGTAGTAAGCCTTCCGGTTCTTCTTGACCCGGTAGGTGAGGGACTTCAGTCCCCAGTTCTCGATCCGGCCGACCGATCCGCCATTGGCGGCGATGACGCCCTTGTACTGTTCGACAAGCGCATCAACCTGCTGCTGCGACAGGTCCTGCCGGGCAAGAAACACATGTTCGTAAAGAGCCATTATGTTTTTCTGCCTTTCTTCGTTTCTCTCACCGGCCCTCGCGGCTAAGCCTCTGCAACTTGTCTGACCCGGTCGCAAAGGCGCGCGGGGAAGAAAGGAGCATCACGAGACGGTCGAGAGCGGAGACACGGGAGGCCCAAAGCGCTTCTGGCTTCATGACGTGGCCCTCTAAGGCCACGGCCCTCCGTTCAGCCCCCAGCAAGGACCGGCAGATTGCCGGCGTCTATACAGCAATTCGTGAGGAAGGCAAGGGCGGGAGAGAGGGCCGGCGGCTCCGCAGTGTCGCAGGCCTGGCGGCGCTTGTGGGAATTGGCTGACCCGCCGGCCGCAGGTCGGTCATTTCGTCGGAAGGCGATCTACTCAGCTCATATGCGCGACGAGCGGGACTACCGTCTCGGGGAAGAAGTCGGGCGCGATCCGGCGCTTGCCGAACATCATATCGTACTGGATCAGGCGGAAATCGTTGATCTTCGGATCGATCTTTTTCTGCCGCGCCCAGTCGGGCGTCGCCTCGCCGGAGGGCGACAGCAAAAGGTTGCGGTCAACCACCCGGTAGTGCTCGCGCAGCGCGCCGAGGAAGCCGGTGTAATAGGGGTGGGTGATCCCGGCCGTGGTCAGGATATGATAGGGCAGGAAGGCGGGGCTCACCGAGCCCAGATTCTCGACCGGACCGGAGCGGTTCGACCAGATGATCAGCGGCGTGTCGTGATGCTCGAGCGCCGCCTCGGGCGTCGGCTCCTTGCGCGGCGCGACATTGTCCTTGAGGAAGCCGGTCTCGACATAGACGGGGCCGAGCGGCGGCAGGTGGTCGCCGAAGAAGGCGATGATGGTCGGCCGCTCGCGCTTCTTCGCCCAGTCGATCAGGCGCTGCAGGCCGCGATCGGCGTCGGCCGAGCCTTCGGCGTAGGAGAGCAGCGATTCCCGCGCCCAGGTGCTGATCGGCGCGTCGACGCTATGGGTCGGATTGTAATAGCGGTAGGGCTCGTAGGGCCCGTGGTTCTGCAGGCTGACCGCGAACAGGAATACCGGCTCGTCGCTGGCATCGGCCTCGCGCATGATCTCGTCGGTCATGGCCGCGTCGGAGGCCAGCGGCCCGCGCTTTTCCATCGGCGGCAGCGTCTCTTCCGAGCGGAAGTCGCTGAAGCCGAAATCGGCGTAGACGGCGCCCCGGTTCCAGAACCAGTTGGTGCCCGGGTGGATGGCGCGCGCCCTATAGCCTTCGCTCTTCAGGAAAGTCGCCAGCGACGGCGTCGGCGTGCGCACATATTGCTGATAGGGAATCGAGCCCGCCGGCAGGAAGGCGTTGGAGAAGCCGGTCAGCGCCTCGAACTCGATATTGGCGGTCATGCCGCCGAATTCCGGCGAGAACATGGAGCCCGAGCGCAGCGCGCGCACCGTCGGGATCGGATCGGGCTTGATGCTGACGCCGGGGAGCTCCGTCGGATCCCAGAAGGATTCGCTCATCACCACGATGATATCGGGCTTCTGGTCGGGCACCGAGGCGGCAACCCCGGGACGCGCGATCGCATCCATCGTCTTCTCGGAATAGCCGGGCGGGGCCGAGACATGCGCCATCGGCACGTTGAGCGCGAAGGCGAGCGCGAAGCCGTTGGAGGCATAGTTCTCCTTCTGGTCCCACATGATCGGGATGATCTGCAGCCTGTCGCGCGTCCACGAGAAGGTGGCGTAGTCCATGATCGAGACGAAGAAGGCGAGCAGCGGCACGGCAAGCGTCAAGCGCGCCAGCCGTCCCTTGCGGCTGAGGATCGGCACACGCCGGCGCCAGAGCCGCCAGCCATAGACGAGCAGCGCGAGGCTGGCGACGATCGCCGCCGCAAGCAGCACGGCCGTCCAGGGGCGCTCGCGCACCAGAAGCGGCATCAGCGCCATGATCTGGCGGGCATAGAGGAAATCGGTCGGGTAGAGCGGATCGCCCAGATAGTGCGATTTCTGGTGACCGACAAAGGCCAATGCCAATGTCACCGGCGCGACGATCATCAGGCTTTGATGGCTGCGGCCGAGAATGGCGTCGAGCCCGATCAGCACCAGCGAAAAGACGATGATGGTGGTCCAGCCGGGCTTGAAGGGCTGCAGGAAGAAGTCGACGGTGCCGAAGAAGTCGCCGCGCACGATCCATTCGATGGCGAACACCAGAAGGGCGGAGGCAAGCAGCGTCGCCAGGCCGTAGCGGACAATCGGCCATCTGCGCCCCGGCAGATAGCCGGTGGACGGATCGTCTTCCAAAAATTGCGGCGCGGGTTTGGCCGCGCCTTTCCTGATCCTAGCCACTTTGCTTCCCCGGCCCATGTCACGCGTCTTCCACTCGCGTCACGCCACTGTCATCGAAATGTCACACAAAGCTAGCGCCTGTGGCGGAAATAAGAAGAGCCAGCAAACGATTCGTCAGCGGTTTTCATCAGGTGTGATCGCCAAAAAGCCTTTCAGAACAGAGAACTCGGCCGTTCTCCCGGCTGGAACAGCTGCTGAACTGGTGCTTGCGGGCTTGACTTGGCCGTCCGCCTTGCGCCAGAGGCAGGGAAAAACCAGCCGCTGGAGACGCTAACATGGCCGTCGCATTCACCTTTCCGGGACAGGGCAGCCAGGCCGTCGGCATGGGCAAGGACCTCGCCGATGCCTTTCCCGAGGCGCGCCGCGTCTTCGAGGAAGTCGATGAGGCGCTCGGCGAGAAACTGTCGAAGCTGATCTGGGAAGGGCCGGAAGAAACGCTGACGCTGACGGCCAATGCCCAGCCGGCGCTGATGGCGGTGTCGCTGGCGGCCGTAAGGGCGCTGGAATCGCGCGGTTTTTCGCTGAAGGACAAGGTGGCTTATGTCGCAGGCCATTCGCTCGGCGAATATTCGGCGCTTGCCGCAGCCGGCTTCGTTTCGGTGGCCGATGCCGCGCGACTGCTGCGCACCCGCGGCAACGCCATGCAGGCGGCGGTACCGGCGGGCGAGGGCGCCATGGCTGCCATCATCGGGCTGGAGCAGGCTGATGTCGAAGCCGCCTGCGCCGAAGCGGCACAAGGCTCTGTCTGTCAGATCGCCAACGACAATGGCGGTGGCCAACTGGTGATTTCCGGCGCCAAGGCGGCCGTCGAACTGGCGGCGAAGCTCTGCGCGGAAAAGGGTGCCAAGCGGGCGCTGATGCTGCAGGTCTCGGCACCTTTTCACTCGGCATTGATGACGCCAGCCGCCGATATCATGCGCGAGGCGCTGGGCGGGGTCGCGAAAAGCGCGCCGGTGGTTCCCATCGTCTCAAATGTTTCGGTCACGCCGACCAGCGACCCGGATGAGATTGCCCGCCGCTTGGTCGAGCAGGTCGTCGCCCGCGTGCGCTGGCGCGAGACGGTGGAATGGTTCGGCGCCAAAGGTGTCGCGACGCTTTACGAGGTTGGCGCCGGCAAGGTGCTGTCGGGCTTGGCGCGACGCATCAACCGCGATATCGCGACCGGCGCCATCGGCGCGGCCGCGGAAGTCGAGGCGGCGCTGGCAACTTTAGGATAAACGGGAAACTCTTGCTGGCTGGTGCGGCATTCCTACTTCCATCCGTCTTTCTCCCGAAGTCGAGCATCGCCTCGACGATCTCGTGGCGATGACTGGTCGAAGCAAAGCCGAATACCTGCGTGACTTCGTTGAGCGTGGACTCGAAGATCTCGAGGACTATTACCTGGCTGCGGAAGTGCTGGAGCAGATCAGGCTTTGTGAAGAATCGGTCGTGAGCGCCGAGAACTTCTGGTATGGCCTGGACAACATGACAAATGCGGAACGAGGGTCGCTCGCGGGGCGTCCGGAAGAATGAGGTTGAAGCAATGTTCGAACTGACCGGCCGTAAGGCGCTCGTCACCGGCGCATCGGGAGGCATCGGAGAGGCGATCGCCAGGGTGCTGCACAGCCAGGGCGCGATCGTCGGCCTGCACGGCACCCGCGTGGAGAAGCTGGAAACGCTGGCTGGCGAGCTCGGCGACCGCGTAAAGCTCTTCCCGGCGGATCTGACCAACCGCGACGCGGTCAAGGCGCTCGGCCATAAGGCGGAGGCCGATCTCGAAGGCGTCGACATCCTGGTCAACAATGCCGGCATCACCAAGGACGGCCTATTCGTGCGCATGTCGGACGCCGACTGGGATTCCGTGCTCGAGGTGAACCTGACCGCCGTGTTCCGGCTCACTCGTGAGCTCACCCATCCGATGATGCGCCGCCGCCATGGCCGCATCATCAACATCACCTCGGTGGTCGGCGTCACCGGCAATCCCGGCCAGACCAATTACTGCGCCTCCAAGGCCGGCATGATCGGCTTTTCCAAGTCGCTGGCGCAGGAGATCGCCACCCGCAACATCACCGTCAACTGCGTCGCCCCAGGTTTCATCGAATCGGCCATGACCGACAAGCTCAACGACAAGCAGAAAGAAACCATCATGGCGGCGATTCCCACCCGGCGCATGGGCACCAGCGCCGAGGTTGCCTCGGCCGTCGCCTATCTCGCTTCCAATGAGGCGGCTTATGTCACCGGCCAGACCATCCACGTGAATGGCGGCATGGCGATGATCTAGGGTATTTGAGATTCAGGTGATGCCGGCCTGCAAACGGCGGCTTCCTGCGCTTCCGCTCCGGCCCTCGAAAGCCGCCATTTTCGGCTCGGCTTGAGCTGAATCTCACACACCTGGGCGACCGAGCCCCGGGCGCCTGTGAAAACAGCCATTTCGGCTTGGACGCCCGCTGTTTTTCGTGTAATGCGGCCGGCAACCCGGCGGTTCGGGCAAAAACCGGTCCTGTGGCGTTGCGTTTCCCACAAGACCATCTTTCAGCTTGATTAGCGGCATTCCGCCCGCTAACGAAGACAACACAACGTAAGACGAGGCCCCAAATGAGTGACACCGCAGAGCGCGTCAAGAAGATCGTCATCGAGCATCTCGGCGTCGATGCCGACAAAGTGACGGAGCAGGCGAGCTTCATCGACGATCTGGGCGCGGACAGCCTCGATACGGTCGAACTCGTGATGGCGTTCGAAGAAGAGTTCGGCGTCGAGATTCCAGACGACGCCGCCGAGACCATCCTGACTGTCGGCGATGCCGTGAAGTATATCGACAAGGCCTCGGCCTGAGGCGTTCCGCGGGTATCGCCGGGGAGGACCTGCGATGAGGCGAGTCGTCGTCACGGGCCTTGGCCTGCTTTCGCCGTTCGGCATGGGTGTCGAGCACAGCTGGAAGGAACTGCTTTCCGGCCGCAGCGCCGCCTGCCGCATCACCGAATTCGAGGTGGACGACCTTGCCTGCAAGATCGCCCACGTCATTCCACGCGGCGACGGCTCGAACGGCACCTTCAATCCCGAGGCCGTGCTCGAGCCGAAGGAACTGCGCAAGATCGGCGACTTCATCCTCTACGGCATCGCGGCCGCCGACGAGGCGCTGGCCGATTCCGGCTGGAAGCCCGAGACGCATGAGGACCAGTGCGCCACCGGCGTGCTGATCGGTTCGGGCATCGGCGGCATCGACGGCATCGCCGAGAACGCGATGATCCTGAAGGAGCGCGGCCCGCGCCGCATCAGCCCGTTCTTCATCCCCGGACAGATCATTAACCTGGTCTCCGGCCAGGTTTCCATCCGGCACGGGCTGAAAGGCCCGAACCATGCTGTCGTCACTGCCTGCTCGACGGGCGCGCACGCCATCGGCGATGCCGCGCGGCTGATCATCTGGGGCGATGCCGACGTCATGGTGGCCGGCGGCGCCGAAGCGCCGATCACCCGGCTTTCGATGGCAGGTTTCGCCGCGTGCCGCGCGCTCTCCACCGAGCGCAACGATGCGCCCGAGATCGCTTCGCGCCCCTATGACCGCGACCGCGACGGCTTCGTCATGGGCGAGGGCGCCGGCGTCGTCGTCCTCGAGGAGCTCGAGCACGCCAAGGCGCGCGGCGCCAAGATCTATGCCGAGGTCACCGGCTACGGCCTGACCGGCGATGCCTATCACATCACCGCCCCGGCCGAGGACGGCGACGGCGCCTTCCGCTGCATGACGGCGGCGCTGAATCGGGCGAAGCTCTCGCCCGCCGACATCGACTACATCAATGCGCACGGCACCTCGACCATGGCCGACACGATCGAGCTCGGCGCCGTGGAGCGGCTGGTCGGCAATGCCGCTTCCAAGATCTCGATGTCGTCCACCAAGTCGTCGATCGGTCATCTGCTGGGCGCTGCGGGCGCCGCGGAAGCGATCTTCTCGATCCTCGCAATCCGCGACAACATTGCCCCCGCCACCATCAACCTCGACAATCCGGAACGCGAGACGGCGATCGATCTCGTGCCGAACAAGCCGCGCCAGCGCCAGATCGATGTGGCGCTGTCGAACTCCTTCGGCTTCGGCGGCACCAACGCCTCGCTCGTCTTCCAACGTTACGATGGCTGAACATTCAGCCTACCGGCAGGTCCGCCGCCTGCCGTCATTTTTGCCAAATTTGCCCCTACACTTCGGCTAGGGGATTCGTTGCAAGATCAGACGGTAGGGCGCCATGAATACAAATCCGGGCGGCGGTGGAGAATTCGGACAGCGTCAGGCGCAAGGACCGATCGTGCCCAAGACAGCCGCCGAGGCGCTGCGCCCCGAGGCCGGCACGCCGCCGCCGTCAAAACGCTCGCGCGCGTCGCGCAGCCAGGTCGTCGTATTCCTGAATTTCTTCCTTTCGTTGGTCATCCTGGTCGTGCTTGCCTCGGGTGCCGCACTCTATTTCGGCATGCAGGCCTTCATTGAGCCGGGCCCGTCCGCCAATGGCGACACCTTCATGGTCAAGCCGAACACCGGCGTTCAGGAGATCGCCGACCAGCTGGAGCGGCGCGGCCTGGTCAGCGATGCGCGCATCTTCAGGCTGGGGGTGCGTGCCACCGGCAACGATTCCGCGCTGAAGGCCGGCGAATACGCCATCAAGCCGCGTGCCTCGATGCGCGACATCATGGAGCTGTTCAAGAGCGGCAAGTCGGTAATGTATTCCCTGACCATCCCAGAGGGGCTCACGGTTGAGCAGGCGCTGCAGCGCGTGGCCGAGCAGGAGGCGCTGACCGGCGACATGCCGGCGGCCATGCCGCCCGAGGGCAGCATCGCGACCGACACGCTGCGCTTCACGCGCGGCGCCACCCGGCAGCAGATGGTCGAAAAGCTGGTCGCCGACCAAAAGAAGCTGGTCGAGGACGTCTGGGCGCATCGCGCGCCCGACCTGCCGATCGCCAATATGGAGGACTTCGTCATCCTGGCCTCGATCGTCGAGAAGGAGACGGGCAGGGGCGACGAGCGCTCGCGCGTGGCCGCGGTCTTCCTCAACCGGCTCGCCAAGGGTATGCGGCTGCAGTCGGATCCGACCATCATCTACGGCCTTTTCGGCGGCAAGGGCAAACCGGCCGACAGGCCGATCTATCAGTCCGACATCGAGAAGCAGACGCCGTATAACACCTATCTGATCAAGGGCCTGCCGCCGACGCCGATCGCCAATCCGGGCCGCGCCGCACTCGAGGCGGTGGCCAATCCGTCGAAGACCGACGACCTTTATTTCGTCGCCGACGGCAATGGCGGCCATGTCTTTGCCGCGACGTTGGAAGAGCACAACCAGAACGTCGCCCGCTATCGGGCGGTGCAGAAGAAGCAGGCCGATGCGGCGGCCAAGGCCTCCGGCCAGACGACGGCGCCGGCCACTCCCGACGACGGTGCCAGTGCAGGCGCCAGCGGCGAAAATGGGGACGCGGCCCAGTAGGCCGCGCTGATTGCCGGATCTGGCCCGCCTCCTTTGACGCCGGGCCGTATTCATGTTTTGAGGGGACATCCGACGCTGGCCAGAGGTCCGGCGTCTTGCTAGGGGCGCATGCTCGGGCAATCGCGCCGGGCCTGCGTCAAGGGGTGACACGCATCATGAACGTGCAGAGCATGACCGGTTTCGCGCGAGCCGTCGCTGAGCTCGACGGCACGTCGATCGCCTGGGAAGTCAAATCGGTCAACGGCAAGAGCGTCGAGGTCAGGCTGAGGCTGCCGCAGGGTTTCGACCGGCTGGAGCCCGCTGTAAGGCAGACCGTGCAGAAGCGCTTCGCGCGCGGCAATTTCCAGGCAACGCTGACTGTCGCGCGCGCCGCCTCCCAGCAGGCGCAGCCGGTGGTCAACGAGGCGTTCCTGAAGGACCTGGCGGGACTGGCCAAGCGCCTCCAGGAGCAGTTCGGCACCGCGCCGGCGACGGCTGACGGTCTGCTGGCGCTGCGCGGCGTGCTCGACATCCTGGAGACGGTCGAGACCGAGGAGGAACGCGCCGCCCTCGACGCGACGATCCTGTCGGCGCTGGACATGGCGCTGGCCGGATTGGAGCAGGCAAGGCAGAGCGAAGGTGCCGCGCTGCGCAAGTTGTTGTCCGGCCATATCGACGCCATCGAGGCGCTGACGCTGAAGGCCGAGGCCGACCCGTCGCGCGGGCCGGCGGCGATCCGCGAGCGCATCACCGAACAGGTCCGCCTGCTGATGGATGCGTCGGCCAATCTCGACGCGGTCCGTCTGCATCAGGAAGCGGCCTTCCTCGCCACCAAGGCCGATATCCGCGAGGAGATCGACCGGCTGAAGACACATGTCGCATCAGGCCGCACGCTGCTTTCCAGCGGCGGCGCCGTCGGCCGCAAGCTCGATTTTCTGGCGCAGGAATTCAATCGCGAATCGAATACCTTGTGTTCCAAGTCGAATGCCGCCGCGGTCACCGCGATCGGGCTGGAGCTCAAGGCGGTGGTCGACCAGTTTCGCGAGCAGGTTCAGAATCTGGAGTGACGGGGATGGTTGCCAAGGAGCCTACGGCCGCCAGGGATCTGGGGTCCCGCATCCGCCGCCGCGGGCTGATGCTGGTGCTGTCGTCGCCGTCGGGCGCCGGCAAGTCGACGATCGCGCGCAATCTTCTGGAAAGCGATTCGAGCCTGGAGCTGTCGGTCTCCGTCACCACCAGGCCGCGTCGCGGCTCGGAGATCGAGGGCGTCCATTATCTTTTCCGCACCATGCGCGAGTTCGAACGGCTGCGCGATTCCGACGCGCTGCTCGAATGGGCCGAGGTGCACGGCAATTTCTATGCGACGCCGCGCGAGCCGGCCGAGGCAGCACTTGCCGAAGGCCGCGACATGCTGTTCGACATCGACTGGCAGGGCGCCCAGCAGCTCAAGGAGAAGATGCGCGCCGACATTGTCTCGATCTTCATCCTGCCACCTTCGATGAAGGAGTTGAAGGCGCGCCTGAAGCGCCGCGCCGAGGACCAGGAGCAGGTCATCGAGACCAGGCTGAAGAATGCCCGCGTCGAGATCGAGCACTGGAAGGAATATGACTTCGTCATCGTCAACGACGATCTCGACCGCGCCTTTGCCGAGGTGCGTGCAATCGTTACAGCCGAGCGCCTGCGCCGCGACCGTCGGCCGGGCCTGTTCGATTTCATCTCGGGCTTGTTGGACGAGAAGACGGAGTGAGAGGCAGTGCCTCCACTTCTCCCACAAGGGGAGAAGCAGGCCGGCGGGCTACAGCGCGTTCGTCAACCTTACGAACTCTTCCACACTCAGCGTCTCGGCCCGGCGCGTCGGGTCGATGCCGGCGCGGGTGAGCAGGGCTTCTCCGCCCAAGCTCTTCACGCTTTGCCGCAGCATCTTGCGGCGCTGGCCGAAGGCGGCTTCGGTGATGCGCCCCAGCCTCTTGCCGTCGGTGGGCAGGGGAGATGCACGCGGCACCAGATGCACCACCGAGGACGTGACCTTCGGCGGCGGAGTGAAGGCCTGCGGCGGCACGTCGAAGACGATCTTTGCCTCGGTGCGCCAGCCGGCAAGCACGCCAAGCCGGCCATAGGCGTCGCTGCCCGGGCTTGCTGTGATGCGCTCGGCCACCTCGCGCTGGAACATCAGCGTCATCGATTGGTAGAAGGGCGGCCAGTCGGCCGTCGTCAGCCAGCGGATCAGAAGCTCCGTGCCGATGTTGTAGGGCAGGTTGGCGGCGATCTTCACCGGGCTGCCGCCCGTCGTGCCGGCAAGCGCGGCAAAATCCGTCTTCAGCGCATCGCCGGGAATGACCTCGAGCCGGCCGGGATAATGGCCGGACACCTGCGCCAACGCTTCCAGACAGCGCTCGTCGCGCTCAACGGCGATCACGCGTTTGGCGCCGTTGAAGAGCAGCGCCCGCGTCAGCCCGCCGGGGCCGGGCCCGACCTCGATCACGGTCGTCTCGCTGAGGTCGCCGGCCGCGCGCGATATCTTGCTGGTCAGATTGAGGTCGAGCAGGAAGTTCTGGCCGAGCGCCTTCTTCGCCTGCAAACCGTGGCGCTCAATCACCTCGCGCAGCGGCGGCAATCCGTCGATGGTCGTGCGCCCCCCGCTCAAATCGAGCCTCATGCCGCCGCAGTCCGGCGGCCGCTGTCGGCGAGGCGGCGAGCCAGCCTCAACGCCGCGATCAGGCTGTCGGCGCGTGCAATGCCCTTGCCGGCGATGTCGAACGCCGTGCCGTGGTCCGGCGAGGTGCGGATGAAGGGCAGGCCGAGCGTCACATTGACCGCCTCGTCGAAGCCCAGCGTCTTGGCCGGGATCAGCGCCTGGTCGTGATACATGCAAAGGGCTGCGTCATAGCCGGCGCGTGCCTGCGGATGGAACATCGTGTCGGCCGGCAACGGCCCGACAGCATCGATGCCCTCGGCCTGAAGCGCCTCGACCGCAGGCAGGACAATCGACAGATCCTCCGTGCCCATCGCGCCGCCTTCCCCGGCATGCGGATTGAGCCCGGCTATGGCGAGCCTGGGCCGCGCGATGCCGAAGCGGCTCTCGAGGTCGGCCGCGGTGATACGTCCTGTGGCCACGATCAGCTCGCTCGTCAGAACCTTCGGCACCTCGGCAAGCGCGATGTGGATGGTGACCGGAACCGTGCGTAATTCGGGCCCGGCAAGCAGCATCACCGGCGTCACCTCGGCGCCGGTGTGGCGCGAGGCCAGATGCGCCAGGTATTCGGTGTGGCCGGGAAAGCGAAAGCCGGTGTCGTAGAGCGGCTTCTTGGCGATGGGACAGGTGACCACCGCGGCGGCGCGGCCGGCGAGGCAGTCGGCGACGGCGCGGTCGATCGCTTCGATGGTGCCCGCGGCATTGGCCGAATTCGGCTTTCCGGGACTGTCCAGATGCCGGGCGTAGAGTGGGACGACGGGCAGTGCGCGGGGAAAGTGATGCGCCGCTTGCCCCGGCAAGGTCTCCACGATCGCCACGTTGGCCCCGATCTCGCGCGCCCGCGCCTTGATCAGGGCAGGATCGGCGAGCAGGTAGAAGGGCGGCACGCCGGCGCTGTCGCCCGCCTGCCAGGCGGTGATGGCGATCTCGGGCCCGATGCCGGATGGATCGCCGACGCTGACCGCCAGCGGCGCGTCGGTCCTACCTGCGCTCATGGCGTCACGTGGGGCGCCATATCTGCTTCGAAGCAGGGCGGGTGGCTCGAGCCTTGTTCTGTCATGCGCCGAAACGGCCTATCGCTCGACGATGGTGGCCTTCTTGCGCAGTTCCTCGACATATTTCTTGCTGAGCTCGTCGGCGTCCTTGTCGTTGCTGCCGCCTTCGGCCTGGAACACCATCTGGGCGGCCTTGTCGTCGGAAACCTCGCGCGAGGAACAGATACCGATGAACTCGACGCCGCGTTCGGTCTCGCGCGTCGGCGTCGCCCCTCCGACCTTGGTCGCCTTGATCTGCTCGGCCCAGTCCGACGGCAATTGCGGCGCCAGCACGCGGCCGAGATCGCGCACCGTGACGTCGATCAGCCCTTTGGCGAATTCGCGCGTGGTGTTGCAGCCGTTGAAGCGGGCACGCATGGCGTCGGCCTCGCGCTTGCGCTTGGCAAGCGTGGCCGAGCGCTCGGAAGCGGGCACCACGAAGATGACCTGCTGCAGCATATATTCCGTGGCGCTCGGCTTGGAGCCGCCCTTGTCGAGCATGCGGCGGACCGCATCCTGCTCAGTCACCGAGCCACCCTCGCCGGAGCGGTAGCGCGCGCCAAGCGCCTGGTTCCAGGCCATCTGCGCGCGGATGAACTCCTTGAAATGCTCCTTGGTGACGCCCGACTGCGCCATGACGGCGTCGAGCTTCGCGAGCGGCATCTTGTTGTTGGAGGCAAAACGCTGATAGGCGGCGTCGACCTGCTGGTCGGTGATGCGGATGCCGAGCCGCTTGGCCTCGGCAAGCCGCAGCGTCTGGTCGATCATTTCCTTGGCCGCGTCGCCCTTCTTGCGCTGCAGCTTGAAGAATGCGGCGCGATGGGCGATGTCGCCGGTGGTGATCGGTATGTTGTTGACGACATATTTGATCTGGCTGGCGAATGCCGGCGGCGTCATTGCCGCGATCGAAACCGAGGTCGCCGCCACCAGCAGCGCGAATCCTGCCGAAAACAGGTATTTCCTCATCTCACCTTCCCAATTCCTATCCGCCACGACGGCGCCGCACGTCCTCCGAACGCATGCGCTATGTGGTCGACCCCATGCCCGTCCTATGCGGCGAAACAATGTCGCCGGCGCATGCCCCCGAGAATCGGCCCACTTTCGAAGGATCACGCGCCAAACCAAGCTTCACGCCAGCGACGGCGCACGCCGTGACCGGCGCTGCCTCCGCTTACTGGATCGTGTCGACGCCGCTGGTCGACGAGCCGAAATCGCCGAGCGTGCGGAACGACAGGTTGAAGCCGATATTCTGCGACACCTCCTTGGTGACCGTATCGCGCGTCTGCGAGAACGTCATCACATAGGTGAAGCAGGAATCGTTATAGGCGAAGCCGACGCCGTCCTTAACCAGGACGCTTGTCTCCAGATCGTAGGTGCCGGTGCCGAAGACCCGCCAGCTCTCGGCCAGGTGCGTAGAGGCTCCGAGCGTGACCTCGTGGCGGTCCGTGGCGAAGCCGTAGAGCGGCTGCGCCTGGATGAAGGCATATTTGGCGCTGAGCGAAACCGGCAGGCCGGAATAGGCCGCCTTGATCTCCGCGCGCCTGACCTCGAATGTCTGCTCGTCGAACCGGCCGCTGAGCGAGCCGGAGAAGCCGCTCGGGCTGTTGAAGCCGATGAGGCCGACATAGTCGGACTTGGCGGTCTGCAGGCCCGAATAGGCGCCGACATTGACGAGGTCCGGCGCGTCGAAGGAGTTCTCGCCGCCCAGTTGGTAGGATTGGCCGAAGATGGCGTTGGTGCCCCAGCCGTTTCCATAGGCGCCGGAGTAGCGGAAGCCGACATTGGCGCGCGTGCCGCCTTCGATGCGATCGTAGCCGGAGAACTTGTCGCGCTCGAACAGAGTCGTGGCGTCGAAGACGAAGCTCTGCGCGTCCTCGTTCGGAATGGCCAGCCCGCCGACATATTGCTCGTTCGGCCGCACGAAGATCTGCGCTGTCGGCTCCAGGACATGACTGGAGTTCGACATCGAGAACAGGAGAGGCCAGCGCATCTCCAGGCCGAGCGTGGCCATGTAGCGGGCGAGCGAGGAGCGCATGTCGACATCCTCGCCGAGATTCGCCGCCATCTGGTTGACCGCCGCCAGCGATTCGGATGTGGTCGACACATAGCCGGCGTCGCCACGGAAGGCGAGCAGCGGCGTCAGCTGCAGTCCGTCATCGGTGGTGAAGGTGCGCTTCCATTCGGCCTCCGCCGTCAGCCGGCTGGACTGGCCCTCGAGGCCGCGCACGTTGTTGATGGAAGTGTCGTCGAGCGGATTGGCCAGCACCGCGTCCAGCCGGTCGCGGCTGATGACGCGCGCATTGACGTTGAGCGACAACTGCCCGCCCGCCACCGACATGTCGGGGATATAGGCGTAGTCGAACGACGGCAGCACCCAGGGCTGCTTGGCGGAGCGCGCCGTCGGGTCGCTGGACAGCGTGTCTTCCTGCACCTCGAATCGCATTGCCCTGACGTCGAAATAATTACGGTCGCTCAGGCCCGTCAGATAGATCGACGACTGGTGGACGAGGTCGTTGTAGCCGTCGATGTTATAGGTGCGCGAAAAATTCTTGTCGGTCTGCAGCAGCACGTCCCAGCCGAAGTTCCAGCGCTCGTTGATGGCGAACTGGCCTTTGGTGCCCATCATGCCGCGGAACTTGTTGGGATCGTTTGGCTCTCCCGAATCGACGGTAAAGCGATTGCCCGTGCCGATGAAGGCGTCCGGATCCTGCTGATTGATGCCGGCGATTTTCAGGCTGTATTCGCCATTGTTGAAGCGCTGCCGCCATTCGGCCTCGCCGAGGAAGCCCTGCTTGGTGTAGCCGCTGCCGGTGACGGTCAGGTCATAGGTCGGCGAGAGCGCGAAATAGTAGGGTACTTTGAGGCCGACGCCGAGGTTGTTGTTGTAGACGATGCCGGGGATCAGGAAGCCGCTCTTGCGCTTGACCGTCGGGTCGGCGATCTCGAAGGCTGGCAAATAGGCAAGCGGATAGCCGAAGAACTCGAAATTCGCATTCTCGAACCGAACCGTCTTCTTCTCGCCGTTCCAGATGATCTTCCTCGCCTTGACGCGCCATGTCGGCGCCGAGTCGGGCTTGTCCTCGCAAGGCTCGCAAGCGGTGTAGATGCCGTTGTGGAATGTCGTCAGCACGCCGCCCATGCGTTCGGCGCTTTCGGCGGCGAAATAGGCCTTCTCGACCGTCTCGACGCGCAGCGCGTTGACGAAGCCGTCGGCGAAATCGTCGGTGATGTCGATATGCTCGGAATTGATCTTGGTGCCGTCGCTGTTGATGAGCTCGACGGCGCCGCTGGCGACGAGGCGCTTGGTATCGCGGTTGTACACCACTCGCTGGGCGACGAGCTTGTTGCCGCCATAGTCGATCTGCACGCCGCCGACGGCCGTCACCGTGTGCTTGTCGTTGTCATAGACGAGCGTATCGGCGGCCAGCAGCATCTGTGTGCCGGAGGGAACAGGCTTCGCCGTGATGGTCTGCGCCAGCGCCGGCACCGTCGGTACCACGCAAGCGAACAAACATGCCAAGGCTGTCGCCCCATAAAGGCGTGCCAGGCCGGCCTGCCTATGGCTGCGCAAACCAGCCTCCCTCACTAGCCGTCTTCCTTGTATAGCAGAAAAGTCACCCCGAAGAACATAGCCACGACAACCGGAACCCATGCAGCCACCATTGTAGGCACGAATCCGGCGACCCCGAATGCCTTGACCAGTACCGAAACGACATAAAGCAGAAAGCCGGCCAGGACGCCACCCAGAATCATCGTCGCCGACTGCCCCATCCGCGCAAATCGCATTGAAACTGTTGCCGCAATCAGCGTCATGGCGACGAGGAGGAACGGCAGCGCCACCAGCGAATCAAACTGCATGGCGAAGGCATTTGCCTTGAGGCCGAAGGAGCGGGCAACCTCGATCTTTGCCGGCAGATCGTAGAACGGGATGGTTTCCGGGCGCGCCAGGCGTTCCTGCACGAATTCCGGCTTGAGGTTGGTGGCCACGCGGTCGGAGGTCTCGGCACGGATGTTGCCGTCCTTGAACAGCTTGACGTCCTGCAATTCCCAGTAGCCGTCGCGCAGGAAGGCGCGCGCGGCGTCCTTGCGCTCGACGATGTTGCCCTGCTGGTCGAGGACGAAGAATACCGCGTCCGCCATTTCCAGCCCCTGGTTGAGGATGGCGCGGGCGCCGATGATGGTGTCGCCGGAGTTGGTCTTTTGCCTCAGCCAGGGCGTCGTGTCCTCCGTGACGGCGTTAGACTTGCCGGCGCGCAGCTGGTTTTCCATCTGCTCCGACCAGGAAAAGCCGTGCGCGGCGATCGGGTTGAGCACGCCGACCGACAACAGGCCGAACATCAGCGCGCCGACGCAGCACGGGAACAGGAACTGCCAGGCCGAAACCCCGGCCGAGCGCGCGATGACAAGCTCGTAGCGGCGGTTGAGCGACACCAGCGTTGCCATCGCCGAAAACAGCCCGACGAAAGGCACCGTCTGCAGCATGATCATCGGCATCCTGAGCGCCGAAATAGCGAAGGCGGTGCCGTAGGTGAAGCCCGGCAGTCCGGTCGTGCGGCCCGAAAGTTCGGTGAAATCGATCAGGAACACCAGCGCCAAAAGGCCGAGGAAGAACCAGATGGTGATTGACACGTAGCGGAAGAAGAAATAACGGCCCAGCGTCCAGCCCATCGTCAGGCTCCCTGGCCGGAGGTGCCGCGCCGGGCGAGCCACAGCTTGAGCGCCGTCCAGCCCTCGCTCACGCGGCCGGCGAGATTCGTCATCCAGTCGGCCCAGGCGGCGGGCAGTTCCATGCTCCGCGACGATACGATGAACCAGGCGGAGACCGCCGACGCCACGATCGGAACGGCGTAGACCATATAGGCGTAGTACCAAACCTTGTCGGCCTTGCCGGCGGCGAAGAAGCCAAGCCAGCGGACGAAAAGGGCGATAGCGATTGCCGTGATCAGCGGATGGATGCGCGCCTCGCGGTGCGAGCGCGCGTCGCCCGCGACCGCAAGCGCGATCAGCGCGAAGACCAGCGAATAGGACCATTCGGAGAAGCGCTGGTTGACCTCGGCCGTATAGCTGCCCGGATTGCGCTGGTACATCTTGTCGTTGGGATCCGGGTCGAGCAGGTATGACGTCGTCCGGTCCTTGGGCAGCAGCGTGATCTCGTTCGCCGCCGACATGAAGGCCGACAGGTCGAAGGCGTAGGAGGTGAAACGGATGACGGAAAGGTCGCCGGTCACCGATTTGCGGTTGATGACGCCGTCATTCATCATCAGCACCTTCTCGTCGCCTTTTTCGACGATGCTGCCGGTCTTTGCGTAATAGGTGAGGTTGGCGCCTTCCTCGCGCGAATCGGCGACGAAGATGCCGCCGAGCTTGTTGTCGGGCAGCCGTTCTCCGATCTGCAGGAACAGGCCGTCGTCGATCTTACGAAACGTGCCTTCCTGGATGATCAGTGACAGAAGGTCGGCGCGCGAGGCCGCCACCAGCTGCCGGTTCTTCTGCCTGGCATAGGGATCGACGCCGTTATCGACGGCAAAGGAAAAGACGCTGGCCGCCAGCGCCAGCAGAAGGAGCGGCCGCGCGATCGCCCAACGCGAGGCGCCCGCGGCGTTGATCACCGCCAGCTCCGAATCCGTGTTCATGGCGCTCAGCGTCTGCGCCACCGCGACCACCAGCGCGAACGGCACCACGATCGGGACGATCGAGGGGATGATCAGGGCCGCGACTTCGAAGAAGGTCAACGCCGACTGGCCACTGTCGGTGACCAAGTCGATCTTGGCGAGCACCTGCGTCGTCCACACGATCGCCAGTGTCCACGCCAGCGCCGCAAGGAACATCGCCGTAGCGCGACGCATGATGTAGCGTTCAACGACCTTCATGAAGGCTTTTCTCGATTGTGCCGAACGGCATCATGCCCGCCGACAAGGTAGTCATCCGCCGACGGCTGCACAACCGGGTCCACAGGCGGCTCATCTGGTTTGTCCTCTCCACGCCACGCGCCCGGCGCGGCGGAGTCTCCGCGTCAATGAATAAGAAATGCGAAACATTGATGGTTAACAACATGTTGCGGCATGAAGCTTGCGTTCCGCCGCGACGAATCCTTGGTTGGTTTCGGCGCCGATATAGACAGCGATTTCGGCCAAAGTCTTGCCAAATGGCCGAAAACGACCAAATGTCGCGCACGCTTGAAAGCCGGTTCGCGGCGCCTCACCCGGAAGCAGGATCTGATGACTTCGAGACCTTCGATTGCCTTCGCCAAATTCGCCGCGCCTAAGAAAGGCAGCGTCTTCGTGCTTGCGGCCGACGGCGGCGGCCTTGGCGATGCCGCGAAGGCCTGCGACCCGGCTGGCGCATTGGCGCGCGCGTTTCCGGTCGCCGATTTCTCCGGCAAGTTCGCGAGCTCGGTGGAAGTGCTGGCGCCGGAAGGAACCTCTGTCGACCGGCTGGTGGCGGTTGGCGCCGGCAAGGTCGCAAGCCTCGACGACTACGCCTGGCTGAAGCTCGGCGGCGCGGTTGCCGCCGCGCTGCGCAAGGCTGTGGAAGTCGCTGTCATCCTCGATCTTCCGGACCTCCAGCCGGACGGCAGGCAGGCGGCGCACCTTGCCGCCGGCATCCTCCTGCGCAGCTACGGCTTCGACAAATACAAGACCAGGAAGGACAAGGAAGACGGCCAATCCGACGCGAAGGGGGCGGAGAGCAAAAAGGCCGAAACCGCAAAGCCGGCCAAGATAACCATCCACTGCGCCGACCCTTCCGCCGCCAAAAAGGCCTTCGCCGCGGAAGAGGCGGTTATCGAAGGCGTGCTGCTTGCGCGCGATCTCGTCAACGAGCCGGCCAATACGCTCGGTCCGGTCGAGTTCGCCGCTCGCGCGAAGGAACTGGAAGGGCTCGGGGTCGAGGTCGAGATCCTCACCGAGAAGGAGATGAAAAGGCTCGGCATGGGCTCGCTGCTTGGCGTCGCGCAGGGCTCGCCGCGCGGCGCCCGCATGGCCGTCATGCAATGGAAGGGCGGCAAGGCCAAGGACGCGCCGATCGCCTTCATCGGCAAGGGCGTCACCTTCGACACGGGCGGCAATTCAATGAAGCCGGCCTCCGGCATGGAGGACATGAAGGGCGACATGGGCGGAGCCGCCGCGGTCACCGGTCTGATCCGTGCGTTGGCCGCCCGCAAGGCCAAGGCCAATATCGTCGGCGTCATCGGCCTGGTCGAGAACGCTGTCGACGGCCATGCGCAACGCCCGGGCGACATCGTCACCTCGATGTCGGGCCAGACCATCGAGGTCTTGAACACCGACGCAGAAGGCCGCTTGGTGCTCGCCGATGCGCTCTGGTACACCAACGATCGCTTCAAGCCGAAATTCATGGTCAATCTGGCGACGCTGACCGGCGCCATCATGGTCGCGCTTGGCCAGCACTATGCCGGCCTGTTTTCCAACGATGACGAGCTGGCCGGCAGGCTTTTCGGCGCCGGCCAAGCGACGCAGGAGCGGCTGTGGCGCATGCCGCTTGGTGCCGAATACGACAAGCTGATCGAGTCCAAGAACGCCGACATGAAGAACATCGGCGGCCGCTATGGCGGCGCCATCATCGCCGCGCAGTTCCTGCAGCGTTTCGTCAAGGACACGCCCTGGGCGCATCTCGACATCGCCGGCACCGCGATGGGCGCGCCGGCGAGCGAGATCAACCAATCCTGGGGCTCCGGCTTTGGCGTACGGCTGCTCGACAGGCTGGTGCGCGACCATTACGAAGGATAAGGCTGTCGTGGCCGACATCCTGTTCTACCACCTGACCGAATCGACGCTTGAGGAAGCCCTGCCGGGCCTGCTCGAGCGCAGTGTCGAGCGCGGCTGGCGCGCGGTCGTGCAGACCGGCACGGAGGAACGGCGGGACGCGCTCGACCAGCATTTGTGGACGTTTCGCGACGACTCCTTCCTCGCGCACGCCACCGACCGCGAAGCCTATCCGGCCGAGCAGCCGATCCTGCTCACCACGGGGGAGGGCAACCCCAACGCTGCCCAGATACGCTTCCTGGTCGATGGTGCGCACCCGCCCGAGCTTTCGGGCTACGAGCGCGCCGTCTTCCTGTTCGACGGCCACGACGCGGCGCAGCTCGAGGGCGCGCGTAGCCACTGGAAGACGATGAAGGAAGCCGGCCACGCGGTGACCTACTGGCAGCAGACGCCCGACCGTCGCTGGGAGCGCAAGGCGTGAGAGTGATCAGCGGTCGACTATCGTCGCCTTGTTGATTTTCGTGCTGGGCGGAAGGTCCTTCACCTGTCGGTGGATTTGGCCGGCGATATGCACTTTGACCCTGAAGACAAGTCTTCTTGATTTGCTCGACGGACATTTCCCCACCGAGCACGGGTGGCGTTTCAAAGTCGTAACATTCGCCGGCGGCAGGCGCGCTACATCAGCGATGCGGTGGCCATGCGGTTTTTGGCGGTATTCGGCTTCTTGTCGCCGACATACTCAACATTCGTATCGATGAGGCGGTCGCTGTCGATGCCAATCGCGGTCATGATGTCCATGATTGCCTTGATCCGTTGCTTGGCTAGGTCCTTGTTCGTCTCTGCCGCATCGGCGCCGATAAACTCCTTGGCAGCCAATGCCGTCAGTTCCACGTTGCAACGCGAATCCTTGACGCTGCTGGCGAACTTCTCCAGTTCGCTTTTGACCTGCGGTGAAATCACGGACGACTTGCTGTCGAAGACGAGCTGTACCTGTACTGGACTGCGCTTCTCATACTGCCGGCACGAGATCCCTTGCTTGGGCAGAGTGTAAACGATGGCGCTCCGCGCCTGTTTCGTGTCGGCGGCGCCGTCGTCGACCCAGTGCTGGACCGGAAGCACCATTTCCGGTTTGACGCCCTGGGTCGTAAGGAAATCGCTGACTGCGTCGAGCCTGCGGCCGGCTATTTCGTACGCTTTCCGGCCTTCCTTGCTGGCGGTCGCATAAACCCTGTAGCCGCAGTCACGCCCTGCGTCCTTGACGAAGGCTGCCAAACTCTTCCCTGCTTCGTCGGTGACCCTGCCGTCGCCCTTCTTGAACAGGACGCGGTACGAATGCCACTGGATACATTTCGGCCCAATGTCGCGCTCCTGGGCAGTCGCTCCGAAAAAAATCGCGCTTACCGCAAGTGTGACAACGGCCAGAACAAGGCTGAGTGTATTTCTCATCTTCTTGGTGCCTCTCGAATTAGCCTATTCTATTAGCGAACTCGTCCCCGTGGCAAAGTAACGTTCGCGAGATCTGGCTGGTGTCGCCTTCATTCCCACAACAGCAGCAGCTTGCGAAAGAAAGCATTGGAGGGCATGGGCTTCGAGCCGCGGGGCAACCGGACGGCCAGATAGACTGTCAGCCATTTGCGATCGATCTCGCGGATCGAAACCTTCAGCTCATGCAGCTCGAAAGGATTCGAAACCCGCGTCCACCCGGAGAATGCGAGCACGCCCGTTGGGGTGTCGTGGTTCCACACCAGCTTTTCTTCCGGCCTGCCCAAAGCGATGGCGAACTCGAATGGCGACGCGTCCTCGTGTGCGATCTCCACTGTCGCCATGACGCTTCTGGCAAAGGCCGGGAAGGCGGAGTTGAGGGCGGCGGCGACAATGCCATGCGTGCTCGGTCGCAGGAATATGCCGCCATTATCCCCAGCAACGAGCAGCGTCGGCAATTCGGAAGGATAATCGGTCACGAGCGTTGCACGCTTGAGCTCATCGTCGCTCATGCGGCGGATGCGCTGGCGCTGTTGCGGCGCGCTGAGGCGAGGCCGCTTCGCGCCGGCCAGAACGGCATTGCGGATCTGGATTCCTGAAAATCCTCCAAGCACCCGCGCCGCCCGGCCGCTGCCGCTGCACCTTACCGCCAGCAGCAGATCGAGCCTGCCCGACGCAGGCAGCATGGCTGTCGTCCTTATCTCGCGTGCCTCGCGGGCTCGGCGCACATCGGCCCAGCCACTCCCGCTCCCACTCTCAAGTATTTTGGCGAGATCTCTGACGGTCCGGTTTTCGGCGTTTACGATGGCAATCTGGAACTGCGCAGGATCGGCGATTTCCTCATCGAGATAGACCCAGCAACCCGCACTGACCACGCCCGCCGGACAGACCCCCTTCAACACCGCCATCGCCGTATTGCCGCCCTTCGCTTCGACAAACAGTTGATCCGGCGACTGTTCGACGTAGGTCAGTTGATCCGGATCGGCATTCGGGTAAGAGCTGACAAGAGCAAGACGATACGCCTCAGCGGGCAAATACTGGTCGCGATAAAGCGATGAATTCAGTTCGGACAACGCATCGTTGGCCGCCGCATCGAGCATGTCCACGACGCCCAAGGTGAAATCAGAACGCCCCGCATAGGCGAGGAGTGATATCGCGGTGTCCGCCCTTCCTTCGCGCGCGGCAATTGCTGCCAGCAGCTGCAATGCGTCGGCGCCGCTTGCCGAACCCGTGCTCAGCTTGACGTAGCGCTCGTCGTTAACCAGCAACTCCAAATTTCGAAGGTTGAGATCCTTTTCATAGTATGCGGTGTTCGTGCTAATGCCCAACTGCACGAACAAGTCCGTCCGGGCGAATTTGTGCTTTCGAAACGCATCGATGATTGGCCTGCGATTCCTCACCCACTCGGCATTCAGGTTCATGCCTGTCGGATCCGATTTGTACCAGTAGATCGGCTCGGGAATGGGGACGATCTCCAGACCTGCCAGGTCCGCGCGCAGGAAAAATTCCCAATCGCTTGCGGAAAATCCTCGTTCTTCGTTCACATAGCCTATCTTGTCGAAGACCTCCCGCCGGAACATGGCATTGGCATCGCCGTAGGGATTGGTGATCAAGGCGATGTCGGCCGGTCCGCCTACGGGAAAGTAGCGCATGTAGCCGCTTTTCGTATCGAGCGGCGCAAAGGACTCGTTGAACCACTTGGCAAAAGTCGTGCAGATATCGGCGCCGGATTTTTGTATGCCGGAGACGAACGTGCTGACGGCATTCGGGAACAGCGCGTTGTCGTCGTCGAGGAATAGAATCAACGAGCCCTTGGCGGCACGGATCCCGGCGTTTCGCGCCTTGCCGAGGAAACCGTTCTTCTGCCGGATGATCCGCCAGCCACGCTGCTTGAACTCCGGCTCGAGCTCTGCCAGCAGCCGGATCGCGTCCGGATCGGTGCTGCCGTCATCGACGACGATCAATTCGATTTTTGGATAGTCTTGGCGTCGAACGGACGCGACCGCCTGCGGCAGCAGCCGCGCCCGATTGTAGAAGGCAGTGATGATCGACACGAGCGGTTGCTGGGTGCGGCCGCGGGTGGCTGTCTCGGCGGGACGCTTGCAGAATTTTGCATGCAGCGCGGCCCAGGCTTTCTCGCGCGCTTTCCTGTTTCGCAACGGCTTCGCCGGGCCAAATGATCGGCTTTCCAGGGCCGATGAGATTTTCGCCGCTATCGCAGGGGCAGACGCATTCATCAGCACAGTATCAGCCGAATTGGGATCAAGCGTTTCCCGTATGCTGCCGACATCAGTCGCGACGAATGGGATTTCCTCATCGAGGCAAGCCGCCACATCGAGTGGAAGCTGGGCGGCCGTGTGTGTGAGTGCGACCAGAGCGTGGCTCTGACGGAGATACTTGAAGATCTGCGGCCTGTCCTCGATAGGCAGGAGCTTCAGCTTGAACGGCCAGTGCCGCGCGCGCCGGACGACCATGCCCCCCGAGTGCTCACCCAGCACAGGACCAAATGCGCCGATAACCGTCACGGTCAGGTCGGCTGTGCCCTTATCGGCAAGGCGATCGAGCGCGTCACAAAACAGCATCAATCCGCTGCGTTCCTCGGTGCCGGAGAAATGGACCACTTCGGCAGCGGGACGCGTTCGCGGCCTGTAGTGATCCACGGCAAAGTTCGTGCGCCATTCCTCTGGTACCAGCGGTGAGGCGACATGATGGCTGGCGGGCAATCGCCATCCGGCCTCAACCATCCAGTCCAGCACGGACTGGCCGGTAGCGACGAGATGGTCGCAGTTTTCGGCAGACTTCTTTTCCATATGGCAGACGGTAATCTGCTCTTTTTTGTCGACCATTCTGGCGTTGGCATCCAGTTTCCATCTAAGGGGTTCATGCGCGAGCACGACTATCGTGGGAGGATTGGGAAACACGCCGGTGCGTTTGGCGACCGTGGGAAAATGCGCCAGTCCGCCCTCGAGCGAAAAGTAGACGACGTCAAAATCGTTCTGCTTCAGGTAGTGATAAACGGCCACCGAATTCTTGTCGCTCGATTCCAGGCCGCGCAGCAGCTCGGGCGACGGCGGCAACAATTCCAGCCGCACCAGGAAATTGTCCAAACACCATTTGCCTACCGTGACGATCTCGTGTTCATCGGGCTGGGTCCCGAGTGGCGCCGGCACCCAAAGCAGCGTAACGGTGTCACCGGTTCGCGCCAGATACTGGGCCAGTGCGTAGGTCGCCGAACCGGGATCTGTTGTCACGGTTGAGCCGAACTCAACTTCCGAAACGACACACACATTGCGGGGCTTGTGGCTTGCCTGTCGCCTGCGGGTCGACGTCGCCCGCGCCTTAGAACCAACGCTCAATGAGTTACCCCTCGATCATCAGCCGCCGCCGGTAGTCTTGCCAATAGTAAGATAACACTTTGATAATCGTCTCGCGGGGATAATCGATTTGCGGAGCCGCGATGCCGGATCCGTATTCGCGCAACCTGGATCGATGACGTTCAGATGCTTGGCCATCGGCTTCTAAGACACCTCGAAAGGCTGGACGACCTGCCGACCGAAGTGGGGAAACGCGAAGTCCTATGCTTTGTCGGGTTGCGCAACGAGGCAACGTTGCTGCCTTATTTTCTCGACCACTACCGCAAGCTCGGCGTCGACCGTTTCTTCTTCCTGGACAATGGCTCCACGGACGGGACGCGTGAGCTGATTCTGGAACAGCCCGACAGCCACTGCTTCCACACGGAAGGGTCGCATTTCGCCGAAAACGTCGATCCGCCCCGGTGGGTCAATACGCTGATGAATGTTTTCGGAACCGGCCACTGGTGCGTATCGGTCGATTCAGACGAGCTGCTTGTTTATCCCGACTGCGAGCAGGCAGGTCTGCGCCAACTTTGCGACTATCTCGACTCCACCGGCGCGGAAGCAGTAATAGGCAACTTGGTTGATATGTACGCAGACGGCCCGTTGGCTGAATGCAGCTATGACGGCTCAGTCCCGCCTGTCGAGGCTTCACCTTACTTCGATCCGAAGCCGGGATGGATGCGAGCCCGCGACGGCAGGCATCCGCCGGAGCAGATGTTCGGCGGCGTTAGGGAACGCGCCTTCTGGCACGGTAGGTTCAAGCAGACGCTTCCCCCATGTTTGACGAAGGTGCCGATCGTACGATGGGAGCGAGGCAGATCCTATCAGGTCGCGCAGCACGCGATCACTGAGGTCAATTTCAGCGAGTTGCGCAGCGCGCTCCTGCATTTCAAATTCGTGTCAGGTTTTCGCCAAAAATCGGCGTCCTCTTTGAGCGAAAATGCACAAGTCAAGGAAAAAGGGCTCGAGGAACGTGCAGCCTACATGGAAGCACTGGAGCGAAACCCGAAGCTGGCGCTCCGCGACCATCGTTCCGTGCGCTATCGCGATACCGCGCAGCTCGTGGAGCTCGGCTGGATGAAAACCTCGGATCGCTACGCTGAGTTCGTGTCAAAGCAAGCGACGCGCCGCCTTCGCGACGGCGCGTCCGCCTGACATTTTCGAGAAAATCGGCGCTTTATCCGCCGTAGCGGCCGCCACCATCTCCACCGTTGCCGTTTCCACCACCGGTTCCAAACTGCGACAAGCTGTTCAAAGCAAGCGCTTTGCAGGCCGTTGGCGCATTCGGATAACGATGCAGGTAGTCCTCTAGCGCCTCGATGGTGCCGATCTTGAGGGCCTGCTCGCAGGCGAGCTCGGCTTCCTTGATTGGAGCAACTTCGATTTGCGCTTGCGCCGCATTCGAAAACGCGACGCTCAACCCGAGCAGACTGAGTCCGCCCAGAAGTAGCGACTGTATCTTACGCATTACGCCCACCCTTGCCACTACATACCCCATAGGCTGTTGATACTATTCATTTGTTAGCAATTTGTCAACCATATCGGAAGAAATCGGCTTGAGAGATGGTTAACTTTGAGCCGCTGCTTGGGCCTGTGAAGGCTATTTCTCGCCGATGGGGCTGAATCGCGTCGTGGCCGCACAAATGCGGCGCCGAAAAACAGGCGAACGGTCAGCATCTCGAGTTCAGATTTCGAACGTCCTGCTTTAGTCGCTGAACACCGTCAGCGTCCGAAAGAAGGCGTTGCTCGGAGCACCGTTCGGCCCTTCCGCGAAGCGCACTGCGAGCACGATCGAAAGCGGCATCTTGCGCCTGACATTGACCGTCGCCGCCAAGGCGTGGCGCACGAATCTGTCGCGGACCGTCATCCAGCCGGAAAAGCCGATTGTCTGCGCGCCGACATCCTGCTGCCAGTCTATAGGCCGGTCCGGGCGGGCGAGCGCCAGGCCGAACGCGATTGCCGGAGCCTCGGCATGGGCGAGTTCGATGGCGGCCTCTATTCTGCGAAAGAAGGGCGGGAATTGATGATCGATCGATGCTGCGACCGCACCCTCCGCATGCGGGCGCAGGAACACGCCGCCGCCGTCGGGCGCCACCAGCAACAACGGCAGCGCTGCAGTGCGCGGCGTAAGCAGCCTTGCGCTCCTCAGCACGTCGTAAGCGAGCGCGCCTGAAGCGCCGGCCGCCACGGCTCTGCCTGATGCGTCTGGCTGCGGCCTGCCGAGACCGTCTCCAAGCAAGGCGGTGGCAGTATCGTGGCGGCCGACCGAAGCGGCGATGCCGGCGAGCGTCTCGATCGCTGCCTTGCCGTTCGGCTCGAGGTCGCTGAGAGCCAAATATTTGCGATCGGCAGGCTTATATTTCAGGTTCTCGCGCGCGCTGTCGACTTCGGAACGCGCCGTGTTCTGCGCGATGGCTATTTGGTGGAGCAGCCGGGTGTCATCGGATCGCAGCGTCCGCAACGCCTCCAGGACAGGCAAGCGGTTGTCGTACCAATTCGACGTGCGGAACATGCCGTCCGGCTTCGACCGGTACCAGTAGAGCGGCTTTGGAATGGGCCTGAGCTTGAGCCCGGCGAGTGAGGCCCGCGCGAAGAACTCCCAGTCGTGCATGGCATAGCCGGGATCCTCAAGCCAAAATCCGATCTGCGAGAAAACAGACCGGCGCACCATCGCATTGGCGTCGCCATAGACGTTGTGGATCAGGCCCAGTGCGTCGGGGCCGCCAAGCGGCAGATACTGGATCAGGCCGTCGGCCCGGTCCTCGGGCACGAAATCCTCATAGAAGAGCAATTGGAAGGCCGTGCAGATGTCCGCGCCCGATGCCGCCATGCCACGGACGAAATGCTCGACGGCTTCCGGAAAAAGCGCATTGTCGTCGTCGACAAACAGGACCAACTCGCCGCGCGCGGCGCGCACTCCGGCATTGCGGGCGGCGCCAAGATGCTTGTGCGGCCGGCGCAGGATCCTCCATCCGCGCTTACGGAAGCCTGGTTCCAACGTATCCAGCAATTGCCTGGCTTCTTCCAGATCGCTTCCGTCGTCGACCAGCACCAGTTCAAGATTGCCGTAGGTTTGCGCCTCGACCGCTTCGATGGCCTGTTTGAGATAGAGCGGCCGGTTGCGATGCGCCATCACCACCGAAACCAGGGGCGCCGGTTGGGGCCGCTTGCGAATGCGCTTCCGGGCAGCGGGCAGAGGGCGCGTATGCAGCCATGCCTTGCGGCCGGGCCCCGTCATATCGATCCGCCGTGGCCGGGGCGGCTTCTCGAGCGCCGCCAGCATGGCGGCCGCCAATTGCGCCGCGTCGGGCTCGACCAGCGGCGGCTGGCCGGCTTCAGCCTTCCAGGCTTCGGCATTCGCGCCGGCATTGGTTGCGACGAAGGGCAGCCCTGCCGCGGTGCATGCGCCAACGGCCTCGCCGGTCGATGCGGCAAGGCTTGGGACAACGGCCAAGGCGCCGCTGCGTGCGAGGTAGTCGAGCCTCTCCTCGAGGGTCGCGCGCGGCAACAGCTTGAGCCGGAACGGCCAACGTTCGGCGCGCCGCAGAAGCAGTCCGCCGCTGTGCTCGCCCATGATCTTGCCGAATGGACCGAACGCGGTGAGGGTCAGCCCTTCGGGCGCCGATTGCGCGAGGATGTCGAGCGCGTCGCAGAGCAGCGTCAGCCCGTCACGAAAGCGCGATCCGGCCAGGGCGGCAAGCTCACGCGCCTTGCTCGCGATGGGTGGCTGCGGCGCTTCGGTCCGGACGGCCCGAAGCGGTGGCGGCAGCACCGTCGCCTTTCTCACCTTCCAGCCTCTCGACAGCATCCATTGGCGCAGGGCGGCGGATGCACAGACCGTCCTGTCGGCCATCTCGGCGCAGTACTTTTCCATGTAGGCCGTGGCGATCGCCTCGGTGCTGCCCATGAATGTTTTGTCGGCTTCATGCGCCCATTCTTGCGGAGCGCGGGCAAGGAGGACGATCGGCGGCGTGGCGAAGGCATCGGTCTCAGCCGCGAGCAGGGTGAAGTAGGGCAGGCCACCCTCCAACGGCGCGTAGACCAGATCGTAACTGCACCGCTCGAGATAATGCAGCAGCGCAGCGGAGCGGCTTTCGGGCGTCGCCAGCGAGGGAAGCAGCTGGTCGGACCGGTCGAGAACCTCCAGTTTGACCGAGGCGGCCCCGAACTCCGCCCGGCGGGCCGCGACCTCGTCCGTGGATGGCACGTCCCGGCCGGCAACCCACAGCAGCGTGACGTCGTCTCCGTCTTCGGCGAAGAGCCTGGCAAGTTCGCCGGGCGCCGAGGCATCGTCTTTATCGGCGTCGCGCCGGATCGCAGGCGTGACCACGCAGATGCGGCGACGACCGCCTTCCGGCTTCGGCTTGCTTGCAGCGGTCATTGAACGTTCCTCTGACCCAAATCGACCGGCAAGGCTTCCACGCTTCTCTGGTCTTTGACCATGCCGGATTTACTTTTCAGTGATCATCCTTCTGCGCCGTTGATAAACCAATGCAATCAAGCGGCTTCCTAAAAAGACTGTGCAATCAAGCGATTGTTACAAGTTTATCGACACGGCATAACCAATCTTTACGCGTCCCGGCTAACCGTTCACGGCATAGCAGGAGGCGCGAATGAAAACGATATTGAAGTTTCTCGCTGCGCTCGCCTTGACGGGCGCGATGATCTCGACGAGCTCGGCAGACCAATTGCTGCGTCCGCGCATGAATCTCGGCAAGGGCTACGTCAAGACGATCAGCGGCGACCGCGGCGGCTATGTAATCGACTATGCCATCCGCATGCTGAAGATGCGCCGCAGCGGCGGTTTCGTGCGCTTCAACGGTGCGTGCGATTCGGCCTGCACGCTTTACCTGGCGATGCCCAAGAGCAAGGTCTGCGTCACGCGCAACGCATCGTTCGGCTTCCACCTGCCGTATGGCGCCGGGGTGCGCGGCAACCAGGTCGCGGCCGACTTCATGATGAAGAACTACCCTGGCTGGGTTCGCGGCTGGATCGCCAAGCGCGGCGGCCTGAAGAACTCCGTCACCACCATGACCTATGCGGATGCGAGCCGGTTCCTGCCGACTTGTCCCGCCGAACAGCGTTCGACCATTGCGAGCCTCAGCCCAACGCGCCTGCGCGGCGGTTGAACCCCGCAGCAAGTTGCTGGGACACCGACGACGGCGGGTGCTTCAGGGCGCCCGCCGTTGCCGTTTCAAGCGGCCGCTCACATTTGAACGGAGAGGTCGTTTGTGTATGTTCGGGCAAACTCCAACGGGTGTGGCGTGAATGCAGTCTTGTCAGAAGTTCGTGCTGATCGCTTCGCCACGAACCGGTTCTCAAGCGCTCAATCGCCATCTCAACCAGTATGACGGAATGGTGCTGCACGGGGAAATCTTCAATCCGAGCTTCGTCGGCTTGCGCCATGACTATCACGAGAAAATCGATCTGCCGCGCGATCGGGTCGATTTGCGAGATGTCGAGCCGGAGCAGTTCATCGCGCGCATCTTCGACGATCAGTCGGCTCGCTTCATCGGTTTTCATATATTTCCCGACCAGACGCGCGCGGCCATACTCCCCGTGCTGGAAGATGAAAGCGTCAAGAAGCTCTGGCTTGTCAGGAATCCGATCGCGTCCTTCGTCTCGTTGCTCGAAGCGGAAGCATCCGGAGTATGGACAGTCCATGCCACCGACCGGTTCGCAGCCGACAGCCCCAGAAAGAAGGTGCATTTCGACATAGAACGTTTCAACGCGTTTCTGCGCGAGCTGAATCTGTTTCGCGCAAAGATCAGATCGGTGCTGTTCGAGACCCGACAGCCGTATTTCCCGATCCACTATAGCGACATCGGCGATCCACTGGTTGGCAATGCAATCATTGCCTATCTCGGCGGTTCCCAGCGACTGGACCACTTCGAGACCGAGATCCTGAAGCCGCCGCAGCGGCCTTTCGTCGACCGCATCGAGAATTACTGGGAATTCGTGACCTATTTCAGGGCAGTCTCGACGGACGATCTGTACGCGTTCGGCTGACGTCGGAATGAAGCCGGGCCGGCCCGCAACACGGTCTCAGCCTTCTTCGCTGCCGCAAGTTGGCCGCTTCCATGCTGATCGGCGCTTTGGCAAGCCCATCGTCTTTCAATGTTTGCGGTTAACCAGTTCTGAAGAGACGTCGTTAACGCACACTTGATTTTGTTGACTCTTTCCTGCCCCGAACCGATTTTGCGCACGGGGTTTGAAAGCTGCCGGCCGTGGTTTCTGGCCGGAGCACAAACTGGCGGTGGGCAATCTCATGAGTATCGGCGGCGGTATGGGCTCGGCGAGCCGGTCCGAGGGCGGCCAGACGGGATCGAGGACGAAACCTGCATTGACGCAGGAACTTCGCTTCACGCGGACGTCCTTGCGCGTCATTTGCACCAGCCTGTGGTTATGGCTTCTGCTGGGCATCTACCGGGCCGTAATCGTCGATCCGCAAACGACATTTCAGGGAGGCCTGGCGTCCATTCCCATGGGATTGGCGGCAAGCTATTACGACCTGATACTCATCACATCGGTGACGGCGGCAACGCTGATCCTGCTCTTCCTTACAAAGTCAAGCCGGCTCGCATCCGCGGCCGTCGCCTCCCTTTTCTATCTCGTGGTCCTGGTGTCGCTCGGCTGGGGATCTGCCAACATCAATCTCGTCAAGATGCTGGGTGAGCCTTTCACCTTCCAGTGGCTGGTCTATGGCGACTTCCTGCAGAATGCCGACGCCAAGAGCGCGATGGGCGATGCCCTCAACGTGAGGGATGCCGCGATCCTTTTCGGGTCCATCGTTCTGGTGCTGGCCCTCGGCTACGCCGCGGGCAGTTTGTGCCAGCGGCTGAGTTCCGCAGGCCGCAAGAGGTTTCTCATCGCTTTGGTTCTGTGCGTTGGCGCGGCCCTGGTCGGCAGCGGCTATCATGTGCGCGCTCAGTCGCTGCCAGCATCCAAGGTCGACAATCCTATCGTGTATTTCGTTCAGTCGGCGTGGTTCAGTTCGACGCCGGTGACTTTTGCGATGAGCGCCGGCGGCGATGATCCCGATGTCGCCAGCGTCGGGGAGCGTCCGGCGGAAACCTCAAGCTTCAAGGCGCCGACGCCAAATCCGATCAAGAACGTGCTGATTTTCATGATGGAGTCGGTGCCGTCGAAATACATCGAGACCTTTGGCGGCCAGTATCCAATCACGCCGAACATAAAGAGCTATGCCGGAGATTCCATTCGGTTCGACAAGATCTATGCGCATGCGCCGTCCACGCACTACTCGATCTTCTCGCTGCTGACCTCGATGTACAACGACATCTCATTCTACGGGATGACCGCCAAATATCCGTACCTGCCGCTGGAGACGATCTCCAACACCCTGTCCAAGCACAATTTTCGCACCGGGTTCTTCTGGAGCGCCGATTCCCGTTTCCAGCGTGTGGACGAGTTCCTGCTCAACAAGGGACTGGACGCCATCCAGGACTATCGGGGGCAGAAATGCGCCACCCCGACCTTCAAGCTCAGTACCGAGCAGTGGAAGAACATGGACTACAACAGTGACCTCTGCACGGCCCAAACGATCATCGACTGGATGAAGAAGGATCCGCAGAAGCCCTTCTTCGGCATCATGTTCACGGCGATGACGCATTATCCGTACATCACCGGCAGCCCGATGTTCTCGAAGATGGTGCCTTCCGCCAAAGACATCGGGCCGGTGCACTACGTCGATGACGAAAAATTCAATGCCTATCTCAACGCCCTGAAGGTCGGCGACGCGGCGTTCGGTGAAATCCTCGATTCACTGAAGCAGTCCGGCAAGCTCGATTCGACGCTGGTTGTCGTCCTTGGCGATCATGGCGAGGCGTTCGGAGAACATGGCGACTACGTCCATGCCACCGCGATCTACGACGAGAACGTCCACATTCCGCTGATAATGATCAACAAGCACCTTTTCCATGACGAAGTCGCGCATCCGGTCGGCGGCATCGTCGACATCGCTCCGACGATCATGGACATACTGGGACTGCCATTGCCCGAGCAGTGGCAGGGCCGCAGCCTGTTCAGCGAGCAACGGCCAAACAGGACCTTCTTCTTCAATCCGTGGGCCGGCTCCTTGCTCGGTTATCGCGATAATGATCGAAAGGTGATTTTCAACGCTACCACCGGCAAGGTCGAGGAATACGACCTTAAGGCCGATCCCGGCGAAAAGACGAACCTATTCGAAGAAGGCTTGAGCGATCGAACGGCGCTGCTGCAGCCGATTGCCGGCTGGGTGCAATCGCAAAAGCGGCGCATAGCCACACTTGTCGCCAACGCGGCCGGAGACGCGGGGCACTGCACAGCCACAAGCTTGGAGATCGACGCGGCCGGCACCGACTACCAGGGTCAGCCTCGCTTCGACGTCTTCGCCGACGGCAAGCGCCTTGGCGAGATCGCCGTCCAGGGCAAGGAGAGCAAGGCCTCGACAGGCGAGCAGCGCGTGGCGGAACTGACGGAGGCGGCCGTCGAGGCGCAACCGTTCCACATCGACCTTAGCGGCGTGCCCAATCCAAAGACGATCGAAATTCGTTATGTCAACGACCAGTGGGCCGGAGACGGCCGGCCCGGCGATCGCAACCTTTTCATCAAGACCATCAAAGTGAACGGGCAGCTTGTGCCCAACGGCAAGCTGCACGTCGACGAGCAATCCCATGGCTACACCGACGACAGCGGAACCGCCATGTATACCAACGGCTCGCTATGGGTCAGCGGTCCGTTTATCGAAGGATGCATGTAGGGCAGGGCATCGGCGGCAGCGCTTCGCTTTACAGCTTGCCCTCCGGCCGCCATTCCCGCCGGTACCAGTCGACGAATTTCGCCAGTCCTTCCTCGATCGGCACTTTCGGCTTGAAGCCGATGTCGCGCTCTAGCGCGCTGGTGTCGGCAAAGGTCTTTTCGACATCGCCGGGCTGCATGGGCAGATCCTCACGGATGGCCTTCACGCCGAGCAGCCCTTCCAGCGTCTCGATGAAGCGGCCGAGATGCACCGGCTGGCTGTTGCCGATGTTGTAGATGCGGTGGCGCTCGCGGCCGGCCGCCGGCGGCTTGTCGAGAACCGCAATCACGCCCTCGACAACGTCGTCGACATAGGTGAAATCGCGCCACATCTCGCCATGGTTGAAGACGCGGATCGGCTTGCCGGAGAGCATCGCCTCGGTGAAGATCCAGGCCGCCATGTCCGGTCGTCCCCAGGGGCCATAGACGGTGAAGAAGCGCAGGCCCGTCTGCGGCAGCCCAAAGAGATGCGAATAGGTCGAGCTGATCAGCTCGTCCGCCTTCTTGGTCGCCGCGTAGATCGACACCGGATTGTCGACGCGGTCGCTTTCCACGAACGGCACCTTGGTGTTGCCGCCATAGACCGAGCTCGACGAGGCATAGACCAGATGCTTGATCTCGGGCGATGCACGGCAGAGCTCCAGCACCTCCAGGTGGCCGGCGATGTTGGCGTGGATATAGGCGCGCGGATTTTCGAGCGAATAGCGCACGCCCGCCTGGGCGCCGAGATGCACGATGCCGCTCAGCAGCGTTCCCTTGAGCGTCGCCGCCAGCGCGCCCGACTCGGCTATGTCGAGTTGCTGGAACGAAAATCCGTGCCGGCCGGAAAGCCGGGCGAGCCGTGCCGCCTTCAATGCCGGGTCGTAGTAGGCGTTCATGCTGTCGACGCCGACAACGGCGTCGCCGCGGGCGAGCAGGCGCTCGCAGACATGGCTGCCGATGAAGCCGGCGGCTCCGGTCACAAGGATGGTCATGCGCGGACCTCGGATGAGGGCAGGGGCGGGATCATTTCCGTCTCGGGGCTTTCTTGGCTTGCGCCGGCGGGCTCGGCCAACGCCAGCCATCACCTTCGCCAGGCGCGGGCTGCGGGCGCGCCACATAGGCGAGCGAAACATTGGCCTCGAGATAGACGCGCGACAGCATCTCGGCGAGTACGCCCGACGTTACCATCTGCAGGCCAGCGATGACCAGGAAGAAGCCGGTGAACAGCATCGGGCGCGTTCCAATGTCCTGTCCGAAAAACACCTTCAAGCTGAACAGGTAGGCAAGGATCAGCGAGCCGAGCACGCCGAACACGATGCCGATGCCGCCGAAGAAATGGCCGGGCCTGGTGCGGTAGCGCATGAAGAAGAACATGAAGACCAGGTCGAGCACCACGCGGAAGGTGCGCGAGATGCCGTATTTCGACTGGCCGTGGATGCGGGCGTGATGGGTCACCACCTCCTGGGCGATGCGGCGCGGCGTCGTCACCGTCGCCAGCCAGGCCGGGATGAAGCGGTGCATTTCGCCATAGAGCCTGACGCTGCGGATGACGCTGCCGCGGAACACTTTGAGGCTGCAGCCATAGTCCTTCAGCCGAACCCCGGTGACGCGCGCGATCAGCGAGTTGGCGATGCGTGACGGCAGCCGGCGCATCCAGAAACCCTCCTGACGGTTCTTGCGCCAGCCGGCGACGAGGTCGAGGTCCTCGGTCAGCAGTCGATAGACCATGCGCGGTATGTCGAACGGATCGTTCTGCAGGTCGCCGTCGAGCGTCGCTATGACATCGCCGCGGGCAGCGTCGAGGCCGGCCTGCATGGCCGCCGTCTGCTTGAAGTTGCGCACCAGCTCCACAGCGTGCACATGCGCACCGTATTCGGCCGCCAGGCGGCGAATTTCATTCGGCGTGGCGTCGGTGCTGCCGTCGTCCACCAGCACCACTTCCCAGGGCTGGCTGTAGTTCTCCATCGCCTGGTGGATACGCACGATCAGCGGCTCGACGTTGTCGGCCTCGTTATACATCGGGATGACGATGGAAAGCTGGTGCTCGGGCATGACGGCACCGGCAGGCAGCCCCGACTGAGGAATGGGAAGCATGTCCATGGCGGTCATTTCCTTGCGGGTCCCGTAGCCGGCGTCTCCGGCAGCGTCGATTTCGAGGGAAACAGCCAGGCGATCGCACCGGTGGCAACGGCCGAGCAGAGGATGAACAGATGCAGCGCCAGCGCCGCCTGCAGCCCGTCCTTCATGGCGATGCCGGAATAAAGCAGTGCGGCCGCGGCTCCCGCCTCGTAGGTACCGAAACCGGCGACACCCTGCACCGGCAGGATGGCGGCGGCCTCGGCGCCGACGGCGCCGGGAAAGGCAGTCTGGAAGGAGGTGCCGAGCAGCATGGCGAGCAGCCATCCCTGCACGGCAAGCTTCAGCGTCCAGTTCGCGACCGTCCACCACCAGCCGTAGCGGGAGCGCCCCGTGGCCTCGGTGAAGATATCGCGCAGCTTGCCGAGCTTCGACACGATGCTGCCGCGCCCGGCCCAGTCATGCGGCGCGCGCGCCCAGCGCGGCAGATACCAGGCGGCGGCAATCAGCGCCGCGATGCCCGCGGCCCTGAGGGCCGGGTGAAGACCGGGCCACACCAGGCAGGCGAGCACACCGACGACGAAGGCGTCCTGCAGCCTGAACCAAAGGAGCGAAGCGCCGGCGCGCACGATCGAGATGCCGAACACCTGCCGCAACAGCAGCGGGAAGGCGGTCTCGCCGCCGCGGAACGGCACCACGTTGATCATGGCGTTGTGAATCAGGATGACGCGCAGGCAGGCGCCGAAGCGGCCGTTCACCTCGTCGCGGAACTCGTCGCAGACCCGCAGCGCGCGCAGCACATAAGTGACGAACAGCGCCAGCGTCACCGCAGCGAAGGCGCCGGGCGTGATGCTGGCGAAGGCGTCGCCCACCATCTTCCAGCGCGAGTCTGCCGCAAGCCAGGCCAGCAGCGCCAGTGTGACGATTATCGAGAATGCTCTTTTCAACCAGTTCTCCGAATGGCGTCGACCGCCGCATTCCGGGTAATTGCTTCGATTTCCAAATCGGCCGCACGGCAGGGGACCGCTCCAGGCCGCCGGCTCCCTTGCCGGCTTCCAATGGCCTGGCGAGGCGCCAAGATTCCGAGCCCTTCCGTGGTCGCCGGCCCGTTCAACGTTTCTGCTCCATCATAAGCGGCCGATCCTATAAACCAGCGGCTTGCCCATCCACAAGCTTTGGCGCGGCCGCAATCACCGTCCGCGGGCGATCTTGGCTCGCTGCGACGGGAAGGTTGACACCATTCCTCGAGCGGCAGTTAATATCACGTGGGGGCGGTAGCTGCGCATTGGGATCGAATACCCAATCTGGGTAGTGACGCCAGATCGAAAGGCGTCGTCGAAATGTTATCGCTCATCATTCCTGCAGTTCGAAAAATATTGCCGTCCAGACCAGCGCGGAGCGTGAGGTGCCGTCGTTCTGCGCGGCGCGCGGACCTGATGCTTCTGCTCTTCTGCGGTGGAGTGGCGCTGTCCGGCGTTGCTCACGCAAGCGGCGCTGGGTCTCCGGCAGCGGCACAAGCAGGCACCACGCCGACGGCATTTGAGTTGCAGTTGTTCTATGCCGACCGCACCTGGAACTGGGAGGACGGAGCCGCCTATTTCGCCCAGGACAGGCGCATGCGTGCCTGGACGTCCAAGCCTGGTTCAACGTCCTTCGCCGAAGGTACATGGCATCTCAGCAATGATGGCAAGATGTGCATGGAGCTCGTCTGGCGGTCCACGGCCTATACGGCACAGCCCATCCGCACCTGTTTCAGCCATCGCGTCCTGAACGGGACCGTCCAGCAACGGAGGGATCCGGATGGCCGGTGGTACAGCTTCAGGCACGCTTCGGACAATTCGGCCGACGAGTTCAAGAAAATTCAGGCGGGCGATACCAGGAGCGTCGATTTCGAAAAGGCCCGCAAGTTGGTCGATCCCAAGAGTTAGTCGCTGCTGGCGCACGTCCAGGAAAATGCCTAGAGCGGCTGGCCGTTTCACGGAAACGCCGACCCGCTCTATCTCTTTGCTCACGCAATTTCCGGACGGAAAACCGCTGCACACGTCCTGGAATTGCTCTAGCAGTTTCCGCTCGGAATTGTCCCGGCGTATCAAATCTAAGAGGCTCGCTGAGACAAGCCGTCAACCCAGCTCAGCGAGCCCACGCCCCGACACAGTACTCACAGGGACGACTGCCAGCCGTGCAGGCTGGCGTTTTTCCGCGGCGTTCATGCCGCGCGGCGGGGGGGGGGGGGGGGGGGGGGG
>NZ_JARTVQ010000011.1:103731-133559 GCF_029625845.1 Mesorhizobium sp. WSM4898 | reverse complement strand
GCGGCGCTAAGCGCCGCGCCCGCTGATGTCGACTGCCGGTTCGCCGGCCCTCTCACGCTAAAATCATTTTGACGATCCGCCGTCCGGGACTAGATTCCGGACATGCGGATTCTTTTTGCGTTCTTCATTGCCCTGGTCCTTTCCGGAACGACCTTGCCCGCTTCGGCGCAGGATGAGGCCACGCCGCCCGCCGCTTCGCCGGCGCCCGCCATCACGCCGCCGCCGGTCGCCTCGACCAGGCAGGGGCGGCTCGACCAGCTCTTTGCCGATCTCAGACGCGAGCGCAACGAGAAGGCCGCCGAACGCATCGCCGGCCGCATCTGGAATGAGTGGAACCAGTCCGGCAGCGCCTCGATCGACCTGATGATGCGATGGGCGCAAAGGGCGGCGGAAGACCAGAAATTCGACGTCGCGCTCGATTTCCTCGATCAGGTGGTGACCTTGCAGCCCGATTATGCCGAAGGCTGGAACCGCCGCGCTACCGTCCATTTCCTGATGAAGAACTATGGAAAGTCGATGTCGGACATCGACCACACGCTGCGGCTCGAACCGCGCCATTTCGGCGCGCTGTCGGGTCTCGCGCAGATCATGGCCGAGACCGGCCACAAGCAGTCGGCGCTGGAAGCCTGGCAGAAGGTGCTCACCATCTATCCGATGATGCGCAGCGCCCAGGGCCAGGTCTCGACGCTGTCGGAAGACCTGGCCGGCGAGGGCATTTGAGGGGCAGCTCTTCGTCATCGTCGGGCTTGACCCAACGACCATGCCGTGACTTCCCGCGCCGCGACGGTGGTGCAGACCTCTGCTCCGCTGCAGCCGTCGCGCAAGGTGACGACGACCTTGACAAGCCCGGCCAAGCCGAACGTTTGCGATACTCCACCGAAGCGGGCAATAATTTGGGCTGGCAGCAGGCCGCCAGCTCGCCAAACTCACCGTGCTCCTAAACTAAATCCGCTCGCCCTCGTACTTTCCGCATGTACCTCATCTGCGTCGCGCTCCTCCTCCTCGTTGCCTTCCTCATCGCCCTTGCCGGCATTACCCGCGCCGGCGTCTGGCTGATCGAGCGTCGCAATCCGCCGATCGGCGCATTCGCCGACATCGATGGTGCCCGCATCCATTATGTCCACGTCCCCGCCGCCGGCGCCGATCTGCCGCCTGTCGTCTTCATCCATGGCGCCAGTGCCAATCTCAAGGACCAGATGCTGCCGCTGAGGCCTTTGCTCGAGGGCCGCGCCGAGCTGCTGTTCCTCGACCGACCGGGCTTCGGCTGGTCGGAGCGCGGCGACAACGAAACGCTGGCGGCGCAGGCCGACACTGTCGCCGCGTTGATGGATCGGCTCGGCATCGCAAGGGCGATCATCATAGGCCATTCCTTCGGCGGCGCGGTCACAACCGCCTTCGCGCGCCAGCATCCGCAAAAGACGCTCGGCCTCGTCTTCCTGGCGCCCGTGAGCCATCCGTGGCCGGGCGGCGCGACCGCCTGGTATTACAAATTGACGGCTGTTCCGGTGGTCGGCTGGCTGTTTTCCGAGACCATTGCTTACGCGGCGGGCATGCTGCGGATCGGCAATGCCACGGCCTGCGTGTTTTCACCGAACAATGTGCCGACGGGCTATATCGGCAAGGCTTCCATTCCGCTTGTTCTGAGGCCGCCTGCCTTCCGCGCCAACGCCCGCGATGTGGCCCGACTTTACGATTATGTGCGCGCTGCCTCGCCTGGCTACCGTGAGATCAAGGCGCCGACCTTGGTCATCTCCGGCGATCGCGACAAGGTGGTCTACGCCACGGTCCATTCCGTCGGCCTCGAACGCGACATTCCCGGCGCCGAGCTGGTCTGGGTCGCGAATCTCGGCCACAAGCCCGACTGGATCGCCCCCGACCTCGTCGTCGGCGCCATCGAAAGGGCGGCCGGCGCGCCGGTCGACTTGCAGTCGATGGCGAGTGTTGTGGAAAGCCGGATCGCCGGCGACGCGCAAGGCGCTGACAGGTACCCGGAACTGAAGGTGCCGGACGCCGAGCTGGCGCCGGGCTAAGCTCGGGACCGGAAGGTGTCGAGATTCAAATTAGGCCGAGCCGAGCAGAGCGGATTCCCAGAACCGGAGCGGAGCGACTTGACCACATGAGCCCCGGAAGCGCAGGAAAGGCGCGCCTCACAGGCCGGTCCCACCTGAATACGGGCATACCTTAGTGCGTCTCTGAGCCGACATAGGCGATGCGCAGCATGTTGGTGGAGCCGGGCGTCCTCAGCGGCACGCCCGCCGTGATGATGACGCGGTCGCCCGGCTTGCCGAAGCCTTCCTCGAGGGCAATGCGGCAGGCGCGGTCGACCATATCGTCGAGGTCGATAGCGTCCTCCGAGACCACGCAATGCGTACCCCACAGAAGCGAGAGCCGGCGCGCCGTGTTGACGATCGGCGACAGCGCCACGATCGGCACTTGCGGCCGTTCGCGCGCGGCGCGCAGACCAGTTGTTCCAGAGGCGGTGTAGGAAATGATCGCCGACAGTTTCAGCGTCTCCGCGATCTCGCGCGCAGCGAGCGAAATGGCGTCGGCCCCGGTCGCTTCCGGTTCCGAGCGCTGGGCGTTGATGATGCCGGCATAAGTCGGGTCGGCTTCGACCTTGGTGGCGATGCGGTTCATCATCGCGACCGCCTCGACCGGGTAGGCGCCGGCGGCGGATTCGGCCGAAAGCATGATCGCGTCCGCGCCTTCGAAGACGGCGATCGACACATCCGAGACCTCCGCGCGGGTCGGCACGGGTGCGGTGATCATCGATTCCAGCATCTGGGTCGCGATCACCACCGGTTTGCCGGCGCGGCGGGCGGCGCGCGTGATCTGCTTCTGGATGCCGGGCACGGCCTCGAGCGGCATCTCGACGCCGAGATCGCCGCGCGCGACCATCAGCGCGTCGGAGAGTTCGATGATCTCGGCCAGGCGGGCCACCGCCTGCGGCTTTTCGATCTTGGCCATGATGAGGGCCCGGCCGCGCGCGATCTTGCGCGCTTCGGCCAGATCCTCCGGCCGCTGCACGAACGACAGCGCCACCCAGTCGACGCTTGCCGCCAGCACCGCGTCGAGATCGGCGCGGTCCTTCTCGGTCAGCGCGCCGACCGGCAGATCGGTGTCGGGCAGGCTGACGCCCTTCTTGTCGGAGATACCGGTGCCGGCGACCACCGTGCAGGCGATCGACTTGCCGTCGCTCTTGACCGCCTTGAGCTCCAGCTTGCCGTCATCGATCAAAAGACGGTGACCGGCCTCGACCGAGTTCAGGATTTCCGGATGCGGCAGGTAGACGCGCTTCGACGTGCCGGGTTCCGGACTGTCATCCAGCGTGAAGGTCTGGCCGACGGTCAGTGCTTCCTTGCCATTGGCGAACTTGCCGACCCTGAGCTTTGGCCCCTGAAGATCGGCGAGAATGCCGATCGGCCGCCCGACCGCCGCCTCGACGGCCCGGATGCGGCCGACAAGCGTGCGCATCAGCTCGTGGTCGGTATGGCTCATATTGATGCGGAAGACGTCGGCGCCTGCCTCGAAGAGCTTTCGCAGCATCTCCTCGGAGGAGGAAGCCGGACCGATGGTGGCGAGGATCTTGACCTTGCGGTTACGTCTCATTGATTGTTCGTTCCCGGAGCGGGGGCCGCTGGCGCGCCGCCCGTTGCGGGCTCGTCAGTCAGCTGGACCATCCAGCTTGCCTGCTCGCCCGTGTCATATTCCTGAAATCCGGCGCGCTGAAAGCCCCGGGCGACGCAATCATTCACGCCGGCAATCTTGAACTCTTTTTCGGCGACGCACATGTTGATCGGGCCATCCCAACGCCCGCCGCGCTCGGCGTCTTCTGCATAAAGATAGTAAAACCTTGATGACAGCGGCCCCTCGATCAGCGTCTTGCAGGTCGACCCCTCGATGTGCCACCAGCCCTCTGTGATCCAGCCGGCCTTCGCCCGATAGCCGATGCCGACGCCGACCAGGTTCTGCGTCGCGTTGCAGACGCGGAAGTCGGCGCGCGCCGGCGAGGTCGCGGCGAGCGCGCACAGGCCCGCGCCAAAGATCAGGAGCGGCAGGCTCAGGCGCTTGCGCAGCCTGCCGGCGCAACCCAATTCAAAACCCTTGGCGAACCACATCTGCATCGTCGAAGCACCTTTTCAGCAAACTCCGGGCGCATGTCAACGCGCCGTTTTATTCAATTCCAATCGATTTAGAAGGGTCCGGTGGACGATTTGGCGTCCCATCCGGGATTCTTTGCAGAAACCGTGGCCAAACAACGGCATTGCGCCTCAGTCCTCTTCGTGGAATGACGATACCACCCCGCCCGGACGCCAGCGAACAGACCGTTTTCAGCCGATGACCCGATCCACAGCTTTCGCGCCCTTCGACATCGTCGAGGGCGACCGCAAGAAGGGCGTCGTGCTTCTGGCCGATCACGCCCGTCGCGACCTGCCGGAAGAGTATGGCAGCCTCGGCCTGCCGGCTGCCGAGTTCGAGCGCCACATCGCCTATGATATCGGCGTCGAGACGGTGACGCGCGAGTTGGCGGCGGCGCTCGATGCGCCGGCCGTGCTGGCCGGCTTCTCCCGCCTTCTGATCGACCCCAACCGGGGCGAGGACGACCCGACGCTGATCCGCCAGCTCTATGACGGTACCGTCGTGCCGGGAAACTATCCCATGGCCGCCGAGGAGCGGGAGAGACGGCTCGACCGCTTCTACCGCCCCTATCACGACGCCGTCGGGGCGATGATTTCCTCGGTCGCGCACGCCTCCGGCAAAGCGCCGTTCATCTTCTCGGTGCATTCCTTCACCCCTCGCATGCAAGGCTTCATCCGCCCCTGGCATGTCGGCATCTTGTGGGACCGCGACGACCGCGTTGCGCGGCCGCTGATCGACATGCTGGCCGAAGACAAGGCGCTCACCGTTGGGGACAACGAGCCCTATGACGGCGCGCTGCGCGGCGACACCATGTTCCGCCATGCCATTGTCAACGGCTATGCCCATGCCCTGCTCGAGATCCGTCAGGACTTGATCGCCGACCGCGCTGGCGCTCTTCAATGGGCGGAGCGATTGGCTCCGATCGTTGACGCCGTCGACCGCCGTGCCGATATACACGAGGTGAAGATGTTCGGCTCGCGCACCGGGCCGGCCTAAAAAACGGCCGAGAGGCCGGGGACCACGAAATGACCGAACTCAGCGAGGAACGGAAACGCGATTTCGAGGCCGCCGCCTTCCGCCGGCTGGTCGAGCATCTGCGCGCACGCGGCGACGTCCAGAACATCGACCTGATGAACCTGGCCGGCTTCTGCCGCAACTGCCTGTCGAACTGGTATCGCGAGGCGGCCGAGGCCGACGGCATTGCCCTGACAAAGGACGAATCGCGCGAGATCATCTACGGCATGCCCTATGCCGAATGGCAGGCGCTCAACCAGACCGAAGCCTCCGAGGCCACGAAGGCTGAGTTCGAGGCCAGGCGGCCGAAGGATCATTGAACCGTCCTATTTGGCTCGCCGCTGCTGCTTTGTCATCCCAAGGTCTGCGCGCGTCGCTTCGCTCGGCCAAATCTCCAAAGTAGGGCCCATTCCTCACAGGTCCGCGCCTCTTGGTCCAACGCTTCTGCCATAGCGCTTCTTGACTACAAATTGAATCGATCTAATTTGCCGCGCAAAGCCATTCGGACTTCAAACCATGAGCGTGCAAACCACAAGGCAAGCCGCGACGCGCGGCCGCTGGGCCGTTGCCGGCATTTTCCTGGCCAATGGCTTTCTCACCGGCAGCTGGGCGCCGCAGATCCCGGTGTTTCTGACCCGGCTGGACATCTCGAAATTCACCCTCGGCCTGCTGATCCTGTTGTTTGGTGTCGGCGCGGTGATGGCGATGACCTGGTGCGGCCATCTCATTTCCAGGCACGGCTCGCGCCCCGTGCTGCGCTGGTTCGGCATCTGCGGCAGTTTCGGCCTGCTGGTCGTGGCACTTGCGCCCAACGTGCCGCTCGCGGCCCTCGCGATGCTCGTCTTCGGCGGCTCGATCGGCGGCATGGACGTCGCCATGAATTCCAACGCGGTGATCGTCGAACGACGGCTCTCCCGCGCCATCATGTCGTCCTCGCATGGCTTCTGGAGCCTCGGCGGCTTCGCCGGCGGAGCGCTTGGTGGCTATTCCATTCAGAACTACGGCTATCTCGCGCATGCGATTGCGGTGACGGCGCTCGCCTTTTTGGTCATCGCCTTTGCTGTTCGCTACCTCATCGCCGACGACAGGCCGCAGGCCGCCGGGCATCAGAAATTTACGCTGCCGCGGCACACAATTGTCTATCTGGTCGGGTTGATGGCGCTGCTCACCATGGTCTCAGAGGGCGCCGTGCTTGACTGGGCCGCGCTCTACCTCCAGCAAGAGCTCGGCGCCGACCTTGCGATTGCCGGCCTCGCCTATGCTGCCTTCTCCGGCGTCATGGCGCTTATGCGCTTTCTCGGCGACGGCGTGCGCAACCGCTTCGGCGCGGTGGCGACGCTGCGCGGCTCGGCGCTTGTCGCTGCCGCCGGCATGTTGGTGGCCGGCCTCTCCCCCTCGCCTTATCTTGCCATTGCCGCTTTCGCCTTCTGCGGTTTCGGCATCGCCAATATGGTGCCGATCCTGTTTTCGGCCGGCGGCAACCAGGAAGGCTTGTCTTCCGGCACCGGCATGAGCGTCGTCACCACGATGGGGTATTCAGGAATCCTGGTGGCGCCGTCGGCGATCGGCTTCGTCGCCGAGCATTCGAGCTTCGGCCCGATCTTCGTCGCGCTTTCCGGCCTGCTGGTCATCGTGCTGTTGATGGCAAACCTGGCTCACCGCGCCGAATTCGCCGCCGAGCCTGCGCCGGCGGAGTAGCGCTTCAGCTCTTCATGCAGGAAATCCGCCACGCGGCGGATGCGCATGCTGGTGCGCACGTCACGGTGCATTGCAAGCCACACCGGCAGCACGGGCAAGGGAACCTCCGGCAACAGCTTCTCCAGTCGAGGATCGCGGCTAGCGAGCGGCTCCTGGCCGATGCCGATGCCATTGCCGGCCCGCACCGCTTCCCACAGCACGATCTGGTTGTCGGTCCTGAATCGGAAGTTGCTGCGGCTGACCGGGATGCCAAACGCGGTGAGGCCGCGAACGATCTCATCGCTGCGGTCGAATCCGACCAAAGGATGGTCGGCGAGATCGCTCGGCTTCTGCGGGCGTCCATGCCGGTCGAGATAGGATTTCGCAGCACATATGCAGAGAGCGATATCGGTGACCTTGCGCGCCATCAGCTCATTCTGCGCCGGCCTGACCATGCGGATGGCGATGTCGGCGTCGCGCCGCAGCAGGTTCTCGACCTGGTTGGAAGCGACGATCTCGACCTCGATGCCCGGCTCTTCCTCGCCAAGGCGCGCCGTGATCTGCGGCAGCACGCAGGCCGCAACCACCTCCGAGGCAGCGATCCGCACCGTGCCCTCGATCGCCTCGACCGAGCCCAGCGCAAGCAATGAGAACGCATTGGCCTGCTCGCTGACTGCCTTTCCGCGCTCGTAGAGTGCGCTGCCTGCCTCCGTGAGTTCGTAGCCGCGCCGCCCGCGCCGGAACAGCGTGACGCCGAGCGCCTGCTCCAGCTCGGCGATGTGGCGGCCGAGCGTCGGCTGGCTTGATGCGAGCTTGCGCGCGGCGGCCGAAAGGCTGCCGGTCTCGGCCACCGCGACGAAGCTCTTGATCAGATTCCAGTCGAATTCATTCATTCGTTTTTGAATAACAGAGTGCCGACCTTAGTCAATTTCCATTCGGCTTTGAAGACGTCAGATTAAGCGGGCAAGCGCAAACAACGGAGACGAACAATGACCAAGATCGCAATTCTGGGCGCCAATGGCCGGCTCGGACGCGTGGTTGCCAAGGCCTTCATCGACGCCGGTTTCGACGTCCGCGCTGTCACCCGCACCGGCAAGGTGCCGCCCGAGTTCAAGGGCGCTATTGCCGTCGCTGGCGACGCTTTGGACCGCCAGTCGCTGATCCGGGCCACGCAAGGCGTCGACATCATCTTCAATGGCTTGAACCCGATCTATACCGACTGGGGCAAATGCCTGCCGATGGCCGAGAACGTCATGGCAGCCTGTCGGGCGAACGGCGCGCTGCATATCTTCCCTGGCACTGTCTATAATTACGGCTCGCCGATGCCGCAGGTGATCACCGAGGAAACGCCTTTCCATCCTACCACCGAGAAGGGCCGCATCCGCGTCGCCATGGAGGAGCTTTTCCGTCGCGAAGCCGATGCGGGCCGCGTGCGCACCATTCTGCTTAGGGCCGGCGACTTCTTCGGCGGCACCGGCAGCGGCGGCTGGTTCGATCTCGTCGTCGCCGCCAAGATCGAAAAGGGGGTCTACACCGCCGCCGGCCCGGCCGAACTCGTGCACGAATGGGCCTATCTGCCCGACTTCGCGGTGGCCTTTGTCGCACTGGCGCGCAATCTCGATAAGCTCGGCTTTTACGAGGCCATCAATTTCCCCGGCCACGCCGTCACCGATCTCGACATCAAGGCCGCCGCCGAAAAGGCGCTCGGCCGCAAGCTGAAACTCACGTTCATGCCCTGGTGGGTGCTGCGCGCCGGCAGCCCGTTCGTAACCATGTGGCGCGAGATCGTCTCGATGTCCTACCTGCGCTTCGAGCCGCACCGGCTGGCGTCAGCGCGCCTGGAAGAGGTCATCGGCGAAATCCCGCACACCCCGCTCGCCCGAGCAGTGGCGGAAGCCATGCAAGACATCGGCATAGCCGTCGCGCCCATGCGTCAGGCCGCCTGAGCAAAGAACAACCTCAAGATGAAAACGGCCGGACTTCAAGGCCCGACCGCAAATGGTCGTCGGTTCAGATCCTGCCCATCAAAAGCAGGATCAGCAACACTACCAGAATGACTCCCACAATCCCCGAAGGCCCATAGCCCCAGGACCGCGAGTGCGGCCATGCCGGCACGGCGCCGATCAGGATCAGGATCAGGATTATTACGAGAATTGTACCGATCGTCATTGAAAACCCTCGCCGTCTGGTTGAACTTCGAGGGAACAATGCGAAAAGCCGCCCGGTAGTTCCCGAGCGGCTTTATGTACCTGAGTTGCGAAGTCGCTCTACTCGGCGGCTTTCGGGAAGGCGACCGCCGGCTCGGCATTGGCTTCCGCTACCGGCTCGCCTGTCGAGAGCTCGCCCTTGCCGCGGCGGAACAGACGGCCGAACCAGCCACGCCGGGCGCCGGGCTTCACCTTGGCGCGGGTGAACACCATCAGCATCGAGGGCGTCACCACCAGCGTCAGCAAGGTGGCGAAGGACAGGCCGAAGACGATCGCCGACGACAGCGAAATCCACCATTGCGTCGACGGCGCGTTGATCGTCGTCTCGTGATGGAAGATTTCGAGGCCGAGGCCGAAGGCGATCGGCAGCACGCCGAGGATGGCCGACACGGCGGTCAGCACCACCGGCCGCGCGCGCTCGCGGCAGGTCTGCAGCACGGCATCCATCTTGTCCCAGCCTTCCTCGCGCAGCCGGTCATAGGTGTCGATGAGCACGATGTTGTTGTTCACCACCACGCCGGCAAGCGCAATGACGCCGATGCCCGACATCACGATGCCGAAGGCCTCCCCTGTCAGAAGCAGCCCGAGGAACACGCCGATCGTCGCCATGACGACGCAGGAGAGAACAAGCCACACGCTGGTGAACTTGTTGAACTGCGCGAGCAGCACCAGGAAGATCAGGAAGATCGCGGCGCCGAAAGCCTTGCTGAGGAAGGCGCTGGCTTCCGCGCTGTCCTCGTTGGAGCCAGCGAGCTTCCAGCGTATGCCGCTGCCGAGATCCATGTCGGCCACGGCCTTGGTGACTTCCGCCTGCACCGCTGCCACTTGCGCGCCGGCGCTGACATTGGCTTGCACCACCACGGTGCGCGCGCCATCGATGCGGTTGAGGACGCCGACTGTCGGCTCGGGCTTCCTGACCACGAAGTTCGAGATTGGCACCGAGCCTTGCGAGGTCTGCACCCTGAGCTCGTCGAGCGTCGAGAGCGTGCGCCGGTCTTCCGGCAGACGCAGGCGAATGTCGACGGCGTCGTCGGCGCCGGCCGGCCGGTACTCCGACAGCTTGAGACCGTTCGTCACCAGCTGCACCACCGTGCCCACCGAGGTCGGACTGATGCCGTATTGCGCCGCCTTGGCGCGATCGACCTCAAGCGCCCAGTCGACACCGGGCGGCGGCAGGCCGTCGGAAACATCGATCACGTTGCGGACCTTGGCGATGCGCGCGGCGACGGCGCGCGCCTTGTCGTCGAGCCCGGCCGGGTCGGCGGCCGAAAGCCTGATCTGGATCGGCTTGCCGGTCGGCGGGCCGGCCTCCGGCACGCGCACTTCGACGTCGACCCCGGGAATGCCGGCCATGACGCCACGCAAATCGTCGAGGATTTGGTTGGCGGACTTGCGCTCGCGCCAGTCGACGAATTCGTACTGGATCACCCCGACCACGTCTTCCGGGATGTCCTGGCCGCCGCCTTGCGTCTTGCCGACGCGCGTGTAGACCGATTTCACGCCGGGCCAGCCGAGCAGGCGGCTTTCCGCCGTCTTGGTTGCGGCGTCCATTTCGGCCAGCGAAAGGTTGCCGCGGGCATGCACATAGAGCAGGCCGTAATCCGGCTCGACGCTGGGGAAGAACTCGACGCCGGCGCCGTATTTCGAATAGGCGAAACCGACGCCGACCAGCAGGCCGACGGTGAGCAGGATGACGGTGATCGGGAAACGCACCGCCTGCTTGACCAGCGCCATATACCAGCCGTCGCGATCGCTGTCCTCGTGATGCGCCGGCGCCTTGGCGAAGATGGCGCCGAGCGTCGGCGCGAAGACCAGCGCATAGAGCATCGAGGCCGACAGCGTCACGATCAGCGTGATCGGCATGTACTTCATGAAGTCGCCGATGATGCCGGGCCAGAAGAGCAGCGGCGAGAACGCGGCGATGCGCGTCATTGTCGCTGCGATGACCGGGCCGGCCATGCGCTTGGCGGCTAGCGCGAAGGCATCGGCCTTCGGCATGCCCTCGCTCATGCGCCGCTCCGCGAATTCGGTGACGATGATGGCATCGTCGACCAGCATGCCGACCGCCAGGATGAGGCTGAACAGCACGATCATGTTGATCGTGTAGCCCATCATCGCAAGCAGCAGGATGCCGATCAGGAAGGACGACGGAATGGCGAGGCCGATGAGCAGCGAGGCGCGTCCCGACAGCGCGTAGAGGATCACGATGAACACCAGGATGACGGCGATCATCACATGGTTCTGCAGGTCGCCCAAAAGCTGGTTGACGAAGACCGACTTGTCCTGCGTGTAGGTGACGTGCATGCCTTCCGGCATCGTCTTGATGAAGGTGTCCGACACCTCCCGGACATGGTTCAGCGTGTCGATCAGGTTGGCGCCGATGCGCTTCTTCACCTCGATGGCGATCGCCGGCTTGCCGTCGAGGCGGGTCACCGTCTCGGCGTCCTTGAAGGTGGAGCGGATGGTGGCGACGTCCTTGGCCTGCACCACGGCATTGGGCGTGGCGACGACCGGCAGTTTGGCGACGTCCTCGGGCGTCTCGATCAGCGACGGCACCTTGACCGCGTATTTGCCCTCGGAGCCTTCGAGATTGCCGGCCGCGACCAGGCTGTTGGAGGCGCCGACGCCCTGGATCACCTGATCGAGCTGGAGTCCGTAGGAGGAGAGCTTCACCGGATCGATGACGACTTCGACCAGATCGTCGCGCGCGCCCTGCAGCGAGCCTTCGAGCACGCCCGGCACCTCCTCGATGCGGTCGCGCAATTCGCGCGCCGCCGACGTCAGCACGCGCTCCGGCACGTCGCCGGAAAGCGTGACGACGAGAACCGGGAATTCCGAGACGTTGACTTCAGTGACGGTCGGCTCCTCCGCCGCCTGCGGCAGGTCGGCCTTGGCGTCCTGCACCTTGCTGCGGGTGTCCTGCAGCGCGGTGGCCAGGTTGGTCTGCGGTTGGAACTCGACCAGCACGTAGCCGCCGCCCTGGAAGGCGGCCGAGCGCATCTCCTTGAGCCCCTTCAGGCTCTTGAGCTTGCTTTCCATCGGCCTGAGCAGCAGCCGTTCGGAGTCCTCCGGCGATATGCCCTGGTAGATCAGGCTGACATACATCATCGGAATCGGAACGTCCGGCTCCGCTTCCTTCGGCGTCGACTGATAGGCGACCCAGCCCGCGACGAGCAGGAACATCAGCGCCGATATTGTGAGGCGGGCGTTGTGAATGGCGAGTCTGACGATGTCCATGACTTATGCCTGCTGTTTCCCTGGAAGCCGCGACATTGGCCAGCGGCGCCGGCCGAGCCGGCGCTGCGGCCGCGCTATTGCGTGCCGGCGGAGGCTTCGCTGATCAGCTTGTTGATGGTTGCCTGGTCGGCCTCGACCGGCTTCACCAGATCGCCTTCCTTCACCAGTTCCTGGCCGGCGACGATGATGCGCGCGTCCTGCGGGATGCCGCCAAGCACCAAGCCCTTCGGCGTGTCGTCGACGAGGTCGATCGGGAAGAACGCCACCTTGTCGTCCTTGCCGACGGCGCGGATGCCGAGGTCGCCCTTGTCGCCCAGCGTCACCACCGAGCGCGGCAGCATGACCGCATCGGTCGGCTGGGCGCTGAGCGTGATCTCGGCCGTCATGCCGGCGGGGATGGAGCCGTCGGCATTGGGGATCGCCACCTCGACACGGAAGGTGCGGGTCTGCGAGGAGGCGTCACGGCTGATGTAGCGCACCGTGCCGGTGACTTTCTGGTCGTTGACAAGGCGCACGTTGGCCTGGTCGCCGATCTTGATGTAGCGCAGGTCGCGCTCGCTGATCTCGCCGCGCGCGATCACCGGGTCGAGCTTGAGGATGGTGGCCACCTCGCCGCCCTGCATCACCGAGCTGCCGAGCTCGACCGGCACGCGGTCGATGACGCCGTCGAAAGGCGCCTTCACTTCGTTGCGGTCGAGTTCGGCCTGCGCCGTCTCCAGCATGGACTGCGCCGCCGTCAGGTTCGAGCGGGCAGTGTCGAGCTGCAGCTTGGGCAGGTTCCCGGTCTTGGCCAGCCGCTCGGCTGCGTCGAGCTCGGCCTTGCGCTGCGCCAGCAGCTGCCTGGCATTGTCGACATTCGAGAGCTTCTCCTCGGCGGCGAGCATCAGCACGAGGTCGCCGGTCTTGACGTGATCGCCCTGCTTGACCGGGAGCTTGTCGATGACGCCGGCGACGCGGACAGCAAGCACAGCGCGCTTGTCGGCTTCGGTCAGGCCCGAGATCCGTATCGCCCGCGCGAAGGTTTTGCGCGGCGGCGTCACCACCGCGACGGTGCGCAATGCTGCCTTCGGCTCGGCCTCCGCCGTCTTCGGCTTTTCGGCGCCGGACTGCGCGGCTTTGCCTGCTTCTCCCTCCTTCTGGTGATCGGCGGCGCTGCCCACGGACGAGAACTCGCCCGTTGCCATCCAGGCAGCGGATCCGATGAGCACAGCAATGGCTGCAAGCTTGTGAAACCTGATTTTCGGCATCGTCATTTTTTCCGTTGCAGGCTTGGGCGAGGTCGACGGTTTCGATCCCCGGGCGCGCGGCCGATATGGGGGCGCGCAGAGCCATCTTCAATTTGCCGTGATCGGCGAAGCGCGCTTCTACCGCAAAGCCGTTGCGCAAAACAGTCAGAAACTTTGATGGATTATTGCGCCGCCGTGCTTGGGGCGCTGGTCTTTTCCGCGTTTTACATGCTGGACTGCTTGGCTTTTCTCAATCGGGCCGGGTTTTTCGGCCGATCGGACACTCAATGGCAGCAGGCGTCAGTATGATGAAGAATTTTTTGCGAATGACCTGTCGCATTAGCATGGGACAATCAGAGGACGCGCCCAATCCGAAAATAAATCCGATCAGGTGATCAGGTTTAGCAAGCGGAACAGCCGCTCGAACGTCCGGCCATAAGGCGGCCTGAGCAGGGCACCGGCACTCAGCCTGGATTGGACGAAGATCGGCTTTTCCTTGCTGAAGGTGCGGAAGCCCCATCCGCCGTGATAGGCGCCCATGCCGCTCTCGCCGACGCCGCCGAATGGCTGCCGTTCCTGCACCAGATGCATCATGCTGTCGTTGATCGTCACGCCGCCGGCAACGGTTTCTCGCATGATCCTTTGGCGATTGGCGCTGTTCTTGCCGAACCAATAGAGGGCCAGCGGACGCTCGCCGCGGTTCACGTGATCGATTGCCTCATCTACCGCGCCGTATTCAACGATCGGCAGCACCGGCCCGAAGATTTCCTCGCGCATCAGCCGCAAACTCTCGCCGGCGTTCCTGACCAGGACCGGCGCCATCTTGCGGTCGCTCACGCCAAGCCTTTCATTTGCCGGGTTGACCTCGGTGACATCGGCGCCGCTTTCGCGCGCCTCGGCGACCATGTCGCTCAGGCGCCGCTGGTGCCGTTCGCTGACGATCGCCGTGTAGTCGGGATTGTCGCCCAGGCGCGGATAGAGCTGCGCCATCGCGCCGGCAAGTTTTGCGGCGATCGCCGCGCCTTGCCCTTGCGGGACCATCAGATAGTCGGGTGCGATGCAGGTCTGGCCCGCATTCAAGAGCTTGCCGTAGGCGACGCTCGCGACCGCAGCGTCGAGATCGCACGACGCATCGAAGATCGCCGGCGACTTGCCGCCAAGCTCGAGCGTCACCGGCGTCAGATTGGCGGCCGCGGCCAGCGCCACCTGCCGACCGACAGCGGTGGAGCCGGTGAACAAGAGATGATCGAAAGGCATGGACACGAATGTCTTGCCGACCTCGGCATCGCCGACCACAACGCTCATCTCGTCGGAGGAAAAATGCTCTTCGACCAACCGGGCAAGCAGGTCTGAAAAATTCGACGTCAGCTCGGACGGCTTGAGCAGCACCCGGTTGCCGGCGGCTAGAGCGGCAGTCGCCGGCGCGATGGCAAGCTGGAACGGATAGTTCCAGGGCGAGACGATGCCGACGACCCCGAGCGGCTGCGGCAGAAGGCGGTTGCGCCCCGGCAGGAACGGCAGGCTGGTGGCGACGCGGCGCTCGCGCATCCAGCCGCGCAGATGCCGGATGGCGTGCTTGATGCCGGCGCGAACGACGAACAGTTCCGCAAGCCGCGTTTCCTGCGCCGCCCGTCCAGTGAAATCGCTGTCGATCGCCGTGCAGATCTCGGCTTCATGCTTTTCGGTCAGCGCCAGCAGCCGCTTCAGCCGATCCTTGCGCACTGCGAGGCCAGGAAAGGGGTCCTTCTCGAAGGCCCTGCACTGCGCCTCAAACTTGACCCCGAGAGAGTTCTGTCTGGTCTGCAGCATCGCTACCTCCGGTTTACGCCGAGGTAAACTACTCGCGCGACGGAGGTGAATCCAGCATATCGGCGGTTCCGCAAGGGAAACCTCAGCGCCTGCTGAAACGTGCGAGAGGGTTGGGCAACTAGGCTCGCCGGCGCGCTGACTCTGGCTTGATGCGCGCGGCGAGGAATTCCTTGACCCGCCGGCCCGGGGCCGGGCCGCGCATCGGCTTGAAGCCGTCGTCGAGCTCGCCCGAGAGGTCGAGCGTCGCTCGGCTGCCGACCGCGTCGTAGTTCTCCTCCAGCCAGTCGCTGGCCGCACTGCGGCCAAGGTCGCGCAGATAGGCGAGGAAGGCCCATTCGGCGTTGACCTTGGACGAGGCCGACAGATCCTTGAAAGCCTCGTCGGCATCGATGCGGTGCATGCGGATGTCGCGGTATTCGCCATGCGGCAGCCGTCCCGCCGCGATCAGTTCCTTGACGAAGGCGATCGAGCGGAATTCGCGCAGCAGCCCGGCATTGAAGGTGATCTCGTCGATGCGGTTCTGGATCTCGTTGGCGCTCTTCGGCGTGCCTTCGCGCACCACCGGGTTGATCTGCACGAGCAGCACGTCCTCGGCCGCCGCAGTCTTGAAGAACGGATAGAGCGCCGGATTGCCGCCATAGCCGCCATCCCAATAGGGCACGCCCTTGATCTCGACGGCGCGGAACAATTGCGGCAGGCAGGCCGACGCCATCACCGTGTCGATGTCGATCTCGCCATCCGAGAAGACGCGCAGCTGCCCGGTCTCGACATTGGTCGCCGAAATGAAGAGCTCCATCGACTTGCAGGCGTGCACGTTGCCGAAGTCGATCTCCTTCTCGACCACATCGCGCAGCGGGTTGAGGCCGAGCGGATTGGCGACGTAAGGCGAGAAGACCCGCGACATGGTGTCGAAGAAGAAATAGCCGGGCGTGTTCTCGATCGACCAGTTCCCCCAGACCACGTCCCACGGCATGCGTTGCACCGGGCTGAACCGCCCCTTCGAGGCCACAGCACGCCAGAAATCATCGAGCTTTGTGCGCGCGCCCTCGACGCCGCCGCGCACGAAGCCGTCGGCCAGCGCCACCGCATTCATCGCGCCGGCGCTGGTGCCGGACACGGCAGCGATCTCAAGCCGCCCGTCTTCGAGCAGACGATCGAGCACGCCCCAGGAGAAGGCGCCGTGCGAACCGCCGCCCTGAAGCGCGATGTTGATCTTCTTCTTGTCCCCCGCCTTGCCGTTCTTCGCCATGGCGTTCCTTGTCTCGATGTGCCGGCCTGCCCCTGCGTCATTGGAGCGGGACCGCTGCCGTCAGCCTATGTTGCAGCGCAGCATATAAGGACGGACCAAGGCAAGAACACGAGCACACAAGCGTGATCGGGTGAAATTTCGCTCATGAAAAAACTGTCCGCTGCCGGACGCGGAGTATTGCATTGGGGTTTGCTCGCGGCGTCAGGCGACGAGATCGGGCGCCGGCCCGACATAGCGCGACTGCGGCCGGATCAGGCGTCCGGTCGCCTGCTGCTCGCGCGCATGCGCAATCCAGCCGGCGACGCGGCCGGCGGCAAAGACGTTGGAGAACGCCTCCTTCGGGAAGCCCGCGGCTTCGAGCAGGAGCGCGGTATAGAATTCGACATTGGTCTGGATCGAGCGTTGCGGCTTGGCGACCCTGAGCACGTCGAGTGCCGCCTGTTCCACCGTCTCGGCGAAGGCCAGCCGGCTGCCGGTCTCATAACGTGTGCCTAGCCGCCGCACGACGGCTTTCAGCACGTCGGCACGTGGGTCGCGCACGCGGTAGATGCGATGGCCGAAGCCCATGATGCGCTCGCCGCGCGCGATCTCGTTTCGCAGCCAGGCGGCCGCGTCGCCGCTCGCCTCGATCGCGTCGAGCATCTCGATCACCGGCCCCGGCGCGCCGCCATGCAGCGGGCCTTTGAGCGCGCCGAGCCCGGCCAGGATCGCCGAGGTCAAGCCCGCCTGCGTCGACGCCACCACCCGCGTTGCGAAGGTCGAGGCATTGAGCCCATGGTCGCAGACCGTCACCAGATACGTATCGAGCGCCTTGGCAAGCGCCGGCGAGGCCGTACCGGAGAGCATTCGCAGCATGTCGTTGGCATGATCGGCGCGTGCGTCCGGAGGAACAGGCTTCTCGCCGCGTCCGAGCCGCAGCAGGGCCGGCGTTAGCACCGCCGGCGCCGCGATCAGCCGGAGCGCGTCGGCAAGCGAGTCGCCGTCGGGCAGAAGAGCGATGCCGGTGCGCATGCCGCTGTAGACATCGAGCGCTGGAAGTTCAGCGAGCATCGGCTGCAGCCGTTCGCAAACCTCGACACGCGCATTGCCGATCGCCTTCTCCAACTCGTCGTCGCCGGGAAGCTCGTCAAAGAACCCGTCGAACAAGAGGCGGACCACCTGGCCGTAGCGCCAGTGCCCGGCGAGTTCCGTCAACGAATGGCCTCGGATGGTGAGATGGCCGCCCGCGCCGTCGACATCGGAAAGAACCGTCTCCGCCGCCACAACATCATCGAGCCCATTTGCCATGACTGTCTCCTTGACCCTTTGTGCACTGCAGTTAATGCTCTACAATCAACGCATCAATCTTGATCAACTGAATCAATATGAGGCGGTGCGAACTTGTCCGAATGGCTGACGCGGGAGGAAGCGCTGGCGCGGCTCAAGGTCCGGCCGCAGACCCTTTACGCCTATGTCAGCCGCGGCCGCATCGGCATGCGGCCCGACGGGGCCGATCCGCGCCGCAGCCAGTATCGAGCCGACGACATAGCCGCGCTCGCCACCCGTCGGGCGCGCGGGCGCAGCCCCCAGGCGATCGCCGAAAGCGCCATCGCCTGGGGCGAGCCAGCGATCACCACTGCCATCTCGACCGTGCTGCACGGCCGCCTCGTTTATCGCGGCAAGGATGCCGTTGCGCTTGCCGCGACAGCGACGCTGGAGGAGGCAGCAAGCCTGCTTTGGGCATCCGGCGCCGCGATATCCTTCGCATCGCTGACGCCTTCGATCGTTCGCGAGAGCGGCACCCCGACGGCCTTTGCAAGATTGTCGGCGCTTGCCGCGGCTGGCCGGCCTTCGCTCGGCCGCAGGCCGGGCATGCTGCAGCAGGATGGCGCCAGCGCCACCAGCGTGCTCGCAACGTCACTCGGTGCAAGCCCGGGGGCGGAGCCGGTGCATGAAAGGTTGGCGCGCGGCTGGTCGGTCGACGCTGCCGGTGCCGATCTCATCCGCAAGGCGCTGGTGCTTTTGGCCGATCACGAGCTCAACGCCTCGACCTTCGCCGCACGCGTCGCCGCTTCGACCGGCGCGCCGATCGTGGCCTGCCTGCTTGCCGGGCTCGCTGCCCTTACCGGCCCGCGTCATGGCGGCGCCGGCGCCGCGGCCATCGCGCTGGTCGAGGATGCCGAGCGGCTCGGGCCGGACGAGACGATCGCGCGCTGGCTGGCCCACGACCGGCCGCTGCCCGGCTTCGGCCATCAGCTCTATCCCGAAGGCGATCCGCGCGCCGAGGCTCTGCTGCCCGACCTCGACATCGCTGACGATCTGCTTCATCTGCGCGACGCCGTCCTTGCCGCGACCGGCATGCGCCCGAATGTCGACTTCGCGCTGGCCGCGCTGACGCGCAGCCTCAATCTCCCCGCCGACGCGCCCTTTCGCCTGTTCGCGCTCGGTCGCAGCATCGGCTGGACGGCGCATGCCATCGAGCAGGTGACGAGCAACAGGCCGATCAGGCCGCGAGCCCGCTATGACGGCCCTGCAGGAACACCTGACGGCTAGCCATCACGACATGGTGTCGAGCTTGCGCTGCATGGCGGCGATCTGCGCCTTCAATTCCTGCAGGTCGTCGGATTTCTCGTCCTTCTTCGGCGGCTCGGCGGGCGCAGCGGAATTGGGGCCGCCGGACGGGAACGGCGTGAACATGCGCATCGCGTTCTGGAACATCTCGACGTTGCGCCGCGTCTGTTCCTCCAGCGCCTTCATCGGCGTCTTCATCATGTCGATCGGCGTCTTGCCGAAGGCGCCCTTCAGCTGCTCGCGGAAACGCTCCTGCTCCTTGGAGAAGGCGATCATCGACTGTTCGAGGAAGCTCGGCACGATCATCTGCATCTGGTCGCCGTAGAAGGAGATCAGCTGGCGCAGAAACGGGATCGGCAGCATGTTCTGCCCGTCCTTGTTCTCCAGCTCGAAGATGATCTGGGTCAGCACCGGATGCGTGATGTCGTCGCCGGTCTTGGCGTCCTGCACGGTGAATTCTTCGCCCTTCTTGACCATCTCGGCCAGATCTTCGAGCGTCACATAGGTGCTGGTGCCGGTGTTGTAGAGCCGGCGGTTGGCGTACTTCTTGATGACGATCGGGTCGTCTTTTGCGGCCATCCGTATCCTCCCCAGGATACCGGCGCGTTCACAGTAAGCGGCCGGTAACGATTGCGCCATTTGTCGAGGATATGCGCAAAAGCGTCACAATTCCAAGCGGTTTGTGCAGTGCGGCATCAATTAATGCCGAAAGGGCGGGCCAAATTGTGCTGCAGCGCGATGGCCACGCCGTCACGATAAGCGCTCGACTTGCTTGCCGCGCATGGCGGCCATGCCGATTTCCGGTTTGACTCAGGTGCTTGAACGGGCAAGAAAGTCTCCAAGGATAGCCTAACGACACCTCGAAGCCTGGAGAAGAAAATGTCCGCTTCCAATTCAATCGTCGTCGCCAGCGCAGCCCGCACAGCAGTCGGCTCCTTCAACGGCAGTTTCGCCGCCACGCCCGCGCACGAGCTCGGCGCGGTCGTCATCAAGGAATTGCTCGCGCGTGCCAAGGTCGACCCGGCGGAGGTGGACGAAGTCATCCTCGGTCAGGTGCTGACCGCCGCTCAGGGCCAGAACCCGGCCCGCCAGGCTTCCATCAATGCCGGTCTGCCCAAGGAGACGACTGCTTGGGGCCTCAACCAGGTTTGCGGCTCGGGCTTGAGGGCCATTGCGCTCGGCATGCAGCAGATCGCCACCGGCGACGCCAAGGTGATCGTCGCCGGCGGCCAGGAATCGATGTCGCTGTCGCCGCACGCCCAGCACCTGCGCGCCGGCGTCAAGATGGGCGACTACAAGATGATCGATACCATGATCAAGGACGGCCTATGGGATGCCTTCAACGGCTACCATATGGGCAACACCGCCGAGAACGTCGCTCGTCAGTTCCAGATCACCCGCGAAGTCCAGGACGAGTTCGCGCTGGCCTCGCAAAACAAGGCCGAGGCGGCGCAGAAGGCCGGTAAGTTCAAGGACGAGATCGTCGCCGTCACCATCAAGGGCAAGAAGGGCGACACCATCGTCGACCAGGACGAATACATCCGCCACGGCGCTACGCTGGATGCCATGACCAAGCTGAAGCCGGCCTTCGACAAGGACGGCACCGTCACCGCCGCCAATGCTTCGGGCATCAATGACGGAGCCGCCGGCGCGCTGCTGATGAGCGAGGCCGAGGCTGCCAGGCGCGGCATCACCCCACTGGTCCGCATCGCCTCCTGGGCGACCGCCGGCGTCGACCCGGCGATCATGGGCACCGGCCCGATCCCGGCCTCGAAGCGGGCGCTGGAGAAGGCCGGCTGGTCGGCCAAGGACCTCGATCTCGTCGAGGCCAACGAGGCCTTCGCCGCGCAGGCCTGCGCCGTCAACAAGGGCATGGGCTGGGATCCCTCGATCGTCAACGTCAATGGCGGCGCCATCGCCATCGGCCATCCGATCGGCGCCTCGGGCGCCCGCGTGTTCAACACGCTGGTCTACGAGATGCGCCGCCGCGGCGCAAAGAAGGGCCTCGCGACGCTTTGCATCGGCGGCGGCATGGGCGTTGCGATGTGTGTGGAAGCCTTGAACTGAGCGAATGGCGAACTGAGCGAATAGCGAATGGGGAGTAGCGAATAGGGGGAAATGGCGTTGCACGACGGGCTATCGATCCCTACTCGCTATTCGCCACTCCCTATTCGCTCTTCCGACCAAAGGGAGGAAATGCATGAGCAAGGTAGCAATCGTCACGGGCGGATCGCGCGGCATCGGTGCGGCGATATCGGTGGCCCTGAAGAATGCCGGCTATTCGGTCGCCGCGAACTATGCCGGCAATGACGAGGCGGCCCAGAAATTCAAGGCCGAGACCGGCATCCCCGTCTACAAATGGTCGGTCGCCGATTATGACGCTTGCGCCGCCGGCATCGCCCAAGTCGAGGCTGATCTCGGTCCGGTCTCGGTGCTGGTCAACAATGCCGGCATCACCCGCGACACCATGTTCCACAAGATGACCCGCGAGCAGTGGAAGGAGGTCATCGACACCAACCTTTCCGGCGTCTTCAACATGACGCATCCGCTATGGAACGGCATGCGCGATAGGAAGTTCGGCCGCGTCATCACCATCTCCTCGATCAACGGCCAGAAAGGCCAGATGGGCCAGGTCAATTATTCGGCCTCGAAAGCCGGCGATATCGGCTTCACCAAGGCGCTTGCCCAGGAAGGCGCCCGCGCCGGCATCACCGTCAACGTTGTTTGCCCCGGCTACATCGCCACCGACATGGTCATGGCCGTGCCGGAAAAAGTGCGGGAATCGATCATCGCTCAGATCCCGGTCGGCCGTCTCGGCGAGCCGGAGGAGATTGCGCGCTGCGTTGTCTTCCTCGCCTCCGAAGACGCAGGCTTCATCACCGGCTCGACCATAAGCGCCAATGGCGGCCAGTATTTCGCCTGAGATCTTGTTCGGCTGAACTCTTCTGACACCGATGGCAGGCGGCCCGCCGCAAACGGGCCGCCTGTTTTTGTCTGCGCTCCGGCAGCACCGGGTGGGCATGCCTCAATTTGGCACGCAAAAGTTAACAGCCTCCCCGCGCCCTGTGGGAAACCCGGTTCACAAGCTGTGGATTTTCGGTGCACAAGCTTTGGACAACACCATATCTAGGGGTGAACAAAACAGGAAGTTTTGCAGATCGCTGATTCGTCGCCGATTCGTTCCGGCTTTGGCCGAGAAGTTAACGCGCCGCGCCGGAAATAGGCGCGAAGAAGATTAACGCCGGTTAGGAAAGATCAACCATTTCACAATGTTGGCGGCCGCGCTCGAGTCCGTCGCGGTCGCTCCCCCGCAAAGGTTAACGACGCTCCGGAACCAGCGCGAGCCAAGCACGAAACGGGCCAGTTCACAGATTCAGCATGTGGTGAGACTCATGGTCAAAAAATCCACATATAGCCGTGAACAAAACCTGAATCAGAGCGAGTCAGTGATTCGTCGCCGATTCGTTCCAGACTCGTTCCAACGGTTAATCGGCCGCGGATTTTGACCTTGCCTGTCGTCGCGCCATCTCTTGATGGGAACATTCCGCTTTCGCTTCGCGTCTGAAATCCCTATGTGTGCCCTGTCACACGCGGCGGCACCGCCGCGTCCCCGACAACAAGCGGCAGAAAGCCTCATTTCCGAGCCGATGAATATCCAGCCGAAACCCTCCCAGCCGCTGATCCTTTCCGGCCGCGACGTAACGGCCGTGCTCGGCCCCACTAACACCGGCAAGACCCATCTCGCCATCGAGCGCATGGTGTCGCACGACACCGGCATCATCGGTCTGCCGCTGAGGCTCCTTGCCCGCGAGGTCTATACGCGCGTCTGCGAGAAGGTCGGCGCCAGCAAGGTGGCGCTGATCACCGGCGAAGAGAAGATCGTGCCGGCGAGCGCGAGATATTCCGTCTGCACCGTGGAAGCGATGCCGCGAGAGACCGATGCCGCCTTCGTCGCCATCGACGAGGTGCAGCTCGCCGGCGACCTCGAACGCGGCCACATCTTCACCCACCGCATCCTGCATCTGCGCGGCCGCCAGGAGACGCTGCTTCTGGGCGCCGCCACCATGCACGGCATCCTGCAACGCCTGCTGAAGGGCGTCTCGGTGGTGACGCGGCCGCGGCTGTCGCATCTTGCCTACGCCGGCTCGAAGAAGCTCACCCGCCTGCCGCGGCGCACGGCGATCGTCGCCTTCTCCGCCGACGAGGTCTATGCCATCGCCGAATTGATCCGCCGCCAGCAGGGCGGTGCTGCCGTCGTTCTCGGCGCGCTCAGTCCCCGCACCCGCAATGCCCAGGTGGAGATCTTCCAGTCGGGCGACGTCGACTATCTGGTCGCCACCGATGCCATCGGCATGGGCCTGAACCTCGACCTCGAGCACGTCGCCTTCGCCCAGAACCGCAAGTTCGACGGCTACCAATACCGCAACCTGACCGCCGCCGAGCTAGGCCAGATCGCGGGGCGTGCCGGCCGACACCTGCGCGACGGCACCTTCGGCGTCACCGGCCAGGTCGATCCGTTCGACGAGGATCTGGTCAAGAAGATCGAGGGGCACGATTTCGACCCGGTGAAGGTGCTGCAGTGGCGCACCGCCGATTTCGATTTTGCCAGCCTCGATGCCCTGAAACGCTCGATCGAGACCAACGCGCCGGTCGAAGGGCTGACCCGGGCATTGCCGGCGGTCGACGCTCAGGCGCTGGAACATTTGTCGCGCGACGCCGACATCAGGACGCTTGCCACCGGCAGGGAGCGCGTGGCGCTGCTGTGGGAGGCCTGCGCGCTGCCGGACTACCGCAAGATCGCGCCCGCCCAGCATGCCGACCTCATCGCCTCGATCTATATGGACCTTGCACGCCATGGCCATGTCGATGAGAATTACATGGCCGAGCAGGTGCGGCGGGCCGACACCACGGATGGTGATATCGACACGCTGTCGCACCGGATCGCCCAGATCCGCACCTGGACCTTCGTCTCCAACCGACCGGGCTGGCTGGCCGATCAGCTACACTGGCAGGAAAAGACGCGCGAAATCGAAGACAGATTGTCGGATGCGCTGCATGAGCGGTTGACGAAACGCTTCGTAGACCGCAGGACTTCCGTCCTCATGCGGCGCCTTAGAGAAAATACCATGCCTGAAGCTGAAATCAGCCCAACCGGAACCGTGCTCGTCGAAGGCCATCACGTCGGCGAGCTGCAGGGATTCCGCTTCACCGCCGACCAGAGCGCCGGCGGCGAGGACGCCAAGGCGGTGCGCACCGCTGCCCAGAAGGCGCTCGCGGCTGAGTTCGAGGCGCGCGCCGAGCGCTTCGCCGCCTGCGCCAACGGCGATCTGGCATTGGGCTCGGACGGTGTCCTGCGCTGGATCGGTGCGCCGATCGGCACCCTGGTTGGCGGCGACGAGGCCTTGAAGCCGCGCCTTGTGCTGCTTGCCGACGAGCAGCTCACCGGCCCTGCCCGCGACAAGGTCGCGGCGCGCGCCGAGCGTTTCGTCAATTTCCAGATCGAGTCGCTCTTGAAGCCGCTGGTCGATTTGAAGAACGCCGAGCAGCTCACCGGCATCGCGCGCGGCATCGCCTTCCAGCTCGTCGAGCATTTCGGCCTCATCAACCGCCGCGACATCGCCGAGGAAATGAAGTCGCTCGACCAGGAAGGCCGGGCGGCCCTGCGGCGTCTTGGCGTGCGCTTCGGTGCCTACCACGTCTTCGTGCCGGCGCTGATCAAGCCGGCGCCGGCCGGGCTGGTGACGCTGCTCTGGGCGCTTAAGAGCGACGGCAAGGACAAGCCAGGCTTCGGCGACGTGGTGAATGCGCTGGCATCGGGCCGCACCTCGGTGGTCATCGATCCTGCTTTCGACAAGACGTTCTACAAGCTCGCCGGCTATCGCAATCTCGGCCGCCGCGCCGTGCGCGTCGATATCCTAGAGCGGCTGGCCGATCTCATTCGCCCCGCGACCAACTGGAAGCCCGGCCTCGGCCAGCGACCCGACGGCGCCTATGACGGCCACGCCTTCATGGTGACGCCGCCGATGATGTCGATCCTCGGCGCGACCGCCGACGACATGGAAGAGATCCTAAAAGGCCTTGGCTATCGCGCCGAACCGAAGCCGGCGGCGGAGGTGAATGCCAAGCTCGACGCGCTGGACAATGCCGCCCGCGAGGCCGCGGCTGCGAAGCTTGCGGCGGAAGAGGCTGCGCGTGCTGCACAGGCGGCAGAGGCGCACGCCGTGGCAACAGACACGGTTGTAGAGGCAACGATCGAGGGATCCGAGCCGGCTGCCGCTGAAGTTCCTGCCGACGCCATCGCGGAAGCCGCGACGGAGCCTGACGCGAAAGATCCGGCGGAAGCTTCGGCTGCGGTCGCGGAAGAGACTCCGCCTGTGGAGACCGCTGCAGCGGTGGACGCTGCAGCAGCGTTTGGGTCGGCTGAAAGCGGCGACGCCTCCACCTCGATGGGGGAGGTCGCGGCGGGAAGCGACGCGGGTGGGGCTGACGGCGCCGACGATGCAGACGGCACCAACACCGCCGACGCCGGCGCTCTCCACGAGGGCGAAAGCGGTGAAGGCGCAGAGCCCCCCGCCGAGCCGGAAGAGCCGAAGCCGATCCTGCTGTGGCGGCAGGCGCGCTTCGACCATTCGCGCCCGCGCCACCGCTATGACAATCGCCGCGACAATCGTCCGCGCAAAGGCCAGGCTGCAGGCGATGGCCAGGCGGCTGCCACGGGTGGCCAGGCCGGCGATCGGCCAGCCCGTGAGGGCCGCCGCGACCAGCGCGACGGGGCCGGCAAGCCGCGCTTCGACCGCTCGAAGTTCAAGCCGAGACCGGAACGCGAAGGCGGCGAACGGCGCGAAGGCAGGCCGCAGGGCGAGCGTGCCGATCGCCACGAGGGGGGCCGCCGCGAGGGCCGGCCGGACTGGAAAGGCAACAGGCAGGACGGCAAAGGCAATGCCGCAGGCGGCAGCAAGCCGGCCTTCCAGGGCAAACCGCGCGAGGAGCGTCCGCAGCGCTTTGATCCGGATTCACCCTTTGCCAAGCTCGCCGCCTTGCGCGACCAGCTGAAGAAATAGCCTCGGCCGGTCCCGATGGTTGGAGAAGGCCGCCAGCGCATCGACAAATGGCTGTTCTTCTCGCGTGCGGTGAAATCCCGGTCGCTGGCGGCGAAGCTCGTCGTTGCCGGGCGCGTCCGCATCAATCGCGACAAAGCAGCGCAGGCCTCCGATCTGGTCAAGGCCGGCGATGTGCTGACCATCACGCTCGACCGCCGAATCCTTGTCTGGAAGGTGCTTGGGCCCGGCGCCCGGCGTGGTCCTGCCGACGAGGCGCGGCTGCTTTACGAGGATATGTCGCCGCCGCCGACGCCCAAGGGCGAGGCGGTTCCTGACGCCATTCCGGCGCTGCGCGAAGCCGGCACCGGCCGTCCGACCAAGCGGCAGCGGCGGCAGACGGACCGGCTGCTCGGCGAGGACTAGAAGATTCGACGGAACCTCGTCGCGGCAGGCGCGCGGAATTCCTTTCCGCGATGCCGGCTCAGGCGGGAAGTCCTGCCCTTGCAAGCGGCGGGCAAAGGCGTTACCTCACCAAAAAAGCCCAGCAAATACGGGACGTCCCGGAGCCTGCGATGACCTATGTCGTGACCGATAATTGCATAAAATGCAAATACATGGACTGCATCGAGGTCTGTCCGGTCGACTGTTTCTACGAAGGCGAGAACATGCTCGTCATCCATCCTGACGAGTGCATCGACTGCGGCGTGTGCGAGCCGGAATGCCCGGCCGACGCGATCAAGCCGGACACCGAGTCCGGGCTCGACAAATGGTTGCAGGTCAATTCCGAATACGCGGAGAAATGGCCCAACATCACTGCCAAGAAAGAGCCGCCGGCCGACGCCAAGAACTTCGACGGCGAGGCCGGGAAGTTCGAGAAGTATTTCTCGCCGGAGCCCGGCGAAGGCGACTGAAGGCTGGACCGGGCAAGCCGGCATGACGCCACGTAAGCGAGCCGATACAATTGCTGTCTTGACAGCCAGCGATGGCGCATGGCGTTAGCGAATGCAGCAAAACCTTGATTCTTCCGACTTTTTGTGTTATATCCGCGAAACATGCCGGTGACACAACGTCGATTTATGGCGCTAACGCCCCAAATCACTGAAAGGTGAACTTTTCAAATCCGGACCAGAGCGATCTGGGGCAGGCAATCGCATTCGTGCGGTTTGTCGGCCCCGGCTTATTCCGGTGAGTTCACTTGTTGTGCGGCTAAAGATCGGCTTCCGCCGATCGTCTGAGTTCAGCCGGCGCCGCCATGCCGGCGCTACAACTAAGGAGTTCAGGGCGTAATGGCAACGATCACCCCGCAGAAGAAGTCCACCGCGGCCCGTCACGGGTTCAAGACCGGTGAGTTTATCGTTTACCCGGCGCATGGCGTCGGCCAGATCGTGGCCATCGACGAGCAGGAAGTCGCGGGTCACAAGCTGGAGCTGTTCGTCATCGATTTCCAGAAGGACAAGATGAGGCTTAAGGTGCCGGTCGCCAAGGCGACCTCTATCGGCATGCGCAAGCTCTCGGAAGAGGATTATGTCGATCGCGCGCTGAAGGTCGTGCAGGGCCGCGCCCGCATCAAGCGCACGATGTGGTCGCGTCGCGCGCAGGAGTATGATGCCAAGATCAATTCCGGCGACCTGATCTCGATCTCGGAAGTGGTGCGCGACCTCTATCGCGCCGACAACCAGCCGGAGCAGTCCTATTCCGAGCGCCAGCTTTACGAAGCCGCGCTCGACCGCATGGCTCGCGAGATCGCCGCCGTCAACCGCATGTCGGAGACCGAGGCGGTTCGCCTCATCGAGGTCAACCTCAACAAGGGTCCGAAGCGCGGCGCCAAGGCCGACAACGAGGAAGCCGAGCAGGAAGAAGCTGCCTGAGCATTCGCCTGCCGAACAACGAAGAACCCGGCCTGGCGCCGGGTTTTTGTTGCGCAATATCGGAAGGTCGGCGCTGCCCTCATCCGCCTGCCGGCACCTTCTCCCGTATAGTGAACGGGGAGAAGCGAGATGACGGCGTCGTTGGCGCCCATTCTGAAACGTTGGCGATTGGCGAACTCTCTGATGAAAGCGTCCTTTCTCCCGTCACTATACGGGGAGAAATGCCCGGCAGGGCAATGAGGGGCAGCGCCAACTTATGAAGGAATCATACCTGATCCCCCGCCCCCGCCTTCCTTCCGCGCCTCCTCCTGCCGCAGCGAGGCGATGAAGCGCTTGGTCCGCTCGCGCTCGGGGTTGTCGAACACGATCGAAGCCGGGCCCTTCTCGACGATCGAGCCGGCATCGAGGAACACCACCTCCTGCGCGATCTTGGAGGCGAGTCTCAGATCATGCGTGGCCATCACCATGGTGGTGCCCTCGCGGGCCAGTTGACCCAGCACGTCGACCACTTCCTGCGCCAGCTCCGGATCGAGCGCCGAGGTCGGCTCGTCGCAAAGCAGCACGCGCGGCGACGGCGCCAGCGCCCGGGCGATCGCAACGCGCTGCTGCTGGCCGCCTGACAGAGTCGCCGGCCAGGCATCGGCCTTATGCGCCATGCCGACCTTCTCGAGCAGCGCCATCGCCCGCTCGCGCGCCCGCGCCTGCGGCCATTTCAGCACCGTCACCAGCCCTTCCATGACGTTCTCGATCGCGGTGCGATGCGGAAAGAGCTGAAAATTCTGAAACACCATGCCGGTCTGCAGCCGCACGCGCTGAATGTCCGCCGCCGGTACCTTGGCGCCCGGCCGAAATTCCAGCGTCTCGTCGCCGATGCGCAAAGTGCCCGAGGTCGGAATTTCCAAGAGGTTGATGCAGCGCAAGAGCGTGCTTTTTCCGCCGCCCGAAGGCCCGACCAGCGCCGTGACACTGCCTTCGTCGATGCTGACGGTGACACCTTTCAGGACAAGATTGTCGCCGAAGCGCTTCTCGATGTTGGTAAGGCCGATCATGCATTGGCCTCCAGGAAGCCGCCATAGCGGTTGAGCCGCACCTCCAGCCGCGCCTGCAGAGCCGACAGCACCGAGCTCATCGCCAGATAGAGCGCCGCCGCCTCGACATAGAGGATCAGCGGCTCGTAAGTGGTGGCGACGATGCGCTGCGCAGCCTGGAACATTTCGGGCACCGTTATTGCCGCCGCGAGCGAGGTGTCCTTGACCAGCGATATGAACGTATTGGAGAGCGGCGGCACCGCGACGCGGCTCGCTTGCGGAAGGATCGTGCGCCGCATCGCCTGGCTCCAGGTCATGCCGATCGAATAGGAGGCCTCCCACTGCCCTTTCGGCACCGAGCCGATGACGGCGCGGATGATCTCCGACGTGTAGGCGCCGATATTGAGCGTGAAGCCGATCAGCGCTGCGGGAAAGGCATCGAGCAGGATGCCCACCGACGGCAGGCCGTAGAAGATCAGGAAGAGCTGCACCAGGAGCGGCGTGCCGCGAAAGATCCAGACATAGAAGCGCACAAGCGCGACCAGCGCTTTCGGGCCGAACAGCCTGATCAGCGCCGTCACCAGCCCGGCCATAAGCCCCAAGGCGAAGGACAGCAGCGTCAGCGGCACGGTGAAGATCAGTGCCGCCCATAGCAGCGTCGGCAGCGACTCCAGCATCAATTGCAACCAGTGCGGCACGGAGCCCTTCTCCTTTCCGGACGCTGCGGCCCTCTGGCCGCATGCCGAGCGACTATCAGGTAAAAATCGGCGGGCCGTCAAAGAC
>NZ_JARTVQ010000011.1:0-103721 GCF_029625845.1 Mesorhizobium sp. WSM4898 | reverse complement strand
CCCCCCCCCCCCCCCCCCCGAACTCAAGCAAAGGGATGATTGGGCTTACTGCGAGACGTCCTGGCCGAAATATGTGTCGGCAATCTTCTTGTAGGTGCCGTCGGCCTTGATGTCGGCCAGCGCCTTGTTGATCGCCGCCACCAGTTCCGGATCGCCCTTGCGCACGATGACACCGGAATAGTCGGCATTCTCTTCCTGCGCGGCGATCTTCACATTGGCGTCGGGCTTGTGCTTCTTGAAATCGAGGAAGGACAGGCTGTCGTTGATGGTGGCGTCGGCGCGACCGGTGAGCAGCAGCTGGATCGACTGGTCGAAGCCGTCGGTGCCGACCAATTCGGCGCCGTTCTTCTCGGCGAGCTTGCCGAAATTCGAGGTCAGCGACTGCGCCGCCTTCTTGCCCTTGAGATCCGCGAATGTCTTGATGTCGCTGTTGTCGCCGCGCACGATCAGCACCGCCTTGGAGGCGATGTAGGGATCTGAGAAATCATACTTGGCCTTGCGCGCGTCGGTGATGCCGACCTCGTTGATGACGGCGTCGTAGCGGTTGGCGTCGAGCCCCGCGATCAGGCCGTCCCACTTGCCCTCGAGAAACTGCACCTTGACGCCGAGCTTCTCGGCGATCGCCTTGGCGATCTCCACGTCGAAGCCGACCAGGGCGCCGGATTCGTCATGATAGGTGAAGGGCGCGTAGGTGCCCTCCGTGCCGACCTTGATCACGCCCGCCTGCTTGATCTGGTCGAGATTGGCGCCGGCATGACCGGCTGTGACTGCCAGAACCTGCAGCGTTCCGGCGACGAGAAGCGATTTGAGCCATTTCATTTTTCTGTGATCCCGTTTTGACCGGTGCCCCGGCGCATGGTGAGAGCCGCAAACTGGCAGATGGAACCTCAAGAAATAAGGAACCAGATTTCAAAAATCGACCGTTCCAGAAATCCAGTTCTCAAAACCAGCGAAAAATCCGCCAAGCCAAGCCTCACGGATCGATAACAGAAACGTTTTCGGCAGGCATATGCATCCGCCGGCACTACGGAACCATTCGCGCTTCTGGCACGTTGCTGGCTGTTGTAGGGCGCTGCGACGTCATTTCAACCGTCATCCAGTGCAACGACCCCCAAAGGAGCCGGCATGATCGAGGATGTGGCAGGACGGACACTGGTCCGGGCGGCAATGAAGGCTCCCTATCTCGAGCGCGACGAGGAGCATCTCCTGGCCATACGCTGGAGGGAAAAAAAGGATCAGGACGCGCTGCATCTGATCACCGTCGCCCATATGCGGCTGGTGATTTCGATGGCTTCCAAATTCCGCCACTACGGTTTGCCGCTCGGCGACCTCATTCAGGAAGGCCATGTCGGCCTGCTGGAAGCGGCTGCCCGCTTCGAGCCCGCCCGCGAAGTCCGTTTCTCGACCTATGCCACCTGGTGGATCCGCGCCTCGATGCAGGACTATATCCTGCGCAACTGGTCGATCGTGCGCGGCGGCACCAGCTCCGCGCAGAAGGCGCTGTTCTTCAATCTGAGGCGGCTGCGCGCGCGGCTTGCCAACGGCGCCGAGCCGCTCTCCAATGCCTCGCTGTACCGCGAGGTTTCGGCCGCGCTCGGCGTGCCGGAAGCCGACGTGGCAATGATGGATTCGCGTCTTTCGGCCCCCGACAGCTCCCTCAATACCCCGCTTGCCGACGAGAACGGCGCCGCCGAGCGGATGGATTTCCTGGTCTCGGAGGATCCGCTTCCCGACGAGGTCGTCGGCGAAACGATCGACGTCGAGCGCCGCGCGGTCTGGCTGAAAAGCGCGCTCGGCGCGCTCAATGCGCGCGAGCTGCGCATCATCGAGGAGCGCCGCCTTAGCGACGACGGCGCCACCCTGGAATCGCTCGGCGAGGCGCTCGGCATCTCCAAGGAACGCGTCCGCCAGATCGAAGCCCGCGCCATGGAAAAGCTGCGGGCGGCGCTAGTGAAGCAGAACCCCGAATTCCTGGCGGAAGCCGCCTGAAAGCCGAGGCAGCGGCTCGAAGACGTCAGGAGGCCATCTCTTGGCGGCTTTCTGCATCCGTAGCCATGGATTGTGAATTCTTTAACAGACCCTCGCGGCGTAAACTGTCTTCCTGACTGCACCAACTTTAGCGGATGGGGGTTTGCCATGCTGCGATGCTGCGCGTTCCTTGCAGCCCTGGTTCTCGTGTGCTTCACCGCGTTCGAGGCTCACGCCGATCGAAGGGTTGCCTTGGTCATCGGCAATGCCGAATACCGAAATATTCCGGCTCTCAAAAACCCGGACAAAGATGCTCAGGACGTCGCGAACACGTTCCGGCTGGCCGGCTTCGACGTCTTCGTCGCAAAGGACTTGACCAAGCTTCAGTTCGAGGAGCGGTTCCGCAACTATCTCGCCGCGGCGGACGGTGCGGATCTGGCCGTCGTCTACTATTCCGGCCATGGTTTTCAGATCGGGGGCGAGAATTTCCTGATCCCCGTCGATGCGTCGCTGAAGGATGCCGCCGACATCGAGGTCCAGGCGATCAAGCTCGACGACGTGCTGGAGCAATTGCGCTCGAAAGCGAAGATCCAGGTGATCATCCTCGACGCCTGCCGGAACAATCCTTTCCCCCGCCAGGATTACTGGCTGAGGGACCAGCTGATCGTCGCGGGCGACGCCGGCCTTGCGCAGGTGAAGAGCTCACTGAACACGCTGATTGCCTTCGCCACCGAGCCAGGCGCGGTCGCCTATGACGGGCGCGGTGCCCTCAGCCCGTTCTCATCTGCCTTTTCGCGCCACGCGTTGGCGCCCAACCAGGAAATCCGCACGGTGATGGCGGCGGTTCGCCGCGACGTGGTCAAAGCCACCAACGGCAAGCAGGTTCCGTGGGAGAATTCCTCGCTGGTCGACGAGGTGGTGCTGATGCGCCACGATGACGCCGAGGGTCAGGAGGTCACGGCCAAGCAGAAGCAGCCGGATCCGGAGAGCGGCAGCCAGATCACCGGCGCCGCCGAGGCGATCGAAAATCGCGATATCAGCATCCCGGTTGGCGTCGGTCCGGTTCCGCTGAAGCTCGATTTCCCCAGCAACGACCCCGCACTCAGCCTGAAGCTTGCAAGCTATCCGGCAACGGGAACTCTGTCGCTGCCGGACCGGACCCTGTCTCCGGATTCCAGCCTGATGGCCGGTGAAGTCGATAATTTGCGTTACGAGCCGCAGATCGGCTCGGCTGCTCCGGTCCAGATTGGCTTCCAAATCCGCGGCGGCAACGCGTCCAAGGCAGCGATGATGAAGCTGTCGCCAAGCGTCGACCCCTGCGACCAAGCGGCGGGCGCACCGCTCGACCTGCAGGGCGTCGCGCCCGGCCGTTTGCAGAACGAGATCGCCGGCGAGGCCGCTGAGGCCTGCCAGGCGGCGGTGAAGGCCTACCCCGACGTCGCTCGGTTTCGCTACGAGCTTGGGCGGGCGCTGCTGGCGTCCGGCAAGGTCGACGAGGCCAGGAAAGCTATCCAGGAAGCTGCCGACAGGGGGCACGTCCGCGCCATGTTCGAGCTCGGCCATATCGCTTCGTCCGGAATAGGACTGGCCGCGGACTCCGCGAAAGCGATCAGCTTCTATTCAGAAGCATCCGACAAGGGAGACCCCTATGCGATGGCCGCTTGGGGGCGAGCCTTGTTCAATGGTGTCGATGTCGAGCGGAATACCGGCAAGGGATTGGACCTGCTGCTCAAGGCGGCGGCCATGGGGCACGTCAACGCGATGAACGATCTCGCCGTGATCTTCAAGGATGGCCGCAACGGCGTGCCCGCCGACGAGGCCCGCGCCTTGGCTTTCCTCAAAGCCGGCATCGCGCGGCAAGAGGCATATTCCATGAGCATTCTCGGCCTTCCCGCGCGCAGCACCTTAACGGTCGCAGTGTGCAAGCCGAAGGTCGTGACGAAAATAGTCACCAAGGTAAAGGTTGTCCGCACACCCGCGCCGAAGACGCCGACGGTGACAGTCCCGACAGTGGTCAAACCACCTCAGACCGATACCGGACCGGCGCCCTGGCGCGGCAGTAGCGGCGATCATTCAGGGTCCGGCGGCGGCGGCCAAAGTGGTGAGGGCAGCGGAGGCAGCACCGGCGGCCAGACCAGCCCTGAAGGCGGCAGCAGTGGCGGGCTCTGATTGCTGCGGCAGCCGCGCGCCCGGCTTGACCGAATAGAAGCGCGCGGCTGATTCGTTGCGAAGCACTTGCGCGGATGCCGACCCTACTTGTCGGTGACGATCTTGACCTTGTCGCCGGCCGACACGCTCGCGCCCGGCGACATTGCGTTGAGCACCCGGAACAGGTCGAGCTTTCGGTCGACGCCGACCATTTGAGCGGCAAGCGTGCCCATGTTCTGGCCGGGCTGCACAGTGACCACCCGGATATGCAGCGGCTTCAGCGCCGCCTTCTCGGCCGCGCTCAACGTGCGGAAGGAGCTGCTGACGGAGCGCGCGACCGGCTCCAGCGCGGTGCTGGCCGAGGGTGCCGCAGTCAGCAGCCGGTAGACCTGTCCGCCGGCCCGGATGACCGCGATATCGAACTGCCACCCTTGCGCGCTGGCATGCGCCATCGCCGCCTCGTTGCCGTTGACCGTTTCCTGGCGCACGCTGGCATCGTCCAGTCCGGCGACCCAGCCGCTGCGGATATAGTCGGTGAGCGACACAGACTTGTCGATCGCCACGCCATCGAAGCGGATGGCGATGTCGCCCGGACCGGTCGCGGTCACCGCGGCCGCCGAATTGTCGATGACGAAACCCTCGGGCACCGAGAACGACACGCCAAGGCCGGGATGCAGGAAGGTCTGGCCGCGCACATAGCCCTCTTCCGGCGTGTCGCCGTAGAGCAGCCCGTCTATGCCGGCGAGGAAGGCATCGCGGTCGCGCGTGCCGACGCCGGGCGGTCCGAAGTTGCGGGCGAGCCGCTGCGCCAGCTCAATGCGCTGCGGCGTGTTGGGATGCGTGGCCAGGAAGTCGAGGCTGGCATCCGTGGCGCCGCTGACCGAACGGAAATCGGTATAGGCCGACATCGACTGCAGGAAGCGGCCGGCCGCATAGGGGTCATAGCCCGCCTCGCCGATCGACTTGATGCCGATCGCGTCGGCCTGCAGTTCCTGGTTGCGCGAAAACTGCGCAAGCCTCAGCTTGCCGCGGATGAGCGCGGCCTTGGCCGTCGGGCTGTCGCCGAGCACGTCGGAGACGACCTTGGTCGCCAAGCCTTCCTCGGCCTCGAGCTGCTGTCGCTGCAGGCCGTGATTGGCGGTGACGTGGCCCATCTCATGCGCGATGACGGCCGCAAGCTCGGAGGAATCATTTGCCAACGCCAGCAGACCGCGCGTGACATAGAGATAGCCGCCCGGCAGCGCGAAGGCGTTGACGTTGGGCGAGTTGAGGATGGTGATGCGATAGGTCTGGGTCGGATTGGCCGAGACCACCGTCAGATTGCCGACGACCTTGGCCACCATGCGCTCGAGCTTCGGATCGGAATATTCGCCGCCATAGGTGGCGAGAATCCGCGGATGCTGCGCTTTGGCCATTTCGGCCAGCCTGGCGTTGGCGACGACATTGTCGACGGTGATCGGCTTATCGGAGGGCTGGAAGCCGGACTCCTGCACGTCCGGCGGCGTGAACATCTGGCAGCTCGCCAGCGCCACGGCAAAGCCGGCCATCGCGAAAAATCGCGCCAGCGGCTTAGTCCATACTCTCTCGATGCTGGCCGTCAGATCGGCTTCCTTTCATAATCTTTTCGGCAAATCACGGCCCACCCGGACCAGCATGGCCGGACCTAGCCACACTCCCCCCGACAAGGCAAGCAAACGCCTGATCACCCGCGACCGGTTTGGCCGTAAATTATGTCCGCTTCCGGGCAATGTGTTGTCATCCGGCAACGCTGCCGCCTCGATCGCCGATATAGCGCCGGAAGGCCTCCGGTCCAGCACCGTCGAAGAAATCGGCGGCCGACCCTGTGGCCGCGACCCTGCCCTCGTCGACGAACGCGATCTGCTGGCCGATGCGGCGCGCGTCCTGCGGCTGGTGCGTGACGAAAAGCACGGTCATCTGTCGCTCGGCGTGGATGCCGGCCACGAGATCGAGCATGTCTTCGCGCAGCGCCGGGCCGAGCGAGGCGAAAGGCTCGTCGAGCAGAAGCACCGGACGGCCCCGTATGAGCACCCGCGCCAGCGCGACGCGCTGCCGCTCGCCGCCGGAAAGCTCGCGCGGCAGCCGCTTTTCCTTGCCGGCAAGGCCGACACGCCCCAGCGCTTCCGCGACCGCGCGGTGGTCGTCGGCCGTGAGCTTGAGCGATGGCGAGCGGCCAAGCCCGACGTTGCCCTCGACCGAAAGATGGGCGAACAGGTTGTTTTCCTGCAACACCATCGACACCGGCCGCGCCGAGGGCGGCGCATTGTCGACATCGATCCCGCCGATCAGCACCTTGCCAGCATTGGGTGATTCGAAGCCGGCCACCAGATTGAGCAGCGTCGACTTGCCTGAACCGCTCGGCCCCATGATGGCGGTGATCCTGCCGGCGGCGAATTCGACATCGAACCGGAAGGATGCCTCGCCATAGCTGAAGGATACGCCGTCCAACGTGACGGCCAGGCCCTTCGTGGCTGCGATGCCATTATTATCCCTCGTCATGCCTTTGCCTCCCGCCCCAGCCAGTCGGCGGCGACAACCAGCATCAGGCAGACGAGGCCGAGCAGCAAGGCCAGCCCCGCGGCGTCGGCGGTCCGGTAGCTGCCCATGCGCGCGAGTAGAAGATAGGGCAAGGTCTGGACGGAATCGCTGCCGAACAGCGCGATCACGCCGAGATCGCCGAGCGACAGCGCCATGGCGAACGCAAAGCCGGTGGCCAAGGGCCGCCGGAGCGACGGCCAGTCGACCAGCCGCAGCCGGTTCCAGCCGGAAATGCCGAGCGCCAGGCAGAGTCGCTCGTGGCGCTCGCTCGCCGCGTCATAGGCAGGGCGGACGGCGCGAATGGCAAATGGCATCGCCATCACCGCATTGACCGCGACGACCATGACAGGTGCGATGGCGAACACATCGGTGATGTTGCGCAGAGCCAGGAACCAGCCGGCGCCGATCACGATGGGCGGCACGACCAGCACGAAACCGGCGCCGGTGTCGGCGGCGTGTTCGAGCAGCGACATGGCGCCGCCCGCGCGGCGCCGCAGGGCCAGTGCGCGTCGGGCGGCAACCAGCGACAGCGACAGCATCACGCAAAGCAGCGCCGAGAGAAAGGAGAGCCCGGCGCTGGTGAGCGTCGCGCGGCGCACGGCGTCCTCGCCGGCCAGCCGGCCGAGATCCGCCTCCAGCCCGGCGAGCACGGTCGCCGCCATCGGTGCGGCGACGAACAGCAGCGCAAGCACGATGAGGCCGGCATTCAACACGGCCTCGGTGGTGCTGGTCGCAAGATAGCGGCGTGGCGCTACCGGCAGATTCGCATCGCCGACCGTGTTGGCGCCGAGTCGCGTCAGCATGGCGACCACGACGAAGGTCAGCACGATCTGCAGAAACGTTAGTGTCACGGCCCGCGCGGGATCGAAATCGAAGCGCAGCGCCTGGTAGATCGCGACCTCTAGCGTCGTCGCCGCCGGCCCGCCACCCAGCGTCAGTACGATTGTGAAGGAGGTGATGCACAGCATGAAGACCAGCCCGGCGACCCCCGGCAGCACCGTGCGCAGCGCCGGCCATTCGATCAGCCGGAAGGCCGACCGAGCGTCCATACCGAGCTGGCTCGCCAGCCGCCACTGGTCGGCCGGCACGGTGCCGAGCGCCTCGAGGAACAGCCGCGTGGCCAATGGCAGGTTGAAGAAGACATGCGCGACCAGGATGCCGGAAAGGCCGTAAATGCCCGGCCATTCCCCACCGCCGAACGTGCCGAGGATGCCGGCAAAATAACCGGCACGGCCGTAGAGCGCCAACACGCCGAGCGCGGCGACGATGGCCGGCAGCGCCAGCGGCACCGTGAACAACTGCAGGATCAGGCGACGTCCGGGAAAGTTCGTTTGCCTGGACAGGGCGCGGCCGACGAACACTGCCGGCAAGACCGAAAGCAATGTCGACAGCAGCGCCTGCCAAAGCGTGAAGCGGGCGACGCGGAGCAGATAGCTGTCGAAGGCCGCGGCAGCGCTGGACGGACCGCTCGCGCCTTCGAGGATCAGGCCGGCGAAGGCGCCGCCGATGAGCAAAGTGATGGCGACAAGGGCGATGATGCCGGCGGTGATGCGAGGGTCAGGGCGCGGCGTGGATTGCACGCTGCACCACGTTGGCTCGAGCTAGCGAACGCCACGTTCCGTCGCACCCCCCTCTGTCCTGCCGGACATCTCCCACTCTAGGAGGGAGATTGGCAGCTTTGCCGCTCTTCCTACACCGTCGGCGGCTAGCGAAATCACCGATGACCGCGAATTTCCCCCTTTGCGGGGGAGATGGCCGGCCGGACAGAGGGGGGTGCTCAAGCGCCATCCTGCGTCCTACTTGCTCATCGCCGCCAGCCATTCATCCACCCAGGCCTTGCGGTTGGCCGCCACCTCGTCCGGGCTGAACAGCAGGGTTTTGGTCGGCTTCACCAGCTTTTCGAAGGCCGGGTTGAGCGGCTTGTCGGTCTTGCCGGCCGGGAACATCCAGTTGGTCTCCGGGATGATGTCCTGGAACTTGGGCCCGGTCATGAAGGCTATGAATTTTTCCGCCAGCGGGTTCTTCGCGCCGGTTTTGGTGATGCCGGCGACCTCGATCTGCAGATATTCGCCCTCCTCGAAGGACGCCGCCTGATAGCGCTCGGTGTTCTCGGCCACCATGTGGTAGGCCGGCGAGGTGGTATAGGAGAGAACCATCGGCGCCTCGCCCTTGGTGAACAGACCATAGGCCTCGCTCCAGCCCGGCGTCACGGTCAGCACCTTCGGCTTCAGCTTGGCCCAGGCTTCCGGCGCCTTGTCGCCATAGACCGACTTGACCCACAGCAGCAGCCCGAGGCCCGGCGTCGAAGTGCGCGGATCCTGGATGATGATCTTGTCGGGGCCGGCGCCCTCGACCAGTTCCTTCAAGCTCTTCGGCGGCGTCTTCAGCTTTTCGGTGTCGTAGACGACGGCGAAATAGCCGTAGTCGAAAGGCACGAAAGTGTCGTCTTTCCAGCCGCCGGGCACATTCAAATCGGCCACCGCGCCATGCCGCGCGAATAGGCCGCTCGCCTTGGCATCCGCGGTCAGGTTGGTATCAAGGCCGAGCACGACATCAGCCTTGGTGCCGGCGCCCTCCAGCTTGACGCGGTTGAGCAGTGCCACGCCGTCGGCAACCGAGACGAATTCAAGATCGCAGCCGCATTCGGCCTCGAATTCCTTCCTCACCGCGGGCCCGGGACCCCAGTCGGCGGTGAAGCTTTCGTAGGTGTAGACGGTAAGCTTGTCTTTAGCCTCGGCAGGTCCGCCTGCCAAAAGCGAAACAAGGCCGACTGCAAGAACAAGGTTGGACAATAGCGAGCGCATCGGCGCCTCCTTCGTTCGCGTTAAAGGAATTGAGGCGTCGGATGGTCCGAAACGTCTAATCCCTCCGCCGGTACAAACCGGATCAGGTTCAGCGGGTTGGCTTTGTGCCTCTCAGCCGGTTCGCAAAATCAGCGTCCGGCACCCCGTTAGAGCATTTCGAGACATAGGCCCGGCCGATGCGGCGCGCAAGCGGAAGTTTCCTGGGCATCCATCAGGGTTCACCGCGGTAGCGAAGTGCGATTCCGTTTGGACGCGCCCGCTTCCGTTTCGTTGGCCGGGCTGGTAAGGGCGACGGCCATGGGCACATTCACCATCCTGCTTGGCGGCGATCTCGTCCGCACGCCTCGGCTCGATCGCCAGATCGAAGGCTCCCGCATCATCGCCGCCGATGCCGGTATCGGCCATGCCGATATGCTTGGCCTGCTGCCGGAGCTCTGGGTCGGAGATTTCGACTCGGTGCCGGCGAGCCTGCCGGAGAATCTGGCCGCCGTGCCGCGCAAGATTTTCCCGACCGAGAAGGATATGACCGACGGCGAGCTCGCCATTGCCGCGGCGCTGGCGCGCGGCGCCACCAGCCTGGTGCTGGCCGGCGCCTTCGGCGGCAAGCGCGCCGATCATGCCTTTCTGCATTTGGCTCTAAGCGTGCGGCTGGCCGAGGCGGGCACGACCGTGCTGCTGACCAGCGGCGCCCAGGAGGGCGTGCCCATCCTGCCGGGCAAAGCCGGCTTCGACTACGCCGAGGGCACGCTGTTCTCGGTGCTCGGCTTCTCCGACCTCGCCGGCCTGACGGTCTCAGGCGCCAAATGGCCGCTGGACGGTGTCGAGGTGGCGTTCGGCTCATCGCTTACCATATCAAATGAGATCAAGGATCGGCTCGAGATCGCGCTCGAGCGTGGCCGGGCGCTGCTGCTCGCCCACCCCTATCCTCTTCCCGAAAGCTGACATGGCCCCGCCTCTTCTCAATCTGGATGGCATAAAACTGACTTTTGGCGGCACGCCGCTGCTCGACGGCGCGGCACTGAGCGCCTCCGCCGGCGAGAAGATCGCGCTTGTAGGCCGCAACGGTTCGGGCAAGTCGACGCTGCTCAAGATCGTCGCGGGGCTGATCGAACCGCAGGACGGCGAAGTATTCCGCCAGCCCTCGGCAACGGTGCGCTACCTGCCGCAAATGCCCGATATGGATGGCTTCGCCAGCGTGCGCGCCTATGTCGAAGCCGGCCTCGGGCCGGCCGACGACCCGCATCGCGCCACTTATCTGATGGAGCATCTCGGCCTGACCGGCGAGGAGCGGCCGAACGACCTTTCCGGCGGCGAGGCGCGCCGCGCAGCACTCGCCCGCGTCATGGCGCCGGAGCCCGATATCCTGCTCCTCGACGAGCCGACCAATCATCTCGACCTGTCGGTCATCGAATGGCTGGAAGAAGAGCTTGCCCGCACCTCGTCGGCCGTGATCCTGATCTCGCACGACCGCCGCTTTCTCGAGCGCGTCTCGCGCGCCACCGTCTGGCTCGACCGCGGCCAGACGCGCCGGCTGGACAAGGGGTTCGCGCACTTTGAGGAATGGCGCGACCAGGTGCTTGAAGAGGAAGAGCGCGAACAGCACAAGCTCGGCCGCCAGATCGTGCGCGAGGAGCATTGGCTGCGCTATGGCGTGACCGCCAGGCGCAAGCGCAACATGCGCCGGCTCGGCGAGCTGCAGGCCATGCGCCAGCGTTTTCGCAGCCATCGCGGCGCCGAGGGTTCGGCGACGATGGTGGCAAGCGACGCCGCTGAATCCGGCAAGCTGGTGATCGAAGCCAAGGGCATCGAGAAGAGTTTTGGCGACCTCACCGTGGTCAAGGGCTTTTCGACCCGTATTCAGCGCGGCGACCGCGTCGGCCTTGTCGGGCCGAACGGCGTCGGCAAGACGACGCTTCTCAAGATGCTGACCGGCGAGCTGCCGCCGGATGCCGGCACCGTGCGGCTCGGCGTCAATCTGGAAATCGCAACACTCGACCAGAAGCGCGAGGCCGTCGACCCGCAGGAGACGCTGGCGAATTACCTGACCGACGGGCGCGGCGAGAACCTTGTGGTCAATGGCGAGCAGCGCCACGTCGTCTCCTATATGAAGGATTTTCTTTTCAAGCCGGAGCAGGCGCGCACGCCGGTGCGCGAGCTTTCGGGCGGCGAGCGGGCGCGACTGCTGCTGGCCCGGGTGCTGGCGCGGCCGGCGAACCTTTTGGTGCTCGACGAGCCGACCAACGACCTCGACATGGAGACGCTGGAGCTGCTGCAGGAACTGGTCGCCGGCTTTGCCGGAACGGTCGTCCTGGTCAGCCATGATCGCGATTTCCTTGACCGCACAGTCACCAGCGTGATCGCGCCCAACGGCGCCGGACGCTGGATCGAATATGCCGGCGGCTATTCCGACATGCTGGCGCAACGCGGCGGCTCGAAGCTGGAGGAGCGCAAGGCAAGGCCGAAGGCTGAAGCGAACGAAGCGACGGCCAGGGCCGAACAGACCAGCGCTAAAAGCCCGGCCAAGAAGCTCTCCTTCAAGCAGAAGTTCGCGCTGGAATCCCTGCCGAAGAAGATCGAGGCGGTGAGCGCGTCCATCTCAAGGCTGGAGAACAATATCGCCGACCCGTCCTTCTACGAGCGCGATCCCGCATCGTTCCAGAAGACCATCGCCGCGCTCGACAAGGAGCGCACCACGCTGGCCTCACTTGAGGAAGAGTGGCTGGAGTTGGAGATGCTGCGCGAGGAGATGGAAGGCTAGCCGCTATCGGCAAGGCTCAGAGGCAGGCCTCGCAGATCGCAGCGATATGGCGTCTGTCGGTGCCGCAGCAGCCGCCAAGCACGGCTATCTGGCCGAAGCGGTCGCGCATGGCGCGGTAGCGCCGGCCGAGGTCGACAGGATCGCCTGGATCGAGTTCGGTCGCCGCATCCAGCTCGGCATGGCTTTTGGCGGAGGCGTTGGCCCGCACGCCGCGAATGCGCCTGATCCAGCGTCCGTCGCCGGCAAGGACGGCGTCGAAATGGCTCGGATGCGCGCAGTTGATCATGAAATATGCGGGGGCGCCGTCCGTTTCGTCGTCAACGGTCTCGATGGCGTCTCTCAGGCTCTCCCCCGAAGGCAGGCGTCCGTCCGTCTCGACGGTAAACGAAATCACCGACGGGAGCCCCACCGCCATCGCGGCACAGGCTATTCCGGCAGCCTCCTGCGCATAGGTCATCGTGATGGCGCTGACCATATCGGCGCTGGCATCGCGGAACGCCTTGACCTGATCGCCGTGATAGGTCTCGGCCTCGGCGGGCGTCATGACTGTGTCAATGCGGTAGCCGTCGCCACGGGGCCCGACCACCCCATTGACCAGCACGGTCATGCCACGCGCAACATAGGGCGCAGCCAGCGCCCGCGCCCATGACACTGCCTGCATGTCTATGCCCGACAATGCGACTTTCGAATAGCCGAGCTTTTCGCCCCAGTCCGGATTGGCGCGCCACGTCGGAGTATCGAGCACGAAGCCGACCCCGTGTTTGTCGGCGATGTCGAGATACTGGCGGAAATAGCGGGCCAACGTCGTCCGCCCCTCCTCCTCGCCAAGAAGCGGAAAGGCGGCGAAGGAGGGCAGATCGAGGCCTTCCAGAAAAACAAGCGAGGTCTCGAGGCCGCCATCGGTCAGGAAAACGGCTTCACCCAGCTCACGAACGTCGATCTTCGCACTGGTCATCGCCGTCTCCGGTCAGACCTGCCGCTTGCGCGACTATAGCATTTGAGGGCGAATTTGCCATGCCGGTCCGGTCGCGAAGGTCGCGCTGGTCCAAGCTATCCATTGCAGCACTCGCGTGATGCGCATATTCTATACGCATGTTGCGGAGGCTATCATGCGCAAGATTGCCGCAAATGCGGTCCGCCAGCCGGCAAATCTATCGATCGATTCACAGCTCATGAAGGAAGCCAAGGGGCTCAACGTGAATGTATCTCGTGCCGCCGAAGCCGGGATCGCAGAAGCCGTGGCAGCCGAGAAAACGCGGCTGTGGAAGCTCGAAAACCGCGCCACCATGGATGCCTGGAACGAGTATGTCGACACGTACGGCGTTCCGCTCGAGGAGCATAGGCAGTTCTGATGGCGCGCTATGACGCCTTTGCCGCCAGCGGCATCGAAGGCGGCTACCTCTTCGAGGTTCAATCCGACCTGCTCGACAATTTCAAGACGCGCGTCGTCGTTCCGCTTTTGCCCCTCGCGTCGGCGCCGCCGCCAATGCGGAAGCTGCATCCGGTCTTCGAAATCAATGGACGCAAGCTGGTCATGGCCACCCATCTGATCGCTACGGTGGCTGCGACGGAACTCGGGGAAAACCGTTTCAACCTCGCGAAGCATCACGACGAGATCGTTGCAGCGCTCGACATGCTGTTTCAGGGCTTCTGAGCCGCTCGGCCTCAACCGGACGTCTTCGTCGCCCAGGCCTTCAGCGCCTCATCAAACACCTTCTCGCCCGGAATGCCCTTTTCCATGGTGAGCAGGGCACGGCGTCCGGTCTTGTAGACCACCGGCACGTCGATCCAGGCCTGCCCCCTGAGCAGCGTCAGGTTGGCGTCCTCGTCGGCCTTGGTGTCGTTGAGGGCGACGAGGAAGAAGCCGTCGGCGATCTTGGCCGGGATGCCGATCAGCGGGCTGCCGGCGTCCTGTTCCGAGCTCTTCATGGCGATGCGCAGGATGTTGTCGACGCCGCCGCCGTCAAACCCTTCCGGCGTCAGGAAGATCATCTCGATGATGTGGCTGGCCGGCAGCGTCTGGTCGGTATTGCGCCGGATGGTCATGCGCAGCTGGATGTCCTTGCCGGGTATCGTCGCCTCGGCGCGGATCGCCGGCTCCGGCGGCAAGTCGCCGCCCGGCGATTCCTGCACCAGCGACCAGACGATGCTGCCGGGCTCGGCGGTGCCCTGCTGCGTGCTGGTGCGCTCCTCATAGAAGATCGCTTTCTGGCCGACCGGCACGGTCGCTTGGGCCGTCGCAGGCGCAGTCCCGGACGCGGGTGGCGGAGTCGTGCCAGCGGCAGGCGGAGTGGCCGCCGCGGCCGGAGGCGTGGTTCCGGCGGCCGGCGCGGGCGGATTGGCGGCGGCACCGGCGGGCGCCGACGGCGTGGTCCCGGCAGGCGGGCTCGCGGGCGGGGTTTGCGCAGCCTGCGGAGTGTCGGCGGCGGGCGGGGTCGCGGCCGGAGTTGGCGCGGCGGGCGGCGTGCCGGCGGCGGGCGCCGGCGTCATCCCAGGCGCGGCTGGCGGCGGCGTGGTCAGTGCGGCGACGGATTCGCCCTCGCCGATGGTGCTCTGGCCGCCAGCCGGACCAGGATCTACTTCCTTGCCCTCGGGCGTCAGCCGCTGGGTGAATTTCGCTGTTTCGGCCGGCTCATTGGCTGCAGCCGCGTTATTGCCCGCAGCCGGCGGCGCGGCCGCCGTCTCGGCGGTCGGCTTTGTCGGGGCGGCAGGCTTGACCAGAGGCTCGGTCGAGACGGTCTGGCTGCTGCCGCCCTTCAAGCCGAGTATGGAGCTGAACGCATCCTTGTTCAGCCAAACGCCGTACCCGCCGCCGGCCAGCACCAGCAATGCGACAACGGCAGCAATCAACCCGCCATAGCTGCGCTTGCGCGGCGCAGGCCGCAGCCGCTGGAAAGTATCGGCCGGCTGCTCGTCATTGGCAAAGACATCGCTGTCCTCGTCCGGTTCGGCGGCGTTCATCCCGGGCAGGCCGACATCGTCCTCGCGCGGCGAGGGCATGGGCGGCGGTGCCGCGGGCACCTTGTGCCAGCCGCCGGGCTCAGTCTTCGTTGCCCCTTGCCAGCTTGGTTCCGTCTTTGCTGCGCCTTGCCAGCTCGGTTCCGCCTTCACCGGCGCCGGTGCGGGCGCCGTCTTGAAGGGCTCCGGCTTGAAGGGCTCCGGCTTGGCAGGTTCGGGCTTCGCCACCGACGGCTGCCGGACGTGGCTCGGCTGGTTCTTGTTGCGGTCGATCGAGGAAAAAATATGTTCCAGCTCCGCCAGGGGATCTTCCGCTGGAGCCGGCTTGGGCGCCGGAGCAGGCTTGGCATACTCGCGCTCGACGCTGGCGACGGCATCTTCGAGCGAACGTTTCTGCTTGCTGATGACCTCGGCCGACAACGGCGGAGAATAGTTCGCGAGTTTCTTCGCCAGCATCTCACGAGCATTCTCGTAAATCCGCTTGCGCAACTCGGGCGAGGGCTCGCTGTGCTTCGCAAGCTGTTTTTTCAGAACACCAACGAAATCTGCCATGCGTCAGTCGACCTGCAATTCTTTCCCGGGCCGGCCGCAAATCAGCCGTAGCGCCTGGAAGCGCTGTGAAACTAGTCTTGAAACGGATCGGTCACAAGTATCGTGTCGTCCCGCTCCGGGCTGGTGGAAAGCAGTGCAACCGGGGCGCCGATCAGCTCCTCGATGTGGCGGACATATTTGACGGCTTGCGCCGGCAGATCGTTCCAGCTCCTGGCGCCGGCCGTCGTTCCCTTCCAGCCTTCGAGCGTCTCATAGACCGGCTCGACGCGCGACTGGGCGCCCTGGCTGGCCGGCAGATAGTCGATCAACTCGCCATCGAGGCGATAGCCGGTGCAGACCTTGATCTCGTCCAGCCCGTCGAGCACGTCGAGCTTGGTGAGCGCGATGCCCTTGATGCCGTTGACGGCCACCGCCTGGCGCACCAGCACGGCGTCGAACCAGCCGCAGCGGCGCTTGCGGCCGGTGACGACGCCGAATTCGTGGCCGCGCGTGCCGAGGAACTCGCCGACCTCATTCTTCTGCTCGGTCGGGAACGGCCCTTCGCCGACGCGCGTCGTATAGGCCTTGGTGATGCCGAGCACATAGCCGATCGCGCCGGGGCCGGTGCCGGAGCCGGCGGCCGCTTGCCCTGCCACGGTGTTGGATGAGGTGACGAAGGGATAGGTGCCGTGGTCGATATCGAGCAGCGTGCCTTGCGCGCCCTCGAACAGGATGCGCGCACCCGCGCGGCGCTTGTCGTCGAGCACCTTCCAGACGCGGTCCATGTAAGGCAGGATCTCGCCGGCCACCGAGGTCAGCTCCTGCATGATCGCCTCCTGGGTCGCTTCCGGATGGCCGAGCCCGCGGCGCAGCGCATTATGATGCGTGAGCAGCCTGTCGACCTTCAGGGGAAGCGTTTCCAAATCCGCCAGATCCATCACCCGCACCGCACGCCGGCCCACCTTGTCCTCATATGCGGGGCCGATGCCGCGGCGAGTCGTGCCAATCTTGGTTCCGGAATTCGAGGCGGCGTCTTCGCGGAACCCGTCCAGCTCCCGGTGCAGCGACAGGATAAGCGCGGTGTTTTCGGCGATTTTCAGGCGTTCGGGCGTCACCTCCACGCCCTGCTCCTTGAGCTTCTTTGTTTCCGCGACGAAGGCGTGCGGATCGAAGACCACCCCGTTGCCGATGATCGACAGCTTGCCCTCTCTGACCACGCCGGACGGCAAGAGCGAAAGCTTGTAGACCTTGCCGTCGACGACCAGGGTATGACCTGCATTGTGGCCGCCCTGGAAGCGCACGACCACGTCGGCGCGCTCCGACAGCCAGTCGACGATCTTGCCCTTGCCTTCGTCGCCCCACTGCGAGCCGACGACCACCACATTGGCCATGTTCTTTTCCCTTGAGATGCCGCCTTGGCGGCTTGAAACGACAGGCCTCTATAGCCTCATGTGCAGGCCGATGCGACCCCTTCTTTGTCCCCGAAACCACCCAGGGCACAACAAACCAGGCACAACAAATTCCGGCTTTCGCATCATTTACTTGGCCTCGCCATCGCAATAGGCCGGCATCCTTCTTCCACCGCGCCTGCCGGTCCAGGATTAAGCGATGCATCGAGCCGCCTATCTGTTCCTGCTCTCCACCATGCTGCTGTGGGGCGGCAATTCCGTGGCCGGCAAGCTTGCCGTCGGCCATGTGTCGCCGATGACGTTGGTTTTCCTGCGCTGGGTGCTGGCGGTGCTGATCATGCTGCCCGTCGGCTGGCGGACGTTTCGCGAGGACTGGCCTGAACTGCGCCGGCATTGGCTGCTGGTCGCCGGCCTCGGCGCCTGCGGCTTCACGGTGTTCAACGTCATCTTCTACACGGCGCTGAACTACACGACCGCCATCAATGTCTCGATCGAGCAGGCCGCCATACCGATCGTCATCATCCTCGCCAACTTCGTGCTGTTTAGGCTGCACGTGCAGCGCCTGCAGATCGTCGGCGTCGCGCTCACCATCCTCGGCGTCGCCCTGACCGCGAGCCATGGCGACCTCGGTCAGCTGCTGAAGCTCGAGCTCAATTTCGGCGACGCCATCATGCTGGTCGCGGTCCTCTGCTACAGCCTCTATTCGGTGGGGCTGCGCCTGAAGCCGGCCGTTCGCTGGCAAAGCTTCATGCTGGCTCTGTCGCTCGCCGCGCTTTTGACCTCGGTGCCGTTCTTTGTCTGGGAAGTGGCGGCGGGCCGCGTCATCGTCCCGGACGCGCGAGGATGGGCGGTCGCGTTCTACACCGCGCTCGGCGCGTCCGTCGTCTCGCAGATCTTCTACATCAAGGGCAACGAGCTGATCGGCGCCAATCGCGCCGGACTGTTCATCAATCTGGTGCCAATCTTCGGCACCCTGCTTTCGGTGCTGATCGTCGGCGAGCAGTTCCAATTCTATCAGGGTCTTGCGCTTGCGCTCGTGCTCGGAGGCATCGCGCTGGCCGAATACAGTGGCAGCAGGGCCGTTCTGTAGGGGAAATGCCCCGCATGCCGAAGCATGCGGGGCATGATCTTTCAGGCGGCGCCGACATCGAAGTGCAGCGGTTTGGCCGAATCGATCGATTGGTGCGCCCGCAGTTGATCGAGCACCCTTTCCGGGAAGGGTGCGTCGAGATAGAGCAGCGCGATCGCATCGCCGCCCGGCCGGTTGCGGCCGAGCTGGAAGTTGGCGATGTTGACGCCGTTCTCACCGCAGACGGTGCCGAGCAGGCCGATGATGCCGGGTGCGTCGGCATTGGTCGTGTAGAGCATGTGCTGGCCGACCTCGGCATCGAGGTTGATGCCCTTGATCTGGATGAAGCGCGGCTTGCCGTCCGAGAAGCAGGTCCCGGCGATCGAGCGCGTCATATGCTCGGTCTTGACGGTGAGCTTGATGTAGCCGTCGAAGACGCCAGATTTGTCGCGCTTGACCTCGGCGACGATAATGCCGCGCTCCTTCACCATGATCGGCGCCGACACCATGTTGACGTCGGAGACCTGCGGCCGGATCAGGCCGGCAAGAGTGGCGCTCACCAGCGCGCGCGTGTTCATCGTCGCGGTCGAGCCGTCGAACAGTATCTCCACCTCCTTGATCGGATCTTCGGTGACCTGGCCGACAAAGGCGCCGAGCACCTCGGCCAGCTTGACGAAGGGTTTCAGTCGGGGCGCTTCCTCGGCGGTGATCGACGGCATGTTGATGGCGTTGGAAACGGCGCCCTTGATCAGGTAATCGGCCATCTGCTCGGCCACTTGCAGCGCAACGTTCTCCTGCGCCTCGGTGGTCGAGGCGCCGAGATGCGGGGTTGCCACGACATTCTGCATGCCGAACAGCGGATTGTTCTCCGCCGGCTCGGCCTCGAAAACATCGACGCCAGCGCCGGCCACCTTGCCGCTCTTCAGTGCCGCGACCAGGTCGGCCTCGACGACCAGCCCGCCGCGCGCGCAATTGATGATGCGCACGCCGTCCTTCATCTTGGCGATCGCGGCCGCATCGATGATGTTGCGCGTCTTGTCGGTCAGCGGCGTGTGCAAGGTTATGAAGTCGGCGCGCGCGAAAAGCTCGTCGAGCTCGACCTTCTCGACGCCGAGCTCTTCAGCGCGGCTGTCCGACAGGAACGGATCGAAAGCCACGACATGCATCTTCAGGCCGACGCCGCGCGTCGCGACGATCGAGCCGATATTGCCGCAGCCGATCACGCCCAGCGTCTTGCCGGTGATCTCGACGCCCATGAAGCGGTTCTTCTCCCATTTTCCCGCATGGGTCGAGGCGTTGGCCTCCGGGATTTGGCGCGCCAGCGCGAAGATCATCGCAACGGCGTGCTCGGCGGTGGTGATCGAGTTGCCGAAGGGCGTGTTCATCACGATGATGCCCTTGCGGCTCGCCGCCGGAATGTCGACATTGTCGACGCCGATGCCGGCGCGGCCGACGACCTTGAGCCTGGTGGCGGCATTGATCAGCTTCTCGGTGACCTTGGTCGCCGAGCGGATGGCGAGGCCGTCATACTGGCCGATTACTTCGAGAAGCTTTTCCTTGTCCTTGCCGAGATCGGGCAGGTAGTCGACCTCGATGCCGCGGTCCTTGAAGATCTGCACGGCGGTGGTTGAAAGTTTATCCGAGACGAGAACGCGGGGCGCCATGGCGGCCTCCTTGAAGAATGGGATTGATCCGTTTGGGATCGGCGGCCCGAAGGCCGCCGCGAATGACTCAGGCGGCCGCTTTCAGCGACGCCTTCTGCATGGCGAAGGCCCAGTCGAGCCAGGGCAGCAGTGCTTCGAGATCGGAGGTCTCGACGGTCGCGCCGCACCAGATGCGAAGGCCGGGCGGCGCATCGCGGTAGGAGCCGATGTCGTAGGCGACATCTTCCTTGTCGAGCGTCGAGACGATACCTTTGGCGTAAGCCGCCTGACCGTCGGCATCGAGCGCCGCCACGTCCGGATCGGTGAAGGACAGGCACACGGAAGTGTTTGAGCGCGTCGCCGGATCGACGGCCAGATGGCCGAGCCACGACGACCTGGCCACGAACCGGTCCAGCACCGCAGCGTTGGCGTCGGCGCGGGCGATCAGCGCTTCCAGGCCGCCGATCGACTTCGCCCATTGAAGCGCATCGAGATAGTCCTCGACGCACAGCATCGACGGCGTGTTGATGGTCTCGCCCTTAAAGATGCCCTCGATCAGCTTGCCGCCGGAAGTCAGGCGGAAGATCTTCGGCAGCGGCCAGGCCGGCTTGTAGGTTTCCAGCCGCTCGACGGCGCGCGGGCTGAGGATCAGCATACCGTGCGCGCCCTCGCCGCCCAGCACCTTCTGCCAGGAGAAGGTGACGACGTCGAGTTTATCGAAGTCGAGCCGCTGCGCGAACGCCGCCGAGGTGGCGTCGCAGATGGTGAGACCCTTGCGGTCGGTCGGAATGAAATCGCCGTCCGGCACGCGCACGCCGGAGGTCGTGCCGTTCCAGGTGAAGACCACGTCGCGATCGAAATCGATCTGCGTCAGATCCGGCAACACGCCGTAGCCGGCCTCGAACTTGCGCACATCGGCGAGCTTGAGCTGCTTGACGACATCGGTCACCCAGCCGGAACCGAAACTTTCCCAGGCGACCATGTCGACGCCGCGCTCGCCAAGCAGCGACCACAGTGCCATCTCGACCGCGCCGGTATCGGATGCCGGCACGATGCCGATCCGGTAGCCGGCCGGGACCTTGAGGATTTCGCGCGTCAGCTCGATCGCCTGTTCGAGCTTGCCCTTGCCGATTTTGGCGCGGTGGGAGCGTCCGAGCGCAGCAGCTTCCAGCGCCTCGACCGACCAGCCGGGGCGTTTTGCACAGGGACCTGAGGAGAAATTGGGGTTTGCCGGACGGAGTCCGGGCTTGGTAAGCGTCGTCATCGTGGTCTATCCTTCCAGATAGTGGCCCCTCGTTGGGGAGGGGTGGCCCACGGACGGCGATATGCTTTCAGGCTTTCGGCGTCAAGAGCAAAGTTTTTGTCGCTGTCGGGATATTTGCATCTCACGGCACCAAGCGCCGGAAAGGAAAAAGAACGGCGGACCGCTCGATCCGCCGGCGGCAATTTCCGAATTCCCTCGCTCACCAAAGATCGTAGCGCAGCCCGAGCTTGACCGTCTGATAGTCAATGCCCTGGCGGATATTGAAAGCGCCACCATCATAGGCGACGTATTTCGCCGCTGGGACGGAAAAGTATTCGTAGCCGAGATCGACCGAAACGTTCTTCGTGACCTGGTAAGAGAGCCCTGCGCCGATGGAATAGGCCAGATTGAACTTTGCCGCAGTATCGGTCTGCCCTTCATAGCCGGCCGGATCGTCGCAGAAAAATCCGCCGGTGCCGGCGCTGTTCGTAGGAACCTCCACGCAGTCGCGCGCGCCGATGCTTCTGTAGTATTTGTTGTAGGCGAGCCCGATGCCGCCGCCGATATAGGGCGTAAGCCCGACATAGGTGCCCAGGTCTACATAGCCATTGGCCATGATGCTGTAGCCCTTGTTGGAAGCGTTGTCGGAAAGGTCGCAGGCCTGGCTGGTCGCAACGGAATTGATCGTTCCGAAACCGTCGTCCACAAGCGTGTGCCCGTCGCAGGTGGCTCCCAGTCTGTCATGGGCGGCGAATTTGTCGGTCGGCAGGATTCCACCGTTCAACTCGACCCGCAGGTAGTCGTTGACGTGATAGCCCATGCCGATGCTGCCGCTGAACAAGCTGGACTCGTCGCTGAAGCTGTTGAGCGGTCCCGACGAGGTTTCCTCATGCTTGAACGGGTGGCTGAAAGCGTAGCCGACGTCGCCGCGGAGGTACCAGCCGGAGCCTACCTCGACCGGCTGATAGTCCGGCGCCTGGTCGACATAGATCGGCGGATCGTAGTCGGCCGACACCGCCTGTGTCGCCGGCATCAGCACGATTGCGGCGAGCGCCAGTGCGATACGCGATTTTGATGTCATGGTCCCCGGCTCCTGAGATTGGCACCAGTCGCGAACGCGAGCACAGCTGCCGTTTCAGGAGCATTGTTAACCATAGTGGTTAAGTGCCGGTTAAGGATAACAGGGAGTTACCGAATTGATTTCGATGCTGTTTTACCGGCCACCCACAAAAGAAAATCGCCCGGCTGGCGCCGGGCGATCGGCAGAATTTCAGGATCTCGAAGCGGCTACTTGGTGTAGATCGGCTCCGGCTCAGGCTGGTAGGCCACCGGTGTAGCGCACCCATTGTTGCCGCCAAACTGGTAGCGCAGACCGCCGCGCACCTCATGCGTGTTGATGCCGTGGTCGAACCCCGGCCCGGAACTCGTCGAATCGAACTCGAACATGCGCCCGCCCTGGATGTGAGTGAAGCGGTAGCCAGCGTCGAGCATCACCCTGTCGGTCAGGCAGTAGGAAGCGCCGGCCATGAGCGCATAGGCGAAGCGCCAGTTGGACGAACCCGGGTTGGTTTCTGTGGTGTTCGGGTCGTGGACCGTGTCCCACTTGACGTGCGCGCCGCCGATGCCGGCGCCGACGTAAGGCGTGATGCCGTGATAGGTGCCGATATCGACATAGGCATTGGCCAACAGCAGCAGCGCGCTCATCCTTGACACCTCGGTTGATGTCGTGACGAGGTCCGAGGTCTGGCCGTTGAAGTCCGACTTGAACCAATAGTCGGCCGTTAGATCGGTCCGGAAGTAATCGTTGATCTTGTAGCCGACGCCGCCGCCGAGCGAGAAGCCGCCCTTCAGCTTGCCGAAATCGAAATCGTTGGTGCCGGGCGGTGGCCCGTATGTAATGTAGTCGATGCCGCGCAAGGTCGACTTGTGGTAGTCGATGTCGCCGCGAATATACCAGCCGCCGACGTCGATCGGCTGCGCCTCGACCACCGGCGGCGGAGCTTCCTCCACCGGCGGTGGTTCCCCGAGGTCGGCGGCGAGGGCCGGTCCGGCCACTCCCGCCAACAGCGCGGCAAACAGTGCCATTCTTGCGGTATCGAACATGCTGTCACCCCTAAGAAGCCTCGGGACGACATCGCCCGAAGATGAACCTCGGCGTGGATAATGAATTGCAAAGGTTAAAAGCCGTTTAACCGTACCGATTAACCACGAATGCCTACAATTTTAGAGGGTATTCCGTTGTCCGGGGTGTTGTGAGCGCGCGAAAAAGCCCGCCTGGCGGCGGGCTTGCAGATGCGATCGTCCGCTTTGCGGCGGCGATCAGGCGGCGCTGCGGGTATCCGAGATGATGCCGACGATCTCGTTGACGACGGCCTCGACCAGCTGCGGATCGTCGCCTTCGGCCATGACGCGGATGAGCGGCTCGGTGCCGGACGGTCGGATAACGAGGCGGCCGGCCTTGCCCAGGCGGTTGCGCCCTTCCTCGATGGCTGCCTTGACCGGCGCCTCCTCCAGCGGCTTGCCGCCGGAGATGCGGACGTTCTTCAGAAGCTGAGGCACCGGCTCGAACTTTTTCGACAGCTCGCTGACCGGCCGGTTCTGCCGCTTGATGCAGGCCAGCACCTGCAGCGCCGAAACCAGGCCGTCTCCGGTGGTCGAGAAATCGGACAGCACAATATGGCCGGACTGCTCCCCGCCGACATTGAGGCCGTGCGCGCGCATGTGCTCGACGACATAGCGGTCGCCGACCTTGGTGCGGTGCAGCTGCAGCTTCATGTCGCCAAGGAAACGCTCGAGACCGAGATTGGACATCACCGTCGAGACGACGCCGCCGCCGGCCAGCCGTCCGCTCTGGTGCCAGGACTCGGCGATCAGCGCCATGATCTGGTCGCCGTCGACGATGGCGCCGTTCTCGTCGACGATGACCACACGGTCGGCGTCGCCGTCGAGCGCGATGCCGATATCGGCGCGCACCTCGTGCACCTTCTTCTGCAGGCCGGCCGGATGGGTCGAGCCGCACTCCTTGTTGATGTTGAAGCCGTTCGGCTCGACATTGATGGCGACCACCTCGGCGCCGAGCTCCCACAGCGCCTCCGGCGCCACCTTGTAGGAGGCGCCGTTCGCGCAATCGACGACGATCCGAAGCCCGGAAAGCGACATCGAGCGCGGCAGCGTGCGCTTGGCGAATTCGATATAGCGGTCGTGGACGCCGTCGACGCGCTTGGCACGCCCCAGCCCGTCGGAATCGGCAAGCGACAACTCGATGTCCTTGTCGAGCATGCCTTCGATTCGCTCCTCGATCTCGTCGGAGAGCTTATAGCCGTCGGGGCCGAACAGCTTGATGCCGTTGTCGTAATAGGGGTTATGCGAGGCCGAGATCATCACCCCGATGTCGGCGCGCAGCGAGCGCACCAGCATGGCGACCGCCGGTGTCGGAATCGGCCCGAGCAGGAACACGTCCATGCCGGCGGCGCACAGGCCTGACACCATCGCGTTCTCGATCATGTAGCCGGAAAGCCGCGTGTCCTTGCCGAGCACGACGCGGTGCCGATGGTTGCCCCGCTGGAAAGAAAGGCCGGCGGCCATACCCACCCGCATGGCCACCTCGGCCGTCATGGGAAACTTGTTGGCGCGTCCGCGAATGCCGTCGGTGCCGAAATACTGCCCTGCCATACCTGCCAAAGTCCCCGTCGTTTTCAGCCGCCCGTATTGCCACAATTGGGCCGCATCCGATCATCACGTTTCGTGATTATATATTACCATTGCTTAGAAAATCATTGTCGCGGACGGGTCAAGTGATTCGGCGGCCTGCCACGACCTCTCGTTGTAACGGGAATATAGAAGCCCAGACAGCTTTTCCGCCCGACACGGTTGTAAAAACCTTATTTGCTCGAACCGAGCGCCAGCAATTTAGCACCTTGTCGGCAGGAACACACTTTGTGAGGGCATCCGCGCGGGAAGCATCTGGCGCAGCCCGAAGTTGAGAGCTATTGATTTGGTATAGGCACCATTTGGCGGCAGCAAGGGAGAAAAACGCCATGCTTATTCATAGACTTGCAGCATTGACGGGCATCGCCGTCGCAACCCTGTTCCTGGCGGCGCCGGCCAACGCGCTGACCATGGCCGAGTGCAGCACCAAGTACAACGCGGCCAAGGACGCCGGAACGCTCAATGGCCAGACCTGGAACCAGTTCCGCAAGGCCCAGTGCGGCAGCGACGCTTCCGCCACGACCGACACCAAGGCGGCGACCGACACCAAGGCGGCGACTGAGACCAAGGCTGCGACCGAGACCAAGGCTTCTGACACCAAGAAGGCAAAGACGGCAGCTGCCTCGGACGACACGGCCAAGGGCCTGACCGCAAAGGAATGCAGCACCAAGTATCAGGCCGCTAAGGCGGCCGGCACGCTGAACGGCATGAAGTGGAACGATTTCCGCAAGGCTGAATGCGGCCCCGGCGCCACTGCTGCGGCAACCGCCAAACCTGCCACCAGCAAGACTTCCACCGCCGCTGACGGTGGTTCGGCCAAGGGCCTGACCATGGCCGAATGCAGCAGCAAGTACCAGGCTGCCAAGACCGCCAACAAGCTCAACGGCATGAAGTGGAACGACTTCCGCAAGACCGAATGCGGCGCCGGCGACGACGACGACACCGTGCCGGCTCCGACCGAGGCGACTTTCACCAAGGAACCGGCAAAGCCCAGCGTGGCTGCGCCGAAGGGCGTGACCTTCCCGACCGCCATCTCGCCGAAATTCGCCAACGAGACGCCGGCCAAGGCCCGCATGCACACCTGCCTCGAGCAGTACTATGCCAACAAGGACGCCAACACGCTGAACGGCCTGCGGTGGATCCAGAAGGGCGGCGGCTTCTACAGCCTCTGCAACGCCAAGCTGAAGAGCTGATCGCTCAGCGCTTACCTCCAAGACCAAGGCCCGCGCATCGCGAGATGCGCGGGCTTTTTCGTTGGACGCGCTTAAAGAGGCATATCGGCGCCGCAAAAGAACCCCCGCCAGCGAAGCTACCAATCTCCCCCTATATGGACTGAGGACATCGCGAACAGGTGTGCGAAGACATCGCGAACAGTTTCGTGCGTTTTGCGCGGGAGGTTCGGGGTGCCATGCGAGGCCAGAAGCGTGATGAGCCAGAAGGAAGATTGGCGCTTGCGCCGGACGCCGATCTTGCAGGTGCGGTCCGCGAGCGACTCGCCAATCGTCTGTGACCTCGCAAACAACAACGCCGCGGTCTGAGCCGCGGCGTCGTTTTTTATGTTTCGTTTTCGATCGAGCCTTAGCCCTGCGGCTGCGGCTCCATGCCGCCTTCGGGCTCGGGGCCCTTCTTGCGACGGCCGCCGGTGCCGGCTTTCGGCACAGCCGAGCCGCGGCTGGGCGGCGTGTCGTCGCCAAGGTCGCGGGCGGGCTTGTGGCCAGCGATCAGCTGCTTGATCTCCTCGCCGGTCAGGGTCTCGTATTCGAGCAGCCCTTCGGCCAGCGCGATCCAGTCCTTCTTCTTCTTGGTCAGCACGGTCTTGGCGGTGGAATAGGCATCGTCGATCAGCCGGCGCACCTCGGCGTCGATGATCTGCGCGGTCTCTTCCGAGATGTTCTGCTGGCGCGCCACCGAATGGCCGAGGAAGACCTCTTCCTGGTTGTCGCCATAGGCGACATGGCCGAGCTTGTCGGAGAAGCCCCAGCGCGTGACCATGGCGCGCGCCAGCTTGGTCGCCTGCTCGATGTCGGAGGAGGCGCCGGAAGTGATGTTCTCCTTGCCGAACTTGAACTCCTCGGCGACGCGGCCGCCCATCATGATCGCCAGCCTCGAGATCATGTATTTGTAGCTCATCGAATAGCGGTCGCCTTCCGGCAGCTGCATGACCATGCCGAGCGCGCGGCCGCGCGGGATGATGGTCGCCTTGTGCAGCGGATCGGCCGTCGGCACGTTGAGCGCCAGGATGGCGTGGCCTGCCTCGTGATAGGCGGTCAGCTCCTTCTCGGCCTGCGTCATCGCCGACGAGCGGCGCTCGGCGCCCATCATGATCTTGTCCTTGGCGTCCTCGAACTCGGCCATGGTGACGAGCCGCTTGTTGCGACGCGCCGCCATCAGCGCGGATTCGTTGACCAGGTTCATCAGGTCGGCGCCGGAGAAGCCGGGCGTGCCGCGCGCGATGACCTTGAGGTCGACATTGGGCGCCAGCGGCACGTTGCGCACATGCACCTTGAGGATCTTCTCGCGGCCGACGATGTCGGGGTTGGGCACGACCACCTGGCGGTCGAAGCGGCCCGGCCTGAGCAGCGCCGGGTCGAGCACGTCGGGCCGGTTGGTGGCGGCGATCAGGATGATGCTTTCGTTGGACTCGAAGCCGTCCATCTCGACCAGCAGCTGGTTCAGCGTCTGCTCGCGCTCGTCATTGCCGCCGCCGAGGCCGGCGCCGCGATGGCGGCCGACGGCGTCGATTTCGTCGATGAAGATGATGCAGGGGGCGTTCTTCTTGGCCTGGTCGAACATGTCGCGCACCCGGCTTGCGCCGACGCCGACGAACATCTCGACGAAATCCGAGCCGGAGATGGTGAAGAACGGCACGTTGGCCTCGCCTGCGACGGAGCGGGCGAGCAGCGTCTTGCCGGTTCCGGGAGGGCCGACCAGCAGCACGCCGCGCGGGATCTTGCCGCCGAGCCGCTGGAACTTCTGCGGATCGCGCAGGAACTCGACGATCTCCTCCAGGTCCTCCTTGGCCTCGTCGACGCCGGCGACGTCCTGGAAGGTGACGCGGCCATGCGCCTCGGTGAGCAACTTCGCCTTCGACTTGCCGAAGCCCATGGCGCGGCCGGAGCCGGACTGCATCTGGCGCATGAAGAATATCCACACGCCGAGGATCAGGATCATCGGCAGCCACGAGATCAGATAGCCGAACAGCGAGTTCGAACCGTCGCTTTCAGGCCGCGCATTGATGGTGACGTTCTTGTCCTGCAGCCTGGAGACCAGCGACGGATCGCCCGGCGAATAGGTCTGGAAGCCGTTGGCGTTGTCCGTATAGTTGCCCGAGATACGGGCGCCGGCGATCGTCACGCTCTTGACCCGGCCGGAAGACACATCCTGCAGGAACTGCGAATAGGCAATCTCGCTCGAAGCGCCGCGCGTCTGCGGCGTCTGGAAAAGATTGAACAGGGCGATGAGCAGGACCGCTATGATCGCCCAGAGCGCGAGGTTGCGATAATTCGGATTCATCTATTGTCCTGTTGGCGTCCGCGCGCGGACCCACGATGGTGATTGGAGGCTTGGGCCTAACATAGGGAGAGCGTCTCCCCTTGCCAAGCAGAACAGCATGCCTCGGTTAAGCTTTCGCCCATGCTCCGCCGGGATCATGGCCGCGAAAAGGCGAGGGCGGCAGCGGCGGCGCGCCGATCAGCGCGGCGACGGCGGCAGCGGGCCGGAGATCGAAGGACGGCAGGAAGCGGGTGAAGGGCGACACCGCAGGAACGATCGCCGTCGCCGCCGGCGCGGCATCACCGCCAGCCAAATCAAGGCGTTCGCCGCCGCGCCACAGCGCGGGCTCGGCGGCCAGCGCCTTGCGCAGCAAGCTCGCCGGAACGTCGCCTTCCGGGGTAAATCGCTTGGCGGCGCCGGGACCTGCTGGCGCGATCACCAACCCGCTCGGCCTGTCGCTCAATGTGATCCTCCGCCGACCGTCCCATAGGGCCTGCTCAGCAGCCGGAACTGCGGGCAGATTGCGGGCCTCGCGGTGGAGGAAAATGCCGGTGCGGCGCGCGTCGACCACCGTCCGCGACAATGTGGCGCAAAGCGTCCCCGACCGCAGATGCTCGAACAGCGCCCGGCAACGCGCCTCGTCGACAAGGAACGTGACGCCGCCGACCGTGGCGAGCAGGATGCGAAATGCATAGACGGCGGCTTCGCTATCCTCACCACTTGCGAAATCGCGATCGAGGCGGATGAGCCCCGGAGCCGGCTGGCGAGCGAAGGCGCCGATCAGCGCCGCCGCACGCTGGCCGAGGTTCTCGCGCTCGGCGGCTGCCTGTCCGGCCTTGGCGATTGCTTCCATGAGGCGCGCCTCGCCGGCCCCGCCCGTGAGCGAGATGCGCAGGCGCGGCCGCTCGAAGCGCCGGTCGACATTGGTCGGATCCTCGGTCCAGCCGATGCCGCGACGCTTCAGCATCTCCCGCAATGCCGCGCGGCGCGTGGCGAGCAGCGGGCGGGCGATCCAGACCCGCCAATCGTAGAGCGTCGCGGGCGCCATGCCGGCGAGGCCGCGGCCGTCGCGTGGATCCTCGTTGCGTGCATCCCTTTCACGAGCTTGCCGCATCAGCACGGTCTCGGCCTGGTCGTCGGCGGTATGTCCGGTCACCACCGCGCCGATGCCTTCCGCTTCGGCTGCCTCGGCCAGCAGCCGGTAGCGCGCCTCGCGCGCGGCGGCCGGCAAGCCGGTCGATGGCTTGCGGCCGGACCAGACGAGCGTGCGATGCGCGATGCCGTGCTCGGCGCAAAGCCGGGCGACAGCTTGCGCTTCGGCCGCCGAGCTTGGTCTGAGGTCATGATCGATCGTCACCGCAAGCAGCCTTGCCGCGGGCAGGGTACGGTCGAGGTGGTGCTTGAGCAGATGGAGAAGGGCGGTCGAGTCGCTGCCGCCGGACACGGCCGCAACGGCGCCGTGGGAGAAGTCGAAGTCTTGGAAAAGGCGATCCGAAAGGTCAGTCTCGGTACCGAACATCACTGCGCGTCGTCCACAAGCGGTCCCGATTCTGGGACAACGACACGCAAGCTAGCACGAGGCCAGCGCCTTTTCCTGCTTGATGCGTTCCTTCAGCGTGCCGGAAACATCCGGGTAGCGCTTGCCGATCTCGTTGAAAGTGGCGCAGGCCACGTCGTTCTGCTTGAGGCCGACCAGCGATACGCCGAGCTTGAGCAGCATGTCGGGCGCCTTCTTGGCCTTCGGATAATCCTTGCTGGCGGCCAGGAAAACCTCCGCCGCGTCGCGGTATTTCTGCTGGCCAAGCAGGGATTCGCCCAGCCAGTAATGCGCGTCCGCCGCCTTGGCGTCCTTGGGGAAGCGCGAGATATGGTCGCGGAACCCCTGCTCGGCGGTGGGATAGTCGCCCGACAGGATGAACTGGTAGGAGTTGCGGTAGAGTTCGTCCGGATTGTTGGTCGAGGGCAGCGAGGCCATGACCGTGCCGCCGGACTTGCCTTTGCCAGCCTTGCTGCCGGTCTCCGCGGCAGGCGCGTTTGCCGTAGCCGCGGGAGCTTCCGTCTGCGAGCCCGCCTGCGGGGCGGGGTCGGCATTGACGACATTGCCGTTCTTGTCGACGGTGATGGTGCCGAAGGTCTTCGGCGGCGCGCCGGTGATCAACTTGCCCGGGTCGCCGGTCTGAGACTCGACGATGACGTCGCCGACGCTCTTGCCGCCGCCGTCCTGCGGAGCCGTGCCGGCCGGAGCTTGCGTCGCCGGAGCCGTTGCGACGTTGGTGTCGGTGCCGCTGTCGCCGGCGCCAGCATCGCCCATATTCGTGTTGCCGCTGCTGCCGTCCTGCGGCGCGGCCTCCGACTTCTTTTGGCCCGTTGGCTTCGCGCCCTGCGAGCCGCCTTCGAGCTGCTGGAAGCGGAACTCGTTGTCCTCCTGCTGCTTGCGCATCTGCTCCTGCATTTGCAGGATCTGGAAATTGAGCTCCTCAAGCTTGCCGTTCATCTGGCGGATCTGATCCTCCAGACCGGTCATGCCGGCGCCGTCCTGCTGGGCGACTTGCGCCTGCTCGGTCTTCTTCTTGTCGCCGAAAATGCCGAGCGTCGGCAGATGGAAAGTGAACCCGCTGCCCGAAGATTGCCCGCTGTCCGCCGGGGCTGCGACGCCTGCGATGCTTGATACGAGCAGCAGCGCAAGCGTGCCGCTCAGGACCGTTCTGAAATGCATTATGTCTCTCGCCGTGAAATCTGTTGGCCCGATGCGCCTTTCCAAATCGGAGGGGGATAAAGCGCCTTCGCGCTCTTAGCAGGACGCGAGACTTCGGCCAAATTTTGTTTCAAGCTGTCGCATATGAAAAAGGCGGCTCGGAGGCCGCCTTTCGTTCCGCGATGTTGTATTTTTGCCGCCCACAGCGCCGCGCGTCGTCAGACGCGCCAAGGACGCTGTGGCGCTCATGATCGTTTCCGAAAATCGATATCGATTTCCGGCGCGGCGCGTCAGGACCCGGCGCCCGAGAGCGTGGTGACGGCGCGGCGGTTCTGCGACCAGCACGAGATGTCGTCGCAGACGGCGACCGGGCGTTCCTTGCCGTAGGAGATCGTCTTCAGGCGGTTGGCCGCGACGCCCTTCGAAACCAGGAAGTCGCGGGTGGCAGCGGCGCGGCGGGCGCCCAGCGCCAGATTGTACTCGCGCGTGCCGCGCTCGTCGGCATGGCCTTCGATGACGATGGCATACTGCCTGTACTGGTTGAGCCACTGCGCCTGGCGCGACAGCGTCGTCTGCGCGTCGGCGCGGATCGACGAGGAGTCGGTGTCGAAGAAGATGCGGTCGCCGATGTTGACGGTGAAGTCCTGCGCCGAGCCGGGCGTGGCAGAGCCGGCGCCGTTGAGGCCGAGATCGGCGGCGCTGTTCGGCGTCTTCTTCGAGGCGCAGCCGGTGATGGCCAGAGCCGCCACCAGCGCGATCATTGCCGGATTTCTGGTAAGTGCTGCGATACGGCCCATGCCGCCTCTCCTTCGCATTCGAGTGATTTCGTTGATCACCCAGTAACCACGTTTGGGTTAACCGGCATTCAAGAAACACGGTTAATTTTTCGTTTCGAGCCGCCGTCCTCGGCCGATTTAGCTAGGCTCACAATGCGCGGCGACCGTAGGCGGAAATGCGGCCAAAACATGAAAAAAGGGGGAATTGAGGAACTGAAGAACTGAGGAATTGAAGGAAGAAATTAAGCCAGCTTCTCTCTGAGATTTACAAGCGCCCCCGGTCCTCCATTTTCCTCAGTTCGTCAGTTCGCCGTTCTTAAATTCTTCCGTTCCTCTGCCTACTCCAGCAGCGGCGACCAGGCCGGATCCGAGGCGAAGTTCGAGGTCGGGATCTGCTGCTCGTTGCGGCCGGTAAGATCGACCGTGACCAGCTTCGGCCCGCCGGCGGAGTCGCGGAAGAACATCAGCACGCGACCGTTCGGCGCCCAGGTCGGCCCCTCCTGCTGGAAGCCGGAGGACAGGATGCGCTCGCCCGAACCGTCGGTCTTCATGACGCCGATCTGGAACTCGCCGCCCGACTGCTTGGTGAAGGCGATGAGGTCGCCGCGCGGCGACCACACCGGCGTGGAATAGACGCCGTCGCCGAACGAGATGCGGTGCGGGTTGGAGCCGTCCGCGCCCATAACGTAGATCTGCGAGCGGCCGCTGCCGCCGCCGCGGTCGGAGGTGAAGACGATCTGCGAGCCGTCGGGCGAATAGGAGGGCGAGGTGTCGATGGCTGTCGAGTCGGTGAGCCGCGTGGTCGAACGGCTTCTCAGATCCATGGCGAAGATGTTGGAGTTGCCGTCATCGCGCAGCAGGCTCATGATCACCTTCTGGCCATCGGGCGAAAAGCGCGGCGCGAACGTCATGCCGGGGAAATTGCCGACCAGCTCGCGCTGTCCGGTCTCGATCTGCAGCAGATACACCTTCGGCTGTCCGCTCTCATAGGACATGTAGGTGATTTCCTGCCGGTTCGGCGAGAAGCGCGGCGTCAGCACGATCGAACGGCCGTCCGACAGGTAGCGGACGTTGGCGCCGTCTTGGTCCATGATGGCGAGACGCTTCTTGCGCGCGTTCTTGGCGCCGGATTCGTCGACGAAGACGACGCGCGTGTCGAAATAACCCTTCTCGCCGGTCAGCCGCTCGTAGATCGCATCGGCGATGATATGGGCGACGCGCCTGGTGTTGGCGTCATTGGCGAAGAACTGCTCCCCGGCCATCTGCTGGCCGGCAAAGGTGTCCCATAGCCGGTACTGGGCGCGGATGCGGCCGTCGGCTTCCTTGCCGACGCTGCCGGTGACCAGCGCCTGCGCATTGATCACCTTCCAGTCGTCGAACCGCGGCGTGGCGTCCGGGCCGGAGATCTTCTCGATGAAAGCGCTCTTGTCGATCGGCGCGAACAGGCCGGAGCGCTTGAGGTCGGCCGTGACGATCTCCGTGATCTGGGCGCCAAGCTCACCATTGGACTGGAAGTCAGTGATGGCGATCGGCAGCGGCTCGACATTGCCCTTGTTGACGTTGAGCTCGACGAGCGCCCAGGCCGGCAAGGTGGCGGCGGTCGTCATGCCCAGCGCCATGGCAGCAATCGTCAGGAGCGGCTTGAGGAAAGATCTCATGTCTTCTCGCTTCTCTTCTTTGGTGGTTCGGACGCAAGGCCTATAGGCCAAGCATCTCCCTTGGGTCGAAGGTGACCCGGATGTCGTTCCAAATATCCTGCTTGCCGGCTGGAACCTGCAGGCCGGCCACGTCGCATTTTTGAACCGCGCGCACTGCGCTTTCGTCGAACTGCCGGTTGCCGCTCGACTGCTCGATCGAAGGGCGGCCGTCGAGCTTGCCGTTGGTATCGAGATTGAACCGGACCACGACGACGAAGTTCTCCGAACCTTCCAGTCCAACGGGCAAGGTCCAGCAGCCGCCGAGCTGAGCTTCGAGCGCGCCTTGCTCGGATTTGGACAGCTTCTGGCCCTGATCCTTCTCGCCGCCGAGCGACGACTGCTGGGTGGAGCGCTTGGCGCCGCCACCGGACGGCTTCTGCTTGTCCAGAAGTGCTGAAATCTCGTCGGCGTTGAACTGCTTTTCATCCGACTTCGGCTTCGAGGAAGCTTCCTTCACCGGCTTTTCCGCGTCCTTGCGTTCCGGCGCCTTGGCGCTCTGGGCGGGAGCGGGCTGCGGCTTTGGCCGCGCTGCAGGGGCGGGTGCCGAGTCCGGAAGCTTAGCCTCCTCGGTCGGCTGCTCCTTGGCGATCGCCTCGGCGACGGCGTCCGGCTTGACCTCTTCTTTCTGGATGGCGGCGGTCGTGTCCTTCGGCGGCGCTGGCGTCGGCTCCTTGGCGGGTGTCGGCTTCGGCTCCGCCTGCTTGACCGGCTCGGGCTTGACCTCTTCCTTAGGTGTCGGCGTCGGCGCGACTTCGGTCGCCGGGGTCGGCTTCGGCTTTTCCTGCGGCTTCGGCACGTCCTCGACCGCCGGCTTCTCGGTCGGCGTCGGCGCCGGGGGCGGCGCGGATGTCTTCTCGACCGGCTTCGGCTTGGCCTCGTCGGTTACCGGCTTGTCGGTGTCGACGCTGTTCTCGCCGACCTTCTGCGCGTCGGGGACGATATCCGGGCGCCTGGTCGGCAACGGCGCCGGCTTGTCATGCATGACCGCTTTCTTGTCGCCCTGCAGCGTCTGCGCGATCGCTTCCATCGGCACGATGTCGACCGCGACGGACTCCACGTCGGAAGCCGGCATGGCGGGCGGCGAGGACAGCGTGAACAGCCCGAAGGCCAGCGCCACCGCATGCAAGATGACCGATGAGGTGAGGCCGGTCCGCATTTGGCGTTTACTGATCCTGTTCCTGCAGCGAAACCAGGCCGATGTTCTTGTAGCCGGCCGCCGAAATGCGGGCCATGACCTTCATGGCGGTGCCATAATCCGTCGACTTGTCGCCGCGAATGAAGATGCGCTCGTCATAGCCGGTCTTCGAGATTGCCTGCAGCTTCGCTACCAGCTCATCGATCGGGATCTCGGTTTCCTGCAGATAGATTTGGCCGGCCGCGTTGATCGACACCGTGATCGGCTGCGTGTCGACATTCATCGCCTTGGCTTTCGTGTCGGGCAGGTCGATCGGCACGCCGACGGTGAGCAACGGCGCCGCGACCATGAAGATGATCAGCAGCACCAGCATCACGTCGACCATCGGCGTGACGTTGATTTCCGACATCAGGCCATGATGACGACCGCGCCGCCGGTGGCCGCGTCCGCCTCGCCCTATGCCACCTGCGCTAGCAGCAGACATACCCATGATCGTACCTCAGGCCTTCTGCGCGACTTTTTCATCGATTTGGCGCGAGAGTATGGCGGAGAACTCATCCGCAAACCCTTCCATGCGCACGGCGAGCTTGTTCGCATCCGACGACAGCTTGTTGTAGGCGATGACGGCCGGAATGGCCGCGAGCAGGCCGATGGCCGTCGCCAGCAGCGCTTCTGCGATGCCGGGCGCCACGACCGAGAGGCTGGTGTTCTTCGAGGCGGCGATCGCCTGGAAGGAGGTCATGATACCGATGACGGTGCCGAACAAGCCGATGAATGGCGCGGCCGAACCCGTGGTGGCGAGGAAGCCGAGCCGACCCTCCAGCCTTTCCATCTCGCGGGTCAGCGCGAGATCCATCGCCTTGTCGATGCGGGTCTGCAATGCCAGCGCCGATTTGGCGCCCTTCTCGAAGCTCTTCTTCCATTCGCGCATGGCGGCGACGAAGATCGCGCCCATGCCGGTGGTCTTGCGGTCGGCGAGCGTGCGGTAGAGCTCCTCGAGCGACTGTCCCGACCAAAACACCTGCTCGAAGCGGTTGAGCGCCATCCGCATGCGGCTATAGGCGACAAGCTTGTCGATGATGATTGCCCAGGTCCAGATCGAGGCGCAGAGCAAGCCGATCATGACCAATTTGACCACCCAGCCGGCCTGCATGAACAAGGCCCATATCGACAAATGCGCGCCCGGGTCGGCGAGTGCGATGTTTTCCATGACTACGTCCTTAAGATTTTTCCGGGCATCGCTGGCGGCTGGCCCATGGCATCCCTTTGGTCCGATCGCGCGAAGCCTGAAGCTCGCGGGACAAGCCCCGAATGCACCGTTTCGCGGCGTTTTCGGGGCAAATCTTGGTGAAAGGAAGGCACACGAATTGCGCCAATCTTCACCAATTCCTTCATGAACCGTTATGGTTAAGGATGGGTTAGGATATGAAGCGTGGCGCATTGCCGCGCCCACCGGGCCGGCGCCATGCTGGACGCGGCCGATCAGTGCACATCGCGCTGAAGCAGGTCCAGGGACGCGCTTTAGGTGTTTTGGTGCATGTCGTTGTCCCAGAACGGGCAACTCCTGCGTGACAGGGATTCGGCCGAAGCCGGTTCGCGGTGATCAGTCGCTCGCCCTCGGCATAAAGGCCGCGATCCATTCCTTCGGAAATCTGCGCGGCCGGCCGTTCTCGCCGATGATCGCCGCCTCGACCTTCGCTTCGACCAGCACCTCGCCGCCACGCTTCAACTGCTGCGCCATGAAGATGCGGGCGCCCGAAATGTCCTCGGTGCGCGTGTCGATGGTGAGGATGTCGTCCATGCGGGCCGGCGAACGGAAGTCGATCTCCATGCGCCGCACCACCCAGACGATGCGCTCGCCATGCTTGCCATCGGCAAGCTCGGTGTGATGGACGCCGGCGAGCCTGAGATAGTCCGAGCGCCCGCGTTCGAAGAATTCGAGATAGCGCGCATGGTAGACGACGCCGGAGAAATCGGTGTCGGCATAGTAGACGCGGGCCATCAGGCGATGCCCGGATTGCGTCAGCGCCCCCGAAAGCCCGGCGCTGAGCGCTGCGGATTCACCACGATCGTCCATCGCGCTTTCCTTTTCAGGCCTGAACTTTGGCGCGAGAACCGGATGGCACCGATGGGCGCGATGATCAAGACCTTGATGGCGGGGCTGCTGGCGCTTGGCGCCTGCGCGGTTTTCCGTCCGCGTGAAAAATACTGGAGCTACCCGAGATCGATCTGCAGGATCTCCGGCGGCATGCCGAAACGGACCGGCATGATGCTGAAGCCGAGCCCACCGGAGACGATCAGGTTGCGATCGTTCTCGACGACATGGCCATAGGCGTAGCGGTTGCCGAAGTCGGATGGCACGACCGGCGAATAGCCGAACAGCCGCACCTGCCCGCCATGGGTGTGGCCCGAAAGCGTCAGCGAAACTCGCCAAGGCACTTTCGGAAAGATGTCCGGCTCATGCGCGAGCAGGATGATCGGCTCGTCGCCTTGCACCTTGGCAAGCGTCCCGCCGAGGTCGTCGAGACCCTTGAAGCCGTGGCGGCCCAGGGCTTTGCTCGGCCGGATTGCCAGCTGGTCCGCAAGTCCGGCGATCCAGAAGCCATGCCCGTCCTTCTCCAGCCGCACCACGTCGTTTTCCAGCACCGGGATGCCGACGCCCTCCAGTGCCCTGCGCGCGGCCGTCGGCCCGGCCTTGGCCAGTTGCGCCGCATGATCGTGCCACCAGTCGTGATTTCCGAGGATCGAGAGCACGCCGAGCGGCGCCTTCAGCCCTGACAAAGCGGCGGCCCACTCCGGTGCAGACACTTCGGCCGTGACCAGCCGCATTCCATCGACATAGTCGCCGAGCAGCACGATCAGGTCTGGCTGCAGGGCATTCGTCCGTTCGACGAGCGAAGCGATCCGCTCCGACGTCATCCAGGGATGGCAGGCATGAATGTCGGCCAGTGCTGCGACGCGCAGCTTGAGGCCCGCGGGCCAGTGCGGCGGCGTCAGCGAGTAGCGTTTCACATGGGCGAGCAGCATCGGCTCAATGCCGACCGCATAGGCGCTCAACGACACCATGGACAGGAACGATCCGCCGATGAGGCGCAGAAAGCCACGTCTGGTGATCATCGGTCAGCCCCGACCCCCGGAAATGCGTCAAGCTGCCTTAGAGGCTGCAATTGTGCCTTCAGCTTGGCGGAGCTGGGGAGATTGCGCGCAGGAAGCCCTTCAAGGCGCGTCCGACGAACAAATGTCCGTTACTCTTCCTGGAACAGGCTGATCTGCTGCTGCGCGAGGTCTTTCGGTGCTTCAAGGCCGAGATGCCGCCAGGCATTGGCGGTCAGCACGCGGCCGCGCGGCGTGCGCTGGATGAAGCCCTGCTGGATCAGATAGGGCTCGATGATGTCCTCGATGGCGTCGCGCGGTTCCGACAGCCCAGCCGCGATCGTCTCGATGCCGACCGGTCCGCCGCCGAAGTTGCGGGCGATCATCGAGAGATACCGGCGGTCGAGCGCGTCGAGGCCGAGCCCGTCGACTTCCAGCCTGGTCAGCGCCTCGTCGGCAATGCGTTTATCGACATGGCCGTTTCCGGCGACGGAGGCGAAGTCTCGCACCCGGCGCAACAGACGTCCGGCAATGCGCGGCGTGCCGCGAGCGCGGCGCGCGATCTCCAGCGCGCCGTCGTCACCGAGCGGCATCGAGAGGATGCGGGCGCCGCGGCGCACGATCTGCTCCAGTTCCTCGACCGTGTAGAAATTGAGCCTGACTGGGATGCCGAAACGGTCGCGCAGAGGATTCGTCAAAAGTCCGAGCCGGGTTGTCGCCGCAACCAGCGTGAAGCGGGCAAGATCGATCTTGACCGAGCGCGCCGCCGGCCCCTCGCCGATGATGAGGTCAAGCTGGAAATCCTCCATCGCCGGGTAGAGGATTTCTTCCACCGCCGGATTGAGCCGGTGGATCTCGTCGATGAAGAGCACGTCGCGCTCCTCGAGATTGGTGAGCAGCGCCGCAAGGTCGCCGGCCTTGGCGATGACCGGCCCCGACGTCGAGCGGAAATTGACGCCGAGCTCACGCGCCATGATCTGCGCCAGCGTCGTCTTGCCGAGCCCCGGCGGGCCGACGAACAGCACATGGTCGAGCGCCTCGCCGCGGCTCTTGGCGGCATCGACGAAGACCTTGAGATTGGCACGCGCCGCAGCCTGGCCGACGAACTCGTCAAGCGACTGCGGCCGCAAGCTCTGGTCGGCATCCTCGCCGCGCTTGTCGGGGGCAATGAGACGGGGCGAAAGGCTCATGCGGTCTTCCTTGCATACGGCAAGGACCGGGACAAGCGCCGCCTCACCGCGCCAGTTCCTTCAGGCCGAAGCGGATCAGCTTCGAGGCATCCGCCCCTTCGCCGGCCGACTTTAGGGCCGCGGCCACCGCATTGGCGGCGATGTCGCGCGAATAGCCGAGATTGACCAGCGCCGAGACTGCGTCGGTGATGGGTGCTGCCGCCACGCCTTCGCCAAGCTCCTGCTTGAGGCTGATCGTGCCGGTGGCGGCACCCGCATAGGCCGGCGCCTTGGTGCGCAATTCGGTGACGATGCGCTCGGCCACCTTCTTGCCGACGCCCGGTGCGCGCGACACCATGGCGATGTCGCGCAACGCGATCGCATTGGCGAGGTCGGCGGGCGCCAGCGTCGACAGCACGGCCAGCGCCACCTTGGCGCCGACGCCCTGCACATTGTTCATCAAAAGGCGGAACCACTCGCGCTCGAGCGGGGTCTGAAAGCCGTATAGCCGGATCATGTCCTCGCGCACATAGGTCTCGATGAACAGCACCACCGCCTCGCCGGGGGACGGCAGCGCGGCAAGCGTGCGAGCCGAGCAATGGACGACATAGCCGACGCCGTGCACGTCCACGACGCAGGAATCCTCGTCGATCTCATCCAGCGTGCCCTTCAGCTTGCCGATCATGTCCTGGCCTTCATGGATGCGTTTCCGGAGAGACGATTTCGAGGTCGGGAAAATAGCTGCGATAGCGAGGAGCGTCGCGCGTCAATAGGCGGTGACCAGCAACGGCCGCATGAGCACCAATGAAAAAATCCGGCAAGGTCCGCTCTCGAACACCGCCGGCCCGCCGATAACGGGAATGTGCCACCCCAGCCAAGAATGCGGCTTCCCAGGGCAAAAACTCGCGATCCATTTCAAGCCTCTCGGCTGCTTTCCTCAGCATTGCTTCGGAAGCAACAAGGGGAGCAAGCTCGGACCAGACGATGCTGTTGATGACCAACGCGCCATCGCGTCGGCAGGAGATAATCGCGGACGAAGACCATTCCGTCAGCGGCCCAGCCGGACCCCAGACGTCAATGAGCACGTTTGTGTCAATCAACGTCGAGATTTTCACGTGGTCCCCTCAACCACTCCATGTACTCGTCCGTCGTCATGCCGCCCAAATCCAGCGTCCCCTCCATCTTGCCGAGGACCTCTTTGAATTTGCGGGCAGCTTCCTCCTCCGAAATGTTTTCGTTGACGGCGACAAGCCGGGCGCCCTCGTCCGTAGCCACGAACTGGACCTCCGAACCCGGGCCTATGCCCAAGTGGTCCCTTATTTGTTTGGGGATCGTGACTTGCCCTTTGGTGGTCACACGCATGGTAATACTCCGAAGGTATTACTTACTGCGCAAATGAGAACAAGTCAAGAACACTACCCGGCCAGCGCCGCCATTCGGTAGGCGACGCTTTGACGGTGATGCGCATGACATATGGCGATGGCCAGGGCATCGGCGGCATCGTCGGTCTCGAACACCGCTTTCGGCATCAGCACTTTCACCATCATATGGATCTGCTTCTTCTCGCCGTGACCGACGCCGATCACCGCCTTCTTGACCGCGTTGGGCGCGTATTCCGCTACCGCCAGCCCGGCGCGCGCCGGCACCAGCATGGCGATGCCGCGCGCCTGGCCGAGCTTCAGCGTTGCTGTGGCATCCTTGTTGACGAAGGTCTGCTCGATCGCCGCCTCGTGCGGCATGGCCTGGTGCAGCACTTCGGCGAGCCCATCATGCAATTGGCAGAGCCTCGTTGCGAGAGGCGCCTTGTCGTCGGAACGCACGGTGCCGGAGGCGACGAAGCGCAGCGAATTGCCGAGGCTCTCGACGATGCCCCAGCCGGTGCGCCTCAGGCCCGGATCGATGCCGATGATGCGAATCGCTTCCCCCATGCGCCAAGTCTAACCTCGGCGCATGGCGATGCCAGTGAATTGTGAACAAACCAGAAACAGCCTGTGCCGGGGATGGGCTGCTTCAGAATTCGATCCGATGAGTCGTAAGGCGGCGTTCTCGAAAACCGGTGCGGAGCGTGCTTTGGTATGCGAGCACCGGACGCGCAAGAAACGGCGCCAGATGGCCATCAGAGCGAATTTTGGAGCAGCCTGTTAGCCGCGGGCGAAGGCCGTGTTCAGCAGGCTGATCTGATCGGAGACCGGGTTGGCGCGGCGGCCGGCGGCCGGCGTGTCGTGCATGGCGCCGCCGTAGATCTCCTCGTCCATGCGCTTCACCAGCGCCTGCAGGCGCAGCGACCGGCTCACCAGGTCCAGGAAGTCCTTTGGCAATTCGCTCCAGCCCAGCGCCTCGTCATGCGCGGAGGCGGTATCGAGCCGCACCTTGGATTTTTCCGAGGCGACCTGGTCGCGGGTCATCTCGCCGGAATTGGCCGCGCGCTGCAAAAGCAGCCAGGAGGCGACCTGCATCAGCCTCGTGGTAAGACGCATCGATTCGGCCGCATAGAGCGTCGCCGCCGTGCGCGACAGCTTCTTGGCTTCGAGCCTGCCTTTGCCGTCAAGATATTCGGCCGCCTGTTCGACCAGGCCCATGCCCTCCTGGTAAAGCGGCTTGAAGGATTGGGAGAAAACCCGGCGCTCCGCGAGCTTTATGGTTTTCGCGCTGCCCTTCGAAGGCTCGTTCATCGATACGCCCCTGCACTGCCGCAAGCCGATTCGGCATCCTTGCCGATACGGCCTGCACCCTTAAACGACTGAGGCTTGAAAATGCGCTTCGATGCCCATGAAGGCAAGCGCATGTTTAACAAACGGTTAACGCCGAGGCGCGCTGCCCGCCGGCGGCCAACGCGCAAAAAAAGAGCCGCGGATAAGGCGGCTCTCAGGAGTTTAACAGGGAGGCGTCAAACAAAGTGGCTCCAACCACTCGGTAAGAATCCAGACAAACTGGATGGGTCCTAGTAAACGCCTGTAAAGCTTAATGAAGCCTTAACGCCGCGCGGAATTTTCAAGCGAACGGACTTTTCCTGTGCCGGAACGGGACGGCCCGGCTCCCTCCCGCGCCATCCAGCCCTGGATGCATATGGCGGCGCCGAAACATCGGTCCCGCCGCCGCGACATCGTTTCGAAACACGCTCCGCGCTAAACGCCCGCTCCTCTCAATGGCTGGCGCAGTCGACGCCGTCACCGATCAAGAAATGCAGGAGCACACCATGGACTGGTATTCGATCGTCAAATTCCTTCACGTCGTCTCGGCCATCCTGTGGGTCGGCGGCGGCTTCGTCCTGTTCCTGCTCGGCGTGCTCGCCGAGCGCGCCGGCAACATCCAGGACAAGCTGCAAGCGATGCGGGCGAGCGGCGAGCTCGGCGGCCGCTTCTTCGCGCCGATGTCGATGCTCACCCTGATTTTCGGCCTGATCATGTGCGGCTTCTGGGTCGGCTTTTCCGACCTGTGGATCATCATCGGCCTTGTCGGCTACGCCACGACCTTCTCGATCGGCATGCTCGTTTTCAAGCCGACCGGCGAGCGGATGGGCGCCATGGTCGCCAAGGAAGGCGTGACGCCGGCGGTTCTCGCCATCGGCCAGCGCATGATGCGCTGGGCGCGTTTCGACTACGCGGTGATGCTGGTGATCATCGCCGACATGGTGCTGAAGCCTACGCTTCACGACATCGGCATCCTCGCCGGCATGGTGCTGGTGATCGCGTCCGGCGCAGCGCTGGCGCTTGGCGGCGGCCGCCAGCTGGTGCCGAGCGCCGCTTGACCCTTCTGTGGCGGGCGGCCGGTGCGCCGCCCTGCCCGTCACATCAGGCCGGCAACACCGTCCCAGAGCAGCTTGAGCGCCACCACCGCCACCGTCGCGTATGTGAACGGGTAAAACACCTCCGGCCGCATGCGGCGCACCAGCCAGGCGCCGGCGATGGTGGAAAGCGGCGCCAGCGGCATCAGCGCAAACGATGCGGTGAGATTGGTGCTGTCGAACTGGCCAAGCGCGAAATAGGGAATGAGCTTCAGCGCGTTGGTAGCGGCGAAGAAGATCGCCGCCGTCCCTGACAGCACCTTCGGGTCGAGCCGGATCGGCAGCGCGTAGACCTGGAAGGGCGGGCCGCCGACATGGGCGACGAAGCTGGTGAAGCCCGCAACGATGCCCCAGAACGCCGCCGCGATGCGGTTCGGCTCCACCTCGTGGTCGGCGCCGTGGCGAAACTGCAGATAGATCCAGCGCAGGACGAAGACCAGCGCGACCGCGCCGACGATCAGCCGCACCATTTCCTCCGTCACCAGGGCCGCCGTCAGCCAGCCGAGGCCGATGCCGATGACGGCGCCGGGCATCATGTCGACCAGCATCTTGCGATCATAGACGCCCCACCATGTCCACACCGAAACGATGTCCATCAGGCAAAGGATCGGCAGCAGGATGGCCGCCGCCTGCACCGGCGGGATGGCCAGCGCCATCAGCGGCACGCCGACGAAGCCCACGGCGCCGCCGAAGCCCCCCTTCGACAGGCCGACGAGGATGACCGCCGGAATGGCGGCGGCATAGAACCAGGGATCGCTGAGCAGGCCTGACATGGGAAATACGGGGACAAGAAACGGCTGGAGGATGGCGGGAGACTTGCAATAGACCACAAAGCGAAAGACCGCGATAGCCGAAGCGCGCCCGTCAGCCGGTCGGCGCGCGATCAACTGTCCGTAATCCGGCCTGCCGAGTTTGCGGCTGGCGGCGGGCCATGCAAAAGGTCACCCGCCCAGCATGAGGTTTGACGATGAGCGAAGTCCTGATCCGCCGCGCGGACAAAGCCGATCTTGCGGCGATCGTCGCGATGCTTGCCGATGACGCGCTTGGCCGCGCCCGCGAGAATGCAAGCGTGCCTTTGGCGCAAGCCTATCAGGACGCCTTCGCGACCATAGACGGCAACCCGAACCATTTCCTGGCGGTGATGACGGACGGCGCCGAAGTCATCGGCACCTTGCAGATCAGTTTTATCCCGGGCCTGTCGTTGCAGGGCGCTTGGCGCGGCCAGATCGAGGCGGTGCGCGTCGCGGCGAGCCGGCGCGGAGACGGGCTCGGGCATCGCCTGCTGGAATGGGCGATCGAAAGATGCCGCGAGCGCGGCTGCAGGGTGGTGCAGCTGACGACCAACAAGAGCCGGCTCGACGCGCACCGCTTCTACGAACGGCTCGGCTTCAAGGCGAGCCACATCGGCTACAAGCTGGATATTTGACGCACCCGCGCCGGCGATGCCGCCGACCTCTCATCGTCGCGCCTGAACCAGAAGAAACATCGGCCGCTCGACCTCTTTGGCCAGTTCAGGCCTGGCGGCGATCTGCCCTTCAGTTGGACAGAATTCCTCCACGCGGCCGATGGTGAACCCGGCCTGGATCAGGTTGTTGAGCGTGGTGCCGAGTGTGCGGTGGTGCTTCACCACGCCCTCGGAGAACCAGTCGGTCGTGCGCGGCCCTTCCACCAGATACTGATCGACGGGCCAGACGTTCCTTCCTGCGGCGTCCACGGACCAGCCCGGATTGCTTGGAGCCATGAAGATCGGATGCTCCGTCGAGAAGACGAAGAACCCGCCAGGGACCAGGGCCTGGTAAACCGTCGCGAACAGCCGCGCGGCATCGCTGACATAATGCAGGGCAAGCGAGCTATAGGCGAGGTCGAAGCGCGCCTTCGGCAAACTGAGCTCGTCGAGGTCGACGCGCTCATAGGCTATGGCTTCGTCGGAGCCGGCGGCGCGTGCTCGGGCGAGCATCCTTTCCGACAGGTCGAGGCCCAGAACCTGCTTGGCTCCGTGCGCCCCCGCCCAGCGGCAGAACCAGCCGAAGCCGCAACCGAGATCGACGATGCTTAGACCACCCACCTTCGGCAGCATGGCGCGCAGAACCGGCCACTCGGGCGCGCCGTCCAACCCTTCCACCGAACGATGCAGACGGCTGTAGCCTTCGAAGAAATCGGCCTTGTCGTAGATATTTTGCGCCATGCTCTTCCCGTGCTTTCGCTTGCTAACCTAGCGGTCGTTTCGTTAGCGTCCATCAGGAGCTTCAACAGGCCGTCTGTCAGTCCTTGAAGATTGGCGCAAGCCGCTGCTGCCGCGACGCTTTTCAGCGGCGATCTTCGCCCGCCTCCTGTTCAAGCCGGACGCTTTGCTCTATGCCGCAATGCCACCATGTTCGCCCGGCATAGGCGAAAACCGGGATCGAAGACCGATGAATGAAGCAACCCCGCCCAATCGCTGCCGAATCGTGCTGATCGCGCCGCCGCTTGTAGCTCCCGAGCACATCTGCACCGCCTTCGACGGCGGCGACGTCGCCTCGCTGATCCTGCCCGAAAACGGCATGGATGACGCCGCCTTCCAGGCCTTCGCCGAGAAGATCGTGCCGATCGCGCAGGCAGCCGGCGTCGCCGTCATCATCGCCGGCGACAGCCGCATCGCCGGCCGCGTCCATGCCGACGGCATCCATGTCGAGGCAAACCGCCAGGAACTGGCCGAGACGATCGAGCGCTTGGCCGACAGGATGATGGTCGGGGCGGGCGGCGCCAAGACCCGCGACGAGGCGCTGGAGCTCGGCGAGGAGCGGCCCGACTACATGTTCTTCGGCCGCTTCGGCTATGACAACAAGCCCGAGCCGCACCACCGCAATCTCGCTCTCGGTGAATGGTGGGCCCAGATGATCCAGATTCCTTGCATCGTGATGGCCGGCTCCGAGCTTGCGTCGGTGGAAACGGTAGCGGCCACCGGCGCCGAGTTCGTGGCGCTCTCCAGCGCCGTCTTCGCCGACGGACTCGATCCGCGCGCGGCGGTCGCCGCGGCCAACGCGCTGCTCGACCAAATCGCGCCGCGCTTCGAGGACTGACGTGCGCTGGCCCAGGCTTTCCTTCGCGGCGTTGGCCGCTGCCTTGACGATCCAGGCGGCCGCTGCGCTGGCCGCCGAGACCCCGCCGGTGCCGCAGCCCAGACCGGACACGACCACACCCGACACGAGCGCGCCGGATACAAGCGCCCCTGCTAGCGGCGCCCCGAATACAAGCATTCCGAATATAAGCGCCCCAAATACCGGCGCCCCGAATGCTGCCGCCCCGAATACTGGCGCGGCCCATGCCGATAAGCCGATCGAAACACCGCTGCCACAGCCGGCAACGCTTCAACCGCCATCGGCCGATACCATCAATCCCGATCGCTTCGGCGCCAAGCTCCCGGACGCCGCCTACGGCGCCTTCCAGCGCGGCCTCTATAAGACCGCCTACAACCTTGCCTTGGTGCGGGCCAAGAACGGCGACCCCGCGGCGCAGACACTGGTCGCCGAGATCCTGTCGCGTGGGCTGGGCGTGCCGCTCAACGCGGCAGAGGCCGCGAAATGGTATGGGCTCGCCGCCGAGCAGGGCGTGCCGGAAGCACAGTTCCAATATGCGCTGATGCTGCTCGACGGACGCTATGTGAAGAAGGACGCCAAGGAAGCCTATGCGCTGATGCAGGCCGCCGCCGAGGCGGGCAACCGCCTGGCCCAGTTCAACTTCGCCCAATTGCTCGTCCAGCAGGATCCGGGCGATGCCGGCATCGCCAAGGCGGCTGTGTATTATGAGCGCGCCGCCAGTACCGGCCTTGCCGACGCCGAGTACGCGATGGCGCAAATCTACGCCAACGGCGCCGGCGGAAAACCGCGCGACGACGCCAAGGCACGCACCCTGCTGGCGCAGGCCGCCCGGCAGAACTACGACACCGCGCAACTTGACCTCGCCGCATGGATGATCGAGGGGCGCGGCGGCGATCGCGACCTGAAATCGGGCTTTGCCTGGATGAGGCGCGCGGCCGAAGGCGGCAATGTCGCCGCCCAGAACCGCCTCGCCAAACTCTATATGGGCGGCATCGGTACCGACCCCGATCTGATCCTGGCCGGAGCCTGGTATATCGTCGCCCGGCGCGCCGGGTTGATCGACCCGCAGATGGACGATTTCCTGCAAGGCCTCGACGACGGTCAGACCAAGCAGGCGCTGCAGAAGGCGAACCGGCTGCCCTGAAAAGACGGCTCACGGCATCGGCCATCTCCATGAGCGTTCGCGACGCCCTCCCTTGCCACTCAATGCGATTTGTGGTCTTGGAGGCGCCAAAGCGCGCTCCGCGCCAAAAATCTCATTCCGGATCAGTTCAACATGGCCAAGATCAGTGGCAGCGAAATCCGTCCCGGCTATGTCATCGAGCATGACGGCGGCCTCTGGGTCGCGGTCAAGACCAACACCGTGAAGCCCGGCAAGGGCGGCGCCTACAACCAGGTCGAGCTGAAGAACCTGATCAACGGCACCAAGCTCAACGAGCGCTTCCGCTCGGCCGAGACCGTCGAGCAGATCCGGCTGGAGATGAAGGATTTCTCCTTCCTCTACGAGCAGGGCGACGCGCTGGTTTTCATGGACACCGAAAGCTACGAGCAGCTCGAACTGAACAAGGATTTCGTCGGCGAGCGCGCCGCGTTCCTGCAGGACGGCATGATGGTCACGGTCCAGCTCTATGAGGAGCGGCCGATCGGCATCTCGCTGCCCGACCAGGTGACGCTGACCATCACCGAGGCCGACCCCGTGGTGAAGGGCCAGACGGCGGCGTCCTCTTACAAGCCTGCAGTGCTGGAAAACGGGGTCCGCGTCCTGGTGCCGCCCTTCATCTCGGCGGGCGAGCGCATCATCGTCGACACCAACGAGATCACTTACGTGCGTCGCGCAGAATAAAACGGCCAACACAGGAAGAAGAAGAATGGCGCGTTCCGCTCTCCTCAATGTCATGGTCCAGGCCGCGATGAAGGCCGGCCGGTCGCTGTCGCGCGATTTCGGCGAGGTGCAGAACCTGCAGGTCTCGATGAAGGGGCCTGGCGACTATGTCAGCCAGGCCGACCGCAAGGCCGAAGAGATCGTCTTTACCGAACTGTCGAAGGCGCGGCCGGGCTACGCCTTCCTGATGGAGGAGCGCGGCGCCGTCGACGGCGAGGACGGCCAGCATCGCTGGATCGTCGACCCGCTCGACGGCACGACCAACTTCCTCCACGGCATCCCGCTCTTCGCGGTCTCGATCGCGCTCGAGCGCCAGGGCCAGATCGTCGCCGGTGTCGTCTACAATCCGGCCATGGATGAGCTCTATACCACCGAGCGCGGCGGCGGCGCCTTCATGAACGACCGCCGGCTGCGCGTCGCCGGACGCGCCAAGCTCACCGATGCCGTGATCGGCTGCGGCGTGCCGCATCTTGGGCGCGGCCAGCACGGCAATTTCCTGATCGAGTTGCGCAATGTCATGGCCGAGGTCTCCGGCGTCCGCCGCCTTGGCTCAGCCTCGCTCGATCTCGCCTATGTCGCGGCCGGCCGCATGGACGGGTTTTGGGAAACCGGCCTTTCGGCCTGGGACATCGCCGCCGGCGCCCTGCTCATCCGTGAAGCGGGCGGCTTCGTTTCGGATATGGATGGCGGGCAGGACATGCTGGAGGCCGGCTCCATCGTCGCCGGCAACGAGCTTATCCAACGCGCCCTCTTGAAGACGGTAAAGAAGCCGCTGGCTGCGCGCTGAAGCGCCCCTATCGCATCACCCCGAAATCGGAATTGATTCGCTGACCTCCGGTTCGGAACGGATAAGCGCAAATCAAAGGGCTGCAGCCTCCTTTGCGCGTCGAAAGGACGCGCAGCGCGCTCGTCGCAAAACCGCAACCGAAGCTTGAAATACTGATCCGCGACTGCCCAGATTATGGTTGCAGGATCATTCATGAACGACGCTCGCGCAAATACAACGATCGAAATCCCCTTTGTCGGCCGCTGGCACTATTCACGCGCCGAGATGATCGCCGATGGCATCGTCCATGCTGTGGGCATCGTGCTGGCGATCGCCGCCGGCTCTGCCTTCCTGGCTTTAGCCGCCTTCCATTCCGGCCCGGGTGAGTATGTCGCCGCCGTCTTCTACGTTGTGTCGCTGCTCACCGTGCTGTCGGTATCGCTGGCCTATAATTTGTGGCCGATTTCGTGGCCGGCGAAGTGGATCCTGCGCCGCTTCGACCATGCCGCGATCTATCTGCTGATCGCCGCCACCTACACGCCTTTCCTGGCCCAGCTCCACACGTCCGCGCTTGCCATGCCGATGATCGTTATCGTGTGGAGCGCGGCGGCAATGGGCATCGCCATCAAGATGTTCCTGCCCGGGCGCTACGACCGGCTGGCGATCCTCTTCTATCTCGCCATCGGCTGGAGCGGCGTCGTGCTCGCCGGACCGCTGGCCGCGACGCTGCCGCCTGCCTCCGTCATGCTGCTGGTCGCGGGCGGCATCGTCTATTCATTGGGCGTCATCTTCTTTGCCTGGAAAGGCCTGCGCTTCCACAATGCCGTCTGGCATGGCTTCGTCGTCACCGGCGCCGGGCTGCACCTGGCCGCCATGGTCGACTGTCTGGTCATCAGCCGTTTTTGAAACGACCCGCGCGGGGCGATATTGTCAAGCACCATTCAATTTGGTCACAATTCCGTTTAGAGTCGCGGCAATTCTGCGGCGGGTGGCATCGGAAACGGGGCACGGATGGCTTTTCTCAGATCCTTCGGCAGGCGCTCGGATGTCCTGGTCTACGATCCGCACAAACTGTCGAGCCCGCAGGTCTTCCTGCTCACGATGGTGATCTTCCTGGTCATCGTCGCCTTCATCGCCGCCATCCTCACCCGCCAGATCTCCTCCGCCTTCTCCAGCAATCCCGGCCTCAACGGGCTGATCATCGGCGTGCTCGCCGTCGGCATCCTGCTCGCCTTCGCCCAGGTCGGCCGGCTGTTCAGAGAGGTGCGCTGGGTCAACTCCTTCCGCGCCGGCTCCGAGACCACCGAGCCGGTGCTCCTGGCGCCGATGAAGGCGATGATCGGCCGCTCGTCGACGATCGCCTTCTCGACCTCTTCGATGCGCACCATGCTCGATTCCATCGCCACGCGCCTCGATGAAAGCCGCGACACCTCGCGCTATCTTGTCGGACTGCTGGTGTTTCTCGGCCTGCTCGGCACCTTCTGGGGCCTGCTCAACACCATCGCCTCAATCCGCGAGACGATCGAGGCGCTCGACCCCGGCAGCGGCGATGCCGCCGCCGTACTCGACGCGCTCAAGCAGGGCCTCTCGGCGCCGCTCGCCGGCATGGGCACGGCCTTCTCGTCCTCGCTGTTCGGCCTGTCCGGCTCGCTGGTGCTCGGCTTTCTCGACCTGCAGGCCGGCCGCGCCCAGACCCGCTTCTACACCGAACTCGAGAACTGGCTGTCCTCGGTCACCGATCTCTCGTCCGATATCGTCGTGTCGGAATCGGCGCGCGCCGAGCCGTCGGAGGAGATCCGCCTGCTGTCGGAACGGCTGCGCAGCCTGCAGGAAAATGGCGGCGGCTCCAACCCGCGCGTCGCCACCGCTATGGCCAACCTGGCGGACGGCATTTCCGGACTGGTCAAGAACATGCGCTCCGAACAGCAGATCATGCGCGACTGGGTCGAGGCGCAGTCGGACGAACAGAAGGCGATGCGCAACACGCTGGAAAAGATCGCTGATGCCCTGAAGAAGACCGGAGTGCACTGACGTGGCGCTGGCAAGGCGGCGCGCCGATCGCCGCATCGACTACTGGCCCGGCTTCGTCGACGCGCTGTCGACGCTTCTGCTCGCCATCATGTTCCTGCTGACGGTCTTCGTGCTGGCGCAATTCCTGCTCAGCCGCGAAATCTCCGGCAAGGACACCGTGCTCAGCCGCCTCAACTCGCAGATCAACGAGCTGACGCAGTTGCTGGCGCTGGAGCGCTCGAACAGCCAGGACAAGGAAGATACGCTCGCCAATCTGCAGGCCTCGCTGTCGGCGGCGGAGGCGGAAAAGAGCCGCCTTCAGCAATTGCTGGAACAGGGTGCCGGCGCCGGCGACGCGGCCAACAAGCGGGCGGACGCGCTGTCCGGCGAACTCAGCAACCAGCGCCAGATCAGCCAGCAAGCGCTGAGCCAGGTCGAGATCCTCAACCAGCAGATCGCGGCACTGCGCAAGCAGATCGCGGCGCTCGAGGACGCGCTCAACGTGTCCGAGCAGCGCGACCGCGAGTCCAACACCAAGATTGCCGACCTCGGCCGCCGCCTGAACGTGGCGCTGGCGCAGCGCGTCCAGGAACTCAACCGCTACCGTTCCGATTTCTTCGGCCGGCTGCGCGAGATCCTCGCCGACCGCGAGAACATCCGCATCGTCGGCGACCGCTTCGTCTTCCAGTCGGAAGTGCTGTTCCCGACCGGCTCCGACGAGATCAACGATGCCGGCAAGGTCGAGATGAAGAAGCTCGCCGATGCCGTCATCGAGCTGCAGAGGGAAATCCCGCCCGAGATCAGCTGGGTGCTGCGCGTCGATGGCCACACCGACAACAAGCCCTTGTCCGGCACCGGCCGCTATCGCGACAATTGGGAGCTGTCGACCGCCCGTGCGACCTCGGTGGTGAAGTTCCTGATCGAGAACGGCGTGCCGGCGAACCGGCTGGTAGCCGCCGGCTTCGGCGAATTCCAGCCGCTTGATCCGGCCGACACGGATGAGGCGCGCAGCAAGAATCGCCGAATTGAACTGAAGCTCACCGAACGTTGATCCGGCATAACGCGAACTCACGCGAATTTGTTCGCAGGCTCAACTCTAGCGCGCAGAAGCTCGCCGGCAAGGCCTGAAAACATTATCTTTTATTAATTACACTCGGCGACTTGGCGGCCCTAATTTGCTGCGCAGGGCCGGGAACCGCCGGCGATGCCTCCCATCGCGACGCGACGGAACCGGACGGCCCACTAGCTCGGAAGCAGAGCGGGATGGCCGCTCCTTCCCCAGCAGGAGGACGCGCCGTCATGCGCGCTTTAACATCTCTCAAGACTGCAACTCTCGCCGCGGTTCTGATCGCCGCTCCGCTCGCCGGCGCCTACGCCGCCGGACATCACAAGGGCGCTCTCGACGCAACCGATCCAACCGACTTCACCGGACCGCGGGTGACCAGCCTGATCGAGCAGGTCCAGGGTGTGGATCAGGGCATCGCCGACGCGCGGCAAGCAAACGACATCTCGGCCTCGGAAGCGCAGCAACTGCATATGCGCGCCGCGCACATCAGCCAGGTGGCCGAGCACGTAGCCGCTTCGGATCACGGCAGGATTCCGGCTGCGCAATATCACGATCTGCTGCGCCGTCTCGACAATGTCGACCAGAAGCTGAGAACCGATACCGGCAGCGGCTTCCTGATGGGCGACGGCGCCGACGGCGGTCACTATCCGAACGGCTGAGCGGTTTCGGTCCGCGACTGCCGTTTCGAGACCAGGAAGGGACGATCTGGCGCCCGAGGGACCTGGCCCGAGGGCGTCCTTTTTTCAGTCACCGGCCGAGCCAAAGCGCGATAATGGCAAGCACCGCAGGCAGCGTCTGGACGAACAGGATCTTGCGGCCGACGGTCGCCCCGCCATAGAGGCCGCCGACGGCAACGCAAAGCAGGAAGAACATCTTGATCTGGAACCCGCCGGTGCCGAGATAGAGCCCCCAGATCAGGCCTGTAGCAAGAAAGCCGTTATAGAGCCCCTGGTTGGCGGCGAGCACTTTCGAGGCGCTGGCGAAGTCCGGCTTGAGGTTGAACGCCTTGTGGCCGCGCGGCGTGTCCCACAGCACCATCTCCAGATAGACGATGTAGCAGTGGATCAGCGCCACCAGCCCGGTCAGGATATTGCCGATCATTGTCCCCTCCGCTCGTTGGCCCCAACTTTTGATCACGCAGCGCTGTTGCAAGGCAAGATGGGCTGATCCGGAACGGGCGGATCAGGGTTGCCAAGCTGCGCGCCTTGGTATCTTTTCGCGCCAACCCCTTTGCAGCCGGAAACCATCCATGTCCTTCCAAAAACTCGATCTACTCGGCCATAGGCTCGAAGCGCTGGAACATGCGCTGGCCATCCTCGGCGCCGATGAGGCGACCCACATGGCGGTTGGCGGCGGCGAGAAGCGCGCCGAGGCGATGTCGGCCTTGGCCGGCATGCTGCACGCCCAGGCTACCGCGCCGGAGATCGGCGACTGGATCGCCGCCGCCGAAGCCGAACCGCTGAACGACGAGCAGCAGGCTGCGGTGAGGGAACTGCGCCGGCAATATACCAACCTCACCTGCCTGCCGGTCGAATTTGTCGAGCGCCAGACGACGGCGCGCATGCGCTCCGAGCAGCTCTGGCGCGACCTGCGCGCCAAGAATGATTGGGCGGGCTTCCTGCCGGCACTGGAAGGCGTCGTGGCGCTGGTCCGAGAAGAAGCGGCGCTGCGCGCCGAGGCGCTCGGCCTCGCCCCCTATGACGCGCTGATGGAGCAGTACGATCCCGGCAACCGCGCCGCCGACATCACGCCGGTGTTCGTCGAGCTGAAGGCTTTCCTCAAGGATTTCCTGCCGCATGCGCTGGCCGTGCAGGATGCGCGGCTGGCGAAGCATGCGCTCAAGCCGCTCTCCGGCAGCTACGCCGTCGAGAAGCAGCGCGAGCTTGGTCTTGCCATGATGGCGGCGGTCGGCTTCGACCTCACGCATGGCTCGCTGGCGGTGTCGCACCATCCCTTCTGCGGCGGCGTGCCGACCGATGTGCGCATCACCACCCGCTACAAGACTTCCGATTTCCTGTCGGCGCTGATGGGGGTGCTGCACGAGACCGGCCACGCGCTTTACGAACAGAATCTGCCGAAAGCCTGGTCGCACTGGCCGCTCGGCAAGGCGCGCGGCATGGCCATGCATGAGAGCCAGAGCCTGTTCGTCGAGAAGCAGATCGGCCGCAACCCCGCCTTCTGGCGCTGGGCGCTGCCGGTTGTCGAGAAGCATCTCGGCGAAGCCTGGTCGATCGACGACACCCTGCCGCATGTCCATCATGTGGAACGCGGCTTCATCCGAGTCGACGCCGACGAGGTCACCTATCCGCTGCATGTCATCCTGCGTTACGAGCTCGAGCAGGAGCTCGTCTCAGGACGGCTGGAGGCCGCCGACCTGCCGGAGGCCTGGGATGCCAAGATGCGCGACTATCTCGGCCTGTCGACCATCGACAACCCGGCCGACGGGCCGATGCAGGACGTGCACTGGCCGGGCGCCGCCTTCGGCTATTTCCCGTCCTACACCCTGGGCGCCATGATGGCGGCACAGCAGTGGGCCGCCTTGACCAGGGAGCATCCGTCAGCCGACGGAGATCTCGCCAAGGGCGACTTCAGCGCCATCAATGAGTGGCGACGCGACAAGATCTGGTCGCAGGGCTCGCGCTGGTCGACGCCGGACCTGCTCGAGCGCGCCACCGGCGAGAAGCTCAACGCCGTTTACTTCACCGAGCACCTGCGCAAGCGGTACGGCGACTGATAACGCCTGCCGGCGGGCGCTACTCCGCCGCGCCCTTGAAGGCGCTCGCTCCGGTCTCGAACTGCAGCTTGGCGAGCCGCGCATAGGTGCCGCCCTTGCCGACAAGGCTTTGGTGGGTGCCTTCCTCGACGATGCGCCCGCCTTCCATGACCAGGATGCGGTCGGCCTTGAGTACCGTCGCCAGCCGGTGGGCGATCACGATGGTGGTGCGGCCGCGCATCAGCCGCTCCAGCGCCGTCTGCACCAGCGTTTCGCTTTCGGCGTCGAGCGCCGAGGTCGCCTCGTCGAGCAGCAGGATCGGTGCGTCGCGCAGAATGGCGCGGGCGATCGCCACGCGCTGGCGCTGGCCGCCCGAAAGCGTCACACCGCGCTCGCCGACCTGGCTGTCATAGCCCTTTTCAAGCTTGCCGATGAATTCGTCGGCAAGCGCCGCCTTTGCCGCCGCCTCGATCTCGGCATCGCTGGCGCCCGGCCGGCCGAAGCCAATATTGTCGGCAGCACTGGCCGCGAAGATGGTGACGTCCTGCGCCACGATGGCGATGCGCTGGCGGATTGCGGCCGGATCGGCCTGGCGCAGATCGACGCCGTCGATGACGACACGGCCGCTCTCCGGATCGTAGAAGCGCAGGATAAGCGAGAAGACGGTGCTTTTTCCCGCGCCCGAAGGACCGACGATCGCCACCGTCTCGCCGGGCTTCACCTGGAAGCTCAGCCCATGCACGGCGGCCCGGTCCGGCCGCGCCGGATAGGAGAAGGAGACATCGTCAAAGCTGATCGCGCCCTTGGCCTTGGCCGGCAGCGGCTGCGGATCTGCGGGCGCCTGAATGGCGGGCTTCTCGGCCAGGATCTCGGTCAGACGCTCGGCGGCGCCCGCCGCCTGCGACAGCTCGCTCCACACTTCCGACAGCGCGCCGAGTGCGCCGGCGGCGAACACCGAATAGAGCAGGAACTGGCCGAGCGTGCCGGCCGACATCGTGCCGGCAAGCACGTCGCGCGAGCCGAACCAGAGCACCGCCACCACCGATGAAAAGATCATGAAGATGGCGAAGAAGGTGAGAAAGGAGCGGGCGAAGACCGACGTGCGCGCCGCCTCGAAGGCGGCCTCGACGGCGGCCGAGAAGCGCCCCGTCACCAGCTTCTCGTTGGTGAAGGCCTGCAGCGTGCGCACGGCGCCGATCTGCTCGCTGGCATAGGCAGTGGCTTCCGCCAGCGTATCCTGCGCCAGCCGCGACTTGCGCCGCACCGAACGGCCGAAGGCGACGAGCGGCAGCACGATCAGCGGGATGGCGGCCAGTACCAGGCCGGACAGTTTTGGGCTGGTGAAGACCATCATCGCCACGGCACCGACGCCGAGGATGAGATTGCGCAGCGCGACCGATGCCGTGGCGCCGACCGCCGACTTCACCTGCGTGGTATCCGCGGCAAGCCGCGACACGATCTCGCCCGACTGCGAGCGATCGAAAAAGGCCGGCGAGAGCGTCGTGACATGGGAGAAGACATCGCGGCGGATGTCGGCGACGACCCGCTCGCCGAGCGTGATGACGAAGTAGTAGCGGCTGGCGGACGCCGCCGCCAGCACGGCCGCCATCAGCACCAGCGCGGCGAAATACTCGGCAATGAAGGTAGTGCCCGCCGCCTGGAAGCCGTGATCGATCATGCGCCGCACGGCCATCGGCAGGGCCAGCGTCGTCCCTGCCGCGACGATCAGCGATATGATCGCGCCGACCGCCAGTTTGCGGTACCGCATGACGTACGGAAAAAGGTTCCTGAGCGGCCGGACCGAGCGCCTGCGCTCGTCACCACTGACACCGATATCCGCCATGAGCGTTTCCTCTGGCCGCGTGTTCGTCATGCGCTTCAATATGCGCCTGCCGCGGCCTTGTGATTCAATTCCGGCTGATGTATAGGCTCGCCGACCGTTTTAGAAGCCGTGGCTTTTCATTAGCTGCGGCTTCGAGTTTAAAAAAGGGGCGCATCGACGCAGGCCATCGGCCCGTCACCAGCGCCGGCAAGCCAGGAACACGACAATGAAGGCCGATATCCATCCCGACTACCACACCATCAAGGTCGTCATGACCGACGGCACCGAATACCTGACCCGCTCGACCTGGGGCAAGGAAGGCGACACGATGAACCTCGACATCGACCCGACTACGCACCCGGCCTGGACCGGCGGCCAGCAGACCCTGCTCGACCGCGGCGGCCGCCTGTCGAAGTTCAAGAAGCGTTTCGAAGGTTTCGGCCTCTAAGCCTTTCTAAACGTGTCGCAGATCAAAAACCCGCCTCCGAGGCGGGTTTTTTGTTGGCCACAGACGCTGCGGGAAACCCGACCAGTTTGTACCTACCCTTCCACCAGCTCCCGCAGCGCCATGCGCTTATAGGCCGCGACCAGCCTGTCGCCCTCCTCCCGGTCGACGGAGATCGCCAGCCGCATGACCGCCTCGCCCATCTGCCAGACTAGCAGCGCCGCCGTCTCCATCGCCACGGTATCTGCGCCGGGACGCAACCGCTTCAGCACCGCGACGAGGAATCGGGCATTGGCCCGGCTGTCGGCCAGTTCGAGTTCGCGCAAGGCCTTGTCGGCCTGCGTGCCCGACCAGATGTCGCGCATCACCGGTTCGGCCAGGAACATCCCGTAATAGATGTCGACCAGCTCCGAAAACGCCCGCTTCAGCCCCTCGGCGTCGCTGACGTCCTTCAGCGCCGCCGAGATGCAGGCCTGGCTTTCGGCGGTGTAGCGCTCGGCCAGCGCCCAGACGATCGCCCGCTTGTCGGGAAAGAACTGGTAGAGCGAGCCGATCGACACCCCTGCTCTTTCCGCCACCTCGCCCATGCGCATGGCATCGCTGCCTTGCTCGGCGATCAGCGCCGCGGCGGCGGCAAGCATCCGCTCGACCCGCTCGCGGCTGCGTTGCTGCGTCGGCGCTCGCCGGGGCATTGCGATTTCCTGGTCGAGCTTCGCGGCTACCCTGCCTTGCATGAGCTTCCTCCGAAAGATCCTCGAGAAACTGGCTTGACTCACAAAATACGAGGGTTTATCACGTTTTGCAAACATGAGGATTACTCATATTCAGAAAACGAGGAGATCGAGATGACCGACACATCACAGAAACCGATTTTGATCCTGGGCGGCACCGGCAAGACCGGCCGGCGGCTGGCCGAACAGTTGATCGCCCGCAGGATCCCGGTGCGGATCGGCTCCCGCGCAGGCACGCCTCCCTTCGACTGGTCGGACAAGAACACCTGGGGCGCGGCCCTCGACGGCGTCGGCGCCGTCTACATCAGCTACTATCCTGACATCGCGGTGCCGGGCGCCGCCGAAACTGTCGAGGCGTTGGCCAAACTTGCCGTCGAGCGCGGCAACAAGCGGCTGGTGCTGCTCTCCGGCCGCGGCGAGACGGAGGCTCAGCGCGCCGAGGAAATGATCAAGGTTTCCGGTGCCGATTGGACGATCCTGCGCTGCTCATGGTTCTCGCAGAATTTCAGCGAAGGCTTCCTCATCGAATCCATACTCGAAGGCGAAGTCACCCTGCCGGTCGGCGCTGTCGGCGAACCGTTCGTCGATGTCGACGATATCGCCGATGTCGCCGAAGCCGTGCTGACGGAGCCGGGCCATGCCGGCCAGCTTTACGAACTCACCGGCTCGCGTCTGCTGAGCTTTGCTCAGGCCGTCGCCGAAATCGGCAAAGCCACTGGCCGCGACATCCGCTATCGGCGGATCTCGCAGCCCAATTCACCGAAACGGTGGCTGCGCACAACCTGCCGCCGGAATTCGCCTGGCTGCTCAACGAGCTCTTCAGCGAGGTGCTCGACGGCCGCAACGAAACGTTGACCGACGGCGTGCAGCGCGCGCTCGGCCGCCGGCCGAAAGACTTCTTCGCCTATGCAACCGAAACCGCAGCCAGCGGCGTCTGGAGTAACTGAGATGATGAAAATTCTTCCCGCCCTCACCTTCATTGCCGCGATCGGCTCTGGCGTGGTCGGCGGCGTCTTCTTCGCCTTTTCCAATTTCGTCATGGCAGCACTTGCCAGGCTGCCCGTCCCAGCCGGCATCGCAGCGATGAATTCGATCAACATCACCGTAATTACGCCCGCCTTCATGACGGCGCTTTTCGGCACCGGCCTCATTTGTCTGGTGCTGATTGCCGCCGCCATCGCGGGTTGGAGCCAATCGGGCTCGTACTGGCTGCTTGCCGGCGCCGTAATCTATCTCGTCGGCAACCCGATCGTGACCATGATCTTCAACGTGCCGCTCAACGACGCGCTGGCCGCCGTCGACCCGGCCAGCAGCAACGGCGCCGCCGTGTGGGCGAACCATCTGCGCCAATGGGTAATGTGGAACCACGTCCGCACCATCACCGCGATCGTGGCGATGGCCTGCTTCATCCTGGCGCTGATTTGAAGAGAGCGGCCAGCGGATAAAACACCGCCTCAGGCGGGGTCCGTCTTCTTGTGCGTCTTGCGGTCGGCGTGTCCCAGATCGCGCTCCGGGTCGATGACATCGCGGACCAGCTGCTTGAGCTTCGCCGCCTCCGGAAAACCGCCGTCGCGCTTACGCTCCCAGATAAGCTGGTCGTTGCAGGAGATCGTGAAGATGCCGCCGGTGCCCGGCACCAGCGTCACCTCGCCGAGATCGGTACCGAAGGTCGAGAGCAGCTCCTGTGCCATCCAGCCGGCTCTGAGCAGCCACTGGCATTGCGTGCAGTAGGTGATGCGGATGGCGGGCCGCGGCTTCTCGCTCATGTCGGATCGAGTTCCGCTCATAGATCAGCCGATCAGGCCGCGCTGAGCTTGGCCATTGTTTCGTCGTCGACGTCGAAATTGGCGTAGACGCTCTGCACGTCGTCGTCGTCCTCGAGAGTGGCGACCAGCTTCATCAGCGACTGCGCCCGTTCTTCATCGACCGGCACATTGTTCTGCGGCTGCCAGATCGGCTTCACCGACTCCGCTTCGCCGAGCGCGGCTTCGAGCGACTTCGATACCTCGCCGAGATTTTCGAAGCTGCAATAGACGGTGTGGCCTTCCTCGTCCGACTCGACGTCGTCAGCACCGGCCTCGATCGCGGCTTCCATCACCGTGTCCGGGCTGCCGGCCGAAGCCGGGTAATAGATCTCGCCGACGCGGTTCCACATGAACGACACCGAGCCGGTTTCGCCGAGCGCCCCGCCGGCCTTGGTGAAGGCGGCGCGCACATTGGACGCCGAGCGGTTGCGGTTGTCGGTCAGCACCTCGACGATCAGCGCCACGCCGCCGGGGCCATAGCCCTCATAGCGCACGGCCTCGTAGTTCTCGGCATCTCCGGCGGAGGCCTTGTTGATGGCGCGCTGGATGTTGTCCTTCGGCATCGACACCGCCTTGGCGTTCTGCACCGCAAGGCGCAGCCGCGGGTTCATCGCCGGATCCGGCGTGCCGGTCTTGGCGGCGACGGTGATTTCGCGTGCCAGCTTGGAAAACATTTTCGACCGCACCGCATCCTGGCGGCCCTTGCGGTGCATGATGTTCTTGAACTGCGAATGGCCAGCCATGGCACCCCTGTCGTGTTCGGCTAGAGCATTTCTCGGCCGGGCGCGATCACCCGGCATCGGCAAATGCTCGAATTCAAAATTTCAGAACGCTGCAAGCGTGCCTGCGAAGGCCCGCGGGGCTCTCTGTCGGAATGGCCGGCTTATAGATAAATCGGCTCAATTCGTCCAGCCGGACCGTCGACCCTGACGGCGGACAGACCGAGATTGCCCTTGCAGCGCGGCATCATCCCTCCAGATCCGACTTCAGCCGGTCGAGGATGCTGATCGCATGGCCCGCATATTGGCCGATCCAGCGGTCGTGGATCTGCCTGATCGGCAGCGCGTTGAGATGGTTCCAGCGCTCGCGCCCCTCGCGCCTCGCCACGACCAGATCGGCCTCTTCCAGCACCTTCAGATGCATCATGACCGTGCAGCGATCCATGTCCGGGAAAGCCTCGCAGAGCGCCCCGGTGGTCTGCGGCTGTTCCTTGAGCCGGTCGAGCAACTCGCGCCGGCGCGAGTGCGCCAAGGCCTTGAAAACACGATCGTCCGAGGTTGGGCTTGACATGTTATGTTTTTATAACATATTGTTTCACGAGGCAAGGAAGGAGCTGTGGATATGTCTCTTGGATTCAGGATTTCCGGACGCATCGGCAAGCCGGTCGCCGAAGTCTTCGACGCCGTGGTCAACCCGACGAAGCTCAGCGGCTATTTCACCACCGTTGGCGGCGCCTCCGCTCCGCTGGTCGCCGGCACCACCGTCACCTGGTGGAAGACGGTGCCAGTCGAGGTCGACGAGGTGATCAAGGATAGGCGTATCGTGCTGCGCTGGGACGCGGCCGACACTGACGGCAAGCCGGCCTACAAGACACGCATCGAGATGAATTTCGAGCCGTTGGACGACGGCGGCACCCTCGTTACCATCGCCGAGGCCGGCTGGCACGAAGGCGAGGTCGGACTGAAGAAATCCTACCTCAATTGCGAGGGCTGGTCGCAGATGCTCGCCTGCATGAAGGCGTATCTCGAATACGGCATCAATTTGCGCGACGGCTATTATCGCGCCGAGATGAAAGGCGAGCCGGCCAACGAGACCAATATTTGACTCCCTTTGAGCGAGGAGGCCCGGCCGTGAAAGTAACGCCGTTCCTGATGTTCGAAGGTCAGGCCGAGGAGGCCATGACCCTCTATTGCGACACTGTTCCGGAAAGCCGCGTCGTCGACGTCACACGCTATGGCGCCGGTGAGGACGGACCCGAAGGCACGCTCAAGCTGGCCCGCGTCTTGATCGGCGGCACGGAGGTCATGATCTTCAACAGCCCGGCGCATCACGCCTTCTCCTTCACGCCGTCGTTCTCGCTCTTCGTCGACTGTTCCTCCGAGCACGAACTCGATCGCATTGTCGGGGTGCTGGCTGAGGACGGCGCGCTTCTGATGCCGACCGACGATTACGGCTTCAGCCGCCGTTTCGCTTGGCTCAACGACCGCTTCGGCGTTTCCTGGCAGATCAACCTGCCCGCTTAATGCCCGCCGCCGGACCGCTGCTTCTTTCGACGCCGCGCCAGCATGTTGAGGCCCTCGACCAGCGCGGAAAAACCCATGGCGGCGTAGATGTAGCCCTTGGGCACGTGATAGCCCATGCCGTCGGCAATCAGCGTCATGCCGATCATCAGCAGGAAGCCGAGCGCCAGCATCACGATTGTGGGGTTCTTGGCGATAAAGTTGGCGAGCGGCGTCGCCGCCAGCATCATCACGCTCACCGCCACGATGACAGCGATGTACATGATGGCGATCTCGTCGGTCATCCCGACGGCGGTGATGATGGAATCGATCGAGAAGACGAGGTCAAGCAGCAGGATCTGGAAGATCGCGCCGGCCAGGCTCATCTGCAGTGTGCCGCCCATCATCGAGTCCTGATGATCCTGCGGATCGACCGTGTGGTGGATTTCCTTGGTCGCCTTCCAGACAAGGAACAGGCCGCCGGCGATCAGGATCAGGTCGCGCCAGGAAAAGCCATGCCCGAACGCCGTGAACACCGGCGTCGTCAATTGCACGATGATCGAGATCGTGGCGAGCAGCACCAGCCGCATGCCCAGTGCCGCCGAGATGCCGAGTTTGCGGGCGCGGGCGCGCTGCGCTTCCGGCAGCTTGTTGGTCAGGATCGAGATGAAGATCAGGTTGTCGATGCCGAGCACCACCTCCAGCACCACCAGCGTCAGCAGCGCGATCCAGGCTGTGGGATCGGAGACAAAGGCAAAGTGCGGCGCCAGGAACTCGACAAGCTGCATGGAGGTCGTCCCCTCTACGATCTAGAGCAGTTTTCGCGGGTTTCGTCGCCAGTTAGGTACGACCGGTGCTCATATCAATATCATGACCAGAAGGACGGCGCGGTTTCCTCGAGTCTCGGCCCGCGGCGAAACGGCGCGATCTTCTCGGCGAGCCCGGTGCGGTCGGAGATTTCCACGCCGACGCCGCAGAGCGTCGCCGGTCCATTCGCGGCCTCGAAACGACCTTTCGGCACTTTCGACAGGAAGCGGTTGAGCGGCTCTTCCTTGTCCATGCCAAGCGAGGAATCATAGTCGCCGCACATGCCGGCGTCCGAAATATAGGCGGTGCCGCCGTTGAGTATCTGATGATCGGCGGTCGGCTGGTGCGTGTGGGTGCCGACCACAAGGCTGGCACGGCCGTCGACGAAATGCGCGAAGCACATCTTTTCCGAAGTCGCCTCGGCATGGAAATCAATCACTACTGCGTCGGCCTGTTCGCCAAGCGGACAGGCGGCAAGCTCGCGCTCGCCGGCCTGGAACGGATCGTCGAGCTCGGGATGCATGAAGACGCGCCCCATGATGTTGGCGACCAGCACCCGCGCGCCGTTCCTGGCGATATAGACGCCGGAACCACGCCCCGGCGTGCCCTTGGGAAAATTGGAGGGGCGCAGGAAGCGCTCCTCGCGCGGCGCGAAGACCAGCGCGTCGCGCTGGTCCCAGACATGGTTGCCGGTGGTGACGACATCCGCGCCCGCCGCGAGCGTCTCGCGAAATATCTCCTCGGTGATGCCGAAGCCGCCGGCGGCGTTCTCGCCATTGACGATGACGAAGTCGAGCTTGAAGTCGGATATCAAGCCCGGCAGCTGTTCCCACACCGCCGTGCGCCCAGTTTTTCCGACCATGTCGCCGAGGAAGAGAAGTCTCATACGATCCCGCGTCGAAAGTCCGCCAAGCAAAAGCTGCATGACTTTCCGCAAAGATCATGCGTTTCTCAACCGCTGTTCTACAATTGCGGCGTGAACCGGCGCAACCCGCTCCCGGTGAGTATTTCCGGGATGATCACATGATTGTCTTATACGGCACCACCGCCCCGTCCTAGCAGCCGAAGGCGACGACTAACGCGCGCTCCGTCCGCGCAGCCAGAAGAACCAAACGTAGAAGACGGTGAAGCCGCCGGTACCTGCAAGGATCAACAGCATGCCGCGCCAGCCCTTCATTCCGGCGGTATCGAGGGTCGCTGGATCGCCAGGGTCGTAGTAGAATTTCACCTTGTCGCCGATCGACGCCTCGTGGAGACCGACAAGGCTTCCCTTTCCGGACCAAGTCATCGGCACGTCGTCAACCACATAGGCGAGGGCGACATTGATGCGCTCTATGGCGAGGCCATTTTTGTGCATTTCAGTGAAAGGACTGACATCCGTCACGGTAGCGACCGTCTGCCCCCAGGCGGCTTGGTGGTACAGGGTGGTTCCGGTGATATGCAATCCCATCGCAAACAGTGCTGCCGCGATCAGAGCAAACGGCATCAGGATGAATCGCATGAAGACAAAATCCCTTGCTAACCTCAACTTGGATTGGATAGCAGGAATACTGTTGGATAGGGATTGGAATCGCGCGAAGCGGGTCGGAATATTCTAAGAGGCGGTAAACCGGCGTAACCCGCTCTCGGTGAGTATTTCCTGGATGATCACGTCATGGTTCTCATCCGGCACTTGCGACACCTCCTGGCAGTCGAACGCAATGCCGATCAGCCGCGGCGCCAGCCCTTTGTCGGCCAGCCTGGCGATCGCCCGGTCGTAATAGCCGGCGCCGTAGCCGATGCGGTGGCCGCGCGCGTCGAATGCTGCGAGCGGAACAAACATGAGCGAGGGGTCGAGCTCTTCGGCCTCCTCGTGCGGTCCGACCGTGCCGAAACCCATCTCGACCATTGGCGCGCCGCGCACCAGCTCGCGGAAGACGATGGTTGTCTTGTCGAGGATCGCCGGCAGGCAAAGCCTGGCGCCTTTCTCGCGCAGCGCGAACATCAGCGGCCGCACATCGACCTCGGAGCGCATCGGCCAGAAGCCGGAGACGATCTGGCCCGGTTCGACGGCGATCTGGTCACGCGCCGTCTCAGCCATTTCGAGCGCGATCTCGACCCGCCAGAATTCGTCCAGCGCATCCCGCCGCGCCAGAGCTTCCTTGCGAAGCTGTTTTTTCAGGTCTTTTGATGAGGTCATGCGCAGACGTTAGAAAAGGTCGTATCCGGACGAAGTTGCAGGAGCGACGCTTTCTACCGCATCAAATTCAAAAACGGGAGAGTGGCGATCCACACAACCGGTGGAGAGGTCGATCCCGGGTGCCTACAAAGTAGGTGGGCGCCGTGTGAGAAAACCCACGGGTCTTCCCAGGGACAGCTCCCTAAGGATCGATAAGGCCCCGGGGATAAGTTTCTCCTGCCGGGAAGCGCAGACCGCCAAAACCAATATAGGCCCATGGTTGACCGAGCGCCAGAAGGACACCGCTCCAAGCGGCCGCAAATCTGCGTCATGGGCCTTGCAGCGTTGTCATGCCTTGCACAGCCCGGCCAGCGTCCTTAGGGTCGCGGCCCAACGATCAGGAGAAGAAATGCGTTTCGAAGGCACCGCGGCTTACGTCGCCGACAAGGATTTGATGGTGGCGGTCAACGCCGCGATCGCTCTGGAGCGACCGTTGCTGGTCAAGGGCGAGCCGGGCACCGGCAAGACCGAACTCGCCCGTCAAGTGGCGGCGGCGCTCGACCTCGATTTCATCGAATGGAATGTCAAATCGACCACCAAGGCGCAGCAGGGCCTCTACGAGTATGACGCCGTCTCGCGGCTGCGCGACAGCCAGCTCGGTGACGACCGGTTCAGCGACATCAAGAACTACATCAAACGCGGCAAGCTGTGGGACGCCTTCGCGGCACCGAAAAAGGTCGTTCTCCTGATCGACGAGATCGACAAGGCCGACATCGAATTCCCCAACGATCTTCTGCAGGAACTCGACCGGATGGAGTTCTTCGTCTACGAGACCGGCGAGACCATCCGCGCCGAATTTCGGCCGATCGTCATCATCACCTCCAACAACGAGAAGGAGTTGCCGGACGCCTTTCTGCGCCGCTGCTTTTTCCACTACATCCGCTTCCCCGATATCGAGACGCTGCACCGGATCGTCGACGTCCATTATCCCGGCATCAAGCAGAATCTCGTGCGGGCCGCACTCACCCAGTTCTACGAGATCCGCGACGTGCCCGGGCTGAAGAAGAAACCATCCACCTCCGAAGCGCTCGACTGGATCCGACTGCTGGTCGCCGACGACATCGCGCCGGAGGATCTGCGCGCCGATCCGAAGAACATGTTGCCGAAGCTGCATGGCGCGCTGCTCAAGAACGAGCAGGACGTGCACCTCTTCGAACGCCTGGCCTTCATGGCCAGGCGCCAGCAATAGGCTTGGCAGCAATAGCGCTTTGTCCGTCTGTGGACCGTTGCCGACAGGCGGCGGTTGCCGCAGCTTCCGACCAAAACGTTGGAGGAAAACATGTCCGAGATCACCGTTCGCCCGCTTGCCCAGTCCGACCGCTCCGACTGGCGCCGGCTGTGGACCGCCTATCTCACCTTCTACGAGACCAAGCTGCCGGACGAGGTCTACGACGTCACCTGGAAACGCCTGTTCACGGCGGGCGAGTTCGAGCCGAAAGGCTTTATCGCCACGCTTGAGGGCAAGGCCGTCGGCCTGACCCACTATCTCTACCACCGCTCCTGTTGGTCCGAGGTCAACACCTGCTATCTGCAGGATCTGTTCGCCGACCCCGAAGTGCGCGGCAAGGGCATCGGCGCGGCGTTGATCAAAGCGGTGCAGGACGAGGCGGGCAAGATCGGCGTGAAGAACGTCTACTGGATGACGCACGAGACCAACGCCACCGCGCGCCGGCTGTACGACCATGTGGCCCGGCGCACGGGCTTCATCGAGTACGATCTGTTGTGAAACGGTTGAAACCGGTCCAGCTGCGCAATATATTGCGCATTGGAAAGTTGCCGTGCCGCTGATTGAGACTAACACGCGCAAGATCATAGCGCGGCTTTTGCGCGACGGCTGGTCGAGCGTCGGAGGCGGCAAGCACGACAAATACGAGCACCCGGGAAAATGTGACCATCATCGTGCCGCGGCACCGCGAGCAATCTCCGGGCGTTGCACGCTCGATCGCCAAGCTCGCCGGATGGATTTGAGGCATGATCGCATGACGCATTATATCGGAGTTCTGGACGGCGCGGATAATGTCTGGGGAATCCGGGTCCCCGACCTCCCGGGCTGCCATGGCGGCGGCGCCAGCCCCGAGGAGGCGATTGCCGATGCAGCATCGGCGATACGCGAATGGGCCGAAACTCGGTTGGCAAAGCACGTCTCGTTACCCGAAGCACGAACGGTGGCGGACTTGTTACGATCAGGTGAGATCGATAGCGCCGCAGGCGAGTCTGCCGTCATGATCCCGCTGCTGATCGACTCCGGTCGGTCAGTCCGGGCAAACCTGTCGTTGGACGCTGGTCTGCTTGCGGCGATCGATACTGAAGCCAGCCGCCGGGGCCTGACGCGCTCTGCCTTCATTGCGAGTGCCGCGCGTGAAAAGATCGAGGGGCAGAGATAGCCGTCTGGCGATGTTCATCCCCTTCTTCCTTGAACTGAAAGCCGCGCGGGTTCCCGTTTCGCTCCGGGAGTATCTGTCGCTGCTCGAAGGCCTTGAAGCTGGGCTGGTCGACTACGACGTCGACGGTTTTTACTACCTCGCGCGCTCGGCCCTGGTGAAGGACGAGCGCCATATCGACCGTTTCGATCAGGTGTTCGCGCATGTCTTCAAGGGCGTCGAAGCGCTCGCCGGTCCGGACGCTGTCGACGTCGCCAACATCCCCGAGGAATGGCTGCGCCGGCTCGCCGAAAAGCACCTGAGCGACGAGGAGAAGAAGCTGGTCGAGGCGCTGGGCGGCTTCGACAAGCTGATGGAGACGCTGAAGCAGCGCCTGGAGGAACAGAAGGGCCGGCACCAGGGCGGCTCGAAATGGATCGGCACCGGCGGCACCTCGCCCTTCGGCGCCTATGGCTACAATCCGGAAGGCGTGCGCATCGGCCAGCACGAAAGCCGCCACCGTCGCGCAGTGAAAGTCTGGGACAAGCGCGAGTTCAAGAACTTCGACGACGCGATCGAGCTCGGCACCCGCAACATCAAGGTGGCGCTGAAGCGGCTGCGGCGCTGGGTGCGCGAGGGCGCCGAGGAAGAGTTCGACCTGCCCGGCACCATCCACGCCACCGCCGAGCACGGCTATCTGGACGTGAGAACCCGGCCGGAGCGGCGCAACGCGGTGAAGCTCCTGATGTTCTTCGACGTCGGCGGCTCGATGGATGGTCACGTCAAAACCGTCGAGGAGCTGTTCTCCGCCGCGCGGGCCGAATTCCGCCAGCTCGAGTATTACTACTTCCACAACTGTCTTTACGAGCGCGTCTGGAAGGACAATCGCCGCCGCCTGGCCGAGACGATCCCCACCTTCGACCTCATCCACAAATATGGGCCGGACTATAAGGTGATCGTGGTCGGCGACGCCTCGATGAGCCCTTACGAAATTGCGCATCCCGGCGGCTCGGTCGAGCACTGGAACCCGGAGGCCGGCGGCGTCTGGCTCGGCCGACTGCTGCAGCAGTGGCCGAACGCGGTCTGGTTGAACCCTGAGGCTGAGAAGAACTGGCGCTACACCCATTCCATTGCGATGATCACCGACATCTTCGGTGGCCGCATGTTCCCGCTGACGCTTGCCGGGCTCGAAGCGGCAACGAAGCAGCTATCGAGGAAGCATTGAGCGTGACAGTAATTCGCGGAAACCAGCGGCGATTGCGTTGTCAGTCCCAGCGCTGGTCAGTGGTGTAACAAACACCTATCTTCGTGCGAACATGACATGCCAACCAACAACGAGCCGCCAAGGCCGAGGAGATTTCATGGACACCCACGCCTATCCCGTCACCCGCACCGATGCCGAGTGGCGCGCCCGGCTGACGCCGGAGCAGTATGCCGTCATGCGCAACCACGGCACCGAGCGTCCCGGCAGCTGCGCCCTGCTCTACGAGAAACGCGCCGGCACTTTCTTCTGCGTCGGCTGCGACCAGCCTTTGTTCGAATCCAAGCTGAAGTTCGAGAGCGGCACCGGCTGGCCGAGTTTCAACGATCCGGTCCCGGGCTCGATCGAGACCACCGTCGACCGCAGCTACGGCATGGTCCGTACCGAGTGCCACTGCTCGCGTTGCGGCAGCCATCTCGGCCATGTCTTCGAGGACGGTCCGCCGCCGACCGGCCTGCGCTATTGCATCAACGGCGTGGCGTTGCGCTTCGAGCCGGCGGCCTGACAGCCAGTTCGTAGTAGCTTTGTAAGGGCGGCTTCGGCCGCCCTTTTTCGATTCAGACGACGACCGTCGCGATCAGCCAGAGCGCCGAGCCCAGCATCATCAACTGCACCTTGAACCCGCCGGCCGTTTCCGCCGTTCGCCAGACGGCAAGGGCGAGAAAGATGTTGTAGGGGGCGGGAAGGAAATGCACCGTGAGCACCAGCCAGAGCGGCAGCTTCAGCCCAAGCAGGACAAGCGCCAGCCCGGACGAAGCGATGTTGATCGCCGTGCCGGCGAGCAGCATGTCGCGCCAGAACAGCCGGTCGAGCGGCACAATGCCTTGCCAGCGCGAGCGGAAGAAGCCGGCAACCATCTGTGCTCTACTCCTGCCTCAGCACTTGGGTGACGGCTTGCTCGAAGCGCGAGCATTCCGTCGCCAGCCAGTCGGCCATGGCCGGCCAATTGTCCTCGGCAAAGCAGTTGACCCGCCACTGCGAATTGATGCCGAGATTCTGCGCGCTCTGCTCCGGCCTGAGCTTCAGCCGCGCCTCGATCGCCGGTTGGAACGGCATCAGCCGCGTCCAGACCTCCGTCGCGCCGAGCTTCTCGTTGCGGCCGAAGAAGACGCCGACCACGTTCTCGCTGGGCGCGACATACATGGACAGCACCAGGGCGAACTCCGGCATTCCGCGCTGCCAGAACCATGGCCCGCGTCGCGCCAGCCGCGCCCTTTCTTCCGGGTGCCGTTCGGCGAACAGCGCCCAGAACCCGCGATGCCGGAACTCCGAAGCGCGATGGCCGCCGAAGTCGAACTCACTCATGGCCGTCCCTAGAGGCAATTCCAGGAAGTGTAACGGTTTCCGTCCGGAATTGCGCAAAAGCAAATGGTTGGAGCAGTTCAGCGATTCCATCAAGACGCTGAACTGCTCTAGCCGCGAGCCTTACACCATGCCGAGCGCGGCCTTGTACAGATCGAGGATCGACTCCTCCTCCTGGCGCTCGGCCTGATCCTTCTTGCGCAGCCGGACGATGGTGCGGATCGCCTTGGTGTCGAAGCCGGTGCCCTTGGCCTCGCCATAGACGTCCTTGATGTCGTCGGAAATCGTCTTCTTTTCTTCCTCGAGCCGCTCGATGCGCTCGATGATGGCGCGCAGCTGGCCGGCGGCTACAGTCTGGCTGGTCTCGGTGATCTCGTCGGCCATTTTTTCTCTCCGCGTTTTTTTGCGCCACGGCGATTCCCGCCCGGCAAAATTGGAGCGGGTTCGATGCCCGAGCAGACGCGGCGGGTCAAGACATTATCGATGCGGCATGAAGGGTTGGAGCACCCCAGGCTGTGCTGAGATTCTGGTCAGGCCGAGCCGGAGTCGAAGACGGGCGCGAAGCGGCGAGAACGGTTGTTCCGAGAACCGGAGCCGAGCATGCTTGGAGTACGTGGGCACGGGCCTAAGCTGGCCGTAGCCTTAACTGCGACGTGCCTGGTGAGTGCTTCGGCGGCGAAGGCCGGAACCCCAGGAAGCCGGCGTTTTGCAGGCCGGCCTCACCTGAAGATCAGCACATTCAGCCAAAGGCGATGAGCAAATCCTTCGCATCGATCTGGTCGCCGGCCTTGACCAGCACCTCAGCCACCACGCCGTCGCGCTCGGCGTGCAACGCGGTCTCCATCTTCATCGCCTCGATCGAGAGCAGCACGTCGCCCGCCTTGACCGCCTGGCCTGGCGCCACGGCAAGAGCCGACACCACGCCCGGCATCGGCGCCCCGACATGCGCCTCGTTGCCCGGCTCGGCCTTGCGCCGCGCCTTGGCGGCCGAAGCGCCATGCGCGCGGTCCGGCACCTTCACGCGACGCGGCTGGCCGTTGAGCTCGAAGAAGACGGTGACCATGCCTTTTTCGTCGACGTCACCGAACGCCTGGCAGCGTATCACCAGGGTCTTGCCCTTCTCGATGTCGACGAAGATCTCGTCTTCCGACTTCATGCCGTAGAAATAGGTCGGCGTCGGCAGCACGCTGACCGGGCCATAGGTCTCCTGAGCGGCGGCGAAGTCGGTGAAGACTTTCGGATACATCAGCCAGGAGGCGAATTCGAACTCGGTGAGCTTGCGCTCGAGCTTCTCCTCGATCTCCTTGCGGCTGGCCTTGAGGTTCGCCGGCTTGAGCAGCGAGCCGGGCCGGACGGTGATCGGCTTTTCGCCCTTCAGCGCCTTCTTCTGCAGCGCTTGCGGCCAACCGCCGGGCGACTGGCCGAGATCGCCGCGCAGCATCGAGACGACCGAATCCGGGAAGGCGATGTCCTTCGCCGGGTTCTCGACATCGGCGACTGTGAGGTCCTGGCTCACCATCATCAGCGCCATGTCGCCGACCACTTTCGACGACGGCGTCACCTTGACGATGTCGCCGAACATCAGGTTGACGTCGTGATAGGCCTGCGCCACCTCGTGCCAGCGCGTTTCAAGCCCAAGCGAGCGCGCCTGTTCCTTGAGATTGGTGAACTGGCCGCCCGGCATCTCGTGCAGATAGACTTCCGAGGCCGGTCCCTTGAGGTCGCTTTCAAAGGCGGCGTATTGGTTGCGAACCGCTTCCCAGTAGAACGAGATGTGGCGGATCCACTGGGGGTCGAGGCCGGGGTCGCGCTCGGTACCCTTGAGCGCCTCGACGATCGAGCCGAGACAAGGCTGCGAGGTGTTGCCGGAGAACGAATCCATCGCCGCGTCGATGGCGTCGACGCCGGTCTCGACCGCCGCCAGAACCGTCGCCGCCGACAGGCCGGAGGTGTCGTGCGTGTGGAAATGGATCGGCAGGTCGGTCTCTTCGCGCAGCGCCTTGAACAGCACGCGCGCCGCCGAGGGCTTCAACAGGCCCGCCATGTCCTTGACGGCGATGATATGCGCCCCGGCCGCTTCCAGTTCCTTCGCCAGCCCGACATAATATTTCAGGTCGTATTTGGCGCGCTCCGGATCGAGTATGTCGCCGGTGTAGCACATCGCCGCTTCGATCAGCTTGCCCTCGGCGCCCACCGCGTCCATGGCGACGCGCATGTTCTCGACCCAGTTCAAGCAGTCGAAGACGCGGAACAGGTCGACGCCGCCGGCGGCTGCCTGTCTAACGAAATGCTGCACGACATTGTCGGGATAGTTGGTGTAGCCGACGCCGTTAGCACCGCGCAGAAGCATCTGCAGCAGAAGATTGGGGGCTGCCTCGCGCACTCTGTTCAGACGCTCCCATGGATCCTCGGTGAGGAAGCGCATGGCGACGTCGAAGGTGGCGCCGCCCCAGCATTCCAGTGAGAGCAGTTGCGGCAGCGCTCGCGCATAGGTGCCGGCGATGCCGGCGATGTCGTAGGTGCGCATGCGGGTGGCGAGCAGCGACTGGTGTCCGTCGCGCATCGTCGTGTCGGTAACGAGCACCTGGGCTTGCTCGCGCATCCATGCCGCGAACTTCTGAGGCCCGAGCGCGTCGAGCCGCTGCTTGCTGCCGTCCGGCACCTTGCCGTTGAGATAGGGCACCACAGGCGCCGCCGCATCCGCCTTCGGCACCGGCCGTCCGCGCGTCTCGGGATGGCCGTTGACGCTGACGTCGGCGAGATAATTGAGCAGCTTGGTGGCGCGGTCCTGCCGCTTGACCTGCTCGAACAGCTCCGGCGTCGTGTCGATGAACTTGGTGGTGTAGGAATTGTCGGCGAAGCTCGGGTGGTTGATGATCGCTTCGAGGAAGGTGAGGTTGGTGGCGACCCCGCGGATGCGGAACTCGCGCAATGCCCGGTTCATGCGCGCGATCGTCTCGCCCGGCGTCGGCGCCCAGGCCGTCACCTTTTCGAGCAGCGGATCGTAGAACCGGGTGATGACCGCGCCCGAATAGGCGGTGCCGCCGTCGAGGCGGATGCCGAAGCCGGTGGCGCCGCGATATGCGGTGATGCGCCCGTAATCGGGGATGAAATTGTGTTCCGGGTCCTCGGTGGTGATGCGGCACTGCAGGGCGTGGCCGTTGAGCTTAATGTCCTTCTGCGCCGGCACGCCGGACTCCGGCGTGCCGATGGCGAAGCCGTCGAGGATGTGGATTTGCGCCTTCACGATATCGATGCCGGTCACCATCTCGGTGACGGTATGCTCGACCTGGATGCGCGGGTTGACCTCGATGAAATAGAACTTGCCGGTGTCGGCGTCCTGCAGGAACTCGACGGTGCCGGCTCCGATGTAGCTGGTCTCGCGCGCGATCTTCAGCGCGTAGGCGCAGAGTTCCTCGCGCAGTTTCTCGCTGAGGTAGGGAGCCGGGGCACGTTCGACGACCTTCTGGTTACGGCGCTGGATCGAGCAGTCGCGCTCGAACAGGTGCACGGCATTGCCCTGCGTGTCGCCCAGCACCTGCACCTCGACATGGCGGGCGCGCTCGATCAGCTTTTCGAGATAGACCTCGTCCTTGCCGAAGGCGGCCTTCGCCTCGCGTTTGCCTTCCATGACTTCGCGCGCGAGGTCGGCTTCAGCGCGGATGGCGCGCATGCCGCGGCCGCCGCCACCCCACGAGGCCTTGAGCATCACCGGATAGCCTATTTCCGCAGCGAGCTTTTTCACCTCGTCCATATCGTCGGGCAGCGGATCGGTGGCGGGCACGACCGGCACGCCGACCGCGATCGCCAGGTTGCGCGCCGCCACCTTGTTGCCGAGCCGGCGCATCGTCTCGGGCTTCGGCCCAATGAAGGTGATGCCGGCGGCAGCGCAGGCCTCGGCGAATTCGGGGCTTTCCGACAACAGGCCGTAGCCGGGGTGGATCGCATCCGCACCCGAGAGGCGCGCGACGCGGATCACCTCGTCGATCGACAGATAGCTTTCGATCGGACCCATGTCCTTGGTGAGATGCGGGCCGCGCCCGACCTGGTAGCTTTCGTCGGCCTTGAAGCGGTGCAGCGAATATTTGTCCTCTTCCGCCCAGATCGCCACGGTTTTGAGGCCTAGTTCGTTGGCCGCGCGAAAGACGCGGATGGCGATTTCGGACCGGTTGGCGACGAGGATCTTCGTGATTGCCAAGGACTGGGCTCCAGTAGCGGAAGGTGAGGTGAACCGGCGCAATGATTAGCTTGAAAATGCTGCAGCGCAAACAAAATAGCGCGACACTTCAATCGATTTAAATCGTTCGTTTGCGCCAAACCTTCGCCACGGCCTCCGAGCGCCTGGACGACAACGCCGACGAACCTGGCGGGGATACGATTGCCAGGCTGGATGCCCAGCCAAACAAAAAATGCCCGGCGCTCAGCGCCGGGCATCTCGGAAAGTCGGTTCTTCTTTGCCGGCTTATTGCTCGAAGTAGGAGTACTTGCCGTCTTCGCCCTTCTTCCAGGTGTACATGACATAGTCCGGGCGAGTGATGTCGCCCTTGGAGTCATAACCAATGTCGCCGATGGCGGTCTTCCAGGGGCCGCCCGACTTGATCGTCTCGGCGACTTTCTGCGCATCGTCGGCGGAGCCGGTCTTCGTGATGGCCGCAGCGATGATCTGGATCGCGGCGTAGGAGTAGAGCGTGTAGGCCTCCGGTTCGAAACCGGCAGCGCGGAACTTCTCCACGAGCTCCTTGGCGTTCGGGTTCTTGCGCGGATCCGGCGCGAACGTCATCAGCGTGCCTTGGACGGCGTCGCCGGCGATCGAGGCGAGCTCGTTCGACACGATGCCATCGCCCGACATGAACTGGGCCTTGAGGCCCTGGTCGGCGAGCTGGCGGATGATGAGGCCGGCTTCCGTATGCAGGCCGCCATAGTAGACGACGGAGATACCGGCTTCCTTCATCTTGGCGATGAGCGCCGAGAAGTCCTTGTCGCCGACATTGATGCCTTCATACATGGCTTCGTTGACGCCATTGGCATTGAGCGCCTTCTTGGTTTCGTCGGCAAGGCCCTGGCCATAAGGGGTCTTGTCATGGATGAGCGCGATCTTGGCGTCCTTGAAGTTCTTGGCGACATAGTCGCCGGCAACCTTGCCCTGCTGGTCGTCGCGTCCGCAGGTGCGGAACGTATTCCACATGCCGCGTTCGGTGAACTTGGGATTGGTCGCGGCCGGCGTGATTTCGAGGATGCCATTCTCGGCATAGACTTCCGACGCAGGAATTGAGACGCCCGAATTGAAGTGGCCATCGACGAACTTGATGCCGTCGGCGACAAACTTGTTGGCGACCGAGATGCCCTGCTTCGGATCCGACACGTCGTCACCCACACTCAGCTTAAGTTGCTGGCCGAGGACTCCGCCGGCCGCGTTGATGTCGGCGACCGCCTGTTCGGCGCCCTTCTGCAGCTGCGCGCCGAAGGCCGCGTTCGGACCGGTGATCGGACCGGCGACGCCGATCAGAATGTCGGCCCACGCGCTGCCGCTGAACGCGATGAACGCGGTCAGCGCCACGGCGGACAAGAGTGATTTTTTCATTGAAACGCTCCCATTTACGGAGTGGGCGTGGATGATACTTTCATGCGATGCCCACCCTTATCGCAGAAAGCATAGAATGCCGATTTTCAGGCACTTGTCACGCCAAATTCATTCCCCGGAACGGCGTTGATCATGAACGTCAACCCTTTGGTTTCCAGCTCAATAAGGAGGCTCTTTCGTAGAGCCAATTATACTGAGTGACCATCTGGTTAGTGCGCGTGTATTGATACCCAAGGAAGCCCAGTATCATCAGCACGATGGTGTCGACGATATAGTAGTGCAGCGAAAACATCGTGCCGTCGAACAGCGCGTGGTGGATGAACCTTATGCCGATGCCGAGTCCGAGCATATAGAGGAACAGCTGAAAGAAGCTGCGCCAGGTCTGCGCGCTCGCCTTGCCGGTCATCCACGCCGCCCATCCGCCGAGCAGGCAGGTGACGAACAGGAACTGCCAGATCGAGGCTTCCTCGTAGAGAATGCCCTGCATGATGAAGTCTCCTGAACTCAGTGGTGGCCGCCTTCGAGATAGGCGGCGCGCACTTCCGGATTGGCGAGCAGCTCCTTGCCGGTGCCGCTCATCGTCACATTGCCGTTGACCATGACGTAGCCGCGATTGGCGAGCTTCAGCGCGCCGAAGGCGTTCTGCTCGACCAGGAACACGGTCAGCCCTTGGGTCCGGTTCAATTCGCGGATGGCATCGAAGATCTGCTTGACGATCAGCGGCGCGAGGCCCAGCGACGGCTCGTCGAGCAGAAGCAGCTTCGGCCGGGCCATCAGCGCACGGCCGATCGACAGCATCTGCTGCTCGCCGCCCGAGAGCGTGCCGCCGCGCTGGCCGATGCGCTCCTTCAGCCGCGGGAACAGCGAAAACACCTTCTCGGCATCCTCGTCAAAATGTTTGAGGTTGTCGAGGCTGGCGCCCATCTGCAGGTTTTCCATCACCGTCATGCGCGGAAAGATGCGGCGTCCCTCCGGCGACTGGGCGATGCGCATCCGCGCGATCTCGTGCGTCGGCAACTGCGTGATGTCGTTGCCGGCAAAGGTGATGGAGCCGCTGCGCGCACGCGGCGCGCCGAAGATCGTCATCATCAACGTCGACTTGCCGGCGCCGTTGGCGCCGATCAGCGCCACGATCTCACCTTGGTTGACGGTGACGTCGACACCGTTCAGCGCGCGGATGTTGCCGTAATAGGTCTGCACGCCCTTGATATCGAGCAGCGTTGTGCCGGCCATTACTTACGCCCTCCGCGCGGCTTGGCTGTCGAGGATTTCGCGGCTGGCTTGCCCGTGGCCCGCTCGGACGACTTTCTTGGCGTTTTGGCCTTGGCATCGACCTGAGCCGCTTTCGAGGCGCCTCTCGATACCATGACCCGTTCGCCCTCGTCCGCGTGTTCGACAGTATCGGAAACCGGCCCCGCCATCATCGAGGCGGAACTGCCCGGCCCGTGCGCCGCATCAGGCCCGGTATCGAGCTGCTCGATGACATCCTCGTCGCCGACTTCGGTCAGCACCTCTTCCACTTCCTCGTCGTCGACACCGAGATAGGCGGCAATCACGCGCGGATCGGTCCGGACCGACTGCGGGCTGCCGTCGGAGATCTTGCGGCCGTACTCCAGCACCACGACGTGGTCGGAGATCTGCATGACCACCGACATGTCGTGCTCGATGAGCAGGATCGACGTGCCGGTGTTGTCCTTAATGTCCATCAACAGTTCATTGAGCGAGGCCGATTCCTTCGGATTGAGACCGGCGGCCGGCTCGTCGAGGCACAAAAGCTCAGGTCCGGTGCACATGGCGCGCGCGATCTCCAGCCGCCGTTGCGCGCCATAGGGCAGGTCGCCGGCCGGATCGTCGGCGCGGTCGACGAGATTGGCCTTTTCCAGCCAGTGCTTGGCGAGATCGATCGATTCAGCCGAGGCCTGCCGGTAGCTGGAGAAGCCGAACAGGCCGAGGAAGGTATAGCCCGAGGCCTTCATCAGCTTGTTGTGCTGGGCGACCAGGAGGTTCTCCAGCAGCGTCATGCCCGAGAACAGGCGGATGTTCTGGAAGGTGCGCGCCACCTTGGCGCGCGCGGGGATCTCGTGATTGGGCAAGCGCTCGAGCAGAAAGTTCGAGCCGTCGCGCCGGCTGAGCGTGATCATGCCCTCCGACGGTTTGTAGAAGCCGGTGATGCAATTGAACACGGTCGTCTTGCCGGCACCGTTCGGCCCGATCAGCGCGGTGATCTCGCCGCGCTTGGCCTGGAACGACAGGTCGCCGATGGCGATCAGGCCGCCGAACTTCATCGACAGATGCTCGACCTGCAGGATGAAGTCGTTCATGGAAACTTGCGCGTTCATCAGCCGTGGCCCTCCTTGGTGAAGGAGCCTGACACCGCTTTTCGCTCCTTGAGGAAGGCTGTTGGTTCTCGACTGCCGACGAAGCCGCGCGGCTTCCACAGCATGACGATCACCATCGCAACGCCGAACAATAGCATGCGGTAGAGCTCCGGCGTGAAGTCCGGACCGAACACCACCTTGAGGAAGCCCAGCTCGCGCAGGATCTCGGTGCCGCCGATCATCACCAGTGCCGCCACCGCGATGCCGCCCAACGAGCCCATGCCGCCGAGCACGACGATGGCCAGGATGATCGCCGATTCAAGGAAGACGAAGGATTCCGGGCTGACGAAGCCCTGGCGCGCGGCGAAGAACGAGCCGGCGAAGCCGCCGAACATGGCGCCGGTGGCGAACGCCGTCAGCTTGGTGGTGGTGGTATTGATGCCGAGCGAGCGGCAGGCGATCTCGTCCTCGCGCAGCGCTTCCCAGGCGCGGCCCACCGGCAGGCGGCGCAGCCTGATGGTGACGAAGGCGGTGAGGAAGCAGAGCGCCAGAATGAGATAATAGAGGAAGATCTTGTAGTAGGCGCCCGACTGAGCGATCCCCAGCACCTTGGCGATGTAGTTCGGGTCCGAGACGTTGAACGACATGAGCCCGAAGAAGGAGACCTTCGGGATGCCGGAAATGCCGGCCGAGCCATTGGTCACCTCACGCCAGTTGATCAGCACCAGACGGATGATCTCGCCGAAGGCGAGCGTGACGATAGCCAGATAGTCGCCGCGCAGCCGCAGCACCGGGAAGCCGAGCATGACGCCCCAGAAGGCGGCCATGGCGCCGGCGGCAGGCAGCAGGATCCAAAACGACAGGCCAAAATGCGTGCCGAGCAGCGCATAGGCATAGGCGCCAACGGCGTAAAAGGCGACATAGCCGAGGTCGAGCAGGCCGGCTAGCCCGATGACGATGTTGAGGCCCCAGGCCAGCATCACATAGATCAGGATCTGGATGCCGAAATTGTCGACCCATTTGAGCGAGCCCTGGAAGCCGAACAGGAGCACCATCGCCACTGGATAGAGGATCAGCACCGTGGCGCCGATCTTGTTGAAGTTTCGCCGCACGAAGCCGGGCTCCACGGCGATCGCAGGCGCCTTGGCCCTTTCAGCCCTTGATCGTTCGAGCGCCGGAACCGCATAGGCAACATAGAGGAAGCGCCCGACGACAACGGCGAGAACCACCAGGGCGAGCAGGCCCCAGCGCTGCACCAGGATCAGCTCGTTGTTGATGTTCTGATCGGTCCTGAGACCGATGAACAGCACGAACAGGCCGAGCGCGATGGCGCCGGCGTAGAGCGCTTCGCGGAACGCGCGCTGGATGGGAGTAGCGACGACGTCGCGCTCCGGAGAAACGGTAACGGCCATGAGGATCAGACCTTTTCGACTTCAGGCCGGCCCAGGATGCCGGAGGGCAGGAAGATGAGCACGATCGCCAGGATCGAGAAGGCCGCGACGTCCTTGTAGTCGATCGAGAAATAGGCCGACCACATGCTCTCGATGAAGCCGATCAAAAGCCCGCCGAGCACTGCGCCCGGCAGCGAGCCGATGCCGCCAAGCACCGCCGCCGTGAAGGCCTTCACGCCCGGCACGAAACCGTCTGAGAAGACCACCACGCCATAATACATCAAGAAAAGCGTCCCGGCGACCGCGGCAAGCGCTGCGCCCATGATGAAGGTGATGGAGATTGTGCGGTCGACGTCGACGCCAAGTAGCGCCGCCATCTTGCGGTCCTGCTCGCAGGCGCGCTGCGCCCGCCCCAATGCCGTCCTGTTGACGAGATACCAGAAGATCGCCAGCAGCACGGCAGTGACGAGCACGATGATGATCTGCTTCAGCGAGACGCTGATGCCGTCGATCGTATAGACCTGGCTGACCAGCGGCGGGATCGGCTTGTTGCGCGGCCCTTGCGTGACCTGCACGAAGTTGGACAGGGCGATCGACATGCCGATGGCGGTGATCAGCGGCGCGAGCCGGAACGATCCGCGCAGCGGCCTGTAGGCCACCTTCTCGATCGTCCAGTTGTAAAGACTGGTGAGCAGCATGCCCACGATCATCATGATCAGGAGCGCCACCACCACCGGCACCGAGTAGAACATCGCGCCGAGGATCAGGAAGACGATGAGGGCCGTGAAGGCGCCCACCATGAAGATATCGCCATGGGCGAAATTGATCATGCCGATGATGCCGTAGACCATCGTGTAGCCGATCGCGATCAGCCCGTAGATAGATCCCAGCGTCAGCCCGTTGATAAGCTGCTGGACGAAATACTGCATATTTAAGCGGCTCCCCTGGAATGTCGCCTTCGAGGACGCATTCCTTTTCGTATTGCCCCTAGTCGTAAAGTTTCAAGCCCGGATTGCAACGTGATTTTTCAATCGCCGCGCGTGGTTTGGAAGCACGCTGCCCGATTGCCCGCTTTCTCGCACCCGGCCCCTGGACTATCGCGGACCCTATCATTGGCACAACGCAATGTCTTTGACGATTAAGCCGTATCATGCGCGTCGTTTCGAAGAAATCGCCGTCAAAATAAATTGATGAGAAGATTCCTTGCGTCAGCGGCAGCGCTCGATTTTGCCGTCCCGCGCATTCCGCCAAGTCAGGATTCTGCTCGGTATGACGGTCATGTGACGGCGAGGCGAACGGCGGCCGAAATCACCTTTGCCGATTGGTTCGGTAGTCAGGTTTCGACGAACGACGAGGCGGCCTGACGCCGAACGGGAGCGATCAGGTGACGATGAACCCGTGCGCGAACGGATCGCGGTCGTCGATGAAGATGGTGTTCAGTCCGGTCATGCGCGCCCAGCCGCCGATCGAGGGGATGATGGCTGGTTTGCCGGCAACGCTGACCTCCTTTTCGACCCTGCCCTTGAACAGCGAGCCGATGATCGACTCATGGACAAAACTGTCGCCGACCTCGAGCCTGCCCTTGGCGTGGAGCTGCGCCATGCGCGCCGAGGTGCCGGTGCCGCAAGGCGAGCGGTCGATCGCCTTGTCGCCATAGAACACGGCATTGCGGGCATCGGCCTCGGCATCTCTCGGCTTGCCGGTCCACAGCATGTGCGACAGCCGGTTGATGCCCGGGTTCTCCGGATGCACGAACGAGTATTTCTCGTTCAGGCGCTGGCGCACAAGCGGGCTCCAGGCGATGAGGTCGGCGGCCGAATGGTCGGCCATGTCGCGGTAGTTCTCCTGCGGCTCGACGATGGCATAGAAATTGCCGCCATAAGCGACGTCGACGCTGATCTCGCCAAGCACCGGGCACTCCACCGACAGCCCTTCGGCGTAAAGGAAGGACGGCACGTTGGTGATGCGCACCTCCTCGACATATTCGCCGACCTGTTTGTATTCGGCGACGACTAGGCCGGCCGGCGTGTCGAGCCTGAGCACGCCCGGCGTCTTCGGCCTCACCAGCCCATGCTCGATCGCCATCGTCACGGTGCCGATGGTGCCGTGGCCGCACATCGGCAGGCAGCCCGAGGTTTCGATGAAGAGGATCGCGATATCGCAGTCCTCGCGCGTCGGCGGATAGAGGATCGAGCCGGACATCACGTCATGACCGCGCGGCTCGAACATCAGCCCGGTCCGGATCCAGTCATATTCGGCGAGGAAATGCGCCCGCCGTTCCATCATCGTCGCGCCTTCTAGCAGTGGGCCGCCGCCGGCAACCAGCCTCACCGGATTGCCGCAGGTGTGGCCGTCGATGCAGAAGAAGGATGTCTTGGCCATGATGGCTCCCTGAAATATCAGAATTCTGGCGAATTGTCAGAACCGTTGCGGGCGGAAAGGAGTGAGATCGATCGGCGGCTCCTGCCCGAGAAGGAGATCTCGGATCGAGCGGCCGGTCGCTGCCGCCTGGGTCAGGCCGAGATGGCCGTGGCCGAAAGCGTAGACGATGTTCGGCGCCCGCGCCCTGCCGATGACCGGCAGCGAATCCGGCAGCGATGGCCGGAAGCCCATCCACTCGCGGCCGCCCGACGGATCGAGCCCGGGCAGGAAACGCTTGGCTTTTTCCAGCATCGCCTTCGAGCGCGCGAAATTCGGCGCTCGTTCGATGCCTCCCAGCTCGACGGCGCCGCCGACGCGCAAGCCGGTTTCCAGCGGCGTGATGACGAAGCCGTGCCCGGAAAAGATCAGCTGCCGCTTCACGTCGAAGGCCGACACCGGCAGCGTGGTGTTGTAACCGCGCTCGGTCTCCAGCGGGATGCGGTCGCCGATATCTTTGGCCAGCAGATGCGACCAGGCGCCGGCGGCGATCACGAGCTGCTTCGCTTTTCGGGCCGTGCCGTCCGCAAGCATAAGCGTGACGCCGTTTGTTCCGGTCCCGATACGCTCGACGCGCGCGTGCTCGAAGCGCGCGCCGAGCCGCTCCGCATAGGCCCAGATCGCCTTGCCGAGCAGTTTCGGATCGGCGACTGTCTTCCACCCCGGCACGAAGGTGCCCTTGACGAAGCGCGGCGAAAGACCCGGCTGCAGCGCCGCCATCCCCTCACCCTCGACATGGCGGAAGCCTATGCCGAAACGTTCGCGCGCCCTCCAGCCGGACAGCGAGGCGCGGAACTCGGCCTCGCTTTCGTAGAGTTCGAGCGAGCCGTCCTCATGCAGCATCGGCCGCGTGCCAGAGCGGTCGAGCAAACCCATCCATTCGGCTTCGGCGAGCTTCATCATGCCGGCCTGCGCCGCAAGGCTCGCCTCGAAGTGCCTGGCGGCGCCCGCGCGCCAGAAGCGGAACAGCCAGGGAAGAAGTTTAGGCAGATAGGCCGGCGGGATGGCAAGAGGCCCCAGCGGATCGGCAAGCCATTTCGGCAACTGCCTGATCATCCCCTTATGCGCCAGCGGCAGCACGTCGGAGAAGGCGAAGGCGGCAGCGTTGCCGGAGCTCGTCTCCTCGCAAATGCCCGTCCGATCGAAAATGGTGACGCTGCGTCCCGCCTCCGCGAGCAAGGTGGCGGCGCAAATGCCGATGATGCCGCCGCCGATGATGGCGATATCTTCTCCTTCTCCCCGGTCACGGGGAGAAGGCGCCCGACGGGCGGATGAAGGGCGGCGCCCCTCTTCGGTCGGCTTGGCATTTCCTTGCACGCTGGCGCTGTCCCTCGTCTGTCTGCCGCCATCTGCTCCGCGTGAACGGGAGCAGAAGGCTATCAGAACGCCGGCAGTTCCGGCCGCGCGGCCAGCGCATCCCTGACGATCTTTTCCACCGCCTTCCGGCGCTCGCCCGACAGCGGCTGGCGCGGCATGCGAACGCGGTCATTGGTACCGATCGCCAGCACTTCGGCAAGCTTGATGTTTTGGACCAGGTAGGTCGAGACATCGAGGTCGAGCAGTGGCCTGAACCAGCGGTAAATCTTCAGCGCTTCTTCGCGGCGACCTTTTCTCATCAACTGGTAGATGGCGACGGTCTCACGCGGGAAGGCCGTGACAAGGCCCGCCACCCAGCCGATGGCGCCGACCGACAGCGCCTCGAAGGCGAGGTTGTCGACGCCGGTGAAGAGGTCGTAGCGGTCGCCGAGGCGATTGATGATCTCGGTCGAGCGGCGGATGTCGTCCGACGATTCCTTGATTGCGACGAAGCGCTTGTCGGACGCCAGCTCCTCCATCAGGTCGACAGTGACGTCGACGCGATAGGCGAGCCGGTTGGAGTAGATCATGACAGGCAGGTCGCCGGCCTCCGCGACGGCGCGAAGTGCGGCGACCGTCTCTTCGGCATTGGTGTGGTAGATCGGGCTCGGCACCACCATCAGGCCGTTGGCGCCTTCCTTGGCTGCGCGGCATGCGATGCTTGCCGCCTCGCGGGTGCCGGGTTCGTTGACGGTCAGAAGCACCGGCTTTGTCCCGGCGACCTTCTGCGCCGTCTTCAGCACTTCGATCTTCTCGTCATGCGACAGCATTGGCCCTTCGCCGAGCGAGCCGCAGACGATGATGCCGTCGCAGCCGGCCTCCATCTGCAAGGAGAAACAACGCTCCATTTCGGCATGATCGAGGCGGTCGTCGGGGGTGAATTTGGTCGTGACTGCAGGGAAAACTCCGGCCCACATGGCTATCTCTCCGTCTGATATATCAGCGGTATATTTATTAAGACGCGGCCTGTCAATGCTGAATCCGCTATGATATATGAAAAATATATCAGGAGCTGGCCCATTGATATCCGCATTGATATCCAACGACACGAGCGCAACCTTCGAGCCGGTTGCGACCAGGGCCTATCGTGTGCTGGAGCACATGATCGTCACTCTTGAACTGGCGCCTTCAAGCTTCGTCACCGAAGGTGCACTGATCGAGCGGCTCGGCTTCGGCCGTACCCCGGTGCGCGAAGCGATCCAAAGGCTGGCCTGGGAGGGCTTGCTCGACGTCAGACCACGCGCCGGCATCGCGGTCGCTCCGCTCCACCCCGGCGACTGGCTGCGCGTTATCGATGCCAGGCGCGGCATCGAGGTGGTGCTTGCCCGCTCGGCCGCCCGCTTCGTCACCCGCGAGGCGGCCGACCTGTTTCACGAAGCAGCCCTTGCCATGCAGAAGGCAGTGATCTCCGGCAACGTGCTTTCCTTCATTCAGGCCGACAAGCAACTTGACGAGGCGCTGGCGATCGCCGCCGACAATCCATTCGCGGCGCGCGTGGCGGCGCCCTTGCAGACGCACAGCCGGCGCTTCTGGTTCCGCTACAAGGCGGATACCGGGCTCGCCGAATCGGCCGAGCACCACGTCGCGCTGATCCGCTCGATCCTCGACGGCGACGAGGAAGCCGCCGCCAAGGACGCCAAGAAATTGATGGCGCTGCTGCGCCACCACGCCGAGGCGGCCGCGACGCGCTGACCGGAGCGGTTCCGGCTTAACTGAACTGTCCGGTTACGCAGTTCACCCGCCCGGGTGCCGGACCGCGGTGGCCAGCGTGTGCTCCCATCCCTCGCCGGCCGCCAGGATGCAACTCTGGCCCTTAACGTCGGTCATCAAGATGGTCCAGGTTCCGCTCGCCGACACAAACACCTCGAAGATGGCGACGTCTCCACCCAGGCCATAGCCCAGCCGCTTCTCTTCGAACGTCTCTGCCAGCCCCGCGACCAGATCGTCATGGCCCCCGCAGAGGACTTGCGCCTGCACCGGGACTGCCGGCAAAGCCATGACGGCGCCGGCGACTGCCGCCTTCACCACTCGGAACGAAAATCTGCGTGCCATGGGCACCTCCTTCGCCGTGGCATTCCGGCAAAAGAGGCACATTCGGCCGCCTCAGTGTGCCGGAACGCTCCAGGCCGGACTCGACGTCGCCATCACGTCACTCCTTCTGGTTTCCGGTCTGTCGCAGGGAGATTTATCACTCCCTGCATTCGATATGGTGAAGCTGCGCCCGGTAGACAAGCGGGCGTTGATGCGGGCGCCGGCGCGGCTTTCACTGAACGAGCCGTGGCGCCAGTGAGTGTTAGGCTCCCGGCACGGCTGCCGTGATCGTCGGGCTGTCCCAGCCTTCGCCAACGGACAGGATGCAGCTCTGCCCCTTGGTATCGGAGGCAAGAACGGTCCAACTGCCTTGGTCGGAGACAAAGATCTCGAGCACGACGTTCGGATTGATCAGCCCGCGCCCTGCCTCGCTTTCGTGGAACTTGTCGCCGAGCGCCTTGATGATGTCGGCGCGTGGTGCGCATTGTGCTGCCGCATTGGCCTGGCCGACCGACAGCGCTGCCGCCGCAAGGCACATCGTCGCCATAAGAAATCGTGTCATCCGACACCTCCTCGCGCCAGACGAGAACCCCGGCTGCCACCGGCGCTGTTTGATTGGCCTGCACGCATGGCAGGAATACAGCCTAAGGCGAATGGCGGCCTGTTGGTTCCATGGAATCATTAGGAGGTGCGGATGCAGCCTCGACGTGTCTCGTCGCAAATCATGCATCGAAGTTGCAAGCGACGACCGGGCGAGACGACAAGCTACGCCAAATATCGATGAGGTGAAGGACAACCAGCCTCCTCTGCAAGGCCCCAAACAGAAAGCGCGGGTGCAAACCGCGCTTTCTCACGAGGCTCTCGAAAAACCGTCCGGTCAGTTCATCGTCGGGATGACGAACTCGGCGCCGTCCTTGATGCCGGACGGCCAGCGCGAGGTGACCGTCTTGGTCTTGGTGTAGAAGCGGAACGCGTCCGGGCCGTGCTGGTTAAGGTCGCCGAAGGACGACGCCTTCCAGCCGCCGAAGGTGTAGTAGGCGATCGGCACCGGGATCGGCACGTTGACGCCGACCATGCCGACCTGGACCCTGGAAGCAAAGTCACGCGCGGCGTCGCCGTCGCGGGTGAAGATGGCGACGCCGTTGCCCATCTCGTGGTCGTTGGCGAGGTTGATGGCGTTCTCATAGGTCGGCGCGCGCACCACCGAAAGCACCGGCCCGAAGATCTCTTCCTTGTAGATGCGCATCTCCGGCGTCACGTTGTCGAACAGGCAGCCGCCCATGTAGTAGCCGTTCTCGTAGCCCTGCATCTTGAAGCCGCGGCCATCGACAACCAGCTTGGCGCCTTCCTTGACACCGATATCGACATAGCCCTTGACGCGTTCCAGGGCTTGGCGTGTCACCAGCGGGCCGAAATCGGCCGAGGAGTCGGTCGACGGACCGACCTTCAGGCTTTCGACGCGCGGTACCAGCTTTTCCATCAGCCGGTTCGCGGTGTCGTTGCCGACCGGCACGGCCACCGAGATCGCCATGCAGCGCTCGCCGGCCGAGCCGTAGCCGGCGCCGACCAGCGCGTCGACCGTCTGGTCCATGTCGGCGTCGGGCATGATGATCATGTGGTTCTTGGCGCCGCCGAAGCACTGCACGCGTTTTCCCGCCGCGCAGCCGCGCGCATAGATATACTGCGCAATCGGCGTCGACCCGACGAAGCCGACGGCTTTGATGTCCGGATCGTCGAGGATGGCGTCGACCACTTCCTTGTCGCCGTTGACCACGTTCAGCACGCCTTCCGGCAGGCCGGCCTCGATGAACAGCTCGGCGATGCGGATCGGCACGCCCGGGTCGCGCTCCGAAGGCTTCAGGATGAAGGCGTTGCCGCAGGCGATCGCCGGCGCGATCTTCCACAGCGGGATCATCGCCGGGAAGTTGAACGGCGTGATGCCGGCGACGACGCCGAGCGGCTGGCGCATCGAATAGGTGTCGATGCCCGGACCGGCGCCGTCGGTGAACTCGCCCTTCATCATATGCGGCGCGCCGATGCAGACCTCGACCACTTCGAGGCCACGCTGGATGTCGCCGCGCGCGTCGGCAATGGTCTTGCCATGCTCGCGCGCCAGGATGTCGGCCAGCTCGTCATAGTCGCGCTGGACCAGTTCGAGAAACTTCATCAGCACGCGCACGCGGCGCTGCGGGTTGGTGGCGCCCCACTTGATCTGCGCGGCCTTGGCGTTCTCGACCGCGGCGCGCAGCTCCTGCGCCGAGGCCAGCGCCACCGTAGCGCGCACCGAGCCGTCCATCGGCTGCATGACGTCCTGCTTGCGGCCGCTGGTGCCGGCGACACGCTTGCCGCCAATGAAATGACCGTACTCGATCATGGGTTCTCTCCCTGTTTTGGTGATGAGGCATTGTCCGCCTTTGCGTCCGCAATGGCAACGCGAGCTAGAACGCAACCGTTGTGCGCGAAATAGACAGCGGCAGTCGGACGTGCATTAATTGCCGCAAAAGGTGATGATGATCGGTCATTGAAAGGATCGAAGATTGAGTTCCTTCACACCCCCGTCTGTCCTGCCGGACATCTCCCCCGCGTGGGGGGAGATTGGCAGTTTCATCGCCGGGGCTCTTCCTGCACCGTTGGCGATTGGCGAAAGCGAACGCGACATCCGATCTCCCGCCTTGCGGGGGAGATGTCCGGCAGGACAGAGGGGGGTGGGCGGGAACGCAGCGCTGGCGACTAACCTGGACCATCCCCATGAACTGGGATGATGTCCGCATCTTCCTCGCCGTGGCGCGCGCCGGCCAGATCCTCGGCGCGGCAAAACGTCTGGAGCTCAACCACGCCACCGTCTCGCGACGGCTCGCGGCGCTCGAGGAAGCGCTGCGGACGAAACTCTTCCGCCGCCTGACCACCGGCAGCGAGCTGACGCCGGCCGGCGAGCGCTTCCTCGACATCGCCGAGCGCATGGAGAGCGACATGATCGCCGCGCGATCGACCATCGCCGGCGAGGGCGACGACGTCTCCGGCACGGTGCGCATCGGCGCTCCCGACGGTTTCGGTGTCGCCTTCCTCGCCAAGCGTTTGGGCGAGCTGACGGCGCTCCACCGCGAGCTGACCATCCAGCTGGTGCCGGTGCCGCGCTCCTTCTCCCTGTCGCGGCGCGAGGCCGACATCGCGATTACCGTCGAGCGGCCGACCGAGGGTCGATTGGTGGCGGGAAAGCTGGTCGACTATACGCTCGGCCTGTTCGCCTCCCGCACCTATGCGGAAGCCAACGGCCTGCCGAAGTCAGCAGCCGAGCTCGATCGGCACACGCTGATCGGCTATGTGCCCGACCTCATCGTCAGCCCTTCGCTCGACTATGCCGCGGAGTTCAGCCCGGACTGGCGCACCAGCTTCGCCATCTCGTCAGCGCTTGGCCAGGCGGAGGCGGTGCGCTCGGGCGCCGGCATCGGCATCCTGCATACCTTCGTCGCCCGCTCGATGCCGGAGCTGGTGCCGGTAGACATCGTCGCGCCCATCCGCCGCGCGTACTGGCTGGTCTATCACGAATCGGTGAGGCCGCTGCGCCGGGTCCAGCTCGTCGCCAATTTCATCACCAGGGCGGTGGAGCGGGAAAAAGGGTTGTTCGTGTGATGCCGTCCAAAAAGGCCGATCCGCTTTCGAACCGCCATTGAGCCGCATCGAGGACGAAAGAATTCACAACCTCGTCGGCCTCAGCCGCGAACGCCGCCCACTTCCCGGCCGGCTTCCTCGGCGCTGTTGCCCATCAGCCCGCAGGTGACGAAACCATAGTGGCCCTCGCGTATCGAAATCGCGATCCTGGCGTGGCCGTAGAAGCCCGACTTCGCCGTCGCCGAGGTGGAAATCCATGTCAGCCATCCGCACGGGATAGCCGTCCGAGAATCGCGCCAGCCGGTCGTTGCTGAAACTGCCCGAAGCGAAGGCGGAGCCGACCCGCCTTGCGCTTGCCACAAAATCGGCCAGTGTGGCACCAGTGCTTCGCCATGCCATGGCAGGCGAGGGGGAATCTGGGAAAGCCGGCGCAGACATGCGAGCCATTCTTGCCATCCTGCCGCTGCTTTACCTCTCCGGCTGCGCCAATCCGTGGGCCAGGGTTCCCGAAGCTGAACTGCCGAAGCCGATCCGCTATGCGATGGGCCGCCCCTCGCCTTTCGTCTTCGGCAATTATTGCGGTCCCGGAACCCGCACCGGCGATCTCTCGGCCACCCCGGTCGACCGGCTCGATGCCGCCTGCCGGATCCACGATGCCTGCTATCTCGCCCGCCACAATCATTGCGATTGCGACGGCGCGCTGATCGCTTCGGCAAGGACGGTCCGCGGCGACAAGACGGCGCCAAGGAAGATGCGCGGCGAGGCCGAGCTCTTGATAGCTACCTTCGCGCTTCCGGTCTGCAAGGTCTTTCCGCAGGGCTTCATGCCGCCGCGCGATCCCGCCCAGCTCAAGGTCATGAACGGGGCGACCGGGTGAGACCAGGAGCCGTCGTGACAAGGCTGCTGCTTGGCCTGGCAGTGACCGCGCTCGCCGGGTGCGCCGGCATGCCGGGCCGTTCCGCCTGCGCCTTCTTTCCGGGAGACGGGGCCTGCGCGCGTGCGCCCATCTCGGCGGATCGAAGCGGCGCCGAGATCGCCAGCGCCCGCTACTTCGCGGACAATGGCAATGCCGCCTATGAAAAGCGATTCGAGGCGTTGCTGGCCCAAGGCCGAATCGATGCGCTCGACCGCACCAACGGCACCGGCCGCTTCGGCCGTGACTGGCGCGACGTCCACAATGATCTTTTCCAGGCAACTTATCCGGCGCTGCGACGGCTGGCCAAGCCGCTCGACAGCACGGAGCAGCCGCTGGCACCAGGCAAACCGGGCGAAGGCCATTTCACCGGTCGCTGGCGCATGTCGCGCCAGACGCTCTATCTCGACGCTGCCGCCAGGCCGTCCGCACCCAAGAGCTTCAGCTTCTCCGGCCTGCAGGCGCGCTCGGTCGAGATCGTGCTCCGCCAAGCCGGCCGGCAAACGGTCGTGATCGGCGGCAGCTGCGACGGATCGCTGGCGATGCGCGTCTCGGGCCGGTCGCGCACAATTGCCAAAGGTGCCCCGTTCCATCTCAGCCTGCCGGCGGCCGAGACATCTGCCAGGCTGTTTCCAAGCGAAGCGCTCACCCGCTGCGACCTCACCGTCAGCTCCAGCCTCGCGCCGTCCGGCGCGAAGCTGACCATCCTGCGCGAGGAGGCCGCCGACCCTTGGATCACGGCACTCGACAGCCGCTATGATCGTTGTCCGGTGCCAGATCCGGCCGGGCTCGAAGCGCTCGACCGCGCCTTTTATGCCGGCCGCTGGCTGTCGCAGACCTGCGCGCTGCCGCTCGGGTCGCCGACCCTGCTGCGCAAATCGCGCGACGGCTTCAATTCCAAGGTCGAGGCGCTGCTCGGCAAAACGCTGCCCGACAGCGCCTTCGACAAGGCCGATCCCGAACTGCCGCTCGATTTCTCCAACGCGCCGAGACTCAAGCTGATCTATCTGTCGTCGCTGGAGTTCAAGGCGGACTTTTCCGGCCGCATCATGGAGCGGCTGATCCGCCACCACGCGGCGCTCGGCACCAAGGTACGCATCCTGGTCACCGACGTGCTGGAGCGCGACAAGGACGACGCCCTGCTGCATCGGCTGGCGGCGGAGTTTCCCAATGTCCAATTGCAGGAATATCGCTGGCAGGCCGATCACGGCGCGCCGATCGACGAGCAGCTCTCACAGCTGCACAAGACCCATCACATCAAGATGCTGGCGACCCTGGCCGAGGAACCCGGCCGCTCGCGCGTCATCATCGGCGGCCGCAACATCCATGACGGGTTCCTGTTTCATAAGCCGATCGACCTGTCGCGCTACCCTCAGCTGCAGCAATACGGCAAGACCGACGGCTTCTCGCTCAACTACTATTCCAACTGGAGCGACTTCGACATCGAGATCGCCGACCCGGCGACGGTCGAAACGCTGGCCGCGCATTTCTCGACCATCTGGCTGCGCGATGCCGACACCAATCTGTCACGGCCGTTTTCCATTCCGGTTCGTTCCGGTGGTCATCCGCAAGGCGTGGTGCGGCACTTCATTTCCGTGCCTTACGCGGACGGGCATGCACTGGAAAACTACTTCGTCGAACTGATCGACACCGCCGAGCATCGCATCGAGATCGTGAATCCCTATCTCAACCTCACGCCCAGTATCGCGAGAGCATTCGATCGGGCGCTGGCCCGCGGCGTCAAGATCGACGTCGTCGGGCGCATCGATCTCAAGGGCGACATAGGCGGCCGCTTCCTCACCGCGCTCAACAAGCTATTCGTGGAGAAATATGGCGACCGCATCAACATCCGCGAATTCAAGGCGCCCGACGTGGTGCTGCATTCCAAGATCATGATGATCGATCAGCGCCTGGTGACGATCTCCTCGGTCAACCTCAACAATCGCAGCTTCGTCCACGACTCGGAAAACGGCATGATGGTGCTCGATCCGGCCTTCTACCGCCGCATGAAGTCGGTCTATGACGACTATCTCGCCCATTCGCAGCCTGTCGCCACCAATGTCACGATCGGCTGGGCTTACCGGCTGCTGTTCAGCAATGGGTGGGTGAAACAGGCCTTTTAAATCAAGCCTTGATGTAGCGGTCCGGGCTGAGGTCGAGCGCGTTGATCTCCGGCACCCGGTTGGAAATGATATCGGCAAGCACTTTCGCCGAGCCGCAGGCCATGGTCCAGCCCAGCGTGCCGTGGCCGGTGTTGAGATAGAGGTTGGACAATTCGCTGCGCCCGACCAGCGGCGGCCCGTCCGGCGTCATCGGCCGCAAGCCGCACCAGAAACTCGCCGCCTTGAGATCGCCGCCGCCCGGAAACAGGTCGCCGACGGAGTGCTCGAGCGTGCGGCGGCGCGATTCATGCAGACGAAGGTCGAAGCCCGAAATCTCCGCGGTGCCGCCGACGCGGATGCGGTCGCCGAGCCTTGTGATCGCCACCTTGTAAGTCTCGTCCATGATGGTCGACACCGGCGCCGCCGCCGCGTCCGTTATCGGCACCGTGATGGAATAGCCTTTGACCGGATAGACGGGGATCGGCCGTTTCATCTTGCGCATGAAGGGAGCCGAATAGCTGCCAAGCGCCATCACATAAGCCTCCGCCGTTCGCCAGCCCTTGTCGGTGCCGACCTGGACGACGCGGTTTCGGTTCCTGACGACGCGCCGGATGCTCGTGCCGTATTCGAAGGCGACGCCGCGCGCCACGCAAAGCTCGGCCAGCTTGTCGGTGAACATCTTGCAGTCGCCGGTCTCGTCGCCGGGCAGCCTCAGCCCACCGACGAATTTTTCCCGCACACCGGCCAGCGCCGGCTCGGCCGCGATGCAGCCGTCCCGGTCGAGGAGCTCGTAGGGAACGCCATATTTTTTCAGCACCTCGACATCGCCGCCGGTGCCGTCGAGTTGCTTCTGCTTGCGGAAGAGCTGCAGCGTGCCCTTGGCTCGCTCGTCATAGCTGATGCCGATCGTAGCGCGTAGCGCCTTCAGCGTGTCGCGGCTGTACTCGGCCAAGGGGACCATGCGCGACTTGTTCAGCGCATAGCGCTCGGCCGTGCAGTTGCGCAGCATCTTCAAGAGCCATGTCCACATATGCGGATCGAAGGCCGGCCGCACCACCAGCGGTCCGTATTTCATCAACAGCCATTTGACGGCTTTCACGGGAATGCCGGGCCCGGCCCATGGCGAGGCATAGCCCGGCGACACTTCGCCGGCATTGGCGAAGCTGGTCTCCAGCGCCGGGCCCTGCTGCCGGTCGATCACCGTGACTTCGTGGCCGGCCTCGGCAAGGAAGTAGGCGGTGGTGATCCCGATCACACCGCCGCCCAGCACCAGGACTTTCATTCTATGCTCCCTCAAACCGATCATGCCTCCGAAGGGCCGGGATCGTCGCCTTCTGTCTGCCGGATTTTGCCGCCCCCGCCAAGGGGCCAACGATCGGCTGCGGCGCTGTACACCAGCCTCGGGCCGCGGGGTCGCCGTCCGGCAGTCCGAGCCGCCTGATGCTTGGCCTCCGGCTGGTAGGCCACATCCTCGAGGAGGATGCGCTCGCGGCTGCCGTCGGGGCGCTCGGCCACTACCGACTGGCCCGCCCTCATGCCGAGCAGGCAGAGGCCGCGCCAGGTGCCGAGCGGCAGGCCGAATCCGACAGGAGCGGAGGCGTCGCCCAGCATCAACGTCCTCGTCTCCGGGGCTCCGTCGTTGATCCGGAAGACTACCCGGCTGTTCAGCGTGGCGATGTCGGGCTCGACCATGCCGGCCGGGATGATGTTGCTCTCGGCGAGCTTGCGTTCGAGCATCGGCACGATCGCGTCGGCAAAGGCGCGCCGGCGCATCAGCATCGCTTCGAGAACCGCGAGATCCTTCGGCGTGAGGCGATAGATGGTCCTGGTCATGGCACTCTCCGCGACGCGGATTGCTCGACCGCGTGGATGGTCGCCGAAAGCACCCGGCCGTCGCGGCTTCGCCAGGAGACTGCCCGGCCGGCACGCGCGCCGATCAGCGCGGTTCCGAGCGGCGTCAGCACCGAGATGCGTTTTTCGGCGATGTCGGCCTCGGCGGGATAGACCAGCGTCACGCGCTGAACGCTTCCTTCCCCGTCGTGAAGCGTCACCGTCGTGCCCATCCGCACGACATCGGCTGGCATCGCCGCTTCGGCGGCGATCGGCGCGCGGTCCATCTCGGCGAGCAGGTCCTCGGCCATCTCGGGCGTCCGCTCGAGAAAGGCTCTGGCAAGGCCGCTGAGCCGGTCGTGGTCCGCGTCGCTGACGACGATCGTGTTTCGGGAACGCGATTGGGTTGTGGCATTCATGGCAAACCTCCTGGATTTGCACGTCGACGAACCGACGCGCGCTGCAGCCCGCTCAAAGGCGGCGACGAAGAGCCGACAGCCGCGAAAGGCTGGCTGGCTCGATGACGATGTCAGGAATTCAAATGCCCCGGCTCGGCGGTCGCCAACACGACCGCGCCGGGGCTACGCTCCCGCGATGGGGCAAACCCTGAAAAAGGTTCTGCTATGGGCGAGGTTGCTCATGCCTCGACCCTTGCCGAGATGCATCGGCTTGTCAAGCAAGCCGCCCCTTTCACCCGCCGATGTAGCGGCGGTGAAAGCGCGCACCCAAGCTGGCCAGCACCTCGTAGCCGATGGTTCCGGCATGCGCGGCCGCGTCGTCGAGGCTTTGCGACGGCCCGATGAGCTCGACGAGGTCGCCCTCGCCCAGTTGATCGACCGGAAGCGCTGAAATGTCGAGGACAATGGAATCCATCGATACCCGCCCGACGAAAGGCAGCCGCACGCCCTCGAACCAGGCGGCCGAGGCGGCGCGCCGGTGCCAGCCATCGGCATAGCCGAGCGAGATTGTCGCCAGCCTGAGCGGTCCGCGCGCCTGATGGGTATGTCCATAGCCGATGCCGGCGCCGTCATCGACGTTGCGCGTCTGAGCCACCTTCGCCTGCAGCCGCACCACCGGCAGCATCGGGTTCGCCTCGCCCGGCGTCGGGTTGATGCCGTAGAGCGCCGCGCCCGGCCGCGCGAGGTCGTGGTGGTAGGCCGATCCGAGAAAGATGCCGGACGAATTGGCAAGCGAGGCCGGCGCCTTGGGCAGCATCCCGCGCAGCCGCTCAAACGCGAGCCGCTGCGCTTCGTTGGCAGGATTGCGCGGCTCGTCGGCGCAGGCGAGATGGCTCATCACCAGGCGGATGTCGATGCCGCCGAAAGCATCCGCCGCGAGCGCCTCGACGTCAGCCGGCGGCATGCCGAGCCGTGACATGCCGCTGTCGACCTGAACAGCGGCCGGCAGCTTTCGGCCGGCGGCAAGCGCCGCTTCACGCCACGCCCTCAACTGAGCGGTGCTGTTGATGACAGGATGAAGCCCAGTCGCGATCGCTTCCGGCTCGGAGCCCGGCGGCAGGCCGTTGAGCACAAAGATCTCATGTCCGGGTCCAAGCGCCTTGCGCAGCGCGATGCCCTCGCCGAGCAGCGCGACGAAGAAGATCTCGCAGCCTTCCTTCATCACCGCCGATGCCACGCGCGCTGCGCCGAGGCCATAGCCGTCAGCCTTGAGCACGCCTGCGCAGCGCACGCCCGCCAGCCGCGCCTTCAGCCGCCGGTAGTTCTCGCGGATGGCGCCAAGATCGATGGTCAGGATCGCGCCGGCTGCGGTTTCGCTGGGCATGAAGCCGCTGGTGGCGGTCGTTTGCGGCAAAGACGTTTTGGTGCCGGTCATCGGGGCAATTGCGTCAGACAAAGACGGGTCACACTTGTTGCGGAGCTGCGTGATTCTCGACGCCGGCGAAGTGCGCTTGTCGCGCGTCGTTCATGTTTGCCTCTTTGCCTGCGGCGCATCTGCATCAACAAAGCATGATCTCGACTACGGTGCCAACCTCTTCGCTAACCGAACTTAGTTGGAAGCGCGCCTGCCAACGCCTAGCGACCAAGATGCTCGAACGCGGCCACCACCTGCTCGTAGACCTGACGCTTGAACGGCACGATCAGGTCGGGCAGCTCCCGCATCGGCCGCCATGCCCATTGGTCGAATTCGGCCTTGTGGCCGCCCGGCGGCGGATTGATCTCAATCTCGCTCTCGTCGCCCTCGAAGCGGTAGGCGAACCATTTCTGCGTTTGGCCGCGATAGCGGCCCTTGAAGGCGACGCCGACCAGATGCGGCGGCAGGTCGTAATTGATCCAGTGCGGCGCTTCGGCAAGCAGCGACACGCTGCGCATACCGGTCTCCTCGTAAAGCTCCCGCTCCGCCGCCGGGAGCGGCTCCTCGCCCTCGTCGATGCCGCCCTGCGGCATCTGCCAGAGTTTCGTGGTGCCGGAGAATTCGCTGTCCGGCTCGGCGATGCGATGCCCGACCCAGACCAGCCCGGCCGGGTTGAGGATCATCAGCCCGACGCAAGGGCGATAGGGCAGCGTTTCGGGATCGATCTTCTTGGCCATCGTTCAGATTTCCAGCCGTTTTGGAGATGTACTCAGGCGAAAGGGTCGGCGTCAGCCTTTTTGCGGATCGATCGCCACCGCCGAAATCGGCACGATCTCGATGCCGCGCTTCTTCGCTTCTGCCACCCAGGACGCAACCGTGTCGACGGTGATATCGAAGGCCGAGCCGATGCCGACGGCGCTGCCCTTGGCGCGTGCCGTCGCCTCGAGGCTGTCCAGCTTCTTGAGGATTTCGCCGCGGTCCTGCACAGCATCGATCGCCATGTCGCCGGCGACGAAAGGAACGCCATCCTTCAGCGCGAGGTTGGGCGCCAGGCTTCGCGCGGAGGAGCCGTCGTCGACATAGGCAAGGCCGCGCTTGCCGAGCTCGGCCATGAACGGTCCCATCGCGTTTGCATCAGCCGAGAAACGCGCGCCCATATAGTTCATGACGCCGGTATAGTTGGTAGTCCTCGACAGCGCCCAGTGCAGGCTCTTCAGGTTCTCGTCCGGACTCGCATCGACCGTCAGCGTGTTGCGTCCCGGATTGACGCCCGGATAATCGAACGGCTCGAGCGGTATCTGCATGACGATCTCATGTCCGCTCTGGCGCGCCGCCTTCATCCAGCGGTCGATGCTGTTGCCCTGCGGCGCGAAAGCCAGCGTCACCTCGGCGGGCAATTTGGCGATCGCGGCCTGCGTGCCGGTCTGGGAGACGGCGAGCCCGCCGATGACGATAGCCACGCGCGCGCCGCGCGCTCCGGACCAGGGCCGCGCATAGACGTCGAACGGTCGCCGGCCATCGGCGGAGCGCACCGGCAGCGGGCCGCTGTCGCTCGCCTCGATCAGCGCCCTGTCGGGAATATGCGCGACCTTGAGATTCTGGCTGAGTGTGGAAGGATCGCGGATGACGATACCGGCCTTCGGCGGACCATCGCCCTCTTCAGACTCGACATGGATGATTTGCGGGCCATCGCTCTTCATCGGCGTGCTCGCATTGGGCTTCGCCGCCGCCACCTCGGCCGGTGCCGGCGTCGGCGCCGGTGCCGGCGCGGGAGCCGGCGCCACGATTACCTTCGGCGTCGAAACGGCCGTCTCTTGCGGTTTGCGGAAAGGTTTTTCACGCAACGCGATCGCACCGGAAATACCCACTACAGTGAGGACGGCGACCGCCGCGCCAAGCGTGCCGGCGCCGAAGGTGCGCGAGGCAGGGCGCTCTGGCCGGAGCGTCTGTCCGAGCGGGCGTTCGATGTCCTTGCCGGTGTCAGCCAAGCCGCATCCCCAGGCTCGTGACGCGGCTGATCGGATCAGCGCAGCTGATCGAATCGTCAGCGCTCACGCGCAAATTCAAAACCTTAGGCGACGCAGCGCCCGTTGCCGAACCACCCTGTCCCCGAATCAAACTGCCGGAACCTCGCGGTCCCGGCAGCATTGCATCGCTTCGGTCGGCCGGCCAGAGTGATCTGCCCCGGCCCTCCCCGTCTTTACTGGTTCAGCACAGCCTTGTCCGGGTTCGGCGGGAAGGCCGGATCGGTCTTTTGGCCGCGCAGCAGCTGTTCGGCATAGATCAGCTGCAGGTCGTCCTTCGGCTCCGGCGGCACATAGGCGGCCGAGCCCGAGCCGGTCGAGCTCTCGTCGGCTCCCTTGATGTGGCCCTTGAGGTCCGATTCGCCGCGGGTCAGGTCCCTGCCCTGCAGGTCCGGCGGCAGCGGCTGCTCGACCTTGATGTCGGGCGTGATGCCCTTGCCCTGGATCGACTTGCCCGACGGCGTGTAATAGAGCGCCGTCGTGAGCCTGAGCGCGCCGTTCTCGCCGAGCGGGATGATGGTCTGCACCGAGCCCTTGCCGAACGACTGCGTGCCGACGACGGTGGCGCGGCGCAGATCCTGCAGCGCGCCGGCAACGATCTCGGACGCGCTTGCCGAGCCGCCGTTGACCAGCACGATCAGCGGCTTGCCGCCGATGTCGTCGTTCTGCTTCGGCTTGGCGTCGAAGCGGGTAACGTCCTTCGGATCGCGGCCGCGGGTCGAGACGATCTCGCCGCGCTTCAGGAAGGCGTCCGACACGCTCACCGCCTGGTCGAGCAGGCCGCCCGGATTGAGGCGCAGGTCGAGTACATAGCCCTTCAGCTTGTCGTTGGGCACCTGCTTCTTGATGTTCTCGATGGCGTTCTCGAGATCGTCATAGGTCTTCTCGGTGAAGGAGGTGATCTTCATGTAGCCGATGTCGTTCTCAACCCGGTATTTCACCGCTTTGACCTTGATGATGTCGCGCACGACCGTCAACTCGATCGGCTTGTCGGCGCCCTGGCGCAGGATGGTGAGCTTGATCGGCGTGTTGACCGGGCCGCGCATCTTCTCGACCGCGTCATTGAGGGTGAGGCCGCGCACCTCCTCGCCGTCGATCTTGGCGATATAGTCGCCGGCAAGCACGCCCGCCTTTGCGGCCGGCGTGTCGTCGATCGGCGTGATCACCTTGACCAGGTCGTTCTCCATCGTGACCTCGATGCCGAGGCCGCCGAACTCGCCCTTGGTCTGCACGCGCATATCCTGCGCCTGCTCGGCATTCATGTAGGACGAATGCGGGTCGAGCGAAGCGAGCATGCCGTTGATGGCGTTCTCAACCAGCGACTTGTCGTCCGGGGGCGTCACATATTGCGCGCGCACGCGCTCGAAGATGTCGCCGAAGATCGCCAGCTGCTTGTAGGTCTCGGAACCCGCAGCATTCGCCGCCGAGCCAGGTGCGCCGTAGACCAGGCTCATTGCCGATGCGCCCATCAGCGCGCCGGCAAACAGAAGCGACAATTTCCGCATCATTTCACGTCCTTCCAGAAAATCGGTCCGCCCACCAGGGGTTCGGATCGACGGGTTTTCCATCCTTGCGGAACTCAACATAGAGTTCCGGCGTCGCATTTCCATTCTGCGAGGCCGAGGTGCTTGCCACCCGGGCCTCTCCCATCGCGCCGATCGGCTCTCCTGCGAGCACCGACTGTCCGGTCGCGACGCTGATTCTGCTCATCCCCGCCAGGACGACATGATACCCATCGCCCGCATTGAGGATCAAGAGTTGACCATAGGAGCGAAACGGCCCCGCATAAAGAACGTTTCCATCCGCCGGCGCGGTGACGATGGCCCCCGATTGTGTCGCAACCATGTCTCCCTGCATCATTGCGCCATTGCCGTCGTCGGTGCCGAAGCGCCGTTTGATCTTGCCGATGACCGGCAGCGCGATCTGGCCCTGGAGCGCCGCGAACGGGGCGGAAGCGGTTAAACGATTGCCCTCCGGCACCGGCGGCGCGGCGGGTTCCGCCGTCGATGCGGTCGTGTCGGCGTGCGCCGATTTCCGATCGGCCGCCTTGGCCTGGTCGGCCGCCTTGCGCGCCTTGTCGGCCTCGAGCGAGGCGATGAGGTCCTTGAGGCTGCTGGCCTTGTCCGCCAGCTGCTGCGAGCGCTGCCGCTCTGCTGCCAGGGCCGCTTCGGTATCGGCCTGCAGCTTCTGCTTGGCCGCGAGCAGCATGGTCAGTCGTTTCTTTTCCGCCGTCTGCTCGGTGACGGCAGCGGTAAGCCGCCCGCGTTCGGCCTCGATGGAGGCCGTCACCCGGGTCTGTTCCTTGAGATCGGCGAGCAGCCTGTCGGTCTGCTGGCGCAATTCCGGCACCACGGCGCCGAGCAGGATCGCACTGCGCACCGACGACAACGCGTCCTCCGGCTTGACCAGGATCGCCGGTGGCGGATTGAGCCCCATGCGCTGCAGCGCGCCGAGCACCTCGGCAAGTACGTCGCGCCGCGCCACCAGCGAAGCGTGCAGCTTCTCTTGCTCGGCCTTCAGTCCTTCCAATTTGGCGCCGATGTCCTCGATGTCCTGGCCGAGCTTCTGCTCGGTCATCGCCGACTGGATCAGCGCCGCACTGATCGAGGCATGGTCCTTCTTCACCGTCGCGACGTCGGCGGCAAGCTTGGCCAGCCGCTCGGAGGACAAGGAGATTTCCTTGGAGACCTGCTCGTATTCGACCCGGCTCTTGTCGGGGTCCGGTGCGACATCGAGCGAATTTTCCGCGGCCATAGCCGGCCCGAGCGCGATCAGCGCGGCGACTAGTGTCAAGCCGCAGCGGCTGCGCCAGGCGCGCGTTCTCGAATTCCAGCCTTCAGACATCAGGCCTCGACTCTATCCGCCGCTTCGTTAACGAACCATCAACCATGTTGGAGCACCCGCAACAACCGTGATGTCGGTTCATTGAGGCGGAAATCGGTGCAAGCGGACGTGATCCCCAGCTTTCGGGGTCACAGCGCGAACGATGACTCACGAGCGGTGATAGGGATGCCCGGCAAGGATGGTGGCGATGCGATAGAGCTGTTCGCCGAGCATGACGCGCACCAGCTGATGCGGCCAGGTCAGCGCTCCGAACGACAACACCAGATCGGCCTCTTCGCGCAAGGATTTGTGATGGCCGTCCGCGCCGCCGATCGCGATGACCAGCGCCTTGCGGCCGCTGTCGCGCAACTGGCCGATGCGGGCCGCCAGGTCCTCCGAGGACAGCGCCTTGCCGCGTTCGTCGAGCAGGAACAGCACGTTGCCTTGCTGCAGCTGACCCTGCAGCTTCTGGCCCTCCTCGCGGCGACGTTCGTCGGCGCTCTGGCCGCGGCTCTCGGATGTCTCGACAACGCCGGCAAATTCCAGCCCGGCCGCGGGCCCACTCTTGGCGAAGCGCTCGAAATAGCGGTCGGCGAGCTCTCTCTCGGGGCCGGTCTTCATCCGGCCCACGGCATGAACGGTGATCTTCATCCTCGCCTCGGCGAGCTCTCGATCGGCGCCGGACCGGAACGGTCACGGCCCGCGATACGGCTCAGTGCAAGGTCTCTTCCTCGAGATCCGGCGCCTGCCACATCTTTTCGAGATTGTAGAATTCGCGGACTTCGGGACGGAAGACATGGACGATGATGTCGCCGGAATCGATCAGGACCCAGTCGGCGCTGGCCAGCCCTTCGACGCGCGCCATGCCGAGACCGGCATCCTTGAGCGCCTTGAGGAGATGGTCGGCGACCGCCGAGACATGGCGGTGCGATCGGCCCGATGCGACGACCATATAGTCGCCGAGGCTCGATTTACCCTGGATGTCGATTGAGACGATGTTTTCGGCCTTGGAGTCTTCCAGACTGGCAAGGACTGTCTTGATGGCGAGGGAGGCAGCATCGCTTCCGCTGATCCCGGCCGGCGAAGGCACGATATCGGCCTTCTTCCGCAGTGCTGTTCTCAGTGTGTTTCCTTTCCCAATAAGAACAACCAAATCACCCGGCAAATCAGGTGACCCTGCTTAGATAGGCAGAGTTCCATTGCAGTTTCAAGACGGGCGCGCTCTCAGGGCGGCCTCGGCAGGCCGGACAGGCCCTCGGAAGGCTGAAAAGAGCGGAACCCCTGCGCGCCGCATGGGTTATCGGCACACCGGACAAAGGGGATTCCCAACCATGCCAATCGACCCGCAGAGCGCCCTCATCACGATTCAGGCCGGGCTTGCGCAGCTCAGCTCGCTGATAGTCTCCTATTCCTTCTCGGCAATCGGTGCTGTGATCCTTCTGATTGTCGGCTACCTCGTTGCCGGCCTTGCCGAGCGATCGATCTATGCCGGGCTCGGTCATATTCACGGCTTTGACGAGACGCTGCGCCACTTCTTCTCCCAGGTCGTCCGCTACGGCATCCTGATCCTTGTCGTTATCATGGTGCTCGGCCAGTTTGGCGTGCAGACGGCTTCGATCATCGCCGCGATCGGCGCTGCCGGTCTGGCGATCGGCCTTGCACTGCAAGGTACGCTGCAGAACATCGCCGCCGGCATCATGCTGCTTGCGCTGAGGCCCTTCCGCATCGGCGAATATGTGGAGGTCGGTGCGATCGCCGGCTCGATCGAGGAGATCGGCCTGTTCGCGACCAAGCTGCGCACTGTCGAAGGCATCTACATTCTGGCGCCCAACCAGACGCTGTGGAACCAGCCGGTGCGGAATTTCACCCGCAACGGCGTCAGGCGCACCGATATCAGCTTGAGCATCGGTTCATGGAACGACATCGACCGCGGGCAGAAGACCCTGCTTGCCATCGCCAATGCCGAGAAGCGCGTGCGGCGCGAGCCGGCGCCGATCGCCTTCATCGCAGGGCTTGGCGAGAGCACGGTTTCACTGACCCTGCGCTACTGGACTTCCGCGGCCGACTATTTCGCCACCCAGATCGACATGACCAAACGCGCCAAGCTGGCCTTCGACAACGAGGGCATTTCGATCCCCCTGCCGCCGCCCGAGATACCGTCCCAGGAAGTCCGCAAACAATAATCTCGTCAGCCCTTGGCCGGCTTTGTCGGCTCCTCCGACGCGAAGGCGAGCTCCACCGGCAGGGGCGTCTGCGCCGACATCGGCGCGAAGCTGCCGGTTGCGGCAGCAGGCATCGGTCGCGCCGCAAACACCCGCCACAGCACGAACAGGCAGAACGCGGAAGCGATGGCGATGCCGACATAGATGAAGGTCTCGGTGCCGAAGACGGCGGAAAGCGCCGTCACGATGCCGGGTACGATGAAGCCGGACAGCGACCAGGCAAAGAGCAGCGAACTCGACAGCGCCAGCAGCTCTTCCTTCCTGGCGCGATCGGCGGCGTGGGCGCTGGACAGCGAATAGATCGATTCCGATGCACCGTCCCAGATGAGATAGATCGCCACCAGGGCCATCAGCGCGCCGCCGTCGAAAGCGATGGCGAGCAGGCTCGCCACCACCGCCAGCGCCGCCGTGCCCGCCAGCACATAGCGGCGATCGGTACGGTCGGAGAGCCAGCCGAGCGGTATCTGCAGGATCAGCGTGCCGACCGGCATCGCCGACAAGAGCAGCGCCACCTCTGCCTGGCTGTAACCCTTGGCGGTGGCGTGGATCGGCGCAAAACCTGAGATGATCATCGACAGGCCGCCCACCGCCAGCATGCCGACGACGCCGACTGGCGAGATCCTCCACGCTTGGCCGAGCGCCACCGAAGCGGCCTGCGGCGCGGGCGGCTGGGCAAGCCGCGTCATGCCCACCGGCAGGATGGACAGCGCGGTGAACGCGATGCCGATCAGCGGCGCCGCCGCCGTCTGGATGTCGATCGCGGCGAGCGTCGCATAACCGACGCCCAATCCGGCGATATAGGCGACGTAGAACACCGCCATCACCCGGCCGCGTATGGCGTTCGGCAAGGCGTCGTTGAGCCAGCTCTGCGCGACGATGAAGAGGCCGCATATGGCGAAGCCGTAGAGCGCCCGCGCCGCGATCCACAGCAGCGGCATCGGTCCGGCGCCGATCGCCACGTTGGAGAGCGCGATCAGCGCCGAAAGCACCATGAACGCGCGGGCATGACCGACCCGGCGCACCATGGGTCCGGTCAGGATGCAGCCGGCGAGCCCGCCGGCCGAAAGGCCGGTGACGATCAGTCCGGCCCAGGTCGGATCGAAACCATCGGCGCCGAGCCGCACCGGAATGAAGGCGAACATCAGCCCGTTGCCGATCGCGATCAGCGCCATCGACACGATGACGCTGGCAATGGCAATCAGCGGCGCCGATTGTCCGGGATCGGTTTGGGTCTGCGTCAGCATGCCCTCGCAGCTTGGCTGATCGGAACGCGAAAGGCCGCCGTAAAAGCGACATCGCTCGGCCCCTTGTGGAAGAAGGGTGGCCTCAGCCCTTCGCCGCCTTGCGGATCGCGGTGGAGGAAAGCGACGAGCGCGGGCCGTGGATGAAGGTCCAGGCCGGCGCCCGCATGCGGGCAAGCAGCGGCGCGTCGCCTTCGTCGACGCGGGCATAGTCGAAGGTCTTGGCGACGACCGAGGACAGGAAGGAGAGCGTGGCGCCCGGTCGGTCGATGACCGCGATCGGGAAGGTCAGCACGATCTCGCGCCAGCGCTGCCAGCGATGGAAGTCGCGTAAGGAATCCGCGCCCATGATCCAGACGAAGTCGACGCCTGGATTGCGCGCCTTGACCAGCGCCAGCGTGTCGGCGGTGTAACGGACATGCTGCGCCGCCTCGAAGGCAGTGACCTTGATCTTCGGATTCCTGGCGATCCTTTCGGACAGCGCGACGCGCTCGGCGAGAGGCGCCAGCTCGCGCGCGCTTTTCAGCGGATTGCCGGGCGTCACGATCCACCAGAGCTGGTCGAGGGCCAGCCTTCTCAGCGCAACCTCGGCGACCAGCGCGTGGCCCGCATGCGGCGGGTTGAACGAGCCGCCGAACAGGCCGACGGCCAGCCCTTTGCCGGCATGCGGCATGTGGAGATAGGGCGCGGGGACGGGCTGCTCGGGCTGGGAAAGCATGACGCTAGGCACCCCCCTCTGCCCTGCCGGCCATCTCCCCCGCAAGGGCGGATATTGGCAGCTCCTTCGCAGCCGCAAATCTTGCAGTGTTGGCGACTGGCGAAACCGGGAAAATCAGCTGATCTCCCCCCTTGCGGGCAGGGCTATCGCATATGAGTAAAGAGTTCATAGAAGAAGTCTTTGCTCCAATTGGCCCTGCGCATCTTGCTGGC
>NZ_JARTVQ010000010.1:0-170062 GCF_029625845.1 Mesorhizobium sp. WSM4898 | reverse complement strand
TGCTACGAGAAAGCCTCTCAAGAATCCTTTCTTTCCGGCTTGGCAATAGCCAATCAACTTATCTGCGATTCCCCTGCCCTCAAGGGGGAGATCGGCAGTTCCGCCACGCCTCACCCCGCGATATCCCTCGCCACCGCCTGCGCCTCGATGCCGATCTCGCGCAGCAGGCCGGTGACCGGATTGTAGAAGCCGACGAGGTAGACACCCAGCGCCGTCGCGCGTGGATTCACTCCACTCTTCCCCGGCCGCAGCTCCGCCGGCAGGATGCCGTGATAGCCAGGACGGTAGCCCGTGGCGAAGATTACGGCGTCGAAGTTTTGCTCCTGCCCGCCGGCGAATGTTGCGCCGTCCTCGGTGAAGCGGACGATATCGGGGAGAATGCCGATCGTGCCCGCCTTGATCGCTGCTACAGTTCCGACATCGATGACCGGAATGCGGCCGGCGTCGATCTGCTTGAGGATGCCTTCCTTCGGCCTGACGATGCCGTATCGCTCCAGCCTGCCCAGCGCAAGGTCGAGGATTTTCGGGAACATCCAGTCGTTCAGCGCCCGCGGCATCGGCCGGCTGGCGATGCCGACCATCTGGATCGGCACGCCGAAGAGCTGGCGCGGCACGATGTGGACGCCCTTGCGCACCGAGATCGTCGGATGCGCGCCGCTCTCGGCAAGGTCGAGCGCGATCTCTGCGCCGGTGTTGCCCATGCCGACGACCAGCACGTTCTTGGCCGTATAGGGCGTGGCCTCGGTGTAGGCGGCGCTGTGCAGCACCTCTCCCTTGAAGGTTTCGATGCCGGCAAAGGCCGGCGTTATCGGCTCTGCGTTGTTGCCGGTGGCGATGACGATCTTGCGGGCGTTGAAAGGGCCAGCATCGGTCTCGACCACGATTTTTTCGCCCGCCCGGCGGATCGATTTCACCGTGACGCCGAAGCGCGGCTCCAGGCTGAAACGCGCGGCATAGGCATCGAGATAGGCGACCACTTTTTCACGCGGAACGTAGCGTGGGTGGCTTTTCGGGAACGGCAGGAAAGGCAGTGACGAGAAGGACTTCACCGTGTGTAGGTGCAGCCGCCGGTAATGCCGCCGCCAGGCCGGCGCCAGCTCGCTCGCCTTTTCGAGGATGATGAAATCGACTCCGGCCCGCTTCAGGCAGGCCCCGACAGCCAGCCCCGCCGGTCCCGCGCCGACAATGACGACATTGGTATCCAAGGCAGCCTCCTCCCCCAAGGCGAGAAGAAGCTATGCCCGAGGTGTCGGAGGAGCAAGTAGGGGAAATCACCTGGCCTTGCGGGGGTGCACCGAGCGAAATATCTGCCACCGACGGCGATGGAGGGATCGCTGCGCGTGAAGTGCCGGCGCGTTGCGCGGAGGAATACAACGTCGCTATCTGCGTGAGAGGACCCCTCAGGCGGCTTCGCGGCCATCTCCCCGTCGAGGGCCGTCGAGAGGCGAGATCAGGATCGCGCTCTACTCCGTCCCGCTCGGCGCTTCGGCCTCGTCCTCGGGCGGCTCTAGAATCTCGATCAGCCGCGCTACCCTGGCGCCCGGCATCGCGCGACCCTCGTTCATCAGCGCCTCGTCGGCGCCGATCCAGGCGAAGGCCTCGCGCAATTCCTCGAGGCTGGCGCCGGTGAGCGCGACGTCGGCGATGACGGCCTCGTCGACAGGGCCAAGAACGGAAATGATCTCGTTGCGGGTCATCCTTGTCTCCCTGGGGCGGAACGATGACAAGGAAACGGCGGACGGGTGGAGCGGGTTCCGACGGCGTTGTCTCCGCCTTGTGGGAGAAAGCGCCGCGCCGTCTTTGCTCTTGCCCCGACAACCGCTATGCACGGAGGCTCGTCCCGGAATTCTGCCGAGTCCTCATGAAATCCGTCTTGCTGCTTTCCGCCCTGCTCCTCTCCTCACCCGCCCTCGCCCAATGGAAGCCGAGCGAGATGGTCGAGACCTATGCGATCTCAGGACAAAGCGTGGAGGCGCTCTATGTCTCGATCGGCGAGAAAGGCCCTGTGATCGGCAGGGACTCGGCCGACAACGGGCGGCGGGCAATCGCGCAGACCAACTTCAAGCTGACCTGGCAGCGCGATTATCAGACTGAAGGCGACGCCTGCGTGCTGAAGACCGCTCGCCCGAAGCTGATCATCACCTACACGTTGCCGAAGCCCGCCGCAAAACTTGCCCCCGCCGTGCAGGCGCGGTGGGACGCGTTTGCCGCCGGCCTCGCCGCACACGAGAAGGTCCACGGCGCCGGCATCGTCGACATGGTGGACAAGATCGTCGCCTTCAGCACCGGCCTCACCGTTGCCGACGACCCCGGCTGCACCAAGATCAGGGCGGAGCTGACGAATTATCTCGACCAGCTTTCCAAGGCGCAGCGCCGGGCCAGCCGCGACTTCGACAAGGTCGAGTTCGGTCCGGGCGGGAACTTGCAGAAGCTGATTGCGGCGTTTCTGATCGGCGGGTGAACACGGCCAAGGAGCGGCCGCGCCCTTCCCGCGGTGGCAGCAGGGCCACACCGGAAGCACCGCTATCAGCATTGCCGCATCTCGAATGGGACAGCTGCCAATCCCGTCTGCGCGGAAACGGGCACTGTCGGCTCTTTCTCGGCTAGGTTGAAATCTACACCTTAGTACTTGCTAATGCGCATTCAGCCCTCTTCAGCGACTGATCGGCGGCCACGCGGCACGGCCCTGGATCGACTTAGCTCACGGCAGGCTTGGCTCATTTGTCCTTTGAGACGAAAGTCTAAGGGCATGCGCCGCAGCTTTACAGGCGGGTTTGGTAGCGCTACCGTTTCACAGTCGCGTGACCCGGGGGGAGCTGGGGCAAACGTCGCCGACGCCAGTGGTGGATGCTTGCCGGCATCCGTTTCAGCCACACCTTGATTGGAAACGGCTCCCCGCGAAACCCGCAGGGACCATCGGGAGGAGTTCGATGGCGTCTGTCGCGATTGGCGATGTCTACAAGTCGTTCGGAGCCACCCAGATCCTGCACGGCGTCAGCGTCGACATAGAGGACGGCGAGTTCGTCACGCTGGTCGGGCCGTCGGGATGCGGAAAATCGACGCTTCTGCGGATGATTGCCGGGCTGGAAAAAATCTCCCGCGGCCATATTTCGATCGGCAGCCGTGTCGTCAACGATGTTGCGCCGAAGGAGCGCGACGTGGCCATGGTCTTCCAGAACTACGCGCTCTATCCGCACATGACCGTTGCCGAGAACATGGCGTTCTCGCTCATGCTGAAGGGAGTGGCCAAGGCGGAGAGCGATGCCGGGGTGAAGCGGGCGGCCGAGATCCTCGGGCTGGTGCCGCTTCTGTCGCGTTATCCGCGCCAGCTTTCGGGCGGCCAGCGGCAGCGCGTCGCCATGGGCCGGGCGATCGTGCGCAATCCGCAGGTGTTTTTGTTCGACGAGCCGCTCAGCAACCTTGACGCCAAGCTGAGGGTCCAGATGCGGGCCGAGATCAAGGAACTGCACCAGCGGCTGAAGACGACGACGATCTATGTCACGCACGATCAGATCGAGGCCATGACCATGGCCGACAAGATCGTCGTCATGCATGACGGCCTCGTCGAGCAAATCGGGCCGCCGCTCGAGCTCTACGACCGGCCGAACAACCTCTTCGTCGCGAGCTTCATCGGCTCGCCGGCCATGAACCTGCTCAAGGGCACATTCGCCAATGACGGCGCGCCGTCGTCGTTCCGGGGCGCGGGTGGCATCTCCGTGCCTCTGTCGAAACCACCCGCGATCGGCAGCGGCGAAGCCGTCGTGCTCGGCGTTCGGCCCGAGCATCTGCGGCTGGCCGAGGACGGCATTCCGGTCACCGTGGTGGTGATCGAGCCGACCGGCTCGGAAGTGCAGATCATCGGCCGGACGGCGGGCGGAGAGGATATCGTCGCCAATTTCCGCGAACGCCATTCCTTCGCGCCGGGAGAAACCATCCGGCTGTCGGTCGAACCCGGACCCATTCATCTGTTTCACGGCAAAACGGGCCAGCGGATCGAAGCGGCGCCATAGACCACGCAACGAGGAAACCCACAGGAGGAGACGAGCATGAAGTTCACCAGACGCGACGTGATCCGCACGACCGCCGGCGCGGCCGCCGGAGCCTTGGGCAGCCGCTTCGTCGGCTCGAGCGCCTTCGCCCAGGAGGGCCTCACCTACAAGCCGGAGGAAGGCGCCAAGCTCCGGCTGCTGCGCTGGTCGCCTTTCGTGCAGGGCGACGAGGACCAATGGCTGAAGAATACCAAGCGGTTCACCGAGGCGACGGGCGTGGAGGTGCGCGTCGACAAGGAGAGCTGGGAAGACATCCGGCCCAAGGCGGCCGTCGCCGCCAATGTCGGCTCCGGTCCCGACCTGATGTTCGTCTGGTTCGACGACCCGCACCAATATCCCGACAAGCTGCTCGACGTGACCGAACTCGGCGACCATCTCGGCAAGAAATATGGCGGCTGGCACGACGGCCCGAAGCAGTATGCGACGCGCGAGGGCAAGTTCCTCGGCCTGCCGCTCGCCACCATCGGCAACGCCATCGTCTATCGCGAAAGCTGGGTGAAGGAGGCCGGCTTCTCGGAATTCCCGAAGGACACGGCGGGTTTCCTCGAGCTGTGCAAGGCGCTCAAGGCAAAGGGCCATCCCGCCGGGTTCACCCATGGCCACGGCGTCGGCGACGGCAACAACTATGCGCATTGGCTGCTATGGAGCCATGGCGGCCAAATGGTCGACGAAGCCGGCAAGGTGACGATCAACAGCCCCGAGACGCTGAAGGCGATCCAGTATGCGCAGGAGCTCTACAAGACCTTCATCCCCGGCACGGAAAGCTGGCTCGACGTCAACAACAACCGCGCCTTCCTGGCCGGCGAAATAAGCGTGATCGCCAACGGCATCTCGGCCTACAACACCGCCAAGGTCAACAAGGACAATGACCCGAAGCTGGCCGAGATAGCCAAGGACATCCGCACCACCAATCTGCCGATCGGTCCGGTCGGGAAATCGGTCGAGCTGTTCCAGGTGACCACGGCCGTCATCTTCAACTACACGCCCTACCCCAACGCGGCCAAAGCCTATCTGCAGTTCATGTTCGAGGACCCGCAGATGTCGGACTGGATCACGTCGTCGGCCGGCTATTGCTGCCAGACGCTGAAGGCTTTCGACAACAATCCGGTGTGGAAGGCCGACCCGAACAATGCCGCTTACGCGAAAGCCTCGGCGACGCTGCGACCCAACGGCTATGCCGGGCCGCTCGGCTATGCCTCGGCCGCGACCATGGCCGATTATGTGCTGGTCGACATGTTCGCCAAGGCGGTGACGGGACAGGCGACGCCGCAAGAGGCGATGGAAGAGGCCGAAAAGCGCGCCAACCGCTATTATCGCGTCTGATCCTGCCGGGCACCTGAAGCAAGGGTGGCCGCGTCGGGATCTTCCGGGGCACGGAAGGACCACGCGGCCACCACCACTCCACCGCATGTTGCGAGGAATCCGCGCCCATGGCCGTGTCATCCGTTGCCGTTCAGCGGCGTCCGTCGATGCTTTCGCGACTTGCCGAGAGCCGGAACACTCTTGGTCTCGGCTTCATGCTGCCGGCGGCGGCGCTGCTCCTGGTCTTTCTCACCTATCCGCTGGGACTCGGCGTCTGGCTTGGCTTCACCGACACACGCATCGGCCGGCCCGGCATCTATATCGGTGTCGAGAACTATGAATATCTCTGGAGCGACAGCGTGTTCTGGCTGTCGGTCTTCAACACCGTGCTCTACACGGTCAGCGCTTCGATCCTGAAATTCGTGCTCGGCCTCTGGCTGGCTCTCATCCTCAACGAGAAGCTGCCCTTCAAGTCGTTCTTCCGCGCGGTGGTGCTGCTGCCCTGGGTGGTGCCTACGGTGCTGTCGGCCATCGCCTTCTGGTGGATCTACGATTCGCAGTTCTCGATCCTGTCCTGGGCGCTGCAGCAGATGGGGCTGATCGACCACCGCATCAACTTCCTTGGCGATCCGACCAACGCGCGCGCTTCCGTCATCGCGGCCAATGTCTGGCGCGGCATCCCGTTCGTCGCCATCACGCTGCTTGCCGGCCTGCAGACCATCCCGCAGTCGCTCTATGAAGCCGCCACGCTGGACGGCGCCAGCCGCTGGCAGTTGTTTCGCCATGTGACGCTGCCGCTTTTGACGCCCATCATCGCCATCACCATGACCTTCTCGGTGCTCTTCACCTTCACCGATTTCCAGCTGATCTATGTGCTGACCCGCGGCGGGCCGGTGAACGCCACCCACCTGATGGCGACCTTGTCCTTCCAGCGCGGCATTGCCGGCGGCCAGCTCGGCGAAGGCGCGGCAATCGCGGTCGCCATGATCCCCTTCCTGCTGGCGGCGATCCTGTTCAGCTATTTCGGCCTGCAACGGCGCAGGTGGCAGCAAGGCGGCGGAGACTGATATGGCCGCGATCAGAGAAGTCGAGCGCCTGGACACCGACGAAGGCGGCATGGGCTACCTGCAGAGCCTGCCGCGCCGGGTGGTCACGGTCTATCTGCCGCTGCTGGTGTTTCTCATCGTGCTGCTGTTTCCATTCTATTGGATGACGATCACGGCGGTTAAGCCCAATGTCGAGATGACCGATTATGTGAACTACAATCCGTTCTGGGTCGTGCATCCGACGCTGGAGCACATACGCTATTTGCTCCTGGAAACCTCCTACCCCGGCTGGCTGCTCAACACGGTGATCATATCGACGGCGGCCACCTTCCTGTCGCTGGCGGCTGCGGTGCTCGCCGCCTACGCGATCGAGCGGCTGCGGTTCTCCGGCGCCCGCCAAGTCGGCCTTGCCGTCTTCCTCGCCTATCTGGTGCCGCCCTCGATCCTGTTCATCCCGCTGTCGGTGATGGTGTTCAACCTCGGTCTCTACGACACGCCCTTCGCGCTGATCCTCACCTACCCGACCTTCCTGATCCCGTTCTGCACCTGGCTGTTGATGGGCTACTTCCGTTCGATCCCCTTCGAATTGGAGGAATGCGCGCTTATCGACGGCGCCACCCGCTGGCAGATCCTGACCAAGATCGTGCTGCCGCTGTCGGTGCCGGGCCTGATCTCTGCCGGCATCTTCGCCTTCACGCTCTCCTGGAACGAATTCATCTACGCGCTGACCTTCATCCAGTCGTCGGAGAAGAAGACGGTTCCGGTCGGCGTGCTCACCGAGCTCGTCCGCTCGGACGTCTATGAATGGGGAGCGCTGATGGCAGGCGCGCTGATCGGCTCGCTGCCGGTGGTGGTGCTTTATTCGTTCTTCGTCGAGCACTACGTCTCATCGATGACGGGCGCGGTAAAGGAATAGCGTCCGCATGCATAACGGCGCCCGCCGCCGCGCTAAAAACTGATCTCCACGGCCGCCCCGCTGCGCTTCGCCTCGCCATGAAACACCGCCTCGATGTTGCTGCCGTCGGGGTCGAGCAGGAAGGCGGCATAGTAGCCGGGGTGGTAGGGGCGCTCGCCCGGCGCGCCGTTGTCCTTGCCGCCGGCGGCAAGGCCCGCCTGGTAGAAGGCGTCGACCATGGCGCGGTCCTTGGCCTGGAAGGCGAGATGGTGACGGCCGGTGAGCACGCCCTGGGCCGCGCGGCTATCGGCGCTGGAAACGAACAGTTCGTCCGCCCAGAAATAATCCTCGGCCTCGCCGCCGATCGGGACGCCCAGCACCTCGAGCACCGCGCCGTAGAAACGCCGGCTCGCCTTGACGTCGCGCACCACCAGATGAAGGTGGTCGATGAGCCGGCCGCGATAGAGTTGCATGGCGTGTTGCCTCCTCCCGATTGCTGCGGCTCAATCTAGAAGGGCCTGGTACATGGTCAATGTGGGTGCGGAAGACTGCTGACAGTTAAAGACGGTCGGCGCGAGGCACCGCCTCTGTCCTATCGGACAGTCCCGCAGGACAGAGGGGGTGTGAAGGAACGCCAGCATAAGGCGATCGGCCAACATCCCCCAAAAATCCGGATAAAAAATGCAACCAGATTGTAGGATCGGTGTCCGCAGCGGCGTCCTTCGGACGCAAGCGGCGCGATGGACCTGGAAAAACCGTGCCGCATCAAACAGGATGCCTTAGGGCACGGGAGAAAATCATGAATCCTTCCTATCGTTGGGTCATCGTCGCGGCCGGCGCGCTGATGACCTGTGTGGCGCTCGGCGCGATGTTCTCGCTGGCGATCTTTCTCGAGCCGATGTCGATCGACACCGGCTGGTCGCGCGCCGGCATTTCCAGCGCCATGACGCTGAATTTTCTGGTGATGGGCGTCGGCGGCTTCGCCTGGGGCGCGATCTATGACCGCGTCGGTGCCCGCCCCGTCGTGCTTGCCGGCGCGGTGCTGCTCGGGCTGGCGCTGGTGGTGGCGAGCCGAGCCAGCTCGCTGCTGATCTTCCAGCTCAGCTACGGCGTGATCGTCGGGCTGGCGGCCAGCGCGTTCTTCGCGCCTATGATCGCGCTCACCACCGCCTGGTTCGACACCAACCGCAGCCTTGCCGTGTCGCTGGTTTCGGCCGGCATGGGAGTGGCGCCGATGAGCATCTCGCCCTTCGCGCGCTGGCTGATCTCGGCCTATGACTGGCGAACCGCCATGTTCGACATCGGCGTCATGGCCTGGGTGCTCCTGCTGCCCGCCGTCTTCCTGGTACGCCAGCCGCAGGTGGCCGGCGCGGCGGCCGACAGCGGCATGCCGGCGCGTGCCGCCGACGACCCCGGCATGAGCGTCGGCCAGGCGCTGCGCTCGCCGCAGTTCCTGGTGCTGGGCATGACCTTCTTCGCCTGCTGCGCGGCGCATTCGGGGCCGATCTTCCACATGGTCAGCTATGCGATGGCCTGCGGCGTTGCGCCGATGGCTGCCGTCTCGATCTATAGCGTCGAGGGCCTTGCCGGCCTTGGCGGACGCCTGCTCTACGGCGTGCTCGGCGACCGGCTGGGGGTCAAGCCGGTGCTGATCACCGGCCTTGCCATCCAGGCCGCCGTGATCGCCGCCTATCTCGCGGTCGGCCGGCTCGAGCAGTTCTACGTGCTGGCCGTCATCTTCGGCGCCACCTACGGCGGCGTCATGCCGCTCTATGCGGTGCTGGCACGCGAATATTTCGGGCCGCGCATCATCGGCACGGTGTTCGGCGCCGCCACCATGCTCTCCAGCCTCGGCATGTCGTTCGGCCCGCTCGCCGGCGGCATGATCTACGACGCCTATGCCAGCTATTCCTGGCTGTTCATCGGCTCGGCGCTGGTCGGCCTGGGCGCCGCCGGCATCGCGATCGCCTTCCCGCCGCAGCCGAGCCGGCAGCGGCTGCAGATGGCATAGCGAGATGAATCTCCCTCCTCGAGGGGGAGATGCCGCCGAAGGCGACAGAGGGTCGCGGCGCATCAAGCGCCGACGCCCCTCTCCGTCGCATGGGGCGCCGGCGATCCATGCTCGGACCTGCCCTGCCGGCATCTCCCCTCGAGTTGCCCGCACCGCCGACGCGAAATCCATTGCCCGACGACGGCGAGTGTGAAACTCTCCGCGAGAGAAAGACGCTGCATCTGAATGCCGGCCGGGCCGGCGCCATCCGCGGTCGGGGATATTGCAGTGGACACAGGCCTGGAAGCCGCAGAAGCAAGGAATTGGTCCCGCCTGCTGGTCGCGGCCGAGAGCGGCGATGCCGAAGCCTCGCGCGCGGAGCTCGCGGCGGGCGCGGATATCAACCAGACCGATGAAGACGGCTGGTCAAGCCTGCATCTTGCGTCGCATAACGGCCGCACCGCCGTGGTCGAAACCTTGATCGGCCACCCGGCGGTCGACGTGAACTGCAGAAACAAATGGAAGAGCACGCCATTGAGCCTGGCTGCGGCCAGGGGTCACCTCGCCTGTATCCGGGCGCTGATGAAGCATCCGCAGATCGATATCGACGCCCGCGCCGACTATTACGGCAGGACGCCGCTCATCGAAGCCGCAAGGAACGGGCATCTCGCTATCGTCAAGCTGCTGGTCGAGCATGGCGCCGACGTCAATCTCGCCGACAAGACGGGACGCAACAGCGCGCTCATCGAGGCGATCAAGGGACGCCACTTCGAAGTCGCGCAATATCTGCTGGAATCCCGCAAGGTGAACTTCCTCAACAAGGACATGCGGCTCAATGCGCTGATCTGGGCCGGCAGCACGCGCAACGCCGAGCTCATCGGCAAGCTGGACGCCGCGATCCATCGCTTTTTCGAAGGCAAGTGAAGCGCGCCCTCAGCTGTTGGAACCGTCAGGCCGAAGCTGCCCTCAGCCCGTGCCCGTTCCCGAACGCAGCGCCTCCCTGCCCTCGTCGTCGCGGCGCAGCCGCGCGTCGGAGATCAGCATCACCGGGCATGGGCAGCGCTGCAGCACGCCGCTCGTCGTCTCGCCGAAGATGAGCTCCTCGCCGGGCCGCCGCGCCACGCCCATGACGATCAGCGCCACGTTCCTGCCCGCCTGACGGGCAATGGCATCGGCGGCGGCGGCCCTCGAGCGGATGGCAGTCTCGATCTCGACGCCATAACGGTCGGCAAGCGCGACAATGTCCTTCAGCACAGCCTCCCTGCGGCGATGCGAGACGGTGTCGCGCGGTTCGTCGCGACCCGGACGCGCGACATAGAGGACCTTGACCGGCGCGCCGGTGACGGAGGCGACGGCAAGCGCGAGTTCCGCGCCGCGGCGCGCATTCGCCGTGCCGTTGACCGGCACCAGGATCCTGCCGGATCCCGGCCCAAGGCGCGGCATCTGCCGGCCGGCGCCGGCCGGCTTCAGCACCAGGCAGAGCGGGCCCTCGAAGGCGCCCGCGACCTCGTTCAGCCGGCGCGAGAAGCCGCCCTTCGCCGTCACCGCTCGGCCGAGGCCGATGAGCAGCATGCCGTAGCCCTTGCGCGCCTCCTTGGCGACCGCCTCGGCGGAGAGCGGAGCGTCATGCAGGCGGCGTGTGAGGGGGACTTCGTGCGCAGGCTCCTCGTCGGCTTCCTTCGCCGCCTCGCGGCCCTGCTCAGCGCCCTTCTCGATCTCGTCCAGATGCGCCGCCTCGACGGGGTCGGCTTCGCTTTCGCCGCTTGTACGGAGCACGGTCGTCGGCTTGCCGGCTCCGATGACACCGGCGAGGTAGGCGGCGAAGCGGCCGACGACGCCCTCGTCGACCACCACCAGCAGCCGCTCCAGATTGGTGATGAAGCCGCGCTGGTCGACCTCCTCGCGCTCCAGCCTTTTCTTTTCCGCCTCCCCCATCGGCAGCCGCCCCAGCGCCCAGCGCAGCGTCGGCGGCATGGCCAAGGTGGTGATGACGGCCATGGTGACGATCATGGTGAAAAGCGTGTGCGAGATCACGCCGATCGACAGACCGATCGAGGCGACGATGACCTCGGTCGAGCCTCGCGCATTCATGCCGCAGCCGACGGCAATGCCCTCGCTGCGGCTCATGCCCGCGACCTCCGCGCCGATGAAGGCGCCGCCGAACTTGCCGAGGCTGGCGATCGCCACCAGCGCCACGGTGAGCAGTGCAAGCTCGGGATCGACGAGCACTGTCAGGTCGGCTGAGAGACCGGCGACGCCGAAGAAGACCGGCATGAAGAGTGCCGTGATCACGCCGCGCAATTGCCCCTCGATGTGACGCGACAGGATCGGCGACTCGCCGACCAATATGCCGGCGACGAAGGCACCAAGCACCGTATGCACGCCGATCAAGTCGGTAACCAGCGCCATGCCGCCCATGATGGCGAGGATGACGGTGACCACTGCGTATTCCGAGCGGAAGGTGTCGTTGGTCCAGCGGATGGCATCGAAGACGATGCGGCGGCCGAGCGTGAAGGAAAAGGCCATGAAGGCGGCGACGCCGGCGAGCGTGAAGGCGAGGCTGGCGAGCTCGATGCGGCCATGCGTGGCGATGCCGATGGTGATGGCGATGATCACCCAGCCGATCGTGTCCTCGATGATGGCCGAGGAGACGATGATCTGGCCGAGGTCGCGGCGCATGAAGTTCATCTCGCGCACCACCATGGCGACGATCTTGACCGAAGAGATCGAAAGCGCGGTGCCCAGAAACAGGCCGGAGACGATGCGCTCGCTGCCGGTGGCAAGCAGCGAGGCCGGCATGAACTGCGCGGCCACGAAGCCGAGCGCGAAAGGCACGGCGACGCCGGTGGCGGAGATGGAAAAGCAGGCGCGGCCGACGCGGCGCACCAGCCTCAGGTCCGTCTCCATGCCGGTCAGCAGCAGAAGCATCAGCACGCCGAACTGGGCGATGGCGTTGATCATCGACTTCTGCGCGGCATCGCCGGCAAAGACCAGCCGCTCGGCCGCGGGCCATAGCCAGCCGAGCAGCGAGGGCCCGAGCAGGATGCCGCCGATCAGCTGTCCCATCACCGCCGGCTGGCCGAGGCGCTCCAGCAATTCGCCGATGCCTCGGCCGACGACGAGCAGCAAGATGACTTCGAGAACGAAGATGCCTTCGCTCGACATGCCGGTTTTTTCGGCGGCGAAGGCGGCGGCCGGCATCGATGCAAGCGCCGCCGCGGCAAGCGCGAGAGAAACCGGCCGGCGCCGGTTGGGCATGAAGGACAATTGCCGCACCCCTCGATTATCCTCGCCACAACGGTTTCGCACATGCATCGGTTGCACGGCGGTGGAACTGCCACTCTCTCCCGTTGTGGGGGCGATGTCCGGCAGGACGGGGGGGGCGCCGTGGAGGACCAACGTCGATTCAACCTATCTCCAAAGCAGGCCACTTTTAACCGTGATGGAGGTGCCTGCAAGGGCTGGGATGCCGGCGGGACAGCGCCTCCTCTACCCTGCCGGACATCTCCTTCACAACGCGAGAGAGTGGCAACTCCGGCGCCGGCCGCCTCTCTCAAGCAGCTTCGACGTCGCGTACAATTCGATTCAAATGCTGCCGCCCATCTTTGCTTGTCGGTAAAGCGACTCACGCATGGTCGCTGCACGGCGGGGCAATAAGGAGAAGCTAATGAAAAGCGACTTTGCCGCCGCCCACCTGCACCTCGACAGGGCCTGCCATTATCTGCGCGGCGACGACGAGACCAGCCGCACGGCGCTTGCGGCGCTCGACCTTGTGATCGAGGCGGTCGCGACCGCCCTCTATGCCCGGCCCGAGGCCGAAGTGGTGCCGTTTCCGATATCAGCCGCTCAGCGATAGGAAGCATCCATGACCGGCGGCCGGCAATGATGATTAACGGCCGATCAGATCGGTCATCGCCTCGATGACCTTGCCGGCCGCCGCCCCCGTCGCCGACCGATCATTGACGATGATCGAGATGCGAAACGGAATGTCGAACTCGATTGGCCTGAGTGCCAGTCCGAACTCGGAATAGAAGCCCGCAGTGAACGGATCGACCACAGCCAGCGAGCGGCCGCCCCTGACCAGCGCGCAAGCCAAGAATGACTGGAAGATGTCGGCGACGGTGTTGGCCGCGGTCACTTCGAGCAGCCTCGCGCCGTCGCGGCTGCGGCGGAAATAGAGCTCGCCCAGCGACACGAACGGATAGCGGGAAAAATCCTCCAACCGGACGCGCTCGCTCTCGGCAAGCGGATGCCTCTGGTCCATGACACAAACGCTATTGCGCTCGAAAGTGGCGACGCATTTGGCATCCAGGAAGGAAACGCCCGCGTCCACCAGGCCGACGTCGGTCAGGCGCGAGGCGACGGAGGAGACGATCTCCGTCGAGCTCCGCACCGCGATGGTGGTCCTGGCCTCTGGAAAGCGCGTCCGAAGCCGCTGGATCGCTTCCGGCACGATGTTGAAGGACATCGCCGCCAGCGTGCCGATGCGCACGACGCCGCGCTTCAGTTCCCTGATCTCCTGCGCCGCCATGATCAGATTGCGCGCGCCATGAAACGTCTTGCCGACCTCGCCGTAGAACAGCAGGCCCTGCTCGGTCGGAACCAGCCGACCGTGCGATCGATCGAACAGGCTGAGGCCGGTGTCGATCTCCAGCTCCTGCAGCAGCCGGCTGACGCTCGGCTGCGAGACGTTGAGCGCGATCGCAGCGCCCGACACGGAGCCGGCCACCATCGTTGCCTCGAAGGCCTCCAGTTGACGAACGCTGAGCCCGGAAAAACGCATCTCTTCCTCCCGGTATAGGATTAGCACATACCGGACCAAAATCTTGATCTTTGATTTCGCTGCGTTTCGGGCCCTAGCTGCAAGCTTGGCAGAAACGGACGGAGCCGTCGTGAAGCGAGCCAATGTCATCTTCATCTGTGCCGACCAGATGCGCTACGACGCGCTCTCGGTCACCGGCAACCGCGTCGCCCATACCGCAAACATCGACCGCATCGCCGCGCGCGGCGCAACCTTCCATCGGCATTTCACGCCTAACCAGATTTGCTCGCCAAGCCGAGCGACCATGGCAACAGGGCTCTATCCACGCCATCACGGATTGTGGCGCAACGGCGTGGCGCTCGACGATCGGCTCCCTAATCTGTGGCAGGCGCTGTCGCTTGCCGGATACGCCACAAAAGGCGTCGGAAAGCTGCACTTTCAGCCACTGCTCGCGCCCGTCGAACGCGGCATGCCGGAATCGCTTGCCTATTGGGAAAGGCCGGGCTGCGAGGACTGGCACGGTCCCTATTTCGGCTTCGATGCCGTCGACCTCGTCATGGGCGAAGCCAACGAAGCCACTCGCGCCGGCCACTACGCCGCCTGGCTCAAGCGCAACCACCCCGAAGTGGTGGACCTCTACGAGCCCGACGCCAGTCCCGACAGCCGGGCGCAGGATCTGAACGAAGTCTGGAAAAGCGCGGTGCCGCCCGAGTTGCACTACACCAGTTGGATCGCGGATCGGGCGATCGACTTCATCGAGCGCCAGGGCAAGCAGGCAGAGCCGTTCGGCTTGTTCGTCTCGTTTCCGGACCCGCACCACCCCTTCGCCCCGCCCCTGCCCTATTGCGACCTATTCCGACCGGAGCTGATGCCCACGCCGACCATCCGGGCGGGCGAGCTGGAGCGGATGCCGGCCTATCTCGGCGAAGGCGACGATCCGACCAAAGTGCCCTACATCGCCTCCGGCGAGCAGCCGCGCGAGCAGGGCTTCCTCCTGCGCACCGACGATATCTCCGACGAAACGCTGGCCATCGCAATCGCCCACACGCATGGCATGATCCAGATGATCGACGATGCCGTCGGGCGGCTGCTCGTCGCACTGGACGACGTTGGCGTGCTCGACGACAGCTTCGTGCTGTTTACCGCCGATCATGGCGAGTTGCTCGGCGACCACGGGCTGCTGCGCAAGGGGCCACCGCCCTACCGACAACTGCTGCAGGTCCCGCTGGTTCTTAGCGGTCCAGGCATCCGCGCCGGAACAAGCCTCGATGCGCTGACCAGCCACCTCGACCTGTTCGCGACCATCGCATCGCTGCTCGGCCTGCCGGCGCCCGCGACCGACGGCACCGATCTCAAGCCGCTGATCGACGGCCGGGTCGCCGACGTCCGCGACTTCCTTCTCGGTGAATATCATCCGCGACGTGACCCCTGCCTCTACAACCAGTCGATCATCTCCAAGGAGTGGCGGTTCACCCGCTATCCCAACCAGCCGGCCTGGGGGGAGTTGTTCGATCTTCGCGAAGACCCCTGGGAGCACTGGAACCTGTTTCCCGAGCGAGCACTCGGCGCGCAGGCGCGCGCGCTGAGCGCGGTTCTCGACCGGCGCCTGCCGCCACAGCCGCTGATGGTCAACGAAGTCCTTGGCGCCTATTGAACCAATGGGAGAATGACATGAACGACAGAAGCGTCTTCTCTAGCCTGGACAGCATGAACCGCCGCAGCTTCATCAAGACGGCCGCTGCGGCTGCCTTCGCCACGGCGGCGTTTCCACATAGCGGCCTTGCCGAGGCGCCGCGCAAAGGCGGCGCGCTGCGCCTTGGCCTCAACGGCGGCAGCTCCGCCGACACGCTGGACCCGACGCAGCTGATCGGCACTTTTTCCATCAACGTGTCGCGCCAGGTCTACAACACGCTGGTGGAGATCGGCGATGACGGCAAGCCGGCGCCGGAGCTCGCGGCAAGCTGGGACGCCAGCGACGGCAACATGCGCTGGATCCTCAATCTCAGGCCGGGCGTGCAGTTTCACAACGGCAAGACGTTCGACGCCGACGACGTCAAATACTCGCTGGGCCTGCATATCGGCGACAAGACCAAGTCGAAGGCCAAAGGGCTGGTCGCCGACGTCGCGGAAGTGCGGGCCATCTCGCCGACGCAAGTCGAGATCCTGCTCAAATCGCCAAATCCCGACATGGATTATGTGCTGTCGGATCTGCATTTCGCCATGGTGCCCGCAGGCTTCGCCGACTGGTCGAAAGCGATCGGCACCGGTCCGTTCAAGCTCACCGCCTTCCAGCCCGGCGTGCACGCCACCGCCGCCCGCAACGAGACCTACTGGCGCAGCGATCGCGGCCATGTCGACACGGTCGAGACGGTCGTGATCAACGACGCCGCGGCACGCGTCTCGGCTCTTCAAGGCGGCTCGGTGCACATCGTCAACGGCATCGACTACAAGATCGCACCGCTGCTCAAGAAGGACCCCCGCGCCTATCTGCTGGTCACCGAAGGCAAGCAGCATTTCTCGCTGCCGATGGACGCCACGAAGGAGCCGTTCAACAGCCCCGATGTCGTGCTGGCGCTGAAGCACGCGCTCGACCGTGAGCAGATGGTGAAGCTGCTGATGGCCGGCTTCGGACGGGTCGGCAACGACCATCCGATCGCTGCCAGCGATCCGAGCTTCAATCCTAACATCGCGCAGCGCGCCTACGATCCGGACAAGGCCCGTTTTCACCTCAAGAAAGCCGGCAAGAGCGATCTTACCCTCAAGCTGCACGCCGCCCCCGTGGCGTTCGAGCAGGCGGTCAACACGGCCGAGCTTTTCGCGCAATCGGCCAAGCCCGCCGGCATCACCATCAATGTCAAGCGCGAGCCCGATGACGGCTACTGGAGCGACGTGTGGCTGAAGAAGCCATGGGTGGCTTCCTTCTGGGCCGGGCGGCCATCGGCGAGCATGATGTTTTCCTCCGTCTACGCCTCGGGCGCGCCGTGGAACGAAACGCATTGGAAGAACGACAGCTTCGACAGACGGCTGACGGAGTCGCGCTCATTGGCCGATCCGGCGAACGCCGCGACGTCTATTTCGAGCTGCAGCAGATGATCCATGACGAGTGCCCGACCATCATCCCGGCCTTCGCCAGTTGGATCGACGCGGCGCGCCTGGAGGTGAAGGGATTCGTTCCCAACCCCAACTTCCTGCTCAGCGATCATCGCGTGGCCGAACGGGTCTGGCTGAGCGCATAAGAGCTTCCGCCGGAGAGCGTCAGCAGGAACATTTCTGCCGGCCCCACATTGTGCTATATGGGGTGTGGCCGGCTCAACGGCCGGCCACGGCGGGAGGCACGTGGCAAGGGGATGTCGCAGGTCCAGACCGTAAAGCCAGCCGAAGCAGCGGCGCCGCCTAGAGGCTCCGATGCGTTCGCGCTGAAGCTCACTTCCTCCGAATTCGCAACCACCATGTCGCATTTCCACCGTGCGGAAATCGGGCGCATGGCGGGCTGGCGCGACCGGCTCGACCGCACCAGCAATTGGGCGATCACCGTGGTGGCGGCGATGCTGTCCGTATCGCTGTCGACGCCCTCGGCGCATCACGGCGTGCTGCTCTTCGCCATGCTGCTCATCACGCTGCTTCTATGGATCGAAGCGCGGCGCTACCGGTTCTTCGACGTCTATCGGGCGCGGGTGCGTCAGTTCGAGCGCTATTACTTCGCGCAGATTTTTTCGCCGCAGCCGGACTTCGCCTCCAACTGGCTGGCCATCCTCGGCGAAGGCCTGCGCTCGCCGCGCTTCCTCATCTCGCAGCGCGCGGCACTGGTCCGGAGGCTGCGCCGAAACTACGTCTTCATGTATACGATCTTGATGCTTGCCTGGGTCTTGAAGATCACCACGCCCAGCCTGCAGCGCGAAGGCTCGCCGATCGGCTTCAGCGCCTCGCTGCTCGACACCTTTCGCGTGGCGACGCTCGGTCCCATCCCCGGCGTCGTGGTGGTCTGCGGCGTCGTCGTATTCTATCTCGCGATGCTTGCCGCCGCCTTCCTGATGCGCGCCGACGACGGCGAACTGTCGTTCGGCGACGTGCATGTTTGAGCCTGGGGCGGCGGCCCTTGGTCTTTCAGGCAGCCCGCCGTTTCCACGCGCTCACAATCCCGGTGGCCTGACGAAACCGTCGGTGAGACGCGCCAGCGCTTTCGCCACGGCCAGCAGCTTCATGTCCGAATGGCGGCGGCCGACCAGCTGGGCGCCGATCGGCAGCCCCTCCCGGTCGACACCGATTGGAATGACGGCGGCCGGATGCCCGGTCAGGTTGAAGCGGCAGGCGTGGCTGAGCCCGCTCCAGTAGGGCGTCTCGATGCCGTCGACGGGGATCGGCGCACCCATTTCGCGGTGGCGGAAGGCCGTGCACATCATCGCCGGACAGACTAGCACGTCCCACCCGTCGAAGAACCGCTCCCAGGCAGCGATGAATTCGTCGCGCTGGTTGAGCGCCTCGAGATAGGCGGCCAGCGAGGGCGAGGTTTCGCGCGGCTGCCGGAAGACCTGCGAATACCAGGTGATGAGATCGGAAAACAGCGCCCGCTCGGCCGCGAAATCGTGCTGCGGCAATGCCTGCCCTACCCGCGCGCCGCCGACCTCGATGGCGCCCGCGAAGCCTGCGATCGCGTCGGCGATGTCGAGCGCGGTCGGCACTCCGGGAAATTCGGGCGCGAAGGCAACCCTGAGCGTCCCAAGCGGCGGCTCCGGCGCCTCGTCCGTCGCCACCGGCGGCACTTCGGTGTCGAGACCGTCGGCCCCGGCGATGATGCGGTGGGCCAGGATGAGATCGTCGACGTCGCGGGCCAAAGGCCCGATGTCGAACAGCAGGCGGAAGCTGCGCGGCAGGTCGGGCGGATCGGCGTAGCTGCCGGTGATCGGCACCGTCGCCTGCGTCGGCTTGAAGCCAAAAACGCCGCACAGATGCGCCGGCATCCGGATCGAGCCGCCGGCATCGCTGCCGATCTCGAGCGGCACCAGCCCGGCGGCGACCGCGGCCGCCGCGCCGCCGCTGGAGCCGCCGGGTGTGCGGGTAACGTCCCACGGATTGACGGTTCGGCCGAAGATCGGATTGTCGGTCTGCAGGTCGCGCAGCCTGGGCGGCACGTTGGTCTTGCCGATGATGAGGGCGCCGGCCTTGCGCAGCCGCGCGGCAATCGTGCTGTCCGTCGCCGGCACATGATCGGCAAAGGCTTCCAAACCGACGGTGGTGCGCATGCCGGCGGTGGCATGGCCGTCCTTCAGCGTGATCGGCACACCGTTGAGCGGACCGACGGCCTCGCCGCGCGCGACCGCCATATCCGCGGCCTGCGCTCCGGCGCGGGCCGCCTCCTCGTCGAGGGTGACGATGGCGTTGAGCAGCGGGTTGACGACAGCGATGCGGGCAAGCTGCGCCTCCATCGCCTCGACAGCGCCGACCTTCTCCTCGCGGATCGCCGCCGCCAGTTGCGAGGCGGTCAGGAAGGTGGTGTCCAAATGGCTCGTCATGGTGGTGTTCCTTCCTGCGGAACGGAAATAGGGAAGTAGGGAAGTAGGGAGGTAGGGAAGATCAGACTTCGTGAACTCCGCACATCGGATGCCAGTACCTTTTTCCCCTATTCCCCTCCCTTCCCTTCAATTCAACGAAAGCGCCGTCCGGAACTCCTTCGTGGTGTTGCGATTGGGATAGGGCTCGTCCGGCACCGGAACGCCGAGATGGGCGCAGAGCGGCGCCCAGCCGTCGCCCAGCTTGTGAACTAGCAGGCGCTCGGCCGGCACCGTCTTCAGCACCGCTTCGATATTGGCCTCATAGACGGCAATCGCATGCGCGCGGTCCTGCGGGCGGCCGCCGAAAACCTGCTTCGTGACAAGGGCGACGCCCAACGACTCCTGATCCTGGCTGTCAATGACGGCCGGCAGGATGGTTTTTGCGAAACTCTCCCACCAGCTTTCCGGCGAGCGCCAGGTGAGGATGACGCGCGCTTGCGGAAAGACTTCGATCAGCTCGCGCCAGTAATGCACCGAGGGCCAGTCGACGCAGGATTTATAACCGGCAAACAGCCGATTCCAATCCGGCGCGGCGCCTTGGGCGAGCGCTCGCCAGAGCCGCTTCTGCTCCGCATGCGCCATGACCTCCGACATGTGATGGCACGGGCCGAAGCCGAGCATGGTCAGCGCCTCGCGCATCGAATCCGTGCCGGTGCGGCCGAAGCCGGTTCCTATCACCCTGATGGTCATTCTCCCCTTCTCCCACTTGTCTTCCCCATCGTCCGCTGCGGCGCGATCAATCTTCCCGAAGCACGAACCGCAGCCTATTGCCTTCCGGATCCGCGGTTTCCACGGCACCGCCGATCTTTTTCGGCGGCAGGTTGGCGGCATCGAGCCTGCGTTCCAGCGCAGCCAGCTCCTCGACCGATGCAAGCTCAACCGTGAAATGGTCGAGTCCGCCGGCACCCGGCGGCGGCTCGCGCAGCTCGTCACGCGCCCAGATATTGAAGGCGACCATATGCGGCCGGCTCCCGGTACCGCAGTCGAACATGCCGAAACTTCTCGACTGGATGTGCGGGCGGAAGCCGAGCACGCCGACATAGAATTCCATCAGTTCTTCCGGCGCCCGGGCGCGCATATGGATGTGGCCGATGAAGGCGTCGTGGGCCATTGCGGGTTCAACGTGGCCCGAATTGCCGAGGTCGCGCAGCAGGCCCGGGAGATCGAGCGGCTCGAGCCCGGAATGCGCGCTGCCGTCAGTGCCGATCAGCGCCACGCGGCCATCGGCCGACACCTCGCGGCGCAGAAAGCGTTCCGGCGTGTCGAAGCAGATCTCGATGCCGTTGCCGGACGGGTCGGAAACGTAGAGCGATTCCGAAACCAGGTGGTCCTGGGCGCTGTTGCGCAGGCCGGACGCCTTAAGCCGGGCGGCGGTGTGGGCGAGGTCGCGGCGGCTCGTCACATGGATGGCGACATGGAAGAGATCGCGCGATTTCTGCGGCAGGGCGATCTGCGCTCCGGCGTGGAGCACGATAAGCTTCCGCCCGCCGGCGCCGAGCTCCGCCGTGGCGGCATCCTCGCCGAGGACCGCCAATCCGAGCGTGTCGCGCCAGACGATCAAGGCAGCCGGGATGTCGGTCACCCTGAGATGGACCGGCCCGAGACGGGTGGCTTGAGGCAACCCTTCGTCCATGGTCGTCCGTCCGATTGCGGTCGGCGAACATATTAGCTGTGAACGATATTTCTGTCTCGCGCCAAGTTCGGGTTGACCCCTCCCCGGCGGGCGGCGACTATTGCCACGAAGCTTCTTGGGAGGAGACCACATGGACGAGACCGACCACTGGCGCAACATGGCGAGCGCGCCGCGGGACGGCAGTCGCATCCTGGTGACGGTGCGCTCGTCCGAACAGGGACCGGCCGAGGTCGACATGGCCTACTGGTCGCGCGCCGACCAGTTCGGCGAGGAAGGCTGGCGGGCGTCGGATTCATCGCCCGGACGCGTCGTCGAGTATGCCGAGCCGGAGCTCAGATGCTGGATGCCGCTGCCCACGGCGGGGCGAGGTTCGTTGCCGAGCCCCTGGGAAGGCGAGGACGTGCCGCTGGTGGATGGCGAGGGGATTTAGCGCCTCTTTCCTTCTCCCCTTGTGGGAGAAGGTGTCGCCGAAGGCGACGGATGAGGGGTGCTGGACGGAGTGAGGCGCTGGGGAATGTCGCTGCGCTGTCGTCGTGGCCGCCAAGCTGGAACACCCCTCATCCGTCTCGGCGCTGCGCGCCGATCCACCTTCTCCCACAAGGGGAGAAGGGGGAGCTTTTCAGCCCACCGCCACCATCACCGCTCCCGCCTCGACCTTCGCCGGATAGGTCCTGAGATTGATGCATGGCGGCAGGCGCTTGGCGGCTCCGGTGCGGTAGTCGAAGGCGCCGGCGTGCTTTGGGCATTCGACCTCGTAGTCCATGACCAGGCCGTCGGCGATGTGCACCGCCTCATGCGTGCAAAGCCCGTCGGTGCAGAAGACCTCGTCGTCGGGCGAGCGAAAGACGGCATAGGTCTTGCCGCCATGGTCGAAGCGGCGGGCGCCTTCCTGTTCGATGTCGTCGAGCCCGCAGGCCCTGATCCAACCGGTCATTTTTCTTCCCTTCAGATCTGTCTTGCCTTCAGATCGAGGCGAACCCATCGGGGCGGCGAAGCCGGCCGCCCCGATGATCCGGGTCTAGTTCTTGTTCAGGTATTCCGCCGCGTTGGCGGGCGTCACCAGTTCGAACGGCACATAGACGACGCGGTCGACCTTCTCGCCTTTGGCAAGCGCGAGCGCCGCATCGACACCGCCGCCGCCCTGGCCCTTGGCGTTCTGGAACACCGTGACCGAGAGCTCGCCGGCCTTCATCGCCTGGAGCCCGTCCTGCGTGGCATCGATGCCGCCGACCACCACGTTCTTCAGGTCGACGCCGTTGGCCTTGAGCGCCAGGATGGCGCCGATGGCGGATTCGTCGTTGTTGGCTATGACGGCGTCGGGCGCCGGGCCGGCGGTCAGCCAGTTGGTCATCAGGTTCTGCGCATTGTCGCGCGACCATTCGGACGACTGCTTGTCGGTGACCTTGATGAAATTGCACATGTCGGTCGAAAAGATCTGCTCGACATCCTTGGTGCGCTGGAGCGCCGCCTGATGCACCAAGCTGCCCATGATGATGTAGGCGGTAGCGCCGGCCGACTTGCCCTTGGCGCGCAGCATCTTGCAGACCTCGAAGGCTTCCAGCGTGCCGGACTCGACCTCGTTCGAGCCGACATAGACCTGTTTCTCCGGCAGGTTCTTCATGTCCGATGGCTCGAGGTTGACGAAGACCAGCGGAATGCCGGCCTTGGCGGCTTCCTCGCTGATGGTCTTCGAGGCATTGGTGTCGACCAGCGTGACGATGATGGCGTCGACGCCGCTGGCGATGAAATTCTTGACCTGGTCCAGCTGTTTGGCGACGTCGTTCTGGGCGTCCTCGACCTGGATCTCGGCGCCCTTCTCTTTGGCGCGCGCCTGCATGCCATGCATCAGCAGCGTCTGGAAATTGTTGTCGAAGTTGACGATCGAGACGCCGAGCTTGGCGGCGAAGGCGCCGGTCGAGACAGTCGCGAACGCGGTCGCCATCAAAGCGGCGAGCGCCGTCGAGATGAGAAGCTTCTTCACGGGTTTCCTCCCTCTGGATTTGGAGTGCCGGCTCACTCCTGTCTTGTTCGCCGGCCCTTTCGGGATCGTTGAAGCGGGCGGCTCAGGCCGGCCACGTGGCTTTCTCTGCAGCTGTCATTTCGCGGCGGCGTTGGCGCGCGCCTTCTTCTTCTCGTAGCGGGCCTGCATGCGCGCCTCGCCGTCCTTGCTGCCGTCATGGAAAGTGCCGAACCAGCGGTCGAACGGGATCAGGCCGTCGCCGTAGTTCACCTCGAAATATTTGTGGTGCAGGTAGTGGATATAGGCGTGGCTATCGACCGATCTGTCCTCGGTCAGTTCCACCTTGTCGAAGCCGACATGGCCCGGGATCGCTCCGAAGCCGGCATAGTGGAGCTGGTAGAGCGCCAGCAGCGGGTTGGACGGAATGATCAGGTGCCAGAAGGCGACGCCGAGATAGCCGAGCTGCTCCACCGGATGCATCGACAGCGACGACCAGGGCGACGGGTTGACCGAATTGTGGTGCACCGAATGCACCCATTTGTAGAGCGGCCCCAAATGGATCGTCCGGTGCAGCAGGAAGAAATGCGTCTCGTGGATGATCGGCACCACCAGCGCCAGGCAGAACAGGTAGACGGGATTCTCCGCGAAGGTCAGCCACGGCACGTAGCCGTTGGCGTAGGCGTAGAGGATTGCCACCTCGATCGCCGTCCAGATCGGCATGCCGGTGCCGAAGGTGCGCAGCATGTTGTCGATGTTCTGGTTCTCGAAGAAGAAGGCTTTGCTCTTCTGCTCCGAGGGCCATTTGCCGTTGTATTTGAAGCGGTTGCCCTGGGCTCTCAAAATGTAGAGTCGAAGCTCGAAAGCGCCGAAGAAGACAAGCAGCGCCGCGCAGTTGACGATGAAAAGGCGCAGGATCCAGCCGATGGCGAGCGTCTTCATCGTCTCGACGTCCGGCAGCACGTAGCGCCACCACACCACTGCCGAGAGGGCGAAGAGCAGGTTGTAAGGCAGGAAATAATGCGGCAGCCACTTCAGCAACGCCAGCGGTCGCGGCGGAAACGCAAAGAGCGGCGCGGTGCCGGCCGGTTCGTTCGGGGCCCAATCGCCCCTCTTGTTGCGCGTGCCGTATTGCAGGTCGTCCATGGCTGGTCTCACAGCGATTGAGAGAGCGTGAGGAAGCGGTCGTAGGCGGCATCGTCCATGTCCACCTGGTGCTTCGCTTCCGGGTAGCTGCCTTCGGCGACGTCGCGGCCGAAGGCGCGGAAGGCACTGATGCGCTTTTCCTGCAGCTCGGCCTCCAGCGTGACGAAGTCGGCATAGCGCTTGGCATGGCGCGGATAGTGGCCGGTGTGGGTGCCCAGCACATCGCAGGAGAACAGATACTGCGTGTCGCAGGCAGTGCCGCAGCCCATGCCCATGGTGATCAGCGGCGTCGAGCGGGTGATGTGGTCGGCGAGCCTGACCGGCACCACCTCGACCTCGATGCAGGCCGCACCCGCATTCTCCAGGTCCTTGGCCGCGCGCAGCACCTTGAAGGCCTCTTCCGCCGTGCGGCCGACGGCTCGGAAATTCGTCCAGGTGGCGCGGTTCGGCACCAGGCCGACATGGCCGGTGACGGGAATGCCTTCCGCGGCCATCGCCTCGATGAAGCGCGGCGAGTGCGATGAATAGACCGCGTCGGCGCCGCGCTTCATCATGGCGAAGCCCAGCCGCACCGCTTCCTCGGGCGACGCGACCGCGCCATGCGGCATGCCGACGGAGAGGAACGCGTGAGGCGCCGCTTGGCGGATCGATTCCAGATTGTGGTCGGGCTCGCAGGAGAGGATGACGATGTCGCAGGCGACCGCGGCCGCCGCCTCGGCCGGCGTGTCCACATGCAGCTGCAGCCATTTCCTGCTGCCCTTGGCGCTTTGCAGGTCGTAGGCCGTCAAGCGTCTTGCCACCGATGATCCTCCCGTTCGCGGGCGGACGATCAGGCTTGTGAAAGGTCCCCCTCACCCGGATTGGCAGCCGACTTGCGAAGCGCAATTCGGGGCCATCCGACCTCTCCCCAGGGAGAGAGGAGCCAGGCTGCGTCGGTGCCGGCCCTCTTCTCCGCTCGGGAGAAGGTGGCCGCGCAGCGGCCGGATGAGGGGGAGAATTCGCACATGCTCGTCTCCCGTTCGCGGTCGAGTTAGCACCGCGATGCCGGCCAAGGCTCGCGCAACCTTGATCAAATCAGATCAAAGGTTCTCGGCAGTGAAGGTGATGAAGCGGATCGGCGGGTTATCGACCGGCAGGTCGTGCAGGTTGAGCGCCGCCAGCACCAGGTCGATGGCGCGGCGCGCCTGCGCCTCCGGCGCCTGGTCGAGCACGACGTCCATCGTGCCGTCATGCAGGCCGCGCGTGCTGCGCTCGGTCAGTTCATGGCCGACGAAGAAGACGTCGCGACCGCGTGGGTGCCGGCGCAGCACTTCGTTCAGCGCCGTGTTGGCGCCACCGGCATTGTACAGGCCGGCAAGGTCGGACCAGCGCACAAACGCCTCATGCAACTGCTCGGCATTGCGGTCGCCGTTGTCGAAACCGAACAGGGTGGCGATGGGTTCGAAATCCCGCCCCTCGTCGATCAGATAGTCGAAGAAGCCCCGTACGCGGTCGCGGTGGACGCGATAGATCTGGCTGTGACAGATCGCGACCACCTTGCCCGGCCGCCGCTGCATCTTCGCCATCAGCAGCCCCGCCATGCGGCCGGCGGCGTAATTGTCGATGCCGACGTAGGTGCTCTTGGTGCCGGAGATCTGGGTGACGATCTGCACCGTCGGGATGTTTTCCGCCTCCAGCTTCGCCACCGCCGCGCTCACCAGCGGATGGTCGGGGACGGCGAGGATGAGGGCGGCGCGCCGCATCTCCGGTTCGAGGATGCGCTTGGCGATCGCCGCCGGATTGGCCTCGTCGAGAAAGGTGCGGTGGACGGCGATCGAGCGGTCGAGCGTCGCCGCGATGCGTTCGAAGGCGCGGGAGAGGCGCGCGAAGAAGGTGGCGTCGGGCCTGACCAGGATCACCTCGATGCGGATGACGCCGCGATGCGCTTCGGGCAGTCGGCGCGGATAGTCGAGCGAGCGCGCCGCCGCCACCACCTTCTCGACCGTCTCGGGGCGCACCCCGCCCCTGCCGTTCAAAACGCGCTCCACCGTCGCCGTGCCGACCCCGGCGCGGCGGGCAATTTCGAGGAAGGTGGGCTTTGGAATGGGCGGGCTCCTGGGGGTGCTGAGGCACGGAGCCTAGCGGTTCTCCGGCAACAGGAGAAGGCGAGACGCCGAAGCCGCTAATCTCCCCCTTGCGGGGGAGATGGCCGGCAGGCCAGAGGGGGGTGCGAAGGAACGCTACCGTTGGCCGGATCGGTTCACCGACAGGATGAATGTGGGACTGCCAAGAATTGACAGGCTGGCGGGACAGCACCCCCCTCTGCCCTGCCGGGCATCGCCCCCGCAAGGGGGGAGATTGGCAGTTTCAACGCCTCAAAACATAAACGCCGCCGTCGCCGGGTTTGACCCCGTTCGGCCGTCGGCGCCGCCCAGGCCGCACTATCCTGCGAACGTCTCGACGATGATGCGGGCCATACGCACGATCGGCAAGGATGCGAATGCGCCGGCAAGCGCTGAACGCCGGGTGATCGAGGTCATCTGTTTCTCCATTTTGGGCAGGTTTTTTGGGGCGCAGGCGGAGCGCCGGTGAAAAGTGCATTGGCCCAGGAGCGCCGAAGCGATCGCACGCGCGGCTAGTCGGTGAGCCGCGACAGCACCTGGTACGCTGCCCTGACTCGCGCCTCATTCGGGTAAGCCTTGTTCGCCAGCATGACGATGCCGATCTTCCTCGACGGGACATAGGCGACATAGGCGCCGAAGCCGTTTGTCGAGCCGGTCTTGTTGAGCACCACGTCGGCGCGTGGCGCCATCGGCGGCTCGATCGCAGTTGCAGGGATCGGCTGCAGCATACTGGGCGCATTCCCGGCGACGATCTTCGCCAGGTCGACCGGATAGGGATACTGCTCCCAGATCAGATCCTGGATGAGTTCGCCCGCACGGAAATAGCCGGTGTGGGTGGCTTCGAGCGCGCGTGCGACATCGTCCGGCACCTTGCCGACGCCCATGTTGGCCTCGATGAAGCGGATCATGTCGACTGCGTTCGACTTGATCCCGTAGGCCTTTTCGGCGAGCAATGCCGGGGTGACGCGGACAGGCTTGTCGTTGCGGTTGTAGCCCCAGGCGTAGGATTTCGTCTGTGCGGCCGGGACGTTGACGTAAGTTCGGCGCAAGCCGAGTTCCGGCAGCAGCCATTTTTCCATCAGCGCCGGGAAGCTCGCGCCCATCGCCTTGGCGGTGGCCATCCCGAGCAGGCCGATGCTCGGGTTGGCGTAGGTGCGGGTGGTGGCGGCCGCGAATTGCGGCTTCCATTGGCGATAATAGGCGATGAGCTGTTTTTGCGTCTTCACCGTATCGGGCAGCTGCAGCGGGAAACCGCCGGCCGTGTGCGTGGCGAGGTCGAGCAGCCTGACATCGCCCAGCGCGCTGCCTTGAAGCTCGGGCATGTGCTTGCCGACCTTGTCGCCAAGCGCCAGCTTGCCCTCGACCTCGGCATAGGCCGCGAGCGTCGCGGTGAAGGTTTTGCTGATCGAGCCGAGCTCGAACAATGTATCGCGCGTGACGGCGGCCCGGGTGTCCTTTTCGGCCACGCCATAGTCGATGAAGAAGCGCTCGCCGTTCACGGACACGGCGACGGCCATCCCCGGAATGCCGTACTGCGCGATCACCGGCTTCACCGCCTCATCGACGAGCTGCCTTATCTTGGCGTCCTGATCGGCGGCGCGAGCGCCCGACAGACTGCCCGGGGCGCAGGCGAGGACGACGGCAGCGATGGTGAAGCGAAGCCGGCTGCACATGATCTGCTCCCTCTGGATCGGACGATTGCGGGTTTATGACCCCTTCGAACCGGCTACAAACGATGATAAATCGCAACAGCTATAAGATAATCTTGGGCATCGATGGTTCGACCTTACCTGCCGCTCAATGCATTGCGGGCCTTCGAGGCGTCGGCCAGGCATCTCAGCTTCACACGTGCCGGCATCGAACTGGCGGTGACGCAGGCCGCCGTTAGCCAGCAGGTTCGATCGCTCGAACAGCGGCTCGGCGTGCAGCTGTTTCGCAGGTTGCCTCGCGGCCTCAAGATCACGGCGGAAGGCGAGGCTCTGCTGCCGATCGTCGGCGACGCCTTCGACCGCCTGGCGCGATCGCTGGAGCGGGTTCCGAGACTGGAAGACTTCCGGCGCACCCATCCGTTCGTCGAGCTGCGCCTGTCCACCAACAACAACCGCGTCGACCTGGCGGCCGAGGGATTGGATTTTTCGATCCGCTTCGGCAACGGCGCCTGGAATGGACTTGATGCGACGGAACTTTTCGAAGCACCTCTGACGCCGCTTTGCACGCCGGAACTGGCGGCGACGCTTCACGCGCCGCAGGACCTCGGCGCGCTTACCTTGCTGCGCAGTTACCGTCAGGACGAATGGAGCCGCTGGTTCGAGGCCGCCGGCATGGAAGCGCCTGCGAACTTCGCGAGCGCGATCGTCTTCGATTCTTCACTGGCGATGATGGAAGCCGCCGAACAAGGGGCAGGCGTTGCGCTGGCTCCGGCGCTGATGTTTTCGCGACAACTGAGCAAGGGGTCGATAAGGCGCCCTTTCCAGGCCTCCATATCGCTCGGCAGCTATTGGCTGACCAAGTTGAAGTCCAGGGAACCGACCGCCGCGATGTCGGCCTTTGCGGACTGGATCACCAGCTTGGAACCGGACAGACGAAGCGCGCCCAGCTAGCGGTGCTTCAGCCGGCTTTCGCCGCCTCCGATGCCCCGAACCTCAGCCCATCCATCAAGAGCTTCACCAGCCGCCCCGAGCGGTCCCGCCAGTCGGGCGTGTTGGGGGCGGAGTAGATGCCGCCCAGCGCATGCAGCACGTCCGACGCATCGACGTCGGCGCGGATCTTCCCCGCAGCTGCGGCCTGTTCGACCAGCCCCTTCAGCGCGCCGGATACGCGGCCTGAGGTATCGGAGAACAGCGTCGAGTTGGTGGTGAGCAACAGCCGCAGGCTTGTCGCCAGACCGCGCTTGGTGGCGATATAGTCGACGAAGCGCTGCATCCAGAGTTCCAGCGCCACATCGGCCGGATGAGCGCCGGCAAGTTCCTCGGCCGCATGGCAGAGCGCTTCCACCTCGCGGCGGTAGACCACCTCGACCAGATGCTCGCGCGTCGGGAAATGCCGGTAGAGCGTGCCGATGCCGACTCCTGCCCGCTTGGCGATCTCCTCCAGCGAGGCATCGACACCCTCGGCGGCAAACGCCTGCGTCGCCGCCTCGACAAGCTTGTCGCGGTTGCGCTGCGCATCGGCGCGCAGCGGCTTTGGCGCCGGCGTTTCAGGCTTTTCGGCAGGCTCCGAGGGCTGTTCAGTCAGTTTTTTCTCCACTGTCGCAATATGGGGCTTGAACCCATCCGGGTCAGCCCCCACGTAAATAAACGGAGGCGCCTCCGTTTTAGTGGAGTTGTCTTATCATATAATCAGGGGAAGCGATATGTCACGGGGTAAGCGCCTAATCTTCCCCCTCGAGGGGGAGATGTCGCCGAAGGCGACAGAAGGGGTCGCCGCGCGTGAAACGCCTTGCTGGCGCGCGACGCGCGAGGGCGTTGGCGCTCTACGTGAGACGACCCCCTCTGCCCTGCCGGGCATCTCCCCCGCAAGGGGGGAGATTAGCTGCTTCGACGCCTTGCCCCTCTCCTCCCAAGCCCCATTTCCCTCCCCCTAGCGTCCAGCAATCGGAGCCCGACGCCTCATGACCAGCCAGACAATCATCGATCCTCCCGAAGACGGCCATTTCAGGAACGGCCAGGCCAGCAATGGCGCAAGCCCCACCACCTTGTCCATCCACCTCACCATCAACGGCCGTGACCACGCGCTCGATATCGAGCCGCGGGTTACCCTGCTCGACGCGTTGCGCGAGCGGCTCCACCTCACCGGCACCAAGAAGGGCTGCGACCAGGGCCAGTGCGGCGCCTGCACCGTTCATGTCGACGGTGAGCGGGTGCTGGCCTGCCTGACGCTCGCCGCCCAGGTCGAGGGACGCTCGATCACGACAATAGAAGGGCTCGCCGACGAAGACGGCACGCTGCACGCCGTGCAGGCCGCCTTCCTCGAACAGGACGCCTTCCAGTGCGGCTATTGCACGCCCGGACAGATCATGTCGGCGGTGGCCTGCATCCGCGAGGGCCATGCCGGCTCCGACGAGGAGATCCGCGAATACATGGCCGGCAATCTGTGCCGCTGCGGCGCCTATCCGCACATCGTCGCCGCCGTCCGCCAGGCAGCTAGGGAGCTCCGCTCATGAGAGACTTTTCCTATCTTCGCGCCGACAGCGTCGAGGCCGCGCGCAACGCGGCCGCCCTTCCCGGCGCCATGCTGCTTGCCGGCGGCACGACGCTCATCGATCTCGCCAAATGCGGCGTCGCCGAACCGGCCACCGTCATCGACATCAGCCATATCGAAGGGCTCAACGCCATTGATGTAACCGCCGACCGCGCCGTCATCGGCGCGCTGGCCAAGATGAGCCATGTCGCCGACAACGCAGAGGTGAAAAGCCACTTCCCAGCGGTTTCGGAAGCGTTGTGGCAGGCGGCCTCGGCGCAGCTCCGCAACATGGCGACCATCGGCGGCAACCTGATGCAGCGCACGCGCTGTCCCTATTTCCGCGATCCGCAGAACTTCCCGGCCTGCAACAAGCGCGAGCCGGGCAGCGGCTGCTCGGCGATCGGCGGCGTCACGCGCGGCCATGCGGTGCTCGGCACCAGCGAAGCCTGCATCGCCACCTATCCGGGCGATCTTGCCATCGCGCTTGTCGCCTTCGACGCCGAGGTCGATCTTGGCGAGCGGAAGCTGAAGGTCGAGGACTTTTTCCTCGCCCCTGGCGCCACGGCCGAACGCGAGCACGACATCCGCCCCGGCGAACTGATCACGGCCATCGAGATCCCGGGCTCGGCCGCGGCCCGGCGGTCGACCTATCTCAAGGTCCGCGACCGCCAGTCCTATGAGTTCGCGGCGGCGAGCGCTGCCGTCGGACTGGAGCTCGAGGGCGACGGCCGCACCATACGCGACATCCGCGTCGCGGTCGGCGGCGTCGCGACGAAACCGTGGCGGGCGCGCGCCGTCGAAGAGGCGCTGAAGGGCAAGCCGCTCGACGAAGCGTCCGTTCGCAAGGCGAGCGAGCTCGTCATGGAGGGCGCCGTCGACCACGGCGCCAACCACTACAAGATCGCATTGGCGCCCCGCGTGATCGCGGCGCGCCATCCTGAAATTGGGAGAAACGGCATGACCGTTCATGACATGAAACACGCAGGCTCCGACAGCGCGCGCCTCGAAGCGGTGGGCGGGCGCCTGTCGCGCGTCGACGGCCCGGCCAAGATCACCGGCGCCGCGCGTTACGCGTTCGAACAGCACCTCGAAGGCCTGACCCATGCGGTACTGGTCGGCGCGACGATTGCCGCCGGCAAGGTCACCGGCATCGACACGCGCGCGGCGGAAACCGCGCCAGGCGTGCTCGCGGTGCTGACGCCCGACACCATCATGGACCTGAATTCGGCATCGGACTGGTTCGGCAGACAGCCGTCCGAAGAAACCTATTGCCCGCTCGTCCGCGAGGTCACCTTTTCCGGCCAGCACATTGCTGCCGTCGTGGCCGAGACCTTCGAGCAGGCCGTCGCCGCCGCGGCGCTGGTCAAGGTCAGCTATGACGAGACGCCGGCAGTCGTCGACCTGAGCGACGGCAGCGACGGTATTCCGGTCGACGCCATGACCAAGGAATGGGGCGACGCCGAAGCCGCCTTCGCCGAGGCACCGGTGCGCGTCTGCGCCGCCTACAACACGCCGCGCGAGTTCCAGGCGGCGATGGAGCCGCACGGGCTGATCGCGCGCTGGGAGGGCGACCAGCTCACCATCTGGGAACCGAGCCAGTGGCTCGACGGCATGGCGCGCACCTATGCCGAATGGTTCGGCGTGCCGTTCCAGAACGTGCGGCTGGTCTCGCCCTATATCGGCGGCGGCTTCGGCTCCAAGGCGCTGGCGCTCGCGCACAGCGCGGTGGCGGCGGCAGCGGCAAAGATGCTCGGACGCCCGGTGAAGCTGGTGCTCAACCGGCCGCAGAATTTCACCTCCTATGGCGGCCGCGCCGCGACGCGCCAGACGGTTGCGATCGGCGCCGACAAGGCGGGCCGCATACAGTCGATCGTGCATCGCGGCGTCAACGAGACGGCGGTCCACGGCATGTGGGTCGAGCCGCTCGGCTCCGTCACCTCGATTATGTATGCGACGCCTAATTTCTCCTCGAAACAGAATGTGGTCAGGGTGAACACGGTGGTGCCGGGGGCGAAGCGCGCGCCGGGCGAGAACCCGAGCGCCTTCGGTATCGAATGCGCCATCGACGAGCTCGCCCATGAGCTCGGTATCGACCCGCTGGAGATGCGGCTGATCAATTATGCCGAGCAGGATCCCCACGCGAAGAAGGCGTGGTCGACAAGGCAGTTGCGGGAGGCCTTTGCCGCCGGCGCGGAAGCCTTCGGCTGGGCTAAGCGTTCGCGCGAGCCGCGCTCGATGCGTGACGGCCACCAGCTCATCGGCTGGGGCGTCGCGGCCGGCACCTATCCGGTTCGGCGCGCCTATGGCGAGGCCGTGGTGAAGCTCCTGGCCGACGGCTCGGTCGAGGTCGAGAGCTCCTCCATCGACATGGGCCAGGGCACCTACACGATCCTGGCGCAGACCGCGGCCGAGACGCTTGGCGTGCCGGTGGAGAAGGTGTCGGTGAGGCTGGGGGATTCCCATTTCGCCCGCGCCGGCGTCACCGGCGGCTCGCGGCTTGCCGGGGTCATGACCGGCGCCGTCTACAAGGCGGCGGGCCAGGCGCTGGACGAGCTGATCGGGCTGGCGCTCTCCGATCCGCGCTCGCCCTTCCATGGGCTGCAAGCGAACACGCTGCAAGTGAAGGGTGGCCGCATCGCCTCGCCGCGCGGTGACGGCCCGGAGTTCTCGATCGCCGAGCTGATGCGCGCCCTCGGTCGCGAAAAGATCGAGGCCAAGGGCGACACTGTCCCGGCCAGCTTCACGCCGGAGCAGCGCTACAACAACTACACTACCATCGCCATGGCGCTGCCACACACCGAGGGCGATTATTCCCGCCACTCCTGGTGCGCGCATTTCGTCGAGGTGCGCGTCGACGAGGATTTTGGAACGGTGCGCGTGTCGCGCGTCGTGTCGGCGCTCGATTCCGGCCGGCTCTACAACCCCAAGCTGGCGGAGAGCCAGTGGAAGGGCGGCATCATCATGGGTATCGGCCAGGCGCTGCTGGAAGAAGGCATCGTCGACCGCCGCCATGGCCGGATCGTCAACGGCAATCTCGCCGACTACATGCTGCCGACCAATGCCGACATCCCGGATATCCAGACGATCTCGGTCGGCATCCCCGACCCGCATTCCTCGGCGCTGGGCGGCAAGGGCGTCGGCGAGCTCGGCATCGTCGGCGTCGCGCCGGCGATTGCCAACGCGGTGTTCCACGCGACGGGGAAGCGGGTGCGGGACCTGCCGATTACACTGGAGAAGTTGATTTAGCGCCGGCCTTGTCTCCCCCCTCGAGGGGGGAGATCACTTGCCCTGGCTCTGGCCCTTCAAAAACTGGCTGAGCAGATCCATCGGCAGCGGGAAGACCACGGTCGATGAGCGCTCGCCGGCGATGTCGTGCAGGGCCTCGAAATAGCGCAGCTGCATGGCCTGCGGTTCGGCCGCCAGCATGCGGCCGGCCTCGACCAGCTTGGCCGCCGCCTGCTGCTCGCCGTCGGCGTTGATGACCTTGGCGCGCCGCAGCCGCTCGGCCTCTGCCTGCTTGGCGATGGCCCGGACCATGCTCTCATTCAGGTCGACATGCTTGATCTCGACATTGGAGACCTTGATGCCCCAGGCGTCGGTGCGCTGGTCGAGGATGTCCTGGATGTCGCTGTTGAGCTTGTCGCGCTCGGCCAGCATCTCGTCCAACTCGTGCTTGCCGAGCACCGAGCGCAGCGTGGTCTGCGCCAGCTGGTTGGTGGCGGTCATGAAATCCTCGACCTGGATGATCGCCCGCTCGGCGTCGACGATGCGGAAATAGAGCACCGCGTTGACCTTGACCGAGACATTGTCGCGCGAGATGACGTCCTGCGGCGGCACGTCCTGCACCACAACGCGCAGGTCCACGCGCACCATCTGCTGGATGAAGGGAACGAGCAGGATGAGGCCGGGCCCCTTGACCCCGGTGAAGCGGCCGAGCGTGAAGACCACGCCGCGCTCATATTCCCTCAGGATGCGGATCGCCGCCGACAGGAACATGATCACCAGCAGCGCGAGGATCAGATAGGCGACATAGCCGAGCGTCATTGTTTTGCTCCGTCGTTTCCCGCTCCGTTGTGACCGGCACCACGCCTCCGCACCGTCAGCACGAGATCGCTGACGGCGGTCACCTCAGCACGATCTCCAGGCGCGATCGGCTCCTCGGCCTTGGCGCGCCAGCGCTCGCCGAGCGCCAGCACATGACCTTCTCCGCCTTCCCAGTCGAGAACGTCCACGGAAAGACCGTGCATGGCCCCGCCGCCGACGCGCGGCGGATTGCGGCGCGCCGCCCAGAGGTAGCTGCCGGCCAGCAGCGCGAGGCCCAGCGTCAGCGCCGCGGCGGGGCCGATGACCGCCCACGATATGGCGAAGCCCGGCCCCTCGACCTTGAGCAGCATGGCCGCGCCGAGCAGGAACGCGGCCGCGCCGCCGACACCCAGCACCACTGTCGGGCTGAATGCCTCGACGATGAGGAAGGCGACGCCGAGCAGCATCAGGGCGAGACCGGTATAGTTGATCGGCAAGAGATCGAGCGCGTAGAGGCCGAGTACGAGGCAGATGGCGCCAATGACGCCAGGCGCCACCGCACCTGGGCTCGTGACCTCGAAGACGATGCCGTAGAAGCCGATCAGCATCAGGAGGACGGCAACGTTCGGATCGGTGATGACCGCGAGAAGCCGGATGAACCAGCCGGGATCCAGGACCTCGACGGCCAGGCCCTTCGTCGCCAGCACCTCTTTCTTGCCGGCCACGTCGACGGTGCGGCCGTCGGCGAGCTGCAGCAGCTCCGCCGTGTCACGGGCGACGAAGTCGATGACATGTTGCTGCAGCGCCGCACCTGCCGAGAGGCTCGCCGCCTCGCGAACCGCCTTCTCGCCCCAGTCGCCATTGCGCCCGCGCAGTTCGGCGAGGGAGCGGATTAGCGCCACCGCGTCGTTGGTCGCCTTGGCCGTCATCGGGTCCCCGGCTGGCTTCCCGGTGTCCTTGTCGTCCTTCTCACCGCCGGGAAGCGAGGGCAGCCCGCCGATCTCGACCGGAGTCGCGGCGCCCAGATTGGTGCCGGGCGCCATCGCCGCGACATGGGTCGAGTAAAGGATATAGGTTCCGGCGCTCGCCGCATGACCGCCGGCGGGCGCGACATAGCCGATGACGGGAACGGGGGACGCCAGGATATCGGCGATCATCTCGCGCATCGAGGTGACGAGGCCGCCGGGCGTGTCGAGCTGAAGGATGAGAGCCCCGGCGTTGCGCTCGGCCGCGGTCTTGAGCGCTTCCTTGAGCTGGCGCGAACTCGCCGGACCGATGGCGCCGTCAATCGCGATGCTCAAGGCCATCCTCTCCCCCGCCGTTTCGGCCGAGGAGAAGGGGAAAACCGCCGCGGCGGCCATGAAAGCCGCTGCCAGAAGGGCCACCCGCGCGAGTTTCACGCCTCAAAGCTCCTTGCGATTCAATATGGGGTTGTGCCGGGGCAAGTCCAATGAGGGCAGCGGAGCGGCCCTCCTCACGATTCCACGGCAATTTCGACGTCGCCTCCAACGCTGGCTCCCTCGCCCGTACGTCATTGTCCCCATCGACGGCGCGAATGAACGCGCTCGCAACAATGGAGACGAGAATGACGACGATGGATCGTTTGCAGTACGAAACCGACCGCACAGGCTTCAACCTGTTCGGCTCTGCCCGCCGCGGTTTGCGGCTGGCCTATCACGCCATGCGGATGCGCAGCGATCGCGCCGCGCTGCGCGCCATGCCGGACTATTTGCTCAAGGACATGGGCATCAGCCGCTCGCAGATCGAGCACTACACGTCCACGCGCGCCGCGCTCGCCGCAGCCGGCAGGACGGATGCCTGAAGCGGATGAACGACTGCATCGGCGGCCGGCCGGAAGGCTGGTGAAAACCCCGGCTCGCCGGGGTTTTCGCGTTCCGGCGCGAAGCACTGCCGGCATTGGAACCGGTCGCGGGCTGCCCGCCCAAATGAAACGGGCGATGCAATTTCCACGGTGGGCGTATCAGAAATTCCACGCTGCCATCCACTCTCGTTCAAACGCATCGGCGTCAGAAAGGAAGCCGTCACGGCAACCAAGCCGCAAAGCAACCTTCGGAGTAGTGACATGCAACCTAACACCAAACCTGCCCGCGTTCCGCTCAACGGCGTCGACACACCGAACCTCCTGGCGACCATCAATTTCGTCGCCGGTCAGCCGGAGCTGGCGAAGTTCCAGTTCCGCGCCCACAACGAATGGATCGAAGGCACCCACAGCAAGAGCGTCATGCATGGCTTCCATGGTGCCGGCCAGGAGCAGAAGCACGAGAAGCCCTTCTATGCCGACAGCGACCATCCGGCGATCCTGTGCGGCGCCGACAACGCCCCGACCCCTGTCGAGTGGCTGCTGCATGGGCTGGCGAGCTGCCTGATGGCGGGGCTCGCCAACATCGCCGCCGCGCGCGGCATCAAGCTCACCAGCGTGAAGTGCTCGGTCGACGGCGACATCGACCTGCGCGGCATCCTCGGCATCTCGGACGAGGTACGCAACGGCTTCCAGAACATCCAGGTGTCGTTCGAGGTCGAGGGCGACGCGCCGGCCGAGAAGCTTGAGCAGCTGGTCGAGCAGGCCCGCGCACGCTCGGCCGTGTTCGACGTGCTGACCAACGGCGTGCCGGTCACGGTCGGCATCAAGACCATCCAGTGACCTAAAGCGCGTCGTCCTGAAAACGGTTCAGGCGACGCGCCTTAGTTCTTTGTTTTGACGCATGTCGTTGTCCCAGAACCGCTGCACACTTCTGGGCGAAATGCGTTAGCTGAAGCGACGGTTCGGAGAAATCCGGACCGTCTCTCCCAGGGCCTCGGAACAGAGCCATGAAACATGCTGACGTCGTCATCATCGGCGGCGGGCAGGCCGGGCTTGCGCTCAGCCATTGCCTTGGCCGCGCCGGAATCGACCATGTCGTGCTGGAGCGCGGCCGCATCGGCGAGCGCTGGCGCACGCAGAGCTGGCGATCGCTGAGGCTGTTGACGCCGAACTGGCTGAACGGCCTGCCCGGCTCGCCCTATGACGGCCCGGACCCCGACGGCTTCAGGACAAAGGACGTGTTCGTCCATGATCTCGAAACCTATGCAAGCCGCTGGCAGGTGCCGGTGGAATGCGGCGTCGAGGTCACCTCCTGCAGGCGGATCGGCGGCAGCTTCGCGCTTTCCACCAGCGCCGGCGACTGGTCGGCCAGGGTCGTAGTGGTGGCGACGGGGCATTGCGACCGGCCGATGATGCCCTTTGTGTCCGAGACCAGAGGCGGACCGCTGAATATCCACGCTTCGCAGTATCGCTCTCCCGGCGAGCTGCCGCCCGGCGGGGTGCTGATCGTCGGCGCCTCATCTTCCGGCGTGCAGATCGCCGACGAGCTCGCGCGCGCCGGCCGGCGTGTGATGCTGTCCGTCGGCAAGCATACGCGCCTGCCGAGACTGTGGCGCGGCAAGGACATCTTCTTCTGGCTCTGTCAGATGGGCGTGATGGCCCAGCCGCTCGACGGACTTGCCAATCCGGAGAGCGCCAGGCGGCAGCCCTCGCTGCAGCTCGTCGGACGACCGGACAAGGCCGATGTCGACCTTGCCACGCTGCAGGCGCTCGGCGTCGAGCTCACCGGCCGCGTGCGCGGCATAGCCAACCGCGAGATCGCCTTTGCCGACGATCTTGCCGCGCAGATCGCGGCGGCGGACGCGAAGCAGGGGCGGCTGCTTGCCGAGATCGACCGCTTCGCCGGCGCCGCGCGGCCCGGCCGGCGCGAGCCGGTGGCGACGCCCTCTGCGCGCCGCCAGCGGCTTTCGCTGTCGGAGGGGGCGACCGGCACGGTGATCTGGGCGACGGGCTATGCCCCCTCGTTCGACTGGCTGGAGCCGTCGGCGGTTGGGCCGGATGGCGAGCTGGCGCACCGCGACGGGATCACCAGCGTTCCCGGCCTCTACGCGCTCGGCTTCCGCTTCCTGCGCAAGCGCGATTCCAACTTCATCGGCGGCGCCGGCGTCGACGCGCAAGCGATCGCCGCCGAGGTCTCTAGCTATCTCGACCGCAAGGGTTGCCAAGCCGCCTGAGAGGCCGCCGTGAGGACACCGAAGATGCCGACGACCGCGATTTCCCTTCCGCCAACGCCCAAGAGCGCCCACTATGACGCCATCATCGTCGGCGCGCGCTGCGCCGGGGCCTCGACGGCGCTGCTGCTTGCCCGCGCCGGCCTGACGGTGCTGACGATCGAGCGCCGGCCCTACGGCTCAGACACGCTGTCGACGCACGCGCTGATGCGGCCCGCCGTGCTGCAGCTGTCGCGCTGGGGCCTGCTCAAACCGCTGCTCAGGGCCGGCACGCCGCTGATCGAGACAACGACGTTCCACTATGGCGAGGAGGAGATCACGATTCCGCTCAATGCCGGGCCCGATCTTCCCGGGCTGATCGCGCCTAGGCGCACCGTGCTAGACCGCATGCTCGTCGATGCCGCGCGCAAGGCCGGCGCCGAGTTCCTGCACGAGATGGCGGTCGGCGACCTCTTTGCCGACACGCGCGGACGCGTGCGAGGCGTCGAGATCCGCGGCGCCGGCCGCGCGGCCTTACGTTTAAGCGCCGACATCGTGATCGGCGCCGACGGCATCGGCTCCACGGTGGCGAAATGCTGCGACGCGCAAGTGCTCAGAAGGGGCACGGTCTCGGCAGCCCATGTTTATGGCTACGCGCCGGTCGAACCCGGCGCCGGCTATCACTGGTATTTCCGCGACGGCATCGCCGGCTCCCTCATTCCGACCAATGGCGGGCTGGCCTGCATCGTCGCTTCGGTGCCGACCAAGCTGTTCGACGAGCGCTTCCGCCTTGATCATTTCCGCGCCCGGATGGAGGTGCTGGAGGCGCTTTCGCCCGCACTGGCCGAACAGGCGAGCCGGGCGCCCGACGATGCCCGCCTGCAGGCGTTCCGCGGCGTGCCAGGCTACATCCGCCACGCCCACGGCCCAGGCTGGGCGCTGGTCGGCGATGCCGGCTTCTTCCGCGACCCGCTCACCTCGCATGGCATTGCCGACGCGCTGCGCGACGCCGAGAGCCTGGCGCGGGCGATCCTGGACGGATCGGAAGCAGCCTTCGCGACCTGGCAGCAGGAGCGCGATCTCTTCGCCCATCAGATCCTCGACACCACTGACGCCATTGCCGGTTTCGACTGGTCGCTGGCCGATATCGGCGAGCGGCACCGCCGCTTCAGCGCGGTTATGAAGGCCGAGGTCCGGGCGCTCGCCGCACAGCCGATGCCGGTCCGCCGCGCCGTGCCCGCCATGAGCGAGCTGGCGACTTATCGAGCGCCGGCAAACAAGGACGAACCGCAGGCAATGGCGGGCTCGAGCCTCTATCGCAACCGAACGGGAGTAAGACCATGACCGTACATTTGATGAAGGACGGGTGGATCGGCGTCATCAAGGGGCGGCCGCAGGTCGGCGCCGTCGCCGAGCGTTCGCGGCGCACGCAACCGCAGGATATCGACGCCTTCGCGGAGATGACCGGCGACCGCAATCCGCTGCATTACGACAAGGCGTTGGCCGAGGCCTCGGTGTTCGGCAAGCTCATCGTGCAGGGCGGCGTCACCTCCGGCATCCTGAACGCGGTGGTCGCGGAGGACCTTCCCGGGCCCGGCTCGGTGTTCCTCGAAGTCTCCTGGAAATTCGTCAAGGCGGTCGGTGTCGGCGAACTGATCACCGCCCGCGTCGAGGTCAAGGACGTGCGCGCCGACAAGCCGATCACGAAATTGGAGACCTCGGTGCGCAACGAGGCCGGCGAGCTTTGTCTCACCGGCACCGCGACGGTGTTCACCGTGCCGCTCGCCGGGGGCGAGGCGGACAAATGACCGCCGGCGACGGTCGGCCCGGCTGTGGGTTCCGGAGCCGGGCCGATAGCGGTCAATAGTCGGTGTCGCTTTCGACGGTGACTGGACGACGGTGGTAGCGGTGATGGCGCTCGACTGAGTTCGTGACGACGACGGCGTCCGAGCGGTGATGGCGATGCCAGGCGCGGCGGCCGTTGTCATAGAATGCGACGGTGCCGTGATGGCGATGATGAAGGCGGTGGCCTTCCTCATTGATGACGATGGCGGGACGGTGATGGTAATGGTGCCTGTGATGCGTCGTGATGACCACATCGGCCTCGGCGGCGGATGCGACGGCGGGTGCCGCGACGCAAAGCGCCAACGCTGCGAGAAGCACTGTTTTCATTGCAATATTCCTGGTTGGTGGAGCGTCCCTTCGCCGGATAAACCCCTGCCGGGCTGTTTGGTTCCGGCCTGGATCGGGCTGCCCGGCAGCAACGCAGCGAAGGTCATTTCGGGCGTTCGCGCCGCAGCGCAACATATCTGAGGTAAGTGCCCGCCGCGGCGTCGCAGGCGCGTCGCGACGGTCCGTTCGCGATCAACATGGCCTTGGCAAGCTTGTCGGAGAGCCCGTATTTGCTGGCGAAGGACGCTGTTTCATAGGGCTGGTCTTCCAGATCGTCCGCGAGTCCGTCGGTCATATATCGCCTCCCGATGCAATGGCGCGTCAGAAATGCGGAAGCATGACTTAGGTTGCGGCGGTCGATCCTCTTCTTTGCTTTCCGGACTTCAGTCCGACGGCGCTTCGGACGGTTGGCCGATGAGTGGAACGAACGCTCTTGGTCGCCGTTTGCCGGCAAGCAATTCGCCGATGGGAGGATAAATGGAAGACCCTACCAACAGTGTCCTGGAGGCTCGCTGGCTGCTTGCCGTGCCGGCCTCGATGGTCCTCACCGTGCTGATAGCCGGGTTCCTGCTTTCATAGCGTCGCCCATGAATCGGCTCCTCTTCATCGTCGCCGATTTTCTGTCTAGGCCGCCCGGCTTCTATGCGATGGTTATCGCGATGGTTGCGTGCACCTTGCTCGTACCCTTCGGACTTACCAACACGGTGACCTATGCCCTGTCGGCAGCGGCCATCATCATCACCGGGATCGTGCTTATCCAGGGGTACCGGGACACGGCGGCCATCCACGCCAAACTCGACGAGATCGTGATCGCGCTGCGGCAGACACGCAATGACGTGGTTGGGCTCGAGCATGCGGACACGCAAGAGATCAAGTCGAAGCTGGTCGAGCTGGAGCGCGAAGCGGAAGCCGGCTCGGCCGAGGCGGCATCGCAGAACGTGACGAATGAGGCCGGTGCCGCAGCGGGCGGGGGGCGTTGGGGTAGCTGAAGCACCGGCCGAAGGGGGCGGAATGGGCACCGCCGCCACCCAAAGATAATCTTCCCACGCCAAGATTAAATTACGCGATCGCGGTAGGAGATTTCCTACGACCCTGCCGTACCGGCGACAAAGGCCCGGACGTGGGCGACGAACTCGTCGAAGGCCGGCTCGCCCTCAAGCAGGATGTGGTTTTGGCTTTCCAGCTCGAGGAAGCTGGCGCCGGGAATGCCTGCCGCCATGGTGCGGCCGGACTCGACCGGGGCAACATTGTCTTCCCGCGCGTGCAGCACCAGGGTCGGCACTCGCACTTTTTCGAGCAGCTCGCTGACATCGATCACGGAAAAGGCGGTCTGCAGGCGCCAGGCGTCGTCCGGCAAAACCGTGCGCCGCATCAGATCGTCCATCCAGGCGAAATGTTCGTGCGTGGCGCCGGGGATGAACATGGAGCAGAAGGCTTGGCGGAACATCGGGTTCGACTTGCCCCAGCTCTCGCGCATCAGCGTCGATACGGCCTCGCGCGTGGCGATCTCGCCGGGGTCGCCGCGCGCCCGCCAGCCTTTGACGTAGCCGCCGTAGAGGATCATGCCCGAGACTTTCTCGGGGTGGCGTATGGCATAGGCGATCGAAACCGCGCAGCTCTGCGACAGACCAAGAAGCGTGAAGCGATCGAGCCCCGCGGCCTCGACGACGCATTCGAGATCCGACACCATCGTGTCGAACGAGACGTCGGCCACGTGGCGTTGCGACAGGCCATTGCAGCGCTCGTCGTAGCGCACCAACTGGTTCCGGCGTGACAGTTCCCTCATCCAGTGCCGCCAGATCGGGCTGTCCCAGTCGAAGGTCAGATGCGACATCCAATGCGCGGCGCGCAGGATGGGCGGGCCGCTGCCGGTCTTGGCAAAAGCAAGCCTTGTGCCGTCGCGAGCCCGGCAGAAATGGACGGCGCGGCCGGGATCCTGCGCGGGCGTCGGGCGGTTGGCAAGCTGAGTGGAAGGTGATTGCATCTGGGCCACGTCCGTGGCGCCGCGTTGCGCGGAGCGTCCCGTCGGCTGGGCGGCTGCCGCCCTCACCTTCTCTTCCAGCGCCGCGATCTCTTCCGCCAGGCCGATATCCTCCGGCAGCAGCCGGCGCAGGCGCCTGGCAAGCGGCAGCACACGCCTCGGCTCGCCGGCCAGGCGCTCGATCAGCTCGCGCAACATGCCGAGCTCGGCGATCTCGACCTCGCTGGCGACGCCCGCGCGCCAGGCCTCGTATTCGAAGCAGCGTTCAAGCGAAAGATCGGCAAGGAAATCGCCGCGGATCGAACCGGCCGCGGCCTCCAGCTCTTCCGTGGACGCCATGGAAAGATCGGCCTTCACCAGCGGCAGCAGCCGGGCATAGTCCGTGCCAAGTTTCAGCGAGACAGTGTTGCGGTCGGCGACCAGAGCGGATTCGTCGTCGCCGAGCACCTGGCGGATCTTGGACAGGCTCCAGCGCAAGGCGCCGCGCGGATCGTCGGGAATGTCCCAGAAGATTTCGCAGAGCCGCTCGCGCTGATGCGCCTTGCCGGTGACGGCGAGATAGGCAAGCAAGGCTCTCGTCTTGCGCGACGGAGGCAGGTCGAGCAGCGCGCCGTCGCGGACCACCTGGAAATCGCCGAGCACGCACAGGTCCAGCAGCCCCTTATGCGGAGCGTCGGTCATCCGGCCGGGCACCCTTCCACTGCCATCTGGCTCCTCGTCGATGCGGCGGGAGAAGACCGCAACGGAATATCAAAATCGGCTAATTTACGGAAGCCGATACGGCAAGACGGGCGCGGGGAATGTGCAATGGGTTACATTGGCGGCGATGCGTACTCTCCCTTCGAGGGGAGCTGTCGCCGAAGGTGACAGAGGGGGCGCTTCGCGTGAAGCGCCAGCGCTCCCCCCGACATCAGACGGCGTTGGCAATCCAAGTGAGACGACCCCCCTCTGTCCTGCCGGACATCTCCCCCGCAAGGGGGGAGATTGGATGTCACCGACGCTTTCGCAAACCTCCAACCAACGCAATTGCCACCGCCAGGGCGACCAAACCCGCCGCCACTGCGAACGTAAAACCCATCCCGCCGGCGACTGCTTCCGGTGCCGCGGCGCCGACCTCGCCAGTGCCCACCGTGAACGCAAACACCGCGCCCATCACCGCCGTGCCGGTGATCAGACCGAGATTGCGCGACAGGCTGAGCATGCCCGAGACAACGCCGCGCTCGTTCTTATCGACATTGGCCATGACGGCGGTGTTGTTCGCCGCCTGGAAGAGCTGATAGCCGGGCGTCAGCAGCATGATCGCCGCCGCGTAGCCGGCGACGCCGAACAGCGCCGGCAGCAGAGCAAGCGCGACGCAGCCGATGGTCATCAGCACCAGCCCGGCAACGACCATGGCGGACGCGCCCAGGCGATCGACGAAGCGGCCGGCAGTCACGCCGCACAGCGCCGAGACGACCGGGCCGATCGACAGCACGGCGCCGACCTGCGCTTCGCCCAGGCCCAGCGCGCGCGACAGGAAAAAGGGCCCGACGACAAGCGTCGCCATCATCACGGTGGAGACCAGCCCGTTCATGGCAAGGCTCGGCGCCAGCACCGGATCGCTGAACAGCGCTGCTTTGACCAGAGGCGACGCCACTCTTCGCTGCGCATAGAGGAACAGCGCGGCGCCGAGAACGGCAATGCCGAGCAACGCGATGTTCGTGCCGCCGAAATGGCCGCGTCCTGCCGTCATCGCCAGCGCATAGGCGGCGAGCGTCAAGGCAAGCAGCAACGTGCCCAGAATATCGAAGGGCGGGCCACCGCCCTGCGCCTCACTGCGGAGGATCGTCGCGGTTTGATCGCCCGGCAGGAAGCGCCGGGCGAGGATCATCGCCACGACGCCCAGCCCGGCAGTAACGAGGAAGATCGCGCGCCAGCCGAGGTAAGCGATCAGCACGCCGCCAAGCGACGGCCCAAGCGCCGTGCCGATCGCCGACATGGTGCCGAGCAGGCCCATGGCGCTGCCGGTGCGCTCTTTCGGCATCGTCGTGCCGACCAAGGCCATGGTCAGCGCCATCATCACCGCGGCGCCGAGGCCTTGGGCGGCTCGGGCGGCGACCAGCAGCGGCAGCGACGGCGCAAGCGCGGCCGCCAGCGACGCCACGCTGAACAGGCCAAGACCGGCGACCAGCAGCAGCCGGCGGCCGACGAGATCGCCGAGACGCCCGACGCTGACGATGAGCGCGGTGACGGCAAGCAGATAGGCTAGCACCACCCATTGCACCGCCTGGAAGGATGCTGCGAAGGCGGTGCTCAGCGTCGGCAGCGCGACATTGGCGATGCTGGTGCTGAGCGAGGACAAAAGCATCGCCAGCGACAGGCTGGCCAGCGCGCCGCTTGCCGAGCGCCTTGCGGGAGCGGCGCGTGGATCTGCGATATCGGCCATGGTTCTTCTCCGGCTCGGGTGGAACTTGCCGGGACAATAGGTGCCTCGCCAATATGGCGGAATGCGCAGCATTTGCACTCGAATAGTGCATGAAACGCCCTGTCACTTCATCGAGGACGTGCTAAGATCGCGCCATGTCCCGACCCGATCTCAACCTGCTCGTCACGCTGGACGTGCTCATCGCCGAAGGCAGTGTCGCGAAAGCCGCGCGGCGGCTGAAGCTCAGCCCGTCGGCAATGAGCCGCGCGCTCGCAAGACTGCGCGAGGTGACCGACGATCCGCTTCTGGTCCGCGCCGGGCGCGGCCTGGTGCCGACGCCGCGCGCCATCGAGCTCGGGACGGATGTCGGCCGGCTGGTGAAGGAGGCGGAGGCTGTGCTGCGCCCCGCCGAACGCCTTGATCTGAAGCGGCTTACGCGCAGTTTCACGCTGCGCAACAGCGATGGTTTTGTGGAAAATTTCGGCCCTTCCCTTCTCGCGCGCGTCGCGGAGGAAGCGCCGGGCGTGCGGCTGCGCTTCGTGCCGAAGCCCGACAAGGACAGCGCGCCGATGCGCGAAGGCAGTGTCGATCTCGAGACCGGCGTTATCGGCGGCTCGACCGGCCCCGAGGTGCGGGCGCAGGCGCTGTTCCGCGACCGTTTCGTCGGCGTGGTGCGCAGCGGCCATCCGCTGTGCGACGGCAAGATCACCGCCGCCCGCTTCGCCGCCGGCCGGCATATATTGATCTCGCGCCGCGGGCTGGATCGCGGGCCTATCGACGACGCGCTGGAACTCGCCGGGCTGACGCGGACAATCGCCACCGTGGTCGGCGGCTTTGCGGAAGCGCTGGCGCTGGCGCGCGGCTCCGATCTCATCGCCACGGTGCCCGAGCGCTATACCGGCAAGCTGCGCGAAGGCCTGCTCACCTTCGCATTGCCGGTGAAGCTCGCCGGGCTCACAATCTCGCTGCTATGGCACCCGCGCCTCGACGCCGACCCCGCGCATCGGTGGCTGCGGGGCCTGGTGAGGGAGGTGTGCGGAGGGCGGTGAGATAGCCGATCTCCTTTCGCGGCGACCGGCAAGCAGGCAGGCGAGGCGCGAAGGAACGCCGCGCCGACAGACCAGATTTTGGCCCCAACAAAGTGTGGAGACAGGTTCCTTGGCGACGCCGGGACGGAGCGGGGGGACGCCCAACAAGAACCCCCGCTCCGTCGCTGCGCGAGCACCTCTGCCCGATCTGCCGGCCAGGACCTGCGCCGGGACACTTCGAGCAACCGATCGCCCACCCTCATCGGATGGCGAATTTTAGCATCCCTGCATGTGCGCATCATGAAGCGGTTCACAGAGCGGCAGCGTTCCTCTCCCCAGCCTTTGAGGGGCGACGAAACCGCTAGCGCGACGGGTAATTCACTGCCGTTTGCCCGCCAATGCTGCGTTGCCGAAATGCGCCCAAAAAAAGTCAGGTTGACAACCGGACCTCAAAACGCCTCAACCAGTGAAAAACCAGCCTATTCAAACGTGTAGGCGGCAACATTCGTGTCGCTTGCCGCAACGGCCGAAAAGCCCGGAAATCCGCCATTTCGGAGCCTGCCGGCGCGGCAACCGCGGAAATGCGGCAGCCCGATTTCGGCATTGCACAACGGAAAAAAACGCTGTTCCGGAGGCGCCGCCGCCGACGTTGACAGCCAGCCGGGCCAATGGCAATCCGCAGTGACTGGTCACGCCATGACCGTTGCTGTTGGGGACGGACGGGGTTTCAGCAGCTTGGCGGCGGCGCCGGACGGGCGGGCACTTGCGTAGTGTACCGCCCGCTCCTGGCCGGCAGCGGCGCGAGGTTTCGCGTACGAGGCTCAGAAAGGGTGCCCAGACCGCTACTGACGAACCGTTGCCAGCTTTTCAAGCGTCGGCTCGCTATAGGCCTTCTTGATCGCAATTCCCTCCTGAAGACGCTTCGCGTGGGCGAGCGCCGCCGGGGAGCGACCATCAAGCTTGCGGCCGGAAGCGTTCACCAGGCGCTCCGTACGACGCAACAGGTCGTAAGAGCGGATCAGCGCCCTTCTGCTCTCCTCAATCAGTTGGTCCTGGAAATCTGCGGCCGCGTGCCCGCGCGGGCAAGTGGGGATTCTTGTTCTCGAGCATGCCGCTCTCCCTGTTCAGACGGGAGCGCGGATCAACGTCTCTCAGTCGCCAATGGTGTCCGGTGGGTGGTTACCAGCGATACGGCAGGGTACGCCGATTGGTGCGCCGTGGCAAAGCCAATAGTTTCGACCGATCTCGGACCGCCGCAAAGGAGTGCCGCAGGGCGGCCTGGCTCGCCTCAGAAGGTAAAGCCGGACGACGGCGCGGCGGCGGTCGCGGCCGACAGCCTGCCGCGCTTTTGCAGCCGCGGCTTTTCGTAAGTCTTCTTCATCGTCCATTCCTGGGCGGGTCAACGACCTGCGCAGGTGAACGCGATGCGGCCGCCCTGTCAAGCTTAGCCCGGGAATGTTTGCCCTGCTGGCTGTTGCTTAGGTCAGCGCGGCGGGAGCGGGGCCGACGACCCGGCAACGACGCTCGACAGCTTCTGGCGCTTCACCAGCACCGGTTTCTCATAGATCTTCTTCATGGATATGCCCCTTGCCCAATTTGCCGCCTCAAGACCCAAGGGAAGTGCCGTTTTGTCAAAAAACGTTTTCGTGAGATGCGTGCAAAGCGAGCCGGCTGCAACCGAATACGGGCAGGCTGTGGTCAGCCGGCAACATCGAGCCTGCTGAGGTTCGTTCCTAGCCCGCGTGCTGCAGCCAATGGCGGTCGAACACGTCGAGGATGGCGCGGTACTCGGACGGCGGGATTTGGTTGACGCCGCCGTCGCTGCCGGCACTGAGGAACTGGCCGAGCTGCCGGTCGACCGCTTCCGGGTGCTCCATGACGATGCCGAGGCTCGCGAGATCGGCGGCGATCGAGGTGCCCGGCGGCAGGTACCCGCCCCATTGCTCGGCGGCTGGCGCATCGCGCAGGCGCACCAGCAGGATTCTTGTCAGCGAGGGCTGCGCCTCCGGGCCGATGATGGCGGTGCCGACCATATAGCCGCCGAGCACGCTCACCGGCTGCGTCTGCGGGAACAGGCAAAGGAAGAACTGCGCTTCGCCGCCCACCTCCTTCAGATGTAGGTAGAGGCTGCGCTTTGCCGGCGTGACCGGCCCGCCGAGCTGCAACTGCCCGGTCGGCAATGTCTCGCGATATGTGGCGGTGAACGCATGCGCGCCGGGTCCGGCCTCGATCGACAGGCGGCCCCTGATGAGTTGGCCGCGATAGTAAGGCGACCAGGCGCGCGAATAGCAGGCATAGGTCCCGGCAAGCGCCAGCCCGGTGCCCTTGTCGTCATGCCCGGGCGAGGCCTCGACCTGCGCGTGGGCGCGGCGTTCGAGCTCCGTCGCGTCGATGCCGTGCCGGGCCGCGATCGCGGCCGTGAAGCTCGGCAGATCGCTCTCGGCGATCCAGGCGCCGGGTCGCTCGAGGCGCAGCACTTTCGCCCAGTCTTCGTAGACGCTGTGCTCGCGAGGCTGGGCGCGGCCTTGCAGCCATTTGTCGGCGCGGCCGATATCGAAAGCCGTCTTCGGATTGACCGCTCGGAACGCCGCCGCCAGATCCTTGCGGCTGGCGGTTCCCAGCACGACCGAAGTCAGTCGTAACTTCTGCGCGATGTTCAGTGCCATCCGGCTGCACCTGTTCCGTCCCGACAGAATCGGGATTGGCCTCTTGTTCGAGCGAAGATCATGCTTTCACGGCCGCCGCAAGCTCACTGGGCAGTGCAACCGAGGAGCAAGCAAGCCGTCCCGCCGGCTCCGCAGCAGCGCCGCAAGACGATCCAGGCCAAGCCATCCGCCTGCACTGGACCTGCATTTCTAGCGCGCTCCGAAGGATCCGGGCTTCTGCCCGGATCGGCGAGGCAGAACAGAAACGGCCGGACAAGGGCCGAACCAGACAGCCACCCGGCCAGCCTGAGGGCTGGGGCGTGGCGCCGCCGGCGGGGCCGGCGCCTGCCCGCGCGGATCGCAAAGCCGCGCGGTTCGCGCGGGCCTTCGGGCCGGTCAATTGAGGGGGAAAGTCGCCTCCCTCATCCAGCCGCCTGCAGCTCCTTCTTGCGGGCCGGCCGGCGGCGTGGCCGGCGTTGCGGCGCAAGCTTCAGCATCACCGGCGGCTCGCTCGACAGGGCGCCCGTCACGGCGCTGACCATGCCATGGGCGACGAAATCGGCGTTAAGCCCGGCGGCAAGTTCGGCCGCGGCCTTGGCGTCGCTGTTGCCGATTTCCGACCAGGACACGATGCCGACCCTGAGACGCGGTTTCAGCCGCTTCAGCCGCCGCACCATGAAGCGCGCGTGCTTGGTGGAGTCGCGGTTGAGGAAACCGATCACCACCGTATCGACGCCGCTCAGGTCGAGGCGGCGGATCCCGGCAGGTTCGAGGTCAATGAAACTCGCTCTCGACACTTCGGCGCCCTGCACCTCCAGCACCTGCGCCAGCATAGCGGCGGCGGCGTCGTCGAGCTCGCCCCGCCCGCCGGCGCAAAGCACGGAGAAGCCCACGCCATCCGGAAGATCGACCTCCTCGGATAGAGGCTCCTTGCCGTCGCCGGCCTTCCGATCGTTCGCCTTGCCTTCAGCAGCCTTGCCCGCGGTGATCTTGGCTGAGGCTGCCTTGCCCGGCGAGGCCTCGGCCGAGGCAGTGGCTGCCTGCTGGTCCTCTTCCTCCTCGGCTTCCGCCTCCTCCGCTTCCTCCTGGGCGCTGGCGTCCAGATTGGCGACGAGCGTCAGCGCGCTCGCCGCTACCTGTTTGCGCTGTTCGTCATCCATGACGCCGCGCATGCGGTCCTGCTCGCCAAGCAGCAGCGCCGGAATCGCCACCTGGTCGTAGAACTCGAACAGGTATTTTTCTTCGAGCATCTCCTCGGCGTGGTCGGTCGCCTCGTCCGGATCGGCGGCAAGCAGCCGCTGATAGAGACGCGCATGAGGCTCGAGCACCGGCTCGTTGCCGAACAGCACGTCGAGGAACTCGAACTGCGGCACGTGGCGGCCGAGGACGACGAGGCAGACGGTGAGCGGCGTCGACAGCACCAGGCCGATCGGCCCCCAGAGCCAGGTCCAGAAGATCGCCGCGACGATGATGGCGAGCGGCGAGAGGCCGGTGCGCGAGCCATAGAGCCATGGCTCGATGACGTTGCCGGTGATCAGCTCCATGGCGATGAACAGTGCCCCGGTCCACAGAAGCAGCGACCAGCCGGGCGCCACCGCCAGCGCCAGGAACAGCGGCAGCAGCGCGCCGATGATCGGCCCGATATAGGGAACGAAGCGCAGGGCGAGCGCCAGCATGCCCCAAAGCAGCGCATTGGGTATGCCCAGCACCCACAGGCCGATGGTGATCGGGATGGCGTAGATAACGTTGACCACCAGCTGCATCAACAGATACTGGCCGACCCGCTTGCCGGCGTCCTGCAGCGCCTGGGTGGTGCGGTGGAGATCGCCATAGCCGACGAGACGGATGAAGCGGTCGCGCAGATCCTCCCGCTCCATCAGCATGAAGATGACGACGACGACCACAAGGCCGGCCGAGCCGAGCGGGCTGAGCAGCGGCTCTATGACCTTTTGCAATACTTCGAGCGGCCTTTCCTGCGCGACGATCTCGACCGGGATCGGATCGCGCTTCGGCGTCTGGGCGGCGGACGGCAGTTGCGGCTCCTGGCGCTCGAATTCCTGGCCGACGCGCTCGATCACGCCGCTCAAGCGCGAGATGATGCCGTTGCCCAGCCCGTTTTCCTTCAGCGCGCGGATCTTTGTCAGGATGTTGATCTGATAGACGGGGATGTTCTGGGCGAGGTCGCTGACCTGCGTGGCCACCACGAAGGAGAACAGCGCAAGCGCGGCAAAGGCGCCCAAAACGCTGGCAATCACGGCAGGCAGGCGCGGAATGCCGACGCGTTTCAACGCCGACACGAGCGGCGCGATGGCGAAAGTCAACAGCAGCGCGACTGCGATCGGCAGGAACACCTCGCGGCCGAAATAGAGCGCCGCAACCGACGCGACGACGGTTGCGACCGTCGGCAGCGCCGTGCGCGGATGGCTGCGCGAGGCAGCAAGCAGGCCCGCCAGCCCCGGTTCCGACTCGCACGTGCCGTTCTGACGATTATCCGCCACCGTGAGTCTCCACCCTGCCCGCCATGATTGGCTTTCGCCGGCGTGCAACGCGCGGATCGGAGGATGGTTGCGAGGCGCGATCAGTTGGAGCGAGGACGAAGCGGCTGATGCAAATCTCCCCTTGCGGACAAGGGGAGATTTGAAGCGCTCGCCGCCGCACCTGAAGGTCCGTGCCCGGCTATTTTACCGGGATCATGAGATGCGCGTAGGGCGTGCCCGGCCACATCACGTAAGGCTTGGACGTGTCGGGCTTGGCATCGGTCGGATAGCCTTTCATCATGTCCATCGCGTTGACGATCATCACATGCGGCCCCGTCTCGATCCAATTGTTGCCTGCCTCGGGCTTCGTCGCATAAGGATCGGTATTGCTGCCGTCGGTGCCGCCGGACAGCATATACATGAAGCCGACCTTGCCTTTGGGCGGTTCCTTCTTTTCCAGCCAGGCCATCGCCCATTCCATCGAGTTGGCATCGCCGCACATCGGATCCGGACCGGGCGAAGCCGGATTGTCCGGCATGCACCAGAAGCCGGTCTTGCCCTCGCGCAGGGTGCGCATATTCCCCTTTTCATCCATGGCGTAGACCGCAGCGCCACTCGCCACTGCGGCGGGGGCGGCGGACTCGGCGCTTTTGATCAGCGCAGCATCGTCGGCAGCTGCGCCCTGCATCGCAATCAAACTGCCCGCTGCCAACAGCGCAGCGACCGTCAGAAGCCGTTTCATGGCCGTTCTCCGGTTCGAGTTGATGTCTTTGTGCATGATGTCAGACGTCACGGCGTCCCAGAGCCGTTCGTCGGTGCACTGATCCTACCAGATTACCTGCAGGCGGACAATTTGCCTTTAGCATTCGCCAATGTCCTTCCATGCTCTCGAACGCCGGCGAAACCGGCGGCTGAGCTCCTTCGTCATCCTGAGCAAAACGACGCGCGCAGACCCTGGCGTGCCGAAGCGTCGGCTGCCGCCGGCGTTGCTGCCGCCTCCCTTTATGTTGCACTGCGTTAGATTTGTTGCATTGCGGTATGAGCCCATAGGCGCGAGGCTTTCCCAAGGCGGGATACGAACGACCGTTGCGAGGTTCGCCTTCGTGTCAGCACCATCGCCGGACTTCCGGCCCGACATTGAGGGGTTGCGGGCGCTCGCCGTGGCGGGCGTTGTCGCTTTCCACTTCGGCCTCACCGCCCTGCCCGGCGGCTTTGCCGGCGTGGACATCTTTTTCGTCATCTCCGGTTACCTCATCACCCGCCATCTGGTCAGCGAGATTTCGCTCACCGGCCGGCTCGACCTCCTTCGTTTTTATGCCCGACGCGCGCGGCGGCTGCTGCCGGTGGCGCTGTTCGTCATCGCCGCCACGCTTGCCGTCGGCACGCTGATCCTGTCGCCGGAGGAGCAGGCGCTCTATTCCAAGGGCGCGATGTTCGCGTCCGCCTACATGATCAATCTGTGGCTGATCCGCTGGTCGTTCGACTATTTCGCCAACGACGCCGCAAACAACCCGTTCATCCACTATTGGTCGCTGTCGGTGGAGGAGCAGTTTTACCTCGCCTGGCCGGCGCTGCTGATGCTGGCGGCCTGGCTGAGGCCCGGCAAGCGGACGATCATGCTTGTTATCGGCATTGCCGGCCTGGTCTCTTTCGCGGTCTGCGCCTGGCTGACCCCCATTTCGCAGCCCTGGGCCTTCTACTTCTCGCCGCTGCGCGCCTGGGAATTCGCCGCCGGCGGGCTGGCTTCGATGGCGCCGGCATGGCTGCTCCAGAACCGCCCGCGGCTCGGGACGGCGTTCAGCCTGTGCGGGCTGGTCCTCATTGCCTTCGCTTACCTCACCTTCAGCGAGGAGGCTCCCTTCCCCGGTTTTCTGGCGCTCGTGCCCGTGGCCGGTACTGTCCTTCTCTTGCTGGCGGGCGCGGCCGGCGTCGGGGACGGCATTCTTGCACGCAATTTCGAACGGAAAACCGCGGGGCTCTTTTCCTCGAATTGCGTGAATGCCGCCCTGGCGCTGCCGCCCTTGCAGTGGATCGGAAAGGTTTCCTACTCGCTCTATCTCTGGCACTGGCCGGTGATCGTCTATGCCGGCATGCTGGTCGAGGAGCTGACTTTTGCGCAACGCCTCGCCTGCCTCGGGCTGACGTTGGCGCTCTCTGCGCTGAGCTATCATTTCATCGAGAATCCAATCCGCCGCAATGGCTGGCTTATGGCCAATGCGGCGCGGGCGCTGGTGCCGGCCCTCCTCCTGACCGGCACCGGCGTCGCAGCCGCCTACGGCAACGCAACGCTTGCCATGCGCGCCGAGGACCCCGAGCAGCGCGCGATCGCGGCAAGTGCGGCCGAGCCGGCCACCGCGCGCGCCAAGGCCTGCGTCGAGGGCTACGACACGGTGACGCCGAAACCCTGCGTGTTCGGCAATGGCCAGCGCGTGATCGCGCTGTTCGGCGATTCGCACGCCGATCACTGGTCGACACCGCTGATCGAGGCAGGAAAGAAGAACGGCTACCGCGTCGAGACCTGGCTGAAGAGCTCGTGCCGGCCCTCACGGTTTTCCTACTTTGTCACGAAGCTCAACCGCGGCTACCGCGAATGCGACCAATGGCGCGAACAGGCGATCAAGGAGATCATCGCGGCCAGGCCTTCGCTGGTGGTGATCTCCGAACTGGCGCTGACCTCCTCGCGCAAGATGGCGGCGGGCAAGGGCGAGCCGGACACGCCGGACGCCGTATGGCGGGCCGGCCTGCGCTCGACACTGACCAGCTTGAGCAAGGCCGGGCTGAAGATCGCCTTCATCCGCGACGTGCCCTTCAACGACGAGAACATCGACACCTGCGTGTCGCGCGCGCTGTGGCGCGACAAGGCGCCATCGCTCTGCGACCAGAGCCGCGCCTATGCCGCCAACGACCAGATGGCGGCGGTCGAGCGCGAGATCGTCACCAGCGTGCCCAATGCCACCTACGTCGACCTCACCGACCGCTTCTGCAACGCCACAACCTGCCACGTCTTCATCGACGGCCAGCTCGCCTTCCGCGACCAGCACCATCTGGCGACGCCATTCGCGGAATCGCTGGAACCGGAGGTGGAAAGGCGCGTGATCTCGAAGGTGGGAAGGTAGGGCGCCGCCCCTGTCGTTCGTGATCCTAGGGCGGAGCAAGGAGCGAAGCGACGCGCGCAGACCCTAGGATCCATGCCGTGACGCTAAAGCGTTGCACCAGTGACAGAATTCTGCACCGTAGCGCTTCACGCCGAAGGTCACGGCATGGATCCTCGGGTCAAGCCCGAGGATTGCGACCGTGCGAGCGTCGGCGTTCCTTCACACCCCGTCTGTCCTGCCAGACATCCCCCGCAAGGGGGAGATCAGCAGCTTCTGCTCACTCCGCCACAACCACAAAATGCTTGGTCACCGGCTCGAGGATCTTCCAGGTGCCCTTGAAATCGGCTTCGACCACGAAGGCGTCGCCGGGCCGACCTCGACCGGCTCGCCGCCATCGGGCGTGATGAGGATGCGGCCGGCGATCATGTGGACGAATTCATAGTCGGCGTAGGTGGCGTGGTAGGTGCCGGGCGAAGCGCGCCAGGTGCCGGACATCACCTTGCCGTCCTCGCTGGTGTGCTGGACGGCGGTCTGCATGGTCGGCGATCCCTCGACCGCGATCCAGCCCGCAAGATCGCCGCCATCGCCATGCTCGACGGGGCCGAATTTCAGGATAGTGGGCTTGGTCATGGCAGGCTCCTGCGGTTGGGATTGGCTGGACGTGGCAATAGACGACGACGCCGAGCGCGCACGCGCTGCACGGCGACAGCAGGTGGCGATATGGCGACTCCGAAGATCGAAGACAGCGGGGCGAACAAAAGCGTGACCTTCCCCGCAAGGGCGAAGATCGTCAGCTTCGGCGCCGCTTCGCTCCTCGCCGGGCCCAGGATCGCCGCCCAACTTTCTCGGAACACCACCCGTCCCGAAACCGTTTGTGCCTCGAAGGGGCAACCATCGACCTCAAGGAGGCAGCGATGAAAAAGCTTCTGCTTGCTTCGATGATCGCCATCGCCTCGGCGTTTGCGATCGCGCCGGCGAGTGCCGGTAGCGTTCAGTTCGGCATCGGCGTCGGCCCCAGCTACGGCGATTACTATGGTGACTACTATGGCGGGTATTACCCTCACCGCTATTACCGACACGTCTACGATGACGACTACTACACTCCCTATCGCGAGCGTTATGTGGTGCGCTATCATAACCGGTATTATCGCGATCATTGCCGGATCAAGATCGTGAAGCACTGGCGCCACGGCCATCGCGTCATCGAAAAGATCCGCATCTGCCGGCGCTGACCGACCAGCGAGCGGACATCTCCCCTCGGCAAGGGGAGATGTCCGGCTGCGGCTGCGCCGCCTTGCAAATTCCCGCCAAAATGCCATCTAGAAGCCGACATTTATAGGGAAAGCAAAAAGTGACGCAGCGAAGCGGCAGCGCCGACCTGCCGCTGCATGGCGGGCGGGTCCCGAAATGGCTGGGCGATCGCATGACGAAGCTCGGCGCGGTGCTGTGCGAAGCCATCATCCATCATTATGGCCGCGACGAGTTTTTGCGGCGCCTCGCCCATCCCTTCTGGTTCCAGTCCTTCGGCGCCGTGATGGGCATGGACTGGCACTCCTCCGGCATCACCACGTCGGTCATCGGCGCGCTGAAGCGGGGGCTCAAGCCGATGGCCGGCGAGCTTGGCATCCATGTCTGCGGCGGGCGCGGCGCACATTCGCGCAAGACGCCGGGCGAGTTGCTGGCGATCGGCGACCATGTCGGCCTCGACGGCCAAGCTCTTGCCACTGCCAGCCGGCTGGTCGCCAAGGTGGACAGCGCCGCCGTGCAGGACGGCTACGACCTCTACCTGCACGGCTTCATCGTCAGCGATGACGGGCGCTGGGTGGTGGTGCAGCAGGGCATGAACGGCGACGCCCGCCAGGCGCGCCGCTACCACTGGTTGTCGGAGGGGCTGGAAAGCTACGTCGACCAGCCGCATGCGGCGATCGAGGGCGAACGCCAAGGCGAGATCGTCAACCTCACCGACCACCGCGCCGAGAAAGCCCGCGGGGGGCAGATCGCGCTTCTGAAGACCATGAGCCCGGAAAAGATCCTGAGCGAGCTTGCCGTGCTGGAGCCGCGAGCCGAAGCGCCCGAGCCGGCCGCGCAGCCGCTGCTGCCCAACCTCATCATGCCGGCGCATCACGACGTGCGCGAAAGCGACATCGTCATGCGCCGCCTGCACGGCAACATTGCCGCCGCGATCGAGAGCGGCCCGAAGGATTTTCCCGAACTGCTGCTGGTGCCCGGCGTCGGCCCGCGCACGGTGCGCGCGCTCGCCATGGTCTCCGAGGTGGTGCACGGCGCGCCCTGCCGCTTCTCCGACCCGGCGCGCTTCTCGCTCGCCCACGGCGGCAAGGACCGCCACCCCTTCCCCGTGCCGCTGAAGGTCTATGACGAGACGATCTCGGTGCTGAAATCGGCGGTCGGGAAGGCCAAGCTCGGCCGCGAGGAAGAGCTGCAGGCGCTCAAGCGGCTGGACGGGGAGTCACGCCGGATGGAGCGCTATGTGACGGGGCTGAGCCTGAAGGAGATCGTGGCGGGCGAGATGGACCAGTCGCATTTGCTGGGGGGACGGAGCGTGTTTGGGTGGGAACCACCACCTGACAGCGACCCGAAGCCGCTGAAGAAAGGCGCTTGAGACACGGCTGAAACGGCGTCACGCAAAGTGCGCAGATAACCGCATCGATCGGCGCTGCCCCTCATTGCCCTGCCGGGCATTTCTCCCCGTATAGTGACGGGGAGAAAGATGCTGTCACCGCCGCTTTCGCCAACCGCCAACGTCGCGGAATAGCTGCCAGCATCGCGGCCATCCCTTCTCCCCGCCACTATACGGGGAGAAGGTGCCGGCAGGCGGATGAGGGGCAGCGCCGAGGCCAGAAGTTTTTGCGCGGTCGTCTTTCAATACGCTCTTCGCAGTGAATCGTCGGAATGAATAACAATGTGAATTTGTCCTTCGGCACGTAGTTTAATCAGTGCTGGGATTGGGAGAGAGCCGCAGCCGCCTCCTGCTTCCAGCTTCAGCGGCCAGTTTCAGCCACTTCAAACTTTCGCCGGCGTCGGCTCTCACCCCGTCTGCCCCAGTGGCATAGGCTTTGCAACCATAAGCTGGTAGGGTGTTGCTGGATCGGCGCCTTCCTCGACAACCAGCAGGCCCCACGAGCCAAGCCGACGGAACCAGTAAATCGCATCCGCCTCTTCTAGACTGGATGGTCACTGCGAAGCGAGGTGGTCGTGGTCGGCTGGCCGGGTCATCTTCAATCCGGAGATCAGTGGATTAACGGTCATCGCCAGCTCGATTTCAGGTGCCCCCAGGCCGCCTTAAGCACAAACAGCAGTGTCATCAACATTGCGGTGTTGAGAACAGGATGGCGTTAAACACTGTCGCAATTACTGCAGCGACGGCCGATCATGAACATCATTGAACCGGAAACAAGTCTAATGAAACGCATTCAGTCACTCCAGTTGCATAGCCAGATAAGCAGCTTTCGATCCGGCGCAAGTTTGGCACATCGCTTTCCCCTCACCCCACCTTCCTCCCCATCATCATCCCGTAATGCACCGCCAACAAATCCAGCCCGACCTTCAGCAGCTTGACCACCACATCGCGGCCGTCGCCGGTGCGTTCGGCGATGGCCTTCACCGACTGGCCTTCGAGGCAGATTTTTCGGACCACCTCCGCCACCTCCCAGTGGGCGAGCGCGGCCGCAGCGTGGGCGTGCGCGCGGCCGGCTGAGAGCACGCGGTCGGGCACGCCGCCGCCGACGCGGCCGCCGTCGACGCGCTCGCTCCAGGATTGCGGCTGCAGGCCCTCGCGGGCGGAGCGCTCGAAATCGTCGCGAAAACGCTGGCCTGCCTCGCGTTGCTGGCGGGTGAGCGATGTGATGCCGGTGAGCGGATCGACATTGCGCAGGCGCACGATGCCGCCGGTCGAGGTGTAGCCGCCGTGCGACACCTGGTAGACGCGGCGCGCCTCGGCCGTGCCGGGGGTGAGGCGCTGGCGGCCGAAGGCGTCGGCCTTCAGCGCGAAATCATGGCCGATCTCGCGGCGGATGCGCACCTGCTCGGCCTCGCCCTTGGGGAGTTTCGGGGGTTGCGGTTTCTTGGCGGCTTTGCGGGGCATGAGGGTCCTTTGTGGTGGGTGGTGTGTTGGGTGGCAATTGGAAAGGCCGGCGGGACAGCACCCCCCTCTGGCCTGCCGGGCATCTCCCCCTCGAGGGCCCCTCGAGGGGGGAGATTTGCGCCTCGCCCATCACATCCCCCTCCCGCGATGGCCGTGAAACCGCGCATGATGATGCGCGCAGTAGGAGCGCGTGGCCGACGTCGGCAGGCCGCAGCAGAGCATGTCGGGACCGGGCCGCGCGCCGACGGGATCCTCGTCCGCCTCCTCGCGCAACGCGAGATCGACCGGCGCGCGGCAGCGCTTGAACAGGCAATCAAGGAAGCGCATCGCCGCGACATGCGGCTGGCGGCCGGGGTTTACCGGGGGCGGCGGCGCGGGGAGCTTGTAGAGCTGGACGTCGGATTTCTCGCGGGTGCCGGGGGAAAGCCAGGCGGGCGGCATGCTGGGCGCCGGTTTGCGGGCTTTGGATTTTTTGGGTTTCGGTGGAGTGCGGGCATCCGGCTCCGTGGATAGCTCAACAGCCGATAGGTTGGCGGGACAGCACCCCCCTCTGCCCTGCCGGGCATCTCCCCCGCAAGGGGGGAGATTGGCAGTTGCGGCGCCGGCGCCCTCAATCAGTTCGGCATGCCTGGAAAGCGCTGCCGGCTCGGAGAGCGTGACACCTCCAGCCGCCACCCTGCCCCGCCGGCCCGGCCGGTCCGGCCGTGCATGTTTCCGCGGCCTGCCGCCGGCGCGGCCACCCTTCGGGTTGGCGAAGCCGATGGCACGAAGGCCGGCGTTGCGGTGCACGATGCCGATAATGGCGTTGCGCGAGACCGGGCTGCCGCGCAGCGCGCTGAAGCGGCCGGCGATGCGGGAGGCCGATAGCCCCTCCTTCAGCCAGGCGGCGATCTCGTCGATTTCCTTTTCGGTGTAGGCGGCAGCCATGTCTCATTCCATTGCTTGCGAAGGGTTGCGAAGCGCTCGGCTTGAAGCCAAGCGCCAGGGTTCGGCCGCGGGGCCGTTGGTCAGGTCAGGGAAACGGTTGGGATCAGGCGGCGCCGGGCGCCGCACCAAGCAGGCGAAGAAGGGCCGCCTCGGCGGCGGCCCGGGTCAGGCCCGACACCGCCAGGTCCGCCTTGCGGTCGAACAGGATGACGGTGCCGTCCTCGGTGCGGATGCAGGAGACGAGCCGGCCCGAATTGGGGGCCGGAGCCGGGGGAGGAGCGGCTCCGGCCGTTCCGGTGAACCGGGGTGCGGGCGGTTCAGCCGGATCCGAGGCAGAAGCCCCGGAAAGCGTCCGGACCGGTGAGGAGGTCAGTCCGGACGATTGGAATTCGACAGGCGAGGCAAGCGCGTTCATGCCGCCTCCGCTTGCATGGCGGCCGCGGCGCGATGGCCCGCCAGCCATTCATAGCTGATGCCGGCTATGCCGCGCCTGCGGCTCGCGGCCACCACATGCGGCCAGTGCTGCGGCGCGATGCGTCCGCGACGGCGCATCTGGCGGGCGGCTTCATAGCCGCAGCCGACATCTGCGGCGAAGGCGCCGATGCTCTGCCAGGAATCAATTAGCCCCGATATGCTCGTGGGCAGCCCCGAGATGCTCGTTGGCAGCCCCGAGATGCTCGCGGGCAGCCCCGAGATGCTCGTTGGCAGCCCCGAGATGCTCGCGGGCAGCCCCGGCACATTCGTGGCGGAGATGCTCGCAGGGAATGCGGAAATGCTTGCGGTAGGCTCATTCATGCGCTAAGCGTACGTTATGTACGAATGACGCGCAAGCGAAATCGTACAATTTGGACGATAATTTTCAGGCATTTTGTACGATGATGGATTCTCGGCACAGATTGCAGCAAGCGCGCGCCCAGGCCGGCTATGCCTCGCCCAGCGATGCCGCTCGGGCCTTGCGCGACATCAACAAGAACACGCTTATCAGCCATGAGAACGGCAACCGGCCGCTGTCGCGCAAGGCGGCGGAGAAATACGGCCGGCTGTTCGGCGTCGACCCCGGCTGGCTTTTGTTTGACGTCGACGGCGCCGAAGCCGCGCCTGTGCACCTCGCCGCCTCGCCCATCACCATCGACGTACCGATCGTATCGTGGATCAGCGCCGGCGAGCTCGGCAGCCAGGACAGCGTGGTCAACCTTTCGGACTATCCGACGATCCCCACCGCCGATCTCGAGGAAGGCGAGTGGATTGCGCTGCGCGTCGACGGACCGTCGATGAACAAGATCTCGCCGCCGGATTCAATCATCTTCGTCAACCTGCGCGACAAGCGGCTGGTGACCAATGGCTGCTATGTGATCGCCGACGAAACCGGCCGTGCCACCTACAAGCGCTACCGCCCGAACGACACCCCGCCCTTCCAGCCGGCGTCCTATCTCGACATCCCGCCGCCGGAGCTCGAAGGGGCGATCACCATCATCGGGCGGGTCAAGCGCTCAATGATCGATATGTGAGAGACAATCTCGCTGAGAAACCGTTGCTCAACGAAGAACAAGAAGAACTTCGCGTTGCCAGGCTTTGAGGGTTGCGTTCTTTGGCCGAGAGCGAGCACAGGATAGCGTTCGCAATTTCTGCTTGCATTTCGGAACAAAAACGGAACTATAGGTAATTGCAGCCGCTGCCGCGGCAACTCCGGGGGGAGGATCAAAACATGTCACGCCGCACCGGCGCGTTCGCCCGCGCATTCGTTGCATGGCTTTCATTTGGCCCGCTTTTGGCGCCGGCGGGAATAGTGCTGCTGCTTGGCGGGCTTCGCAGTCCGGCCCTCGCAGAGAGCAAGGATTACGCTACTTGCTTCAGCGACGGCGCCCTCTCCGCCGACCAGCAGATTAGCGTCTGCACGCCCATCGCCGAGGACAGCGCCGAGATTCCCGATCTTCGCGTTAACGCCTATTTCTGGCGTGGCCTGGCTTACACGCAGAAGAACGATATCGACCGCGTCATCGCCGACATGACCGAGGTGCTCGCGCTTGATCCGACATACGTGCCCGCCTTTACCAATCGCGCCATTGCCTGGGAGAGCAAGGCAGATTTCGAGCGAGCCGTAGCGGACTACACTCGCGCAATCGCGCTCACGCCGGACGATGCCAACCTCTATGCCGACCGCGCCAGGGCACTCAACAAGAAAGGCGAGCACGACCGTGCGATTGTCGAATGCGACAAGGCGATCGACATCGATCCCGCCAACGAGATGGCCTATGGCGTGCGCGGCGTCGCCTGGGAGGACAAGGGCGACGCCACGCGGGCCCAAGCCGACTATGACAAAGCAGAGAGTGTCCGCGCGGACCCCATCACCCCTTACCATGACCGCGCACTTTCATGGATCGCCAAGGGCGAGCGCAGGCGCGCGGAAGCCGATTGCAAGCACATCGCCGGCGTCGATGCAGACAAAGGGCGTGATTGCTCACGCCGGATCGCCGAGGCTTTTGGCGAGCCGCGCGACGGAGATGGCGAGCAAACCGCCACCGCCCAAAATGCGGTCGGCATAGAATGGCAGGAAAAGGGCGACCATACCCGCGCCATCGCCGCATTCGACGAGGCGATCCGGCTCAATCCAGCAAGTTCCGCATTCTACTTCAACCGCGCCAAGAGCTGGGGCTTAAAGAAGAATTATGCCCGCGCTATCGCCGATCTGGATGAAGCCGTACGCCGCGACCCGGCCAACGCCCCGGCTTACCGCGTGCGCGGCATGACTATGGCTCGAGTCGGCAATTCGAAAGAGGCGCTTGCCGATCTCGACAAAGCGATTTCCATCAGTTCCGACGATCCAAAATCGTATTTCGAGAGGGCGCTTGTCTGGGAGGCGAGCGATCCTGACAAGGCAATAGCGGACCTGGACAAGGCAATCGCGCTCGACCCGGCCAACGCGGACTACCGAAAGGAAAGGCTGAGCGTCCAGATCGGCAAGCGCAGGGCCGAGGGGCAACCCGTGCTGCAGTCACCGGGCGCTACGACCAGTCAGGCTCATGTCCCAATCCCAGCTGAGCCGCAGGCGGCCAAGCCTATCGCGCCTCCCACGTATGAGCCGCCGCAACTCTATGCCAAGCGCGACAATTCCGCCGCCATCGACTGGAATATGAAATCGGGGTTGCAGCAGATGCAGGTCGACCCCAAGGGCGCGATAGATACATTCAGCTTTGTCATCGGCCTCGATCCCTACAACGCCGATGCCTACTACCACCGATCCATCGCGGAGGCCTTGCTTGGCAATTTCGACCTCGCCGTCGGCGACTGCCGGCGAGCCGTCGAGCTCGACCCGAAGCGGGCAGGCACGTGCAGGGAACACCTGCCCGGCGAGCAAGGCAAGCCGACCGCCGCGAAGCCAGGCAGGGATCCGGCGACCGCCAGGATCCTGCTCGAGCGCGCCCAGATGCGGCTGTCGAAATATGGCGTGGACGGCGCATTGCTCGATTTCGACAAGGCCATCAGCCTCGATCCCGAAAACGCCGACGCCTATTTCGGTCGCAGCCGCGCCCGGATGCTCAAGGGCGATCAGGCCGGCGCGGCAGTCGATTGCCGGCGTGCCATCGAACTCGACCTGAAGCGGACTGGAAGCTGTGACGAGCAGGCTGCCGTTGGCGAAAACAGGCCGGCGCCGCCAGTGGGCATGCAACAGTTGCAGCCCTCTGTTGCGGCCGCCGTTGAAACCTTGGCCAAGCAAATCGGCCAAGGCAAAGCGAGCCCAACGCGAATACTGTCCGCTTCAAAGATGCTGGAGGCGGCCGAGGCGACCGACCCACGTGTCCTGAGCGCCGTGCAGAGCGGCGACACCTTTTCCGACGCGGGCAAATATGACCATGCCATCGCAGAATATGAGAAGGCGATCGCGCTCGACCCCAGTAGCCCATTCGCCTATTTCGGCCGCGGCAAGGCCTTGGCCGCCAAGCGCGCCTACGACCTGGCGATCGCCGACTACGATCGGGTGATCCAGCTCGTTCCGGATCTGGTCTCGGCCCATATCCGCCGGGGGATGGCCAAAACCATGTCGGGCGATGTCGAGGGCGCGCTTGCCGATTGCGGCCATGCCGCCACGCTCGACCCGAAGGCGCGCGACGCGTTCTTTTGCAAGGGCATGGCCTGGCACGCCAAGGGCGACGGCGGGCGGGCGATCGCGGCCTATTCATTAGCGATCGCGATCGATCCGAAAGACGCCGCCAGCTATTATGGGCGCGGCATGGCACGGGCCGACAGGAAGGACTATGACGGCGCCATCGCCGATTTCGACCGGGCAATCGGCCTCGACCCGCACAATCCGGATTACCTGGTCAGCCGCAAGGCGGCCGACGCGGCAAGAGGAAAAGGCGATGTCGCGGCCGAAGCCGGCGGGCCTGATCCGAAGAAGCTCAAGGCTTTCATCGATCTCGGCGATGCCCTCTACAAGAGGCACAAATATGATCGCGCCATTGCCGAATACAGCAAAGCCATCACGCTCGATCCGAAAATGGCGTCCGCATATCTGGGGCGCGGCATGTCGCTGGTAGCGAAGGGCAAGTATGACGCGGCCATCGATGATTACGGCAAGGTGATCGAACTCTATCCTGCCTACGTCGAAGCTTACCTCGGCCGCGCCGTCGCCTGGAGCAAGAAGAACGAACTGGATCGAGCGATCGCCGATTTCAGCCGCGCGGCCAAGATCGACCCCAGTTCTGCGCCGATCTATTTCGGGCGTGGCAGCGCCTGGCTCGCCAACGGCGATTACGACCAGGCGATTGCCGACTACGACCAGGCGCTCAAGCTGGATCCAAGGCTGGCCCTAGCCGAGGAGGGCCGCAAGCTCGCCGTGGCGGCCAAACGCAAGTCAGCCGGAAGCGATCCTGTCGGCTCTGACCAGAGCAAGTTGAAGACCATCGTCGACCACGGCTACGTCTGGTACAAGAAACGCAAGTATGCACGCGCCACCACCGCGTTCGAACAGGCCATCGCGCTCGATCCGAAAAACCCCGCCGGCTATCGCGGACGGGCGATGGTCCGCACCGACACCCATGACTATGATGGCGCCATTGCCGATTTCAGCAAGGTCATCGAACTCGCGCCGAAGAGCAGCGATGCCTATTTTGGGCGTGCCGCTTTGTGGGGGAAGAAAAACGAGCTTGACCGGGCGTTAGCCGACTATGACCGAGGCCTCGAGATCGATCAGAGTTGGAGCATGGCCTATTACGGACGGGCAACCAAAAGGCTGGAGAAGGCCGATTACGAGGGTGCGATGACAGACTTCGACAAGGCGATCGAACTGGATCCCAAAGTCGCGCGCTTCTACATCGATCGCGGCTTTGCCTATGCGGCAAAAAAGGACATCGACAGCGCAACGCGAGACTTCAACAAGGCGATCAGCCTGGACCGGAAGAAGAGCGCTGGCGCCCATTTCGGTCTAGGTGCAATCAAGGAAAGCCAAGGCGACCACGATGGCGCCATCGCCGAGTACAGCCGCTCTATCGAGATCGACCCGACATATGCCGACGCCTACGATTTGAGGGCACATTCCTGGAGAGCTAAGGGCGATTTGAAGCGCGCCGAGGCCGACCGCAAGAAGGCGCTGAGCCTCGGACTGAACTAGACAGGCATTTTAGAGGGGCGGATGTCGCGTTGGAAATGGTTGCAGGTGGAGGCGGTCGTCCCTTTGAGCTTCGTTGAGGCAAAAGTGCTACCAGCGATGTTCGGCGGCGGCGATACCAGCAGATGGGCGGTCGCCGATCTGCGGCACAGATATGCACCGCTCCTGCTTTCAGCTCCGGACAGCGCAGTCTCGCAAGCGCTTTCGGCGCAACTCGACATGCTCAATCCTGTCATGGCTCGCGAAACGCCGGCCACTGCAACAATTACCTGCGCTACGGGTAGGTCTCGAAGTATGGCCTTTCCTTCAACGCCTTGCCGTTGCGGTCGAGCAGTATTCCCGAGGCAAACAAATACCCGCCCATCGCTTCCATCTTCGCCATGTCCATGGTGCCGATGGCGCCGTTAGCACCCTTCAAAAAATGCCGGTCGTTCAGCGCCGGGTTGTGAGCGTGTCCTTGTTCGCCGCGATCAGCGGGTCGCCTGCATGCTTCGCGCGGTCGACGGCGAAGGCGTAGCCGGCCCGCGTCCCTCGAAAAAAGCAGCGGCGGCTTGTCGGTTGGCGCCAACGAACACGTTTCCGGAAACGATCAAGGTAGTGTGCTCGCCCGGCACGCCGTAATCGGCGTAACGGAAGCTGCGCTGCTCCAAGCTTCCAAGCCCGGCCTCAACGCCTTCCAGGTCGAGTCTTCGGGCGTGACGTCGACCGCACCGGGCAAACCGTTTCCCCAATCCGCAGAAGAGTGGCCCATCTCTCTTAGGAGATGCCGGTCGTTATAAGATTTTTACCAGTTTCTTATAACGCTCTTGAAATCTCGCCGAATAAGGCCCAGTTATAAGAAAACTGCAGGTTTCTTATAATGCTGCGCACGCCCGGGAGCGGCCATGAAGACCATCGATCTTGCCTATCGTACCCTCTATGCCGAGCTGGTGCAGCGCAGCCTGGATGCCTCCTTCGAGACCGATTTCTCGACGGCAGGCAATTTCGTGCGCGTGCCGGTGAAAGGCCGCGACTACTGGTATTTCGAAGAGACGCGGCCGCAAAAGTCCAGGCGCTATGTCGGCCCGGCGGAAGATCCCGAGATCGCCAAACGGGTCGCGGCCTTCAAGGAGATCAAGGACGATCTCAGGGCTCGCCGCAAGCTGGTCTCCACGCTGGTTCGCGACGCCGGTCTGGCGGCGCCCGATGCTTTCAGTGGCGACGTCGTCGAGGCGCTGGAAAAGGCCGGGCTCTTCCGCCTGCGCGCGGTGCTCGTCGGCACCGTCGCCTTCCAGACCTATGCAGGGCATCTCGGCGTCAAACTGCCAGGAGCCGCGCTGCAGACCGGCGATGCCGACTTTGCCCAGTTCCATTCCGTCTCGGCCGAAGTCGACGACAGCATGCCGCCGCTCATCGAGGTGCTGAAGGCGGTCGACCCGACATTCCGGGAAATCCCGCACCGAACCGATGCGGGGCGCACGACGCAGTTCGAGAATGCTTCGCGCTACCGCATAGAATTCCTCACTCCGAACCGAGGCAGCGACGAGCATGCTGACCATGCCAGCCCGATGCCGTCGCTGGGCGGCGCCTCGGCCCAGCCCTTGCGCTTCCTCGATTTCCTGATCCGAGACCCGGTGCGGGCAGTGCTGCTCCACCGCTCCGGCGTGCCGGTGCTGGTCCCCTCTCCCGAACGCTTTGCGGTCCACAAGCTGATCGTCGCGGCGCGACGCGAACGAAGCACTGCCGCCAAGCGGGAAAAGGACCTGCATCAAGCGGGCCTGCTGGTCGAGGCGCTCGAGACCACGCGTCGGCGAGACGACCTCGCCCATGCCTTCGCGGAAGCGTGGAACCGGGGCGAAGCATGGCGTGAGGCGCTGCGCAAAGGCTTGCAACTGCTTCAGTCGGACAGGCGCGAGATGGTGGACCTGGTCCTCGGCAGGGCGCTCGACGAAGCGCGCATCGAGCTCGACGGTTTCATGAGACGGTCCAGGTGAGGTATCGTTCAAATTGTACGAAACGTTCTTGACCACTTTTCGTACCTAATGTACGATATTGCCTTCGTTGAGGGGATGTTCTTGAACACCGCGAACCATGCCGCTTTCGCCGACCTTTCCCGCCCATTGCTCTCGCCTTTGCCGCTCGCCGAGCGCGAACGCCTGGCCGGCGCGTGGCGCATGGCCAGCCAGGACATCGCGGACGACATCCGCTTCATCCGGCAATATCTGAAGGTGATCGCGGAGAAGGACGACCGGCTTTCGACCGGCACGCTGGTGCACGGCCGCGCCTATGTCGAGGCCTGCGCAGCCTGGCTGCCCGAAACGATCGCGCGATATTTGAGGAACCTCAGGCTGATCAGCGAATGCGAGTGCGCGATGACTGCGGCGGCCGTGCGCTTTGCAAAATCGAGCGATGCCTGGGAGTGAGATGTCTTCCTTCTTCGCGGAAGAAGACCACCAATCGCGACGAGACAGAGGGGGCGCGAAGGAGCGCGGCGACGGAACGGTTTCCGCCCGCGGCGGGTGCAGAGAATTCCATTTTGCAACCTTCGGATGCACCTCGACAAATGTATCGTTTCACACAATTGCCAATTGGTGGACGCGGGCGAGCGGCCGGTAGTTAATTCCTTTCGGGCGAAGGAAGGCATAGTCGCGTACCAGGGAGGAACTCGTTTGATAGACCAGCAAATCGACATCGGCGCACCAGCCGACGATCAGCCTTACGAAGTCACCTCATTCGCCAGGAAGCATGGGCTGACGATCCCGATCGCGGACGCGGTGCTTTTTGCCAAGGGTCCGTCGCCGTCGCGGGCGGCCTGCGATACCGCCGCGCTGGCTTTCCTCTGCGCCGTTGCGCAATACGCCAGAAAGCAAGGGAGGCGATAGCCGTTTAGCCTCCACCTCCGCGCCCTAAATCTTCGGGCGCGGGCTTGCTACATTTCGATTGTGCGGATGGCAGCGGCGGAACGGCCGCTGGGGTCAGGTCTTGGCTTTCGGCTTGGCAGGAGCCTTGGCCTTGGCGGGGCCTTTGGCGGGCGTTTCGGCCTTGGCCGACTTCGGCTTGGCGGCGGCCGTCTTTTTGGGCGCGGCCTTGGACTTCGGCTTTACTTCGGCGTCGATCTCGGCGGCCGCCTGGTCCCAGTGCTCCATATGCGCGCCTTCCGGCCGGCCGGCCTGCTCCCAGATCTCGTGCGCCCGCCGGCGAATGCGTTCCTGCCTGTCGTCCGTCACTGTCGCCTCCTTTGAGTGGGGCCGCTCCCCGACGGAAACATTAGCTGAATTTTCCGGTGGCGTCTTGCGCATCGACGCGTAGGTGCCTGAACTTCGGCAGCGATTTCTTCAGTGCACGTCGGAGACGATCGCAACGCCCAGATACGCCGCCTTCTTTGTAATCAATGCGGCTAAATCGGCGTCAGAGCGTTCGGTTCCGGTGCGCCTGCGCAGCAGGCCAATCGCTTCCTTCATCGATAAGAGGCCAGTGCGGCGTTCGGCCAGAAGCTGGTCGACCGCCTTTGCACAGTCGACTGATTCGACATGGGGGTGATGCATGGCTGCGACTCCTTCCTAGGAGCCGGCATCCCCCCGCCGGCATGGCGGGAGGATCGGGGCTCGTAAGCGTAAGATCACTCGATGACGTGGATGACCCTGCGTGTACCAGGATCGATCAGGACAGTGCGATCGTTGACCACGGCATATCTGTACTGAACGTCCGGCACCTCCCGCAGCTCGACCGTGTCAGGCACCGTCGAGCCGACGCCCAGTTCCAGCCCCAGTATGTTGACCGAGGCGATCGGGTGCTTGTGGACATATTCCTTGACGACAGTCTGCTGCTCCGGCGTGACGATGATCTGGTCCGCAGCGGCAAAGCCTACGCCGGCGATCAGAGCAAGGCCGGCAACAGCAGGAATAAGGGTGCGTTTCATCATAAGTCTCCTGTTGTGTTGGCGAGCTCCGCCCGCCTCCGCCGTCGCGGAAACCTGGCAGGTCGAACATAGGAGCTCCCGGGGCAAACGCGTGCATTGGGGTCTTGTTCCGTCTGCGGCGCCTAATTGATTGTTGCCGGCGGAACCGCCGGGGCAGCTTCGCATTGTTTGAATTGAATAAATTCGACAGCAAAGGCCCGCCATGATTGCAGTTCACATCACAAGCGACATGCCGCTGCGCGCGCCGGTGGCGATCGCAGTCGGGGCCGGTTTCAAGCGCGAGATCGCTTCCCTGGCGGCGATGCAGAATTTCCTCAAAGAATGGCCGCCGGCAATGCGCGGCGACTGTTATGCCGCGGCCGTGCAGACCTGCGAGGCAGCGCGGACAGGCGAGAGGAAACTTGGGGAAGCGCGGCAGGCCTTCGTGGCATTCGCTCAGAAGGCCGGCATTCTGTGGACCGGCGTCGACCCGGTCACCGCGCTACGTGAAGCCAAGATCAGACGTCTCAAGGCCAGGAGCATAAGCCAGCAGCGCCGGCAATGGCCGCTGGCGTGACAGGCTGCTGAAGTCCGGGCCTATAGGATCGGGCTTATCGAACCAAGCATCATCGAAAAAGCCCTCGCGGCCGAAGGCTTTTGTCGCGCCAAGCGGCGTAGCGCCGCTCACTGCCGCCCAGTGCTGGACGGCAGCCAGGCGACATCGATGACGGCTGTCAGTTCAGCGAAGCTTCGCACGACTCGGTGAGGAAAGATGCGGCGATCAGATCGTCCGCATCGATGCGTAGGGAGCCATCGCCGCCCCCCATTATGGCCGCGACCTTCTGGAAGGTCTTTATTTCATGTGCGGTGATGTGGGCGTCTTCCATCCTGGCCCGCAACTCGGCGACGCGCATCCCGAGCGAGCGGGATGTTCCGATTTCTCGTTTCGACATGTTAACTAGTCCTCCTCGCCCCTGCCCATGCCTGTTCGCCGCCGCCCGATTCTGCTTTCTGCCACCGGTTTGTGTTGCCTATGAGACAGGTTTGTTTCTGCCACTGGTTTGTGTTGCCTATGAGACAGATTTGACCCAAAGCGCCCAACTTGGGTGTGGGTCAAAGGTTCCGTTAGGATATCGTAAATTAATAATTTTCCGTTAACCGCCCGCCGCCGTGACCGGCGGCGGGCCATCCGTTCGGCCGATTACGCTATCGGTTAATTGAGCACCTTGATGATCTTGCGCGTGCCGGGGTCGACGATCACCGTCCGGTTATCGACCACGACATAGCGATATTTGACGTTCGGCACCTCGTGCAGTTCGACCGTCTCGGGAAGCGTGCTGCCGATGTTCAGCTCGATGCCGGGAACCTTCACCGAAGCCAGCGGCTGCTTTTGCACATATTCCTTGATGACGGTTTCCTGCTCGGGCGCGATCACGACGGTGTCCTGCGCAGCGACGGCGCCAGCGCCGGCGAGAAGCAGGAGGGCCGCGGCGGCGGTGGTGATGTGCATTTTCATGGTCGTCTCCTTTGTGTGGTCAATCGCCTCCTCTGCTGCGCCTGCGATTTCCACAGCCGATCGGCACCGTCCTAACGCCGAGGGCCACGGCTTGTTCCTGCAAAATTCCGCACATCCGCCGGCGTAAGAACGCCGCCGCCGCTTGGCAAAACAATCTCGGAACAATGCCTTCCAAGTCGTGTTTAACCAACGAAGGGACCGACTTTCCGAGGAGAAATCAGATGAAGCATCTTCTGATCACGAGCATGATCGCGCTCGGCGTCGGTTGCGGCGCCGCGGTGGCGCAGACCGAGTCCGTGCAGCCGAGCGGCGGCGATAATTGTGCCGCCGGCCAGGCCGACTGCCCGAAGGGCGGCAAGGCTGGCGAGCAGGCCCAAGGCAAGATGAAGTCTCAGACCGAGCAGAATGCCCAGGGCACCACCAAGATGAAGACTGAGCAGAATGCCCAGGGCGAGGCTGGCGCCAGCACCGAGCAGAACGCCGAGGACAATACGCAGCTGAAGAAGAAGCAGCAGGCGCAGGGCAAGACCGACACCAAGACTGAGCAGAATGCTCAGGGCAGCCCCAAGGTGCAGACTGAGCAGAATGCTCAGGACAACACTACGCTGAAGAACAAACAGCAGGCCCAGGGCAAGACCGGCACCAGCACCGAGCAGAATGCTGACAGCAACACCAAGGTGCAGACCGAGCAGAATGCTCAGGGCAAGACCGGCACCACCACCGACCAGAACGCCCAGGGCACCACCAAGATGCAGACCGAGCAGAATGCTCAGGGCAAGACCGGTACGACCACTGAGCAGAACGCTCAGGGCAACGTCCAGACCGACCAGGACAAGACGGCCTCGATCACCAATGTGACGGTCGAGCAGCGGACGCAGATCACGCAGATCATCCGCGAGACCAACGTCCAGCCGGTTCGCGATGTCAGCTTCGACATCTCGATCGGCGTCGAGGTTCCGCGGCAAAAGATCCGGCTGCATCGCCTGCCGGCCCGCATCGTCAAGATCGTCCCGGCTTACGAAACCTATATGTATTTCGTGCTGGCCGACGGGCGCATCGTGATCGTGGATCCGGACACCTACAAGATCGTCGTGATCCTGGAGGCCTGATCCAGACAGCATTTCAGACAGGAGGCCTGCCGTGCCGCATGGCATGGCGGGCTTTTCTTATGTCGCTTCAGCCGCGGGCGCAAACGCCCCTTCCCGAGGCCGGGGCAGCCCCGTCCAAGCCTTATCGCCCGCCCTCGCCGCAACACAGCCGTCGGACTGAGGTCTGGTTTGGCAGGGCATTGGTCCCCCTCTCGAAACATACAGGCAGTTATGTTGTTGGAGTCATGACTGGCGAGCATAGGTCCCTTCATCGTCGGTTGCTGTTGCACCCGCCGCTACCTGCGATGCGGCGGGTGCTCCTTTTGGGGGTGCTGCATGCAACTCGGAGAGATCATTGCGAACCTGTTCGCCGCCGTTCTTCTGATCTGCGTTGTGGCGCTTGTGTTCTTCACCGGCGGCAGACCACTCTGGCCGGATCGCGAGGCCAAGATGGTGATCCTCTTGCCGCCGGATGCCATGAGAACGGGATCGGTCAGGGCGCTGGCGCACGTTCGCCTGCCCGACGCCTTCGATACAAGAATGGTGCAGCCAAGGCCCCAATCCCGGTAGCCGGTGGGCCAGCCCCTAGCCGGCCGCGACGTGATCCGGCCGAAATGGGGGTCAGAGCTAACCCTCCACTTCTTTCGCGGAAAGGCGGAGAGGCCGGCCTCCCGCCGATGAAGGGACGTGCTCGGCGGGCGGGCACTGCGGCGATCGTCAGAGGGCGTCAGCTCAGCAGCATTGCGGCAGCGGCGAAGACGATGCGCGTTCCAAAAGCAGGCGCAACAAGCCAGCGCGCCGCGTAGACGCTGCCGTCCATTAGCTACTCCTGATCATCGTTCCGCGAGGGAACGGAATCGGCCTCGGCTGGGTTCCTCAGGCGTAGGTCCTTCGGCGGGCCGGAATTAAGACCTATGGCAAGGGGTCTGCGTGAAGTCTTGCGATCCTGGCGGAAAAAGTGCAAGGGTCAAAATGGGTAGAGCAATGGGCGAGATCGTCGAAGACCCTAACTGGTCGCGGCGCTCGGTTGGGCAAATGTATTTTCCGCAGTTTCTTGTGGGAATGACGGCAACGCTTCTGGTGGTTCTCGGCTGGACCTTCATGTCCACCGGGTCCGTCTGGCAGTCGCTTGGCTGGACGTTCCTGGCGGGCGTGGTGCTGCAGGCAGGCTACTTCGTGGCCGTGCTGTGGCTCGTGCAAGCCGAAGGCCGGGCCACGGACGAGAGCAAGGCGAGCGACGCCGGCGCCCCCGCCAAGCTGCCCGGCCCGTTCGAGCGCGACGGCATCGTCCACGCGCTGATCTCGCGGCTGTTCCCGAGGCTGCTGCCGTAAGGCGGCTCAGCGTCCGGCCGAAGCCCCAACGCCGTCATCGTTGGGCGTAGCGACGCGAAGCGGAGCGAAGACCCGAGAACCCACGCTGTGACCTCGTCGAGGAACGCAGCGCGGCGGAATTCTCAACCGTCGTAACGCTCTGAGCTTACGGCCTGCAGTCTGCGCCGCGTCGCTTCGCTCCCTGCTCCGCCACAGGATGACGTGCCAATCTTGGCCGCGTGCGATCGAGCAATTGAGCGCGTCGCACTGGGCCGGTTCAGGCGACGCGCTGTTGGGTGCACCGTTACTGCGCCGGAGCAACCGTGGCCGAGCGCACCGTCTCTGCGGACGAGAAGACGATGAAGGCAAAGGTCAGCACCGCGGCGGCGACGATCAGCGAGCCGATCGCCACGACCGGCTCGATCTCCGGATGGCCTGCGGCCAGCATCCAGTAGAGCGCCGGCAGCATGATCACGAGGCCAACCGTGTAGAGACCGTAGTGGATCATGGCGATGCGGCGCTCGGCCTTGGCCGGATTGAGCGCGTAGTAACCGCCGAAGATCGCGCTGGTCACCCAGCCGAGAAGGTTGATGTGGGCGTGCGCCGGGAAGGCGCCGTGGTCGCCCGAAATCGCCATCTGCAGCCCGGCGCCTATGCCCAGGATGAGAAAGACGATGGCCGTCTTGAAGAAAAGCTCCGAAACCCGTGGCATTTTGTTGTCCTCCCAATGCCCTGTGAAATCCTTCACCCGCTAAGTCTACACACCGCAATGCATATTAGCCACACGACAGCGACGTTTTGGTGTGCATTGCGCACAGCGTCAGGCGAGGCAAAAAGACTCGCAAGGTCGGCGGCGGCGGGGCAGCGCTCCCGGGCCTGCAGTTGTTTTCCCCAATGCAGGGCGGCTCGCAAAAGAAATTGCCCGTTCCCCATTCCAACGCCGGCTTTTATATCGTAGCACGACATTCACAGCGAGATCTCGGGGGTGGCAACCGGGGGCCGGGAGCTGACCACGCAGCTCCCGGTCAAACTCGTTTTCGGCGCGCCGATTTTCGACTACCCGGTCTGCGTCACCGCCGTCGGTTCTGCCACCGTTTCAAACACGTGGCACACGCCGACCAAAACCGACGAAAGGCTTCCAGCGGTGCGGACGCCGAGGGATTTTTAGCTATTCCTTAACTAATGTTATTCGGTCGGTACACCCCCGCATGTTAACCTTCGGACGCGGGTAGAAGCCGTCTGACCACCTCGGCTTTTGCTACTTTTGGGCTCGCCTCAAGGGCGAGCCTTTTTTTGAACTCCGCCTGTGCCTCGGCGTGGCGTTTCTGCTCGCCGCAACCAGGATTCCCCCCGGCCTTCCCTGGGTCAGTAGCCATCGTTCCAATGCATTGCCGTCAAGCCAAACAAAATGCCGCCGGGTCGCCCCGGCGGCATGCATGCACTCCACTGCGGCAGGTTCGCCGCGTGTGCCTTATGGCGTGGACGTCGCCGCGGCCGCCTGGTCGATCTTGTCGGCCAGCACGTCCTTGGCCCAGTCCGTCACCTCCTGATCGACCGGCTTGTTGGCCATGTCCTGCAGGGCGGCGTCGAGCGTGGCGTCATCGGGCGCAGGGTTAGCGGTCACCGCAGCCTGGGCATCCGTGACCGCCTGGGTGTCAGCGGCGATCGCGGCGTTCTGGGCGTCGATCTGCGCCTGAACGTCGGCAACCTGCGCATCGAAAGCCGCCTTTTCCTCGGCCGTCATGTTGGTCGTGTCGGTTGCATTGAGGTCGGCGAGCTGTTGGGTGAGCGTGCCGAGCTGGGCCTGGTCGGCGGCCAGCTTGGCGTTTGCCGCGTCAAGCTTGGCCTGCGCGTTCTGGGCTACGGCGGCCTGGGTCACATAAGCCTGAATGCCCGCGAACTTCTTGCTCTTGGAATTCATGTAGGCATTGATGTTGCGCTGGAGCGAGTTCAGCCGGCCGAGCTTGGCATGGATGTTCTTCTCCTTCGGGGTGGCGGCCGTAGTGGTATCGTCCGTCGTGTCGTCATCGGTTGCATCGTCGACCTGCGACTTGGCGGCCTTTGCCGATGCCGACTTGCCGTGCGAGGCGCCGCTGTTGCTGCTTTGGCCCTTGCCGCCGCCGTTGCCGCCGCCGTTGCCATTACCGCCGCCATTGCCGTTACCGCCGCCATTGCCGTTGCCGCCGCCATGGCTGCCGCCATTGCCGTTGCCACCGCCATTGCCGCCGGCTCCGGCGAGTGCGGGAGCAGCCGCGAGCGCCAGAATGGCAAGCGAAGCCAAAAGTGTTTTCCGGATTGTCATCATGTTTCTCCGCAGGTGAATCGCCACCAATGCCCAACCGCTAGATCGCGTCATATGAGATTTCCCTAACGGCTTGGAGTAACTTTTAAACAAATTCGGTGGCGGCAAGAGAGTATCCCGAGAAGCAGCTCCGGAAATCCTGCTGAACACCTGTTAACTTGCTGAAATTATTGCGTAAATAAATGGGCTAAGGCCAGGTCCGCCCTCTGGAACAATGAAGGCCCACCTCCCGTCGGACCATGGGCCCAACGCTATGCGGCCAGCGTCCGTCGAGGAGTACAAGACGCCTGTTTATAAAGGCGATTTTCGGACGTGCGCGGCATCGTTTCGGGCAACCCGCGGGAGCGGTGATGCCACCAGCGCTTGGGGCGCGCTACCGAGGTGTTCTTATCCCGCTTTGCGGCCAATCCCAGATATATACTTATATATTCTTCCTCGGCATGCCCTGAAGCGTGTCGCAATCTTTCGGCCCACACAGCTTGTTAAGCTTAGCCCTGGCTTTGACCCGAAACGAAGTCCCACTTTGGGGAGACGTGCTTCAGCTGTTGATCAGCGGCACGGTGACAGTGGTCGAGTAATTGATCGGAAAATCGCTGAAATAGGGAAAGTTGATGACGAAGGCATAGCTGGCGCTGACATGCGCCATCTTGAAGCCGCCGCTCGGCGGGTCGGTGGTGATCGTAACTGTCACGTTCTGCAAGCCGAGCGCCTGTAGTTTCTGCGTCGCGATCGTCTGGATCTGAGCCTGGGTCAGCGTCCTGTCGAGCTGCAGGGAGCGCGCCGAGGCTTCGAGCGCATAGCGCACGCTGGACTCGTTGTTCATCGACCAGCCGAAGGCGAAGATGCCGAACAGAAGCATGATCAGGAAAGGCACGATCAGCGCGAACTCGATCGCGGCGCCGCCAGAGGCGTTGCTGACAAACAGCCAGGCTTTTCGTTTAGCGGACACGGACCACCTGCTGATGGCTGAGCGCGCTATTGCCCGGGAAGACGCCGAAGGTGAACGGCGGAACCCAGGTGCCCGACGCCTGGATCTGGACGAAGACCGAGGGCGACTTCGGGCCGGCGCAGATGGTGGTCGAGGTGACCACCGTCGTTCCGCACTTGTAAGTACGGCTCACCGCAACGGCCGCATCGCCCGGTTTGTTTTGCCAGCTCGCCAATGCGGCGGCCTGGACGGCGTTGTCGTCGGTGGCGCCGGCCAGCAGCAGGTTCGCAGCCGTCTTCACGCCCGCACGCATCGCCATCGAGCTGGTGACGTAGGACCAGCCATCGGCGATGCCGAACAGGACGGCGCACAGCACCGGCAGCACCAGCGCGAATTCCACCGCGGCGGCGCCGGAGCGGTTCTTGCGGAAGCTTATCGCGAATGGCCCCATGCCGCTACTCGACGATAGCGATTGATGGGGCCGCCGGAATGTCCTTCATGCCGAGGCTCGAGCAGTTCTGGTTGATCGTGGAATTGCCAGACCACTGAATGGTGTCAGCAACGACTTGGGTGCAGCCGTTCTTCCCCGAGAAATTTCCGAGATAGTTGACCTGCTGCCTGGGGAAATAGATCGCGCCGGTCAGCAGTGAGGTCGCGGTGCCATTGAAGGTGCTCTGGGCCGCGGTCCCGCTCCTGTCGCCGAAGAACAGCATTCCGGAATAGGTGCCCGAGGTCGGCGCGCTCAGCGTCACCGTGGCATTGCCATTCATGCTGACCGTGCTGCTGCCGGCCATGAAAATGGTCACGCCACTGCCCACGACAACCGCGTTGGCATTGATCTTCATATTGCCCTGCACAACGTAGACACCGGGAGAAAGCGTGACGTTGCCGCTGAGGTTCATACCATTGCAGTACGTACCGGGCTGGATTGTTTGCGTTGTCTTTCCGCCGTTGACATTCTGGCAGGAGCCGCTGGCCGAGGGCGTAGGTATGTCGCCGAACGGATCGGACGCAGGCAAGGCGTTGGTGATCGGAGACGCGCAGGTCGTGGTCACCGGGTTGTTCAGCACAACGCCGCCCGCCGAGATCAGGCAGTCGGCCTGGACCCCGGACGCGCCTTGTACCTTGAGGGCATCCGAGGCGGTCGAATTCGTCATGATAACGCAGCCGGTGACCTTGACACTGGTGCTGCCGGAAAAGAGCACCGCCTGGGAGGCCGAGGGGTTACGCGCTTGCATGCAGGCTTTGGAGCCGTCGGTGATCAGCGCCACTGCCCTTGCCTGTTCGGCTACCTGCCCCTCGACGAAGATCGAGGTGAACATCCGGTCGAGGTTCTGGTTGAGGATCACCTCCACCGCCTTCTTGGCCGTGTTCGGCCCCGAGCTGGGCGGCGTGTGGACGGTGATGGTGCCATTGCCGAGGCCGTTGTCCGTAGCCGTCTGGGTGGCGGCCGTGGTGATCGCCGCGGTGTTGGATCCCGCGATCTTCTCCAGCGCGCCTGCATAGGCGGCGGCGTCCGCCGTCGCCTGAAGCTTCAGGCTCGAATAGTACCAGTAGGACGTCTCGACGCCGAGCCCCGCCCCCCCGACGACGATCGGCAGGGTGAGCGCGAAAATCGTCGCAACATTGCCGCTCTCGCCGCGTCGCAGGCCGCGGGAGACGAACTGTCTGAAAATCCGACCGAATGTGTTCATGGCCGAGCGCGCCCAAGCTATCCCAGCCACCACGTTCAACACCCGGCGATAAACGAATGGCTAATTTTTTTCCTCGACTTGCGATTTTCAGACCCTTGTATGCATATTTACCGCCCTGCGCGGCCGCGACTCAGACTTAGGTCCCACTTCATATAAGACCTAAGGTGAAGCTGCGGATAAATCAGCGATTTTAGCTTTTGCTGCATTTTATCTTTTTCGGAAATCCGTCGTAGAGACGGCTGGAGTAGTTTCTCTGCCGTTTCCGGCGAGGGGTGCTGCCATGATCAGACGGTTCTGGGCTTCGACGCGCGGCAATTTCGCGCTGGCGACCGCTATCGCCATGGTGCCACTGATGCTTGTCGTGGCCGGCGCCGTCGATGTGGCCGGCACGAGCGACGACGCGGCGCAACTGCAGAACTCGCTGGACGCAGCCGGGCTGGCGGTGGGCACGAAATACCAACCGACCATGTCGGCCGGCGATGTGCGCCAGCTCGGCCTGACTTTCTTCTCAGCCAATCTGAGCGTCGCCGACGCCGGCGAATATTCGGGCAGCGTCGGGGCCTTCCAGGCAGCGGCCAGCGGCGATCCGAGCGGCTACACCATCGCCCTGTCGTCGAGCATCAGCCGGGCGGCTTTCATCAGCGGCGCGCCGGCCTGGCAGGCGACCCGCTCCGCCTCCGTCGAGGTCAAACCCGGGGCGCAAGCGTGCGTTCTGGCGCTCGATCCGCATGTCGGCTCCGCCGTCAACCTGCAGGGCTCGACCAATGTGGCGATGAACGGCTGCGTGATCGCCGCAAACTCGGACGCGGCCGACGCCATCGACCGCGGCGGCTCGGCCCTGCTCAGCGCCGCATGCGTCTCGACGGTCGGCTCGACCTCGGGGATAACGCCGCCCAACGCAACACTCTCGTGCGACGCACCGCTCGAAAACCAGTACGCATCGTTCGACCCGTTGGCCAATGTCACCCCGCCCGCTTACGGCATGTGCCAATCGATGCCGAACGGCAAGACGGTCACGCTTTCGCCCGGCACCTATTGCGACAAGACCTGGTCGGGAAAGATCACGCTTAATCCGGGCGTCTACATCCTGCGCAATGTCACCATAAAGCCCGGCGGCAACGGTAGCCTCACCGGCCAGGGCGTGACGATCTTCCTGATGGAAGGCTCGCAGCTCTACATCAATGCCAATGAGCAGGTGAACCTCTCGCCGCCCACCAGCGGCGCCTATGCAGGCATCACCATCTTCCAGGCCAAGGGCAACACCTCGGCGCTGACGATCAACGGCGGATCCGGCTCGGTGGTCAGCGGCTTCATCTATGCCCCCGACGCGGCGATCTCCTATGCCGGGAATTCGGACATGAACGCGCAGGGCAATTGCCTGCGGCTGGTCGGCAATACCGTAGGCATGACCGGAAACTCGGCGGTGAAATCGGACTGCGCGGCCGAGCTCGGCAATCGCGAGATGTATGCCGGCAGGATGATCACCCTGGTTAAATAGCGCGGCTCTTCCCTCGAGGGGAAATCAGTACTCGCCGACGATATCGGCGCCCGGCTGTTCGTCGAACAACACCGCGCAGCCACGCTGCAGCGCCACCTGGCTCAAGGCGTTTGCCGCCGCTTCGTCGGACGAGACGAAGTCCCCGGTCAAGACGCGAAGTTCCTCGACGGCTCTCGACATTGAAACAAGGCGCCCAGCCGCGCCATCGCTGGCGCAGGCGTCGACGACGCAGAGAAGGTCGATCAGTTCGAAGCTGTCCATGGCGGCCTCCGCCCACAGGATCCCTTCGCGGAAGACAACGGCGTGGCTGGCGGCGGGTTCCGCTCGAGTGGTGCATCATGATTTGGCGACAGCCTGGGCGGCCCGCGCCGAGATCGAGCGAAGCGGCAGGCACGGCTTAAAAGCACGTCGCGCACGCCTGTGGTCGGATCGACCGGCAAAAGCGCGGCGAACAGGTTCGCGAATCTCGGCAGACTGCGGGATTGTGGGAGTTGCCCGCCACATCGCAGGAAATGGCGGGCAACTCCACTTTCAAACCGCCGATGAAGGGACGTTACTCGACGGTTGTGCCACAATGAGTTGTGGGCCTACTTGTTTCCAGAAATCGCCCATTCGGACCTCTGCGCTCAAAGGTGCGGCCTCAGGTCCCGCCTGACAAGGGACCGTGGCCCGAAAGCAGGAACATTCCAGCTTTGGCGCCGTTGCCACGACATCCCAATCGGCAGAGGAGAGGAAACCATGGCCGACAGACCTACAGTTGTAAACACCAGTGGCGGGGGCGGCGCCGGCACAGCCGTGGCCATCGTTCTTGCCATCATCGCGATCGTGGCCCTGCTGTTCTTTACCGGCATCATCAATGTCGGTGGCCGCACCGGCGGTGGCGGATCGACGGATGTCAACGTGAAGCTCGATGTGCCGAAGGTCGAGGCGCCCAAGGTGGAGACGCCTGCGGCACCGTCGACGACGCCGGCACCCGCACCGGCCGCACCGGCTCCGGCCCCGGCGCCGGCCAACGGCGGCTGATCCGCCAGGCGCAACCGGCAGGCCGGCTGCGCGTTTATCGAATGGCTACTCCAGCTTCGGCCCGCGCATTCCTCTGGTAGGCGCGGGCCCTTTTTCTCTCGGGCCCTCTTTTCTCGGGCAGGTCCGCTCAGTCATCCAATTCCATCGGCCGATGGCCCGGCCTTTGATGCCAGACGACCTGGCGGAAGTCCGTCAGTTCGACGACTTGGTCGCAGGTCGGACAGATATAGTTGTCGCAGCACTGGCGAAGCGCCGGCGGAGTGCGGCGCACTGCCCCGACCGGCGGACGGGTTTCCGTTTTTCCTACCTGATGAAGCATCGATTCCTCCCAGTTTTTCTGATTTTTCGAGTATCGCCTTCCACCCGGCTTGGCCTCGCCTATGGCGGTTTCGATGGGCGCGGTGAGCGCGCGCCCGCGAGCGGAAATGAAAATGGACTATCGCGGACGGGGCCTGGCTTTGCCGCGGCGCTATTGGCGAAATTCACTTGCCGAGGGTTCACAGGATTCTCCCCAAGGGGCGAGAAACGGGGTGGCCCCTCAACCACCGTCGTGCCAGGCGCAAGGAACAGCAAAACACCGGCAGAGCGTGCTTGCAATAGGGCCTGCGCGGCAAAATCGATTTCGCGCCGCGCCCGGCAATTACATTAGCAATCATTCATTGAAAGGCGTATCAATCCAGCGGCGGTCGCCGACGATCGCGCGTCAGGCCCCGCTTGCAATCCTTGGAAATGGGAGGATGCCATGGCCGAAGCTGCAATGAAGGTCACCAAGCTCGAATCCAAGTCGCATAACAATCCCGACGAGGTTCGCTCGCCCGCCAAGACCCGCGTCGAAGTGGTGCGGCTGCCGGGCTACACGCTCGGGCGGCTCAACATGGAGCCGGGCTGGAGATGGTCCGAATGCGTGAAGCCGGTGGTCAAGACCGACAGCTGCCAAGTCTCGCATGTCGGCTATGTCGTGTCCGGGACGATCACCATACGCATGGACGATGGGACGCAGAAGACCTTCGAGGCCGGCACGTCCTATACCATCCCGCCCGGGCATGACGCCTGGGTGGAAGGCAATGAGCCATTCCAATGCATCGAGGTGCTCAGCGCCGAGCAATACGCCAAACCGGCCTAGCGGCGGCTGTCGGCGAAGGGACGGCCGATCCCCCATGTGGGACGATCAGAGGGGGCGCTGTCCCGCCATCGTCTCAGAACCTGGATCTCCGGCTCGGCCGCACTTCGTCATCCTGGTCTTCGCGCGTCGCTCGGCTCCTGACTTCGTCCTGGCATGACGCAGTTTTGGGCCGCGATCCTTCGCGCCCCTCCCTGGTCAGCGGTCAACCCATCAAAGGGGAGCACACCGGCGCAACCGGTCAAAGCCCTTGGTTGTGACGGGTTGCAGATGTTCTCATACCCAGCTGGCCGGCTTGACAGGAAACTCCTTTTGTTCTCTTTATGTTCATACGCATTACCGCTTACAACAGTTGCTGCTAATGCTGCGATGCCGCAAAGCGGATGGATGGAGCCGGGAGCGCGATGGCCGCCACGAACGCCGCTTCGGCCGCTACGATCCTGCATGCCGATCTCGACGCCTTCTACGCCTCGGTCGAGCAACTGCTCGACCCGTCGCTGCGCGGCAAGCCGATCGCAGTCGGCGGCGGCGTAGTGCTTGCCGCTTCTTATGAGGCGAAGATTTTTGGCGTGCGCGGCGGCATGCCCGGCCGCAGGGCGCGCGAGCTCTGTCCGCAGCTCATCTTCGTCGGCGGCCGCTTCGGCGAATACCAGCGTCTCGGCGACGCCGCGATCAAGGTGCTCGACGATTTCACGCCGCTGGTCGAGCGCATCTCGATCGACGAGGCTTTCGCCGATGTCGCCGGCTGCACGCATCTGTTCGGACCGCCGGACGAAATTGCGCGAACCATCCGCCGCCGCGTGAAGAGCGAGCTCGGCCTGCCGATCTCGATCGGGGTGGCACGGACGAAGCATCTCGCCAAGATCGCCTCGCAGGTGGCCAAGCCCGACGGGCTGGTGGTGGTCGAGCCTGGCACCGAGCTTTCCTTCCTGCACGATTTGCCGGTGTCGCTGATGTGGGGCGTCGGTCCGGCAACCAAAGCCAGGCTCGCCGAGATCGGCGTCGAGACGATCGGGCAATTGGCGCGCACGCATAGCGGCGCGCTGGAGCGGCTGATCGGCCATGCCGCCGGCCAGAAGCTCGCGGCCCTTGCCTGGAACCGCGACCCGCGCCGGCTGGAGACGCATCGCCGCGCCCATTCCGCCGGCGCGCAGTCGGCGCTGGGCCGCAAACCGGCGCTGCCGCGCGTCTTCGTGCCGACGCTCCTGCATCTCGCCGATCGCGTCGCCAGCCGCCTGCGCGCCAAGGACCGGCCCGGCCCCACGGTGACGGTGCGCGTGCGCTTTGCCGACATGCGCGCGGTCACGCGCTCGGTGACGCTGGAGCAGCCGATCCAGGCGACGACCATGCTCGCTGACGTCGCGGAAGAGCTGGTCAGAGGCGTGCTCGCCGCTCACCCGGGCGAACGGGAAATCTCGCTGCTGGCGATCTCGGTCTCGCATCTGGAAGAGCATGCCGAGCTGCAGCTCGAACTGCCGCTCGGCCTGGCGGACGAGAAGCTGAAGCCCGGCAGCCGCAAAGGCCTCGCCCGCTTCGGCGCCGACCGCGCCATAGACAAGATCCGCCAGCGCTTCGGCAAGCAGGCCGTCGGCTACGGCACCGTCGCGTTGCAAGCAGCGCGCTCGGTGCCGGATGAATTCAGGGAGCTGGCGGAGAAGGAGCTGTGAGGGAGGTGCTTCGGCATCTGCTCTGCGGCGCTGGAGATTGGCGAAAGCCGACGCGCCGTCCGATCTCCCCCTTGTGGGGAGATGTCGCCGAAGGCGGCAGAGGGCGTCGCCGCGCGTGAAGCGCCGGCGTCGTCGGCGACGAAGACAATGCTGGCGATCTATGTGAGACGACCCTCTCTGGCCTGCCGGCCGTCTCCCCCTCAAGGGTTGAGATCACGCGCTCGGTCGGCTGCCCTCAACCCGCCACCGCCCAGTCCAGCCGCATCGCCGCGCTCATCGTTTGCCCATCTTCAAGCACCGTCAGCCCTTCGCCGTGATGCGCATCGACCGGGTGCGACACCGGCTCGAAGCAGAAGAAGTCGGCGTCGGATGACGGGGAATAGAGGATATAGACGCCAAGCTCCGGCGAGGCGGTGAGCGTGACCCCGATCCCCTCCTCGAGTTGCGCGATCGAGGCGCGACGATTCCAGCCGTCGAAGGCGTTGTTGACCCAGTCCCACGGCAGCGGGATGGAGCGCGAGAAATCCCAGGCCGGGCGCTCGCTCACGGGCACCACGCCGACCGGCAAATGGCGCTCGTCCTCCAGCCAGACACGCCTGGCCTTGGCCTCGAGCAGGGTTGTGTCGCCGCGCGGGAACCACGGATGGAAACCGAGGCCGTAAGGCAGGCGCATGCCGGCGCGGTTCTCCACCGTCAGCCGCGCCTCCAGCGCGCCGTCCCGCAGCGCATAGGTCACGGTAGCAGCATAGCGGTAAGGACCGATCGCGCCCTCGTCGAGCACCAGCTCCGCCTCGGTGTCCGTGCGGCGGGCAAGCCGCCACGGTTTCTGGAAACCGTCGCCGTGGATCGGAAAGGCTTCGCCCGGAACGTTCGGCGCGACCGCGTGGAAGCGGCCGTCGAAAGTGAAGCCGCCGCCGGAGATGCGGTTCGACCACGGCACCAGGAGCTGGCAGCCGGACGTCCCGGTGCCATCGCCGGGCTTCAGCAGCGGAACCGGCGCGCTGCCGATCACCAGCGCGTCATAGCGCGCGATCGCCGCGCCCTTCTCCGGCGCCAGCACCAGCCTCGCCTGCCCGTCGTTCAGCTTGACCGCGCCGGCCATATCCTCACCAGCCGCCATCGATGGCGATGTTCTGGCCGCTGATCATGTCGGAGGCGGGTGAGGCGAGGAACAGCACGAGCTCGGCGACATTGTCAGGCTCGATGCGCGTCTTGAGGCTTTGGTTCTCGAGGATCCAGTCATTGTACTGCTTCAACCGGTCGCCGAAGACGCGCGCCTCCGCCTCCGAGACCACCGCGCCCGGCGACACGGCGTTGACGCGGATGCCATGCGGCCCGAGCTCGCGCGCCAGCGACTTGGTGAGCCCGAGCATGGCGCCCTTCGAGGCGACATAGGGTACGTAGCCGTCCCAGCGGCCGTTGAGCGTGATCGAGCAGAAGTTGACGATCTTGCCGTAGCCCTTCGCCTTCATGTCCGGCGCGCAGGCCCGCGCCAGCGCAAAGGCGGCCGAGGAATTGACGCGGATCTGATCCTCATATTCGGCCAGCGAGAACTGCTCGAACGGCCGGTTGATGATCAGCGCCGCGTTGTTGATCAGGATATCGATCCCACCTTCCTTCGCCGCCAGCGCGGCAACAGCCGCTTCCGCATCGGCCAGCCGGTTGAGATCGCAGCCGACGAAGGCCATATCGCCCCTGGCCTGTCCGGCAAGTCTCGCCACCGTCTGCTCGCCCTCACTAATGTCGGGGCGGTCGAGCACCAGCACGCGCGCGCCGGCCCGCGCCAGCGTTACCGCCTGGGCCCGGCCGAGCGAGCCGAGGCCACCCGTCAGCAACACTTTACGACCAGCGAGCGCCTTCATTGCCTAACCCCTCACAGGACAGAATGGACTTCGTCGATCGAAGTGTCGCCGATGCGCTTGTCCAGCACGATCTCGCCGCGCGCCATCGCGACGATACGGTCGCAGCACTCGAAGACGTGGTGCATGTTGTGACTGATGAAGACGCCCGTCACCCCCTGTTCCTTGAGGCCGCGCACGAAGCCGATCACCTTGTTGGTCTCCTTGACCGAGAGGTGATTGGTCGGCTCGTCGAGGATCATCACCTTCGACTTGAAGTGCATGGCGCGCGCGATCGCGACGCCCTGGCGCTGGCCTCCGGAGAGCTCGCCGACGAGCGCATCGGGGGAGCGCAGATGCAGGTCGACATTGGCGATGGCGCGCACGCTTTCCTCGGCCATCTTCTTCTGGTCGAGGATGCCGACGCCGAGGATCGAGAACCGGATCGGCTCACGGCCGATGAACAGGTTGCGGGCGATCGACATGGTGGGGACCATGGAATTGTACTGGTAGATGGTCTCAATGCCGAGATCCATCGCGTCGCGCGGGGTGGCGATGCGGACGTCCCTGCCCTCGACCTTGATCTCGCCCTGGTCGGCACGGTGGACGCCGGACAGGATGTTGATCAAGGTCGACTTGCCGGCGCCATTGTCGCCGACCAGGCCGAGCGCTTCGCCACGCTTGAAGTCGAGCGTGACGCCTTTGAGGGCATGCACGCCGGAATACCATTTGTGCAGATTGCGCACCGAGATGATGGCGTCGCTCACGGCTCAGCCCTCCATCTTGATGGCCTTGGCGCGCTTGCGCATCCAGGCATTGGCGACGACGGCGAAGATGGTCAGGAAGCCGATGGCGAATTTGAACCAGTTGGCGTCGACATGGCTGAGCACAAGGCCGTTGTCGATGACGCGGATGAGCGTCGTGCCGATGATGCCGCCCATGACGGTGCCGATGCCGCCGGCGAGCGAGGCGCCGCCGATGACGGCGGATGCCACCGCCTGCAGCTCCATGCCCTCGCCGATCGAAGGCAGCGGCGACCCCAGCCGCAGCACCTGCAGCATGCCGGCGAAGCCCGAGAGCACCGAGCACAGCATGAAGCAGACGATCTTGACCCTGGCCGTCGGGATGCCCATCGCCGCGGCGGCCGGCAGGAAGCCGCCGGTAGCCTTGATCCAGTTGCCGAAATTGGTGCGCGACAGCATCAGCGAGGTCAGCACCGCGACCGCGACGAACCACAGAAACGACATGCGGAACATGTTGCCCGGCCCGACGAAGGAAGTGAACAGCCAAGTCGGCAGGTCGGCGGGCAGCAGCGGCGGGAAGCCGCCGGACACGACGACGGTGAGCGAGCGCGCCATGAAGAGCATGCCGAGCGTGGTGATGAAGCTCGGGATGGCGAAGCGGATGGTGACGTAACCGTTGATGAAGCCGATGGCCGCCGAGACGAGCAGCCCGGCGAGCAGCGCCAGCGGGAACGGCCAGCCCTGCACCATCAGCACCGCCATCGTCATCGGCATCAGCGCGAAGACCGAACCGACCGACAGGTCGAACTCGCCGCTGATCATCAGGATGGTAACGCCGATGGCGACGAGGCCGGCCTCCGGCAGGATGCCGAGGATGCCGCGCAGATTGTCCTGGTTCAGGAACACGCCGTGGGAGCGGACCTGGAACAGGACGATGAGCAGCACCAGGAGGATCAGCCCGGCCAGTTCCGGCTTCTCGAGATAGGTCTTGAACAGGCGCTTCAATGAAAGGCTCCGGTGCGGTGATTGTGAAAGGTACTGTGGCGCCGCGTTCCTTCACACCCCCCTCTGTCCTGCCGGACGGTCCGGCAGGACAAAGGGGGGTGATGTCCCGCCAGCATTTCGGTGACGGGCGTCTCGGCCAATCTCAAAGGCATGCGACCTCAGCGCATGCCCTGCGCGGACAGCGCCATGATCGCATCGGCGTCCTTCTGGCGCACGATGCCCTGCCCCGTGTCGATGTCGGAAGGCGCAAGACCGAGCTTCTTGTTGAGATAGACTTCCATCACCGGCATGAAGCCCTGCATGTAGGGCTGCTGGTCGACCAGCGCCTGGACATAGCCCTTCTGCATCTGCTGCAGCACTTCCGGCACGAGATCGAAGCCGCCGAGCAGGACCTTGCCGGGCGCGACCCCGCGATCGGCCAGCACGCGCGCCACGCCGGCGCACCAGAAGCCGGTGTCGAAATAGGCGGTGGTGTCGGGATGCGCGTTGAGATAGGCGCCGACACGGTCGGAAGTGATGGCGAGATCGGTGCCGCTGTCGATGCGCTCCCACGAAAGGTCGCGGTCCTTATGAGCGGCCTTGTACTCCTCGAGAAACTGCATGACGCCCGCGCCGCGGGTTTCCGACCAGTTCTGGCCCGGCGCCGAGATGCCGACCAGCACCTTGATCGGACCATCCTTCGGGAAGCTCTCGGAAATCGCCTTGGCGAGCGAGTATCCGGCTGGCTTGAAGCCCTGGCCGATGAAGGCCTGGCGCGCATTGCCCTTGGCGCCTTCGGTGTCGTCGACATTGACGGCGATCACCACCACGCCGGCGTCGCGGGCCTCCTTGATGACATCGTCGAAGGCATGGTCGTCGACGATGGAGGTGAGCAGCGCGTCGGGCTTGGCGGCAAGGGCCGCGCGCATGTTCGCGACCTGCTGCTCGATCGATCCCTCGGTCTGGGTGAAGACCATGTTGCAGTTGGCCTCGACCTTGGCGCAGCCATCATCGAAACCTTTCTTCACCGCCTGCCAGAATGTGTTGGAGGCCGACGAATGATGGGTAAAGACGATGTTGAGCCCGTCGGCTTTGGCGGCCGATTGCCCGCCGATAAGGGCGGCGCCGAGCAGAAGCATTGCTGTCAGTTTTCTCATGTTTGTTCCTCCCTATGGATCTTAGATGTGCGCCTTGGGCTAAATGTCCGTCTGGTTGCTGACGCGGCGGTGGACGGTGTAGGCCTTGCCAAGATCGGGACTGAGCGCCAGCCCGAGCCCAGGCCCCGGCGGCACGGTGATCATGCCGTCTTTCACCTCGGGCAGCGCCGTCACCAAGTCGCGGTACCAGGTGCGGTAGAAGGCGCGCACGCTTTCCTGGACGAGCGCGTTGGGCGCGTTGAGCGACAAATGGGTGGACGCTGCGAGCACGACCGGACCGGTGCAGTCGTGCGGCGCCACCGGCAGCCGCCAAGCCTCGGCCATCGAAGCGATCTTGCGCGCCTCCGACAGACCGCCGCACCAGGAGATGTCGAGCATGACGATCCCGGCCGCTCCGGTCTCCAGAAGATCGCGGAAAGCCCAGCGGCTGCCCAGCGTCTCGGAGGCCGAGATCGGGGCCGGACTGGCGGCGGCGTAACGCCTCAAATCGCCGAGGCTGTCCATGCGGATCGGGTCTTCGTGCCAATAGGTGGCGTAGGGCCTGAGCGCCTCGGCGATTCTCATCGCCGGCAGGAGCTGCCACATCGAATGGAACTCGACCATGATGTCGATCTTGTCGCCGACGGCTTTGCGAATCTTTTCAAAAGGCTCGAGCGCCGCCTTCAAGTCGGCCGCCGAGATGTCGTTGCCGCGCGTCTTCTCCGCCGCGTGGTCGAACGGCCAGATCTTCATTGCGGTGATGCCGTCGGAGAGCAATTCCTCGGCCAGCTCGCCGGCGCGGGTGAGGAAAGCGTTGAGATCGTCGTAATCGCGCCCGGCGCCGATGCCGTAATTGGCCGTCGTCTGGCCCTTGGCGTCCTTGATGTACTCGGTGCCGGCGCAGGTGTTGTAAGTGCGGATCGAGCGACGGCTGAAACCGCCGAGCAGCTGCGCGACCGGCTGGCCAGTGGCCTTGCCGAAAATGTCCCACAGCGCGATGTCGAAGGCGGAGTTGCCGCGCACCTCGGCGCCGCTGGAGCGGAAGCCGAGATAGCCGACGAGATCGGCGGCCAAAAGATCGATCTCCAGCGGATCGCGGCCGATCACCCTGGGCGCCACATATTCGTGCAGATATTCCTCGACGGTGCGCGATAGATAAAACGTCTCGCCGAGTCCGGTGATGCCCTCGTCGGTATGAACCTCGACCCAGAGCAGGTTGGGCCGTTCCTCGATGCGGACGGTCTCGATGGCGCGGATCTTCATCAGGCTATCCCCGCGTCGATGAGCGCCTTGACGCTCTTGTCGAAATGCTCGGCCATATGCTCGGCCGCAAGCCGCGGATCGCCCTTGAGGATGGCGTCGGCGATGTCCTCATGGCCCTTGATCATCTTGAGCTGGTCCTCGTCGGAGGAACGGGTTCGCCAGCCGATGACCCAGGTGCGCCGCGTCACGCCGCTGAAGGCGGTGACGATCAGCGAAAAGACCGGATTGTGCGAGGCCGCCGCGATCGCCTCGTGGAAGGCGATGTCATGCTCCATGACGGTCTCGGGGCTCTTGCAACTCTCGCGCATCAGCCGAGCCGACTGGGCGATCGCCGCGGCTTCCGCGTTGGTGCGGCGCAGTGCTGCCAGCGCCACGGTGCGCATCTCGATGGTGCGCCTGACGTCATAGACCTGCTGCACGCTGATCTGCTGGGTGGTGATGCCGTGCTCGATCACCATCGACATGGCGCCGGTGTCGAGCTTGGCGACGGTGGCGCGGCGCCCGGCGCTCATGTCGATCAGCCGCATCGCCGACAGCGAGCGGAAGGCCTCTCGCACGACCGTTCGGGAAACGTTGAGCTGGCGCGTCATGGCGGCCTCGCTGGGCAGCGGATCGCCGGGCGCCAGGCCTTCCGAGCGGATGTGCTGGGTTATCGCCTGAATCGCCGTGCTGACCAGGCCAGGACTCGGTTCATCCCGTGGGTCCGTCTGCTCTTGCATCCGTTTCCTCAACACCTGTATGACAGGTTGATGTTGAATTGCTCATATTTCGGCTTAAAGATATATGTCAAGCTGATTTTCTGACACCCTGCCCCGAGGCGCCCCATGCACGAGAAGCAAGCCGGCCTGATCTTCGATGCGCGCGACGTGGTCGGCGAAAGCCTGGTGTGGGACGAGCGCCGCGAAAGGCTGGTTTGGGTCGACATCATCGGCCGCAGGATCCATCGGCTGGATCCGCTGAGCGGCGCGCATGAAAGCTGGCAGACGCCCGATCTCGTGACCTCGGTCGGCCTGCGCAACGACGGCGGCGCGATCGTCGGGTTGCGCAAGGAGATCGCGCTATGGGACTTCGATGGGCCGTTCCGGACGCTCGCGACGATCGAGGACGACAGACCGGGAACGCGGCTCAACGAGGGCGTGGTGGCGCCGGACGGTTCGTTCTGGGTTGGAACGATGGCCAACAACATCGGCCCGGACGACGCGCCGGTGCCCATCGCCAGCGATGAAGGTCGGCTCTACCGGGTCGGCCGGGAGGGCAAAGCGACGCCGCTCAGCGAAGACCGGTTCGGCATCACCAACACGATGGTGTGGCTGCCCGACGGACGCTTCGTCACCGCCGACACGACGAAGAACGCGCTCTACAGCTATGACTGGGACAAGAAGGCGGGACGGCTCGGCCGGGCGCTCCCCTTCTTCACCGGCTTCGAGCGCGGCCTGCCGGACGGCTCCTGCCTTGACGCAGAGGGCTATATCTGGAACTGCCGGGTGGTTGGCGGAAGCTGCCTCGCCCGCATCGCGCCCGACGGCAAGCTGGACCGGATCGCCGAATTGCCCTGCAGCTGGCCGACGAGCTGCGCCTTCGGCGGCCCCGGCCTCGACACGCTGTTCGTCACCTCGGCGCGCTTCACCATGAGCGCCGAGCATCTCGACGCCAACCCCTTCGAAGGCGGCCTGTTCGCGCTCAGGCCCGGCGTGCGCGGCGTGCAAGGCAACCGGTTCGGATAATCTCCCCATCGAGAGATCGGCAGCAGCGATCAAAAAACTTCACCATCGATGTCGGACTGGCCAATCACCGTTCGTCATAGGAGCATAGACCGGCAATCAACAGGAGAAACGAAATGCCCAGCACTGTCCGCCTGCACCGCGTGCTTTCCACCAAACCTGAAAAAGTCTATCGCGCTTTCATCGAGGCGGACGCGCTGGCGAAATGGCTGCCGCCGAACGGCTTCACCTGCACGGTGCATCACTTGGATGCAAAGGCCGGCGGCAACTTCAAAATGTCGTTCCGCAACTTCACCACGGGCGAAAGCCATGCTTTCGGCGGCGACTATGTCGAGCTCGTTCCGGGTGAGCTCGTGCGCTACACCGACAAGTTCGACGATCCTAACCTGCCCGGCGAGATGCAGGTGACGGTGACGTTGAAGAAAGTCTCGGTCGGCACGGAGATGGAGATCACCCAGGCCGGCATTCCGGACGCCATCCCCGCCGAGGCCTGCTATCTCGGCTGGCAGGAGTCGCTCAAGAACCTGGCAAGGCTCGTCGAGCCCGAGATCAGTCAGTAAAGATCGATCGCAGGGTCTATGCACCCGGCCGCGACGGAGCGGCCGGCACGCGACCCGATTTCCAATCCGCGACGTTACGCGTTTCCCCCGCTTGCCAGAATGGCTGCGCTGGGCTGGATTGAGCAAAGCCGAGCTCGAATGCCGAACGGACAGGCAGAAGGGGGGCGCGATGGAGCCGATTCCAGCCGGATCGTCACCGGCTGACGACAAGGTCGAGCATTACGAGCTCGGCCTCTGCCTGTCGGGCGGCGGCTATCGCGCCATGCTGTTCCATGCCGGCGTGCTCTGCCGGCTGAACGAGGCCGGCCTGCTTCAGAAAATCGACATGGTCAGTTCGGTCTCGGGCGGCTCGATCGCCGCCGGGCTGCTTGCGGTTCTCTGGCCGCGCCTCAGCTTTGCCGACGGCGTTGCCACGAATTTCCGCGAGCTTTACGTCGAAAAAATCCTCGCTTTCTCGCAGGTCTTCCTTGACGCGCCGTCGATCCTCAAGGGCGTGTTCAACCCGTTTTCGAGCGCGGCGCGCGAAGTCGCCACCTGCTACGAGCGCCATCTGTTCGACGGCAAGGTGCCGACGCTGAAGAGCCTGACCCGGCGTCCGTGGTTCGTGTTCTGCTCGAGCAATCTCAGCACCGGCTCGCTGTTTCGCATGTCCAACCGCTACATTGCCGATTACCGGATCGGCATGGCCAAGCATGCGGACCTGCCGGTCGCGACCGCGGTCGCGGCGTCGTCCGCCTTCCCGCCGTTTCTGTCGCCGCTCAGGCTCGACCTCACTCAGTTCGCGTGGGAGAACGACAAGCTCGACGCGAGCGTCGGCCCGCCGGTCCCGGCCGGCCGCGCCGTGCTCACCGATGGCGGCGTCTATGACAATCACGGCATCGAGCCGGCGCTGAAGCGCTGCCGCTGGCTGTTGGTCAGCGACGCCGGCGCGCCCTGGCGAGCGTCCGGCTCCGGCTACTGGAACTGGTTCTCGCAGTTGAAGCGCGTGCTCGACACCACCGACAACCAGGTGCGCTCGCTCCGGCGGCGCGACCTCATCGCCCGCTTCCAGGCGGCGAAGGATGCCGACGACCAGGGCCTGCCCAATGACGCGACCCGGCCCGACTATGCCGCCACCCGCGGCGTCTACTGGTCGATCGCCAGCAAGCCTGACGCCGCCGAGCCGAGCTTCGTGCAAAGCGCGGCAATCGCGCCTGCCGATATCGGCACGTCGCTTCATTTCCTGGGAAGCGAGGAGACGATCGATCTCGTCAATTGGGGCTATTGCGCCAGCGACCAGGCGCTGCGGAGCTGGTACCGGCCGGCGGTGCCGGCTGGAAAGGGCGTGCCACTGAAGGCGGGCGACGTGAAGCCCGGACGCTGTGCGATGGTGTCGAAGGCGCTGATGAGCGGTTTCAAGGTGTGAGCATGGCGTTCGGACTCCGCGTCCGCTTTCGCCAATCGGCATCGTGGCGCAATCCAAACCGGTTCGTGCCCTGCACCGCCGCGTGCTAACAGAGGCGCTTTCAACAAGGATGGACAGCGACATGGCAGGAGAAAAAGTAGCTCTGGTGACGGCGGGGGGCAGCGGCATGGGCGCGGCGGCGGCGAAGCGGCTGGCCGCCGACGGCTTCAAGGTCGGCGTGCTCTCCTCCTCCGGTAAGGGCGAGGCGCTGGGCAACGAACTCGGCGGTTTCGGCGTCACCGGCTCCAACCAGTCGAACGAGGATCTGAAGCGGCTGACCGACGGCGCGCTGGAACGCTGGGGCCGCATCGACGTGCTGGTCAACAGCGCCGGCCACGGGCCGCGCGCGCAGATCATCGAGATCAGCGACGAAGACTGGCACAAGGGCATCGACACCTATTTCCTCAACGTCGTGCGACCGACCCGGCTGGTGACGCCGGTGATGCAGAAGCAGAAGGCGGGCGTCATCATCAACATCTCGACCGCCTGGGCGTTCGAGCCGAGCGTCGCCTTCCCGACCTCGGCGGTGGCGCGCGCCGGGCTCGCCGCCTTCACCAAGATCTTTGCCGACACCTATGCGGCCGATAACATCCGCATCAACAACGTGCTGCCGGGCTGGATCGACAGCCTGCCCGGCGTAGAGGAACGCCGCCAGAGCGTGCCGATGAAGCGCTACGGCACATCCGAGGAAGTGGCGGCAACGATCTCCTTCCTCGCTTCCGACGGCGCGGCCTATATCACCGGCGAGAACATCCGCGTCGATGGTGGATTGATGCGGGGGTACTGAGGCTCGTTTCGGCAGGCACAGCTGTCGCTCGCCGGTACGCGGCTGCGGCTGACCGCTGGACAATGGCCGCCGCCTCCCGCACCGTTAAGACTGCAAGGGAGACACGAATGAGCGCTTCACTCAGGCTGGGCATTGTCGGCGGCGCCGGCTGGCTGGGCGGCGCCATCGCGGGTGCCGCGCTTTCGGCCGGCGTCGCGCGGGCGGAGAACCTTGCCCTCTCCTATCGCAGCACCAAGCCGGATCGCTTTCCAGGCGTCTTCTGGACCGGCGACAACCAGGCGCTCGCCAACCGCTCGGACGTCATCATGCTTTCCGTGCGGCCGCAGGACTGGCCGTCGCTCGAGCTGGATGCCAAGGGCAAGCTGGTGATTTCGGTTATGGCCGGCATCCGATTGGCCGAGATCGGCGAGAAGCACGGCACCGGCCGCGTGGTGCGCACGCTGCCCAACGCGGCTGCCGAGGTCGGCAAATCGTACACGCCGTGGATCGCGAGCGGCGACGCCACCGAATTGGACCGCGCGACCGTGCGCGCGATCTTCGGAGCCTGCGGCGTTGAGGATGAGGTCGGCAGCGAGCGCGACATCGACTATCTCACCGGGCTGACGGGCTCGGGGCCCGCCTTCCCTGCCCTGCTCGCCGAAGCGATGATGCGCGACGCCGTGGCCTTCGGCCTCAAGCCGGAGGTCGCGCGCCGCGCGGTCAACACCGTTCTCACCGGAACCGGCCGGCTGCTGGAGCTCAACGACGCTTCTCCGGCCGATACGGTCGAGGCCTTTCTCGGCTATCGCGGCACGACAGCGGCCGCGATCGAGACGATGCGCGAAGCAGGCTTCGACCAGGCCGTTGCCAAGGGACTGGCGGCCGCGTTCCTGAAGTCGATCGCGATGGGCAAGGCGTGAGCCGACGACGCTGCCCTTTGAGCGCGGAAGGCATCAGGCGAGCATCCGCCGGATCGGGCCCCGCCGCTCAGGTGAGTCGTGCCGCCTACGCGAACTCCTCGCGCCGCGATGCTTAATTTTTGATAAAAGAAATTAGTAATATTGTGTAAAACTGAGTGAGCCCTCGCGTGCAAATTGTATTAGGGCGTTCTCACTCTCTTTTCTTGCGAATAATTGATCGCTGAACGGCAAATTTTCTCTGTACTATTACACAATTCCTTGGAACGATACCCGGAATTACCAGTTGACCCGCTAGCGATCGGTTGAGTTCGCATCGCCGATTCAAGCAAGCCGTGTATTGCGAGGAGGGTTGTCCGATGAGCAGCTTCGTCAATGCCGTAGGCGTTCCTCTCCCCTATAGCGGCTCGTCCAACCATTGGTACTCGGCGGCGGGGTCCGGACCGGACTTGTGGGGCACCTCCGGAAACGACACCTTCTATGGAGCTTCCGGCGTCAATGTCACCATGCACGGGAGCTACGGCGATGACATCTATTATCTCTATGCCGCGGGCAACAAGGTGGCCGAGGGCTATGGGGCAGGCATCGACACCATCAGCACATGGATGAGCTACACGCTTCCCGACAATGTCGAGAACCTGATCGTCACCAACGCCAAGAACTACGCTTTTGGAAACGACCTGGACAACATCATCACCGCCAAGGCCGGCCACCAGACGCTGGACGGCGGCAAGGGCAATGATGTGCTGATCGATGGCGGCGGCGGTTACGACACTTTCATCATCGCGAAAGGCAACGGAAGCGACCTGATCGCCAATTTTGCCGCGACTGACAGCGTCCGTCTCGATGGCTATGGGTTCACTTCCTTCGACGCCATCCACTCGAACATGATCCAGGCGGGACCGAACGTCATCTTGAACCTCGGATCCGGCGAGATCCTCATGTTCAAGGACACGACCATCGACAAGCTGCAGCCCAGCCAATTCCAGCTGCCGATCGACAAGTCCGACATGACGCTGTCTTTCAGCGACGACTTCAACGCGCTGAACCTCCACAACAGCCAAGGCGGCACGTGGGATACCAACTTCTGGTGGGGCGCGCCGAACGGCAGCACGCTCGCCACCAACAACGAGCTGCAATGGTATATCGACGCCAATTACGCGCCGACGAGCTCGGTCCACCCGTTCAGCGTGAACAACGGCGTGCTCACCATCACCGCGGCGCAAGCGCCGGCGGACATCAAGCCGCTGATCAACAATTACGAATACACGTCCGGCATCCTGACCACGCATGACAGCTTCTCGCAGACATACGGCTATTTCGAAATGCGCGCCGACCTGCCGGAAAACGCCGGCGCCTGGCCGGCCTTCTGGCTGCTGCCGGAAGACGGCTCGTGGCCGCCTGAGCTGGACGTCATCGAAAGATACGGCCAGACCCCGAACTCGCTTCTGATGACCGCGCATACGATGGAGACGGGGACGCACACCATGGTCGGGTCTACGGTGAATGTGATGGATATTGCCGGTTTCCACACCTATGGCCTGCTGTGGACGCCGGACAAGCTTGTCTGGACCTATGACGGCGTGCAGGTCGCGGAAGCGGCGACGCCCTCGGACATGGACAAGCCCATGTACATGCTGGTCAATCTTGCGATCGGCGGCCAGGCCGGCGCGCCGCCGGATCATCTTGCCACACCGGCCGAGATGAAGATCGACTACATCCGCGCCTATACGCTGGACGCTGTGGAGGCTAACCCCCTGATCGCCACCAGCAGCACCACCACCGCAACGCACAGCACTGCCACGCACAGCTTCGGCAGCAGCACGCTGCATCACGGTTCCGAGTTTGGGGGCCACGCTTAAGATTTTCAGGCGATCGGTTCGATGTCCCGGGATGATTTAGCGGCGGCCGATATGACTGCACCGTCGAGCCTGCGGGCGGTGTTCCTGCGCGCCGTCGGCGATGTCGGGCTCTTCTCGCTGCTGATCAACATCCTGCTTCTGGTGATCCCGCTTTATCTGCTGCAGGTCTATGACCGCGTGCTGCCCTCCTCCAGCGTCGAGACGCTGGTCTATCTGTCGGCGATTGCGGTTCTTGCGCTCGCTTTCCTCGGACTGCTGGACGCGATCCGCGCCGTCTACACGCAGCGCGTCGCGGCCGCCGTCGACAGGAAGCTCGGGGCAAGGACATTCGCCCTCTCGCTGGCGCCCAAATATGCCGGCGGCCTGTCGCCGCTGCGTGATCTCGCCTCGGTCTGCGCCTTCGTCCGGTCGCGCGGCGTGGCGGTGCTGTTCGACCTGCCCTTTGCGCCCGTCTTCCTCGCTTTGCTCTATCTGATCCATCCGGTGCTGTTCTGGGTGACAGTCGCCGGCGCGGTGCTTCTGCTCGTCCTTGTCGTCGCGAACCAGCTCGCCATTGGCCGGAACGATGCCATGTCCGCGGAACGCTCGGCGTTGGCGAGCCATGCGGAACAGGTCTTTGCCCGCAATGCCGAAACGCTGCGCGCCATGGGCATGGTCGAGAACGCCGCTCGGGTCTGGGGGCGGCATGTCGGGGCAGCGCTCACGCTTTACGACCGTTCGTCGAGCGCCAATGCGATCTTCAGCGGCGCCTCGCGGGCGCTGCGCATGATGCTGCAGCTGGCGATCCTCGGCGCCGGCGCGTGGCTGGTGCTCGAGGGGCAGATGACGGCGGGTATGATCTTCGCCTCCTCGCTGGTGTCGTCGCGCGCGCTGCAGCCGCTCGACCAGCTGATCGGCGCCTGGCGGCAGATCGTCGAGGCAAAGCTGGCCTGGAAGCGGCTGGAGACGGCGCTTGCTGCGCATCCGGCTGGGAAGCGGAAACTGGCGCTCCCCGATCCATTAGGCGCGATTTCGGTGCAGGACGTTTTCTTCATGGCGCCGAACGCGCAGCCCGGCACCGAACCTATCCTCAAGCGGCTGAATTTCCAGATCGGCGCGGGCGAAGCGGTGGCGATCGTCGGGCCGAGCGGCGCCGGCAAATCGACGCTGGCGCGGCTGCTTGTCGGTGCCGCGCAGCCGACCGGGGGCGCAGTGAGGATCGACGGCGCCGACCTCAGGACGTGGGACGAAAAACAGCTCGGGAGACAGATCGGCTACCTGGCGCAGGAGGTGGAGCTCTTTCCCGGCACGATCGGCGACAATGTCGCCCGCTTCGACGCGCAGGCAGAGGACGCCGCGATCGTCGAGGCCGCCAGGCGCGCCCAGGCGCATGAGTTGATCCTGGCGCAGCGCGACGGCTACCAGACGATGATCGGCCCTTCCGACAGGACGCTCTCGGGCGGCGAGCGGCAGCGGATCGGGCTGGCGCGCGCCTTCTACGGCAACCCGCGCATTCTCGTGCTCGACGAGCCCAGTTCCCATCTCGACGGCAGCGGCGAGGCGGCGCTCGAAGTGGTTCTGGTCGCCGCGCGGGCGGCCGGCGTCACGATCCTCGTGATCACACATCGGCCGTCCATCGCAACGGCCTGCGACCGCGTGATGGTTCTGCGCGGTGGTGTGATCGAGGCCTTCGGCCCGAGCGCCGAGGTGCTGCGGCGGTCCACTGTCGATAGAGGCGCCGGCAACGCCCCGGCCGCCCAGCAGGGCACGGTGGTGACCGGATCATTCGCGCCGATGATCCGCACGCACGGCATCCGCTTCGGATCCTAGACGATGGCGATCGAGAGCCTTGCCTGGGATGGACAGCCGCGCACCGACTTCCGGCGCGTGGCCTTCATAGGATATGCGGCAATCGCGCTCTTTGCGGGCGACTTCGGCTATTGGGCGGTAAGCGCGCCGCTGTCCGGCGCGGTAATCACGCAGGGCACGATCTCGGCGACGGGCGGCAACATCCTCATCCAGCAGCCCGAGGGCGGCATCATCCAGCAGCTGCTGGTCCGCGAGGGCGACCGCGTGCAGCAGGGCCAGGACCTCATCCTGCTCGACCGGACGGCAGCGCAAGCCGAGCTCAACCGTCTGACCAGGCAGTCGATCGCGCTCAAGGCGAGCATGGCGCGGCTGGAGGCGGAGCGCGACGGGCTGGACAGGCTCGCGCCGATCACCGAGGCAGCGCCGGCGCCGTTCCAGCAGGATTTCCAAAACCTCATCCGCGAGCAGCAGAAGGAGTTCGACGCCAGGCTCGCCCGGTTCCGGTCGGAGCAATCGATCATGGCGCAGCGGGTCGCCATGCATCGCGAGTCGGTCGTGGGCTTGAACGCCCAGAAGCTCGCCATCCAGCAGCAGGCCGATGTCGTGAAGAAGGAGCTCGGCATCAAGACAGGCCTGCTCGACAAGGGCCTCACCAACCGTACCGAATATTCGCAGTTGCTGCGCTCGGAAGCCGATCTGGTCGGCCAGGCCGGCGCGCTGGAGGCCAATCTTGCCGGGGCCAACAGCCAGATCGTCGAGGCGCAGGTGCAGGTCGAGCGGCTGACCACGCAGCGCGTGGAGGAAGCGCTGACCAAGCTCGACGAGGTGCGCACCAACCTCGCCGACATCGAGGAGCAGATCAGGGCAGCCGAAGCGGTGCTTCAGCGCACGACGATCAAGGCGCCGGCGGCGGGCATCGTGGTGTCCTCCACCTATAATGCGAAAGGCAGCGTGATCGCGCCCGGCGAAAAGATCATGGAGATCCTGCCCACCGCATCGGGCCTCAACGTCGATGCCAAGCTGCGGCCGAAAGACGTCGATCAGGTGCGCGTCGGCCAGCCGGCGAAGCTCAGGCTGTCAGCGCTCAACACGCGGCTGACGCCGGAGGTATCGGCGACCGTGACGCAGATCTCGGCCGACCGGCTGATCGACCAGGCTACCCACGAACCCTATTTCCGCGCCAAGCTGAAGATCGCCGACGCGCTCCCGCCCGGCGTCAAGCCGGAGCAACTCTATCCGGGAACGCCGGTCGAAGCCTTCATCAACACCGGCGACCGGACCTTCTTCGAGTATCTGGCGCGGCCGATGGTGGATTCGTTCGCCCGCGCGTTTGCGGAGAGGTGAGCGGGCGCTCCGCCCGACGCGCCCGTCCGTCGGGGAGTTGCGTGCCTACGCGGGAACATAAGTCAACCTGATCGCTTCCTCCCCGATCAAATCACTGGCCACGAGCCGGAGCCGCGGCCGGGGGCCGGCGAAGAATGGCTTTCCGTGACCAAGCACGACGGGATGGATGTAGAGACGATACTCATCGATAAGCCCGAGGTCGGTCAGGCTTCGCGCCAGGTCCGGTCCGGAAACGGCGATCTCCCCAGCGAGCCGAGCCTTCAGGTCACGTATCATCTCCGCCAGGCCGCCTTCGACAAGCGTGGCGTTGGGGCCAACGGACTGCAGCGTGCTCGACACGACCCACTTCGGCTGGCTCCGCCACGCCGTCGCGAATTCGCGGAGCTCAGGGGTCCACTCGGAACGGTCCTCGTCCCAGTAGCGCATGACCTCGTACATGCGACGGCCGTACACGCTGCCCGTCAGGCCGCGCACTTGCTCTATCCAGTGACGAAACAGCGCGGGATCGGGCGCAAATGCCTCGTGGTCGACATAGCCGTCCAGTGACTGATTCATTCCGAAGACGAGCTTCGCCATGCTAATTCCATTCCTGCCTTCTTTTCAGGATACCAGTGCATCGCGCCGCTGCGTGATCTGTGACGGCCTCGTCACGCTCCTGGCCAGCACGACGGTTTCAAACGGCGATCTGAAGCGCCCCGTAGCGTTTGACTTCGGCTTCGATCTCCCTGACCAAAGTCTCCAGCGCGGGATTTCGGGAGTTGCGCGCGCGCCTGATCACATAGGCCAGGTCCGGCGGCTTGGGGAAGTGCTTGTCGACGATCTCCATGCCGGGTTGCAGGTGCCGCTGGCTCAGGAGCGCGACGCCGAGCCCGGAGGTCACGCCGGCGACGATGCCGGCTGCGCTGGAGCATTCGAACACGGTCTCGAACACCGTTCCCTCATCCTGCCCAAGATCGAGACCCCAACGCCGATAGAAGCAGTTCTCGTCGAAGGACAGGAACGGGATCGGCTTTTCCTTCGACAGGACCAGATCCGGCGACTTCACCCAGTGCAGCGTCTCGCGGTAGAGGACGATGTCGGCGGGACGAACCTCGTGCTGGAACAGCTGGACGATCGCGGCGTCAAGGGCCCCCTGGCTGAGCTGCTCCCGCAAGACGAGGCTCATGCGCACTTGCGTACGGACGCTCACCTCGGGATGGAGCCTGCGGAACCGGCCAAGAATGCGCGAGAGATCCGTGCAGGTCGTATCCTCGGTCATTCCCAGCGCGATCTTGCCTTGCAGCGTGCTTTTCGAGAGGCTCAGTACCGCCTCGTCATGAATTCCCAGGATGCGCCGCGCATAAGCCAGGAGATCGTGCCCGGCCGTGGTGAACAGCGGCGCGTTTGGCTTCCGGCTGAGGATTTCGCAGTCGAGGCTCGCTTCCAGCCGCCTCATCTTGTGGCTGACGGCCGATTGCGACAACCCCAGAATCTCGGCCGCACGAGTGACACCGCCGTGTTTCTCGATCGCGACCAGCGCCCGCAGGGCATCGACATCCAGGCGGCGGCTCATAATTCCAGCCATGACAATCCTCGCTCGCAATGAAGCAACGCGGCCAAAGGTCTGACACAGAGCAGGCTTTTGGGCAAATCCTTATGTCATTGTTTGTGGCTGTTTCATGAGCCTATCGAAATTTGTCATGTGCAAGGCAGCGAGTGTGCAGCCATAAGTCTGCGCCAGACAGCGCTGGTGATCCGCTTCAGGAGCATCTCGCACCGCTCGAATAAAGACAGCCCATGACGCTTCTGCAGAACAAGCCTCATCCTCTGGTATGGCCGACCGTGGCGGCAGCCCTGGTCCTAAGCTGGAGCTCCGGCTTCGTCGGCATCCGCTACGCCAGCGAGAACGCCGACGTCATGCTGGTCCTGTTCTGGCGGACTTTTTTGTCCGGACTTATCCTTCTGCCATTTGCTCTGCTGATCGGGCAGCGCATCAGCGGGCGCGCATTGGCGCAGCAGATGGCGTTCGGCGTGGCGACGATGTTCCTCTATCTAGGCGGATTCGCCCTTGCCATCGGCCAGCGCGTTCCGACCGGCCTTGTCGCGCTGATCTCCGATCTTGTCCCTCTCGCCATCGCGGCGCTGTCGCAGCCCATTCTCGGCCTCCGGCTGAGCGCAAGACAATGGATCGGAACAGCCCTGGGCGCGAGCGGCGTCCTTATCGTCTCCCTGGACAGCCTCAGTCTCGGCAAAGCACCGGTCTGGGCCTATGTCCTCACGGTCGCTTCCATGCTGGTGTTCGCCCTGGCGACCGTGGTGCAGAAGCGGATCAGGACGATCGATATGCCCATCCATCAGAGCTTGTGCATTCAATGCCTGACGGCGGCGATCCTCTTTGCCGCCTGCGCCGAATGGAACGGCGGCCTGACACCGCCGCTCGATGGGCGTTTCCAGTTCGGCATGGCGTGGCTGGTGCTGTTCTCGACCTTCTTCTGCTACGGCGTCTACTATATGAGCCTGCGTCACTACACCGCCGCACAGGTCAGCAGCGTGGTCTATCTCAGCCCGCCGGTGACGATGCTCTGGGCGTGGCTGATCTTCGGCGAACCGCTATCGAGAGCGATGTTCCTCGGCCTGGCGGTGACCCTGTTCGGTGTCTGGCTGACCTCATCGAGGAGCGCTGCATCGAAGGACAAAGCGCGTCTGAGCTCATGCGAGCAGCCTGCCGGATAATCACGCGACACCAACAAGGAGTGCAATTCCATGAAGCTGACCGATTTCAAGGCCCTGACCTTCGACTGCTACGGCACGCTCATCGACTGGGAATCCGGCATGATCGAGGGCCTGAAGCCGCTGACAGAGCGCGCCGGCCGCCGTTTGAGCCGCGACGACATCCTCGAGGCGCATGCCCGGCACGAATCCAGCCAGCAGAAATGGACTCCGGCAAGACGCTACCGCGACCTTCTGCCGATCGTCTACAAGCGGCTTGCCGAGGAATGGGGCGTCGTCGCCACCGCAGAGGAATGCACGGCCTATGGCGAAAGCGTGAAGGATTGGCCGGCCTTTGCCGACTCGGCGGAAGCCTTGCGGTATCTCAAGCAGCACTACAAGCTGATCATCCTTTCCAACGTCGACAACAAGAGCTTTTCGTTCAGCAACAAGAAGCTCGGCGTCGACTTCGACGCGATATACACGGCAGAGGACATCGGCTCCTACAAACCTTCCGCCCGCAACTTCGACTATATGCTCGAAAAGCTGGCGACGATCGGGGTGGAGAAAAGCCAAGTCCTGCACACTGCCGAAAGCATGTTCCATGATCACGCTCCCGCCAATCGCGTCGGCCTGGCATCGTGCTGGATCTATCGCCGTCATGCCGACCAGGGCTTCGGCGCCACGATGCACCCCGGCGACATGCCAAATGTGGATTTCCGCTTCGACAGCATGGCCGACCTCGTCAAGGCGCACAGGCAAGAATTGGGCGCCTGAGTCCGCAGCGCGCGGAGGAGGCGCTGAGCGAGCCGATGAGACCCCGAGATAGCTACACGACGCTATGCCGCCTGCTTTCGTGGCGTCCTCTCGCAACCGGATTCAATCCGCCAGCCTTGGAACCAAAAGACCTGCGAGACTGTTCAGCTATCGTTTCATACAACGCTGACGTGCCCTGCCGGTTGGGCAATCGGCGCTTTCGAGGAGTCTCACCATGTCCAGAATTCGTTCAGCCGCGATTGCGGTCATCGCCGCTGTCGGCGTGAGCTTTGCCAGCGCTGCTCACGCCGACAGCGGCACGATCCGCTTCTCCATCTATAAGGCGGCCTTCTTCATCGGTGGCGCCGGCGGCGAAGGGACGCTGACCTTCCGTGGTCGCAACTATCCCATCTCGATCGGGGGCATCTCGGGCGGCCTCGCCTTCGGGGCTTCCAAGACCTATTTCAAAGGCACAGTGCGCCACATTCGCCGCGCCCGCGACGTGGCGGGAGTGTACGGCGCAGCGGGCGGCGGCGGCGCGCTCGGCAGAGGCGCTCAGGTGATCGTCATGACCAACGACAAGGGCGCCGAGCTCCAGCTCACAGGCCGGCAGGTAGGCCTGCAGATCAATGCCGATCTCAGCGGCATGACCATTGGGCTGAAATAAGGGGCGGTCAAAGCGGTCATTCCCTCCGCCAATTGGCGCTACCTGATCCAGCCGCACCGAGTGTCCGGTAGAATGGGAAGGGCCCGATGTCGGGCCCTTTCCCTTGCTTGCCTGGACTGTTTGCGTGGAGGCACGGCACGACGCGATCGCCAACAGTCGGAGGCTCTCTGGCTCAATCGCCGCCTGTAGACATCGCGCGCCCAATCACCCAATCTGAGCTGCGGGAACAGAAGCGCTTCAAAGAAAGCGCGGACCTTCGGGTGCGCATGAAAAATCGATGGACCTTGTATGATCCACGGCTGGCCTGGATGCTTATCGCGCCGGTGCTGCTGCTCTTGATCTTCTTCCTGGTGCTGCCGATCGCCGTGATGTCGGTCTACACCTTCTTCACCTTCGTCACCGCCGGCGTGGAAACCAGCGCGCTGACAACCGCGAACTGGCACGAATTCCTCACCGACAGCTACTATCACGGCTTCCTGTTGAAGACGCTGCGGGTCGGCGCCATCACCGCGCTGCTCTGCGGCGTGCTCGGCTATTTTCCGGCCTATTTCATCTGGGCGACGAGCTTCAGGCACAAGTGGCTGCTGCTTCTCCTGCTCATCGTGCCGTTCTGGATCAGCTTCACCATCCGCACCTTTTCCTGGATCAACATTCTCGGCGAACAGGGCGTCATCAACGTGGCGCTCATAAAGTTGGGCATTGTCAGCGAGCCGCTGCCGATGCTCTACACCGAGGGCGCGGTGATCATGGGGCTGCTGCATTTCCTGCTGCCCTACATGATCCTCAACGTCTATGTCAGCCTGGAAAGCATCGACCGCACGCTGATTGCGGCAGCCCGCTCGATGGGCTGCACCAGTGCGCAGGCGTTTCGCGAGGTGACGCTGCCGCTTTCGTTGCCCGGCCTCGCGGCCGGCCTGCTGCTCTGCTTCGTGCTTGCCGCCGGCAGCTATGTGACGCCGCAGCTTCTGGGCTCGGGCCGCGACGCGCTGTTCGGCAATCTGATCTACGACACCATCATGAGCGAGCTGAACTGGCCGATGGGCGCCACGCTTTCGATCGTGCTGTTCGTCGTGCTCGGTTTCTTCGCCGCCATCTACACCCGCTACATGGGCATGTCGCAGATCGTCAAAGGCCTTGGAGGATGAGGGGATTGGGCGGATGAAGCCTGCACGCCGGAAAGAGGAAGGCAGATGGGCCTGGCGGCTGACTGGCTTCGTCACGCTCTGCGTCTACATCTTCATGTTCGCGCCGATTGCGGCGACCGTCATCCTGTCGTTCAACGCCTCGATGTTCGGCGGCTTCCCGATGACCGGCTTTTCGCTGCAATGGTACGGCAAGCTGATGGCCAATGAGGCGGTGCTGGCCGCGTTCCGAACGTCGCTGTGGATCGCCCTGGTCACTGCGGCCGCCACCACGGCGATCGGCGTCGTCACCTCGTTCGCGCTGGTGCGTTTCGAGTTCCCCGGCAAGCAGACGCTGAGCACGCTGGTGATCCTGCCGGCGCTGGTGCCCGAAACCATTCTGGGCGTCGGCCTCCTGGTGCTGATCAAGGCGGTCGACCAGCCGCGAACGTTGCTCCTCCTGGTGCTCGGCCATATTCTGCTCGCCGTGCCCTATGTGGTGCTGATCACCCAGGCGCGCATGGTGGGCATCCGGCGCGTCTATGAGGAGGCCGCGCTTTCGCTCGGCGCCTCGCGCTTCTCGTCCTTCCGCGAGATCACGCTGCCGCTGCTCATCCCGGCGGTCGTTGCCGGCGCGCTGCTCGCCTTCACCATCTCGTTCGACAACACCTCGGCCAGCCTGTTCTGGCGGCCGGCCGGCGTCGAGACCATGCCTACCCAAATCCTTTCGATGCTGAAGATTTCGATCAGCCCGGAGATCAATGCACTGGGCACGGTCATGATCCTGGTGACCGTCGGCATCCCGCTGATCGGCGGCATTCTCATGCAAAGCCTGACAAAATTGAGAAGACGAGGCGAACCAAAGGAGGAAGCAAAATGAAACTATCCACCACCAAACGGCTGGAACGGCTGCATGACCGCTACGTGAACGGCGATTTGAGCCGCCGCACCTTTCTGAGCCTGACCGCCGCCGCCGCGGCCTCGGCGGGCCTCTCCATGCCGTGGATGAGCCGCGCGCTCGCCGCGGTCGAGCAGGTGCGCTTCGACGGCTGGGGCGGAACCGTGCAGGAGGCGATCGACAAATACGCCTTCCAGCCCTACACAGCCAAGACCAAGATCAAGGTGGTCCAGGGCACGTTCGGCGACGAGAACGAGATCATCACCAAGATCAAGACGGCGAAGCCAGGCGACTTCCAGATCGTGCATTCGTCCGGCGTCAACTACTACATCAAATACGTCAATGCCGGCATGAACTCGGAGATCAACGAGGCCAACATTCCCAACATGGCGAATGTGCTGCAGCCGATGATCGAGCCGTTCCGCAAGCTGACGCCAAAGCTCTCGGCGGTGCCCTACGACTACGGCACCACCGGCATCGCCTACAACACCAAGGTGATCTCGCCCGAGGAGGCGAAGGAAAAGGGTGCCGGCCTGCTGCTCGACAAGAAATACGCCGGCAAGGTCGGCGGCTATGCCGACATGACCACCCGCGTCTGGTACGCGGCTTTGGCCACCGGACAGGATCCCAACAACATCAAGGACATGGATACGATCTGGGCCAAGGTGCGCGAGACGCGCGACCTCGCCAAGAAATTCTGGAGCTCCGGCGCGGAACTGATGGACCTGTTGTCCAAGGGCGAGATCGTGGTGACCGACGCCTGGTCGGGCCGCGTCGCCGCCCTGCAGGATCAGGGCCATCCGATCGGCTATCTCGATCCGGCGGGCTCCTATGCCTGGATGGAGGACATGCTGATCCTGAAAGGCTCGCCGATGACCGAATGCGAAGAGCTGATCAACTTCATGCTCGATCCGGCGACCTCGATCGCGGTGGCCGAGGGCCAGAGCTACCCGCCGTCGCTCGACCCGACCAAGGTGAAGCTAACCGAGAAGATCGAGAAGCTGCCGGCTTTCGACAAGACCGGCTCGATGAAGGCGCTGACCTTCGCCGATCCGGTCTACTGGGCGACCAACGAGGACGCCTGGACCAAGCAGTGGGACAGGATCGCGAAAGGTGCCTGACAGAAGCGAAGCGTCACTCAGCCCCCGGCCGGTCTCGGCCGGGGCACCCGGCACAGCTCCCAACATGAGTGCGGAGCAGCCAGCGGTCGAGTTCCGCGACATCGACATCGCCTATGGCAAGTTCGTCGCGGTGCGCGACTTCTCGCTGTCGATCCGCAAGGGCAGTTTCGTCACCCTGCTTGGGCCGTCGGGCTGCGGCAAGACGACGATCCTGCGCTCCATCGCCGGGCTGGTCGACATTTCGGGCGGCCAGATCATGATCGATGGGCGGCGGGTCGACGACGTGCCGATCTACAAGCGCAACATCGGCCTGGTGTTCCAGAGCTACGCGCTGTTCCCGCACAAGAGCGTGTTCGACAATGTCGCCTTCGGCCTGAAGTATCGCAACGTGCCGAAGCCCGAGATCGCGCGCAGGGTCGGCCGGGCGCTCGACATGGTGCGGCTGCCGGGCAGCGAGAAGAAGCTGCCCTCACAATTGTCGGGCGGGCAGCAGCAGCGCATCGCGCTGGCGCGGGCCATCGTCTTCGAACCGCAGGTGCTGCTGCTCGACGAGCCGCTATCGGCGCTCGACGCCAACATGCGCGAGGAGATGCGCGTCGAGATCAAGAAGATCCAGAAGGCAACCGGCATCACCGCCATCTTCGTCACCCACGACCAGGAAGAAGCGCTCTCCATGTCGGACCGCATCGTGGTGATGAACGCCGGCTCGGTCGAGCAGATCGGCACGCCGGAGGAAGTCTATGAGCGGCCCGCCACCGCCTTCGTCGCCGACTTCCTCGGCAAGGCCAACATGCTTGCCGGCACCGTCAGCAGATCTGACGGGCAGATAGCGGTGACGCTTGCCGCTGGCCAGACGGTCAACGTGATGTCGCCGCGGCCGCTGGCGCCGGGCAGCAAGATCACCGTGGTGGTGCGGCCGCAGAAACTGTCGGTCGGTCCTGCAGCAGGCGGCAACCGGCTCTCCGGCCGGGTCGTCTCGACCTCCTATCTCGGCGGCAGCGCCATTTACGAGATCGACTTCGGCGGCAAGACGAGCATCCGCGCCAACGCGCCGATCAACGGCCGCATCGTCCGGGAGGGCGAGATCATCGAGGTCGGGTTCGATCCGAGCGGCTGTGTTTTGCTGGACGAGAACGGGCAGCGGATTTCGTAGCCTACCAAGCCCCTGTTCGCATCGGCCTTAAGGAATTCACTGCTTCGCCGCTTGAGCAGCCAAGCGGCCTGGATGCCTGAGGTTGGTCGGCGTGATGCCGGTGTGCTGGCGGAATACCCGGCTGAAGTGCCCGGCATTTTCGAAGCCGCACCTGTAGGCGATGTCGCCTATCTGCAGGTCGCTGCCTTCCAGCAGCGACTTGGCGTAGTGAACCCGGAGCGCCAGGTACGCGGCCATCGGGCTTGTGCCCAGCTCGGTCGCGAAAAGACGCTCGAGCTGGCGCCGGGAGCAATTCAACCGGCTTGCGATCTCGGTGACCGATATCTTTTCCTGCAGGCTGCTTTCCATCAGCAGCAAGGCCCGTTTCACCGCACGGCTCGACGCTTCGGGAAACAGGTCGCCGACGGGCTGCACGTCCCGGATGTTGCGGATGCGATCGAGCACAAGGATCTTGGCGGCCTTTTCCGCCGCCTTCTGACCGATGAATTGCGACACGAAATAACCGGCGAGGTCTGCCGCGCCGGTGCCGCCGGCACATGTCGCGCGGCCGCGGTCGACCGAATAGAGGCTGTCGGCATGCGCATTCACATCGGGGAATTCGGCGCGAAAATCCTTGATGTGGAACCAGCTGACGGCGGCGCTGTAGCCGTCCAGCAAGCCGTAGCGGGCCAGCACGAAGCTTCCCGTGCACAGCGCGGTTATCGGCACGCCCTTGTCGGCGGCCCGCAGAAGGAACGCCTCCTTTTCAGCGCTGAGATTGCGGTTGGTGTCGAGCAGGCCTCCGACCACGACGACGTTGTCGAAGTCCTCCGGATTGCCGATCGCCTTGGTCGGCAGCAATTCGACGCCACAGCTCGCCCGGATCGGCAGGCCGCGCTCGCCGACGATCTGCCAGTCGAACTCCACCCTGCGGCTGCGATCGCCCTCATCGCCGGCGAGCCGCAGCGTGTCGATGAAAAGCGACAGCGGCGACAAAGTGAAATCGCGCACCAGGAGAAACGCAAACTTCTTGGCCATGCTTTGCGGACCTGTCCCTTGCGTTATCCGAAGCTCATTCAGACAAGATCGCCGTCCGGGCTGTCATTGTGCCACCGATCCATCCGGTCTTATATTGTGTACCAAGAAAATACAATCCGTTGACTCACTTGCAAGTGCATGCGACTCTTCCAACCGTGCCAGGTATGTCGATTGGCAGAGATGATTCCGAAGGTGCGCCATGAAGGGAAGCAAGGGCAGTCTCTATGACGATCTGAAACGTCGCATCCTGACAATGGAACTCGATCCTGACGAGGATCTGGACGAGGTGGCGCTGAGCGAGCGCTATGGCCTGTCGCGGACCCCTGTCAGGGAAATCTTCCGCCGGCTGGAGGGCGAAGGTTACATCGAGATCCGCGCGAACCGGGGCGCCAGGGTCGTTCCGATGAACCATTCGACCCTTCGGCAATTCTTCCTGGTCGCCCCCATGGTCTACGCCGCCATCGGCCGGTTGGCCGTGCAGAATTTCAAGCCTTCGCAGATGGTAGACCTTAAGGACACGCAGGAGCGTTTCCGCGCCGCCAGCAAGTCAGGCGACGCGCTTTCCATGGTGGTCGAGAACAACAGGTTTCACGAGATCATCGGTGAGATGTCTGCGAACGCCTATCTTCAGCCCAGCCTCGGCAGGTTGCTGATCGACCACGCCCGCATCGGCCATACCTTCTTCCGCCCACGCAACGACGACATGCGCAAGCGGCTGCAGACGGCGGTCGAACATCATGACGGCTTCATCTCGGCCATCGGCGCGCATGAGGAGGACGCCGTCGTCGACCTGGTGTTCGAGCACTGGGAACTGTCGCGCGAGAACATGGAAATGTTCATCGCGCCGCAGGGAATGAAGGCGGACGCGCTGGTCGGCGATAACTGACGGCCGCTTAGGAAAGCGATTGCGGCCGGGATAGGAAGAACGCCTGCTGCCGGGCCCGGTGCCGGCAGCGAAATCTCCCGCTTAAGACGCAGATTCCGCGGCCGCCACCTCGGGGCACCGATCCGTCAGGCCTGTTCCAGCCAGACCTTTTGCACCGCCGATCGCCGAGGAAGGCAAGAAGGGCGGAACGCTTCGCCTCGGCATGGTCGTGAAGCAAAAAAAGGCCCGCGGGTCGAGATGGCCAATATCAGCCGCACCTGACTGGAGCCGCTGGTCAGGTACCCGCGAATTCACTTCACTTTCGAATCGGTTCTGCTGGAGAGCTGGGAGATCTGCGGCGACGCCACCGAATACCTGCTCCATGTCCGCAAATGCGCGACGGGCTCGCTCCCCAGAATTGTACTCGTGCCATATTTTTTATGTGTACGTAAATTATACAATCTGTTGACTCTCGGATGCTGACGTGCAATCTTGCGCGTTATCAAACGCGATCAACCGGTTTCGAGCGCTGCGAATCCCCGCTTGGGAATTCGCGGATGGCCTCCGTTTTGCCGAATGACGCATTGGTCGAAACGGCCACTCCATCGATGGAGAAATTTCTTGAAGTTTGAGGGCATCTACACGCCGGCGGTGACGCCGATCGGTCCGGACGGTCAGATCGATAACGCGGCCTTCGCCGACGTTCTCGAGTCACTCATCGAAGCCAAGGTGCACGGCATCATCGTTGGTGGATCGACCGGTGAATATTATGCCCAAAGCGCCCAGGAGCGCTTCGAGCTCGGTGCCTATGCCAAGCAGGTGATCGGCACCCGCCTTCCGCTGGTCATCGGCACAGGCGCTACCAGGACCGAAGACTCGGTCGAATACGCCAAGGCGGCGAAGGAGATCGGCGCCGACGCGATCCTCGTCTCGTCGCCGCCATATGCCTTGCCGACGGAGCGCGAGAACGCGGTTCATGCGCTCACCGTCGACCGCGCGGCCAACCTTCCGATCATGCTCTACAACTATCCGGCCCGCATGGGCGTGATGATGGGCGAGGAGTATTTCTCCCGCGTCGGCAAATCCCGCAACATCGTCGCCATCAAGGAAAGCTCCGGCGAAATGGGCAATTTGCACCGGCTTGCCCGCAAGTTCCCGCACATCTCGCTTTCCTGCGGCTGGGACGACCAGGCGCTGGAATTCTTCGCCTGGGGCGCCAGGAGCTGGGTCTGCGCCGGCTCGAACTTCCTGCCGCGCGAGCACGTCGCGCTCTACGAGGCCTGCGTGCTCGAAAAGAACTTCGACAAGGGCCGCGCCATCATGAGCGCGATGCTGCCGCTGATGGACTTTCTCGAATGCGGCAAGTTCGTCCAGTCGATCAAGCATGGATGCGAGCTGATCGGCCTGAAGGCAGGCGGCGTGCGCGCGCCGCTGCGGCCTCTCAATTCGGAAGAAAAGCGATCCCTCCAGACTGTCGTCGCCACGCTGAAGCGGACGGTCGCCCAGATCACGTCGGGAGCAAACCAATGCATGAGCCTCTGACCGCCGCCGAATACAAGGCGCTCGCCGCCGAGATTCAATTCCCGACCAATGCCTTCATCGACGGAGGCTTCCGCCCGGCAAATTCCGGCAAGACCTTCAGAACGACCAATCCGGCGACCGGCGAGGTGCTTGCCGACATCGCGGCTTGCGACGCCAGCGATGTCGACTTCGCCGTGGCCAAGGCCAGGGAAGCCTTCGACGACGGCCGCTGGCAGCATCTCGCGCCTGGCGAGCGCAAGGCCGTCCTGCTCAAATTCGCCAAGCTTTTGGAGCGCAACCGCCACGAACTCGCGGTCATGGAGAGCCTCGACAGCGGCAAGCCGATCCGCGAATGCCAGACCGTCGATGTGCCGGACACGATCCATACCATCCGCTGGCATGCCGAGCTGATCGACAAGCTCTACGACAACACCGCGCCCGTTGGCTCGAAGGCGCTGACCATGGTCGTGCGCGAGCCGGTCGGCGTCGTCGGCTGCGTCCTGCCGTGGAATTTTCCGCTGCTGATGCTGGCCTGGAAGATCGGCCCGGCGCTTGCGGCCGGGTGCTCGGTCATCGTCAAGCCTGCCCAGGAGACGACGCTGACCACGCTGCGTGTCGCGGAGCTCGCCCATGAGGCCGGCATTCCGGCCGGCGTCTTCAATGTCGTGCCGGGCGGTGGCAAGGAGGTCGGCGAACCGATCGGCATGCATATGGGCGTCGACATGGTGGCCTTCACCGGATCGACGCCGACCGGCCGCCGTTTCCTGCGCTACGCGGCCGACTCCAACCTCAAGCGCGTCGTGCTGGAATGCGGCGGCAAGAACCCGGCCGTGGTTCTCGACGACGCCGAAGACCTCGATCTCGTCGCCGAACAGGTGGTCAACGGCGCGTTCTGGAACATGGGCGAGAACTGCTCGGCCACCTCGCGGCTCATCGTCGACGCCAAGATCAAGGACGAGCTGCTTGAGCGGATCGGCGCCTACATGCGCGAATGGAAGACCGGCGATCCGCTCGACCCTGAAAACCGCATCGGCGCGCTGGTCAGCAAGACCCATTTCGAGAAGGTGAAATCCTTCCTCGGCGACGTTAAGACCGAAAAGCTCTCGGTCGCCCATGGCGGCGCCACGCATAAGGGCGCCTATATCGAGCCGACCGTCGTCGACGGCGTCACGCCTGCGAGCCGCCTCTTCCAGGAGGAAATTTTCGGGCCCATCCTGTCGGTGACGACGTTCAACTCGCTGGGCGAGGCGATCGCGCTCGCCAACGACACGAATTACGGCCTGACCGCGTCCGTCTACACGGGGAGCCTGCGCAAGGCGATCAAGCTCTCCCGCGAGATCCGCGCCGGCGTCGTCACCGTCAACTGCTTCGGCGAAGGCGACGCGACGACACCGTTCGGCGGCTACAAGGAATCCGGCTTCGGCGGGCGCGACAAGTCGGTCTTCGCGCATGACAATTACTGCGAACTGAAGACGGTCTGGATCGACGTCTCCGACCGCTCGGTCGACGAGACCGTCCGGTGAGCGATCTCGTCGTCAAGCGGCTTCCGGCTGATTCCGGAATCTCTGGCTGGGAGGCGATCAGCAGACGCTGCTTCCCCGTCCGCACCCTCGACGGCGACATCAAGGCCGACTGGCTGATCATCGGCGGCGGCTTCGCCGGCCTCTCCGCCGCCCGGCGGCTCGCAAAGCTTCGGCCGGGCGACAGGATCGTCCTGCTGGAAGCCGGAGAGGTCGCCAAAGGTCCCGCCGGCCGGAATTCCGGCTATATGATCGACACCCCGCACAATTTGTCGTCGGGCGAATATTCCGTCGCCGGTGAGGCCGAAACAAAGGCGGAGATCGCCGAGAACCGCTTCGCGATCGCCTTCGCCGCCGAGGCGGCCGCGGAATACGCAATGTCCGCGCGCACCTTCGATCCCTCGGGCAAGATCAATGCCGCGGCGACCGAACGCGGCATGACACTCAATGCCAATTACGGCCGCTCGCTCAAGACGATTGGCGAAGGGCATCGCTTCCTCGACGCGAGCGACATGCGGGAAATCACCGGGTCGTCCTACTATCTCGGCGGCCTCTACACGCCCGGCGCCGTGATGATCCAGCCTGCCGACTATATCCGGGGGCTCGCGGCGGGGCTCGCACCGAAGGTCGACATCTTCGAGCACTCGCCGGTGCTCAAGCTCACCCGGGCCGGAAGAGCCTGGAAGGCGGTGTCGCGCACCGGAAGCGTCACCGCGCCGAAAGTCATCCTCGGCGTCAACGGCCATATCGACGATTTCGGTTACTTCCGCGGCCGCCTGATGCACATCTTCACCTATGCATCGATGACCGCCCCATTCACCGCGAAGTCGACGGGCAAGGACCGGTGGGCATTGCTGCCGGCCGATCCGATGGGCGCCACGGTCCGGAAGATAACCAACGACGGGCTCTCGCGGATCGTGATCCGGACCCGGTTCACCTATGACTGGCCCGTGCGGGTCAGCGAGAAGCGCTTGGCCGGCATCGCCGCCGAGCAGTGGACGTCACTCGATGCCAGGTTTCCGGACCTCAAGGATGTGCCGTTCGAACATGTCTGGGCCGGACGGCTTTGCCTCAGCCGCAACCACGTGCCCGCCTTCGGCGAGATCGAAGACGGCCTTTATTCGGCGTGCTGCGAGAACGGCCTTGGGACCGTGAAAAGCACGCTCGCGGGCATCATGGCCGCGGATCTCGCGACCGGCACCCGGTCGAACATGCTCGACAAATATGCGGATCAACCCCAACCCGCGCGGCTTCCTCCCGAACCGTTCGCGTGGATGGGCATCAACACGGTGATCCGTTTGCAGGAATTGCGTGCTGGCCGCGAGGGATGAGTTCTCGCCGCGCAATGTGAAGACCGAGCAGACCGCGAAGTCTTCGAACGGGAATGGAAACGGAAACTAAGGAGTGAGGAAACATGAAGACGTTGTGGAAAGCGCTCTGCGCTGCCGCGATGGTCGGGATGACCATGCTGTCCGCTCAGGCGGAAGAAAAGACAATCACCGTTGGCACGATGTCGTGGGAGGATCTCACCCCCATCACAGGCATCACCAAGAAGGTGCTTGAGGACGCCGGCTACACCGTCAAGGTGGTCGATTTTTCCGAATGGGGCATCGCCTACGCCGCATTGACCAAGGGCGACATTCAACTGCTCGCCTCGCAGACGGACTATGTCGCGCAGGACTACTGGGACAAGAACAAGAAGCGCCTCGAGAAGATCTCTCCGGTTTCGCACGGCCTCTACCAGGCGATCGCCGTGCCGAACTACGTGACCATCGATTCGACCGAGCAGCTCAACGACAACGCCGACAAGTTCGGCGGCAAGATCGTCGGCATCGAGCCGGGTTCGGGCCTGATGCGCGACGCCGCCAATGCGGTCAAGGAATACGGCCTGAAGCTCCAGCTGGTCGAAGGCAGCACCGCCGCGATGACCGCCGCGCTGAAGTCGGCCGTCGACCGCAAGGAATGGATCGCCGTCACCATCTGGGAGCCGTCCTGGATGATGCAGAAGTATCCCGTGAAATTCCTCAAGGATCCGAAGGGCATCTTCCCGCCGCCGCAGAGCTACTACTGGATTGCCAAGAAGGGCTTCTCGGCCGACCATCCGCATGCCCGCGAGGTCATCGCCTCGGTCTATGTGCCGCTCGCTGATATTACCGCCATCAACGGCGCGGTCAGCGACGGCAAGAAGATGGATGAAGCCGTCAAGGCCTGGACCGACGCTCACGCCGATCTCCTGAAGCGCTGGGAAAACATCAAGGGCGAGTAATCACACCAACGGCGGGCCGCCGAACCGGCTGCCCGCCTCCAAACACGATAGCCATTTGGTGGCCCATGGGGAAGGCAATGAACATGACCGTGAATGCCTCCAACGAAGTGTTGGTCGACTGCAAATCCGTGTGGAAGGTGTTCGGGAGCCGCGCCTCGGCCGCGGTCAAGGCGATCTCCGAGCGCGGGCTCTCCAAAAAGCAGGTGCTGCAGGAGTTCAACTGCGTGGTCGGTGTTGCCGACGCTAGCCTCCAGGTCCGCCGCGGCGAGATCTTCTGCATCATGGGCCTCTCGGGAAGCGGCAAGTCGACGCTGATCCGTCTGCTTAATCGCCTGATCGAGCCGAGCCTCGGCAAGATCACGGTCAAGGGAAAGGAGATCGCCAAGCTCAATGCCTCCGAGCTGCGCGACATGCGCGCCCGCAATATCGGCATGGTGTTCCAAAGCGTGGCGCTCCTGCCGCACCGCACGGTTCTGGAAAACGCCGGCTTCGGCCTCGAGGTGCGCGGCGTCGCCAAGGAAGAACGCAACAAGATCGCCCGTGCTGCCCTCGGAAAGGTCGGGCTCGCCGATTGGACATCGCGCTATCCCTCGGAGCTTTCCGGCGGCATGCAGCAGCGCGTGGGCCTCGCCCGAGCCTTGGCGGCAGACCCGGAAATCATCCTCATGGACGAGCCTTTCAGCGCGCTCGACCCGCTCATCCGCCGTCAGTTGCAGGACGAGTTCCGGCAACTGACGAAGTCGCTCGGCAAGTCGGCGGTCTTCATCACGCATGATCTCGAGGAAGCCATCCGCATCGGCGACCGTATTGCTATCATGAAGGACGGCGTCATCGTCCAGGTCGGGACGGCTGAAGACATCGTGACAAAACCCGCAGACGATTACGTCTCCGATTTCGTGGCGGGCATTTCCAGGATTCACCTGGTCAAGGCGCACTCCGTGATGACGCCAGTGAGCGAATACAAGAGTGCGCAACCGCATAGCGACGTGAACGCCCTGCCCCAAACGTCGCCCGAGGCCGACATCGGCGCGCTCATCGACCTCACGACCCAGTCCGATCGCGATGCGGTCGCGGTGGTCGAGGGCGAAACGGTCGTCGGCGTCGTCACCATCCGCGGCCTGCTGCGCGGTGTCGCCGGCAAGCCTGCGGGGGAACTCGTGGCGGCATAGCTCGGGAGGAGCACTATGGACATCTCGACCATCACCGACACGTTCGACAGTTGGACCGACACGGCTCTCGGCTGGATCAGCGACAATGGCGACTGGCTGTTCGAAACGCTGAGGGCCGGGCTTGAAGGAACCTATGACGGCGTCCTCTGGCTGCTGCAGCTCGCACCGTTCTACCTGATCGCGATGGTCGCGGCGCTGCTCGCGTGGCGACTGATCAATGCCCTCGCCGGCGTTCTCGCCGGGCTTGCCCTGGTCTTCTGCGCGGTCATGGGGCTCTGGGCCGAGACCATGAGCACGCTCGCCCTGGTGATTACCGCCACCATATTGGCGCTGCTCTTCGGCATTCCGATCGGCATCGTGGCGGGTTTCGGCAGGGCGTTCGACCGTTTCCTCGAGCCGATACTCGACCTGATCCAGACGCTGCCACCCTACATCTATCTTCTTCCGGCGATCGCGCTGCTGGGTTACGGACCGGCGACCGCGCTCGTGGCCACTTTCATCGTCGCGATGCCTCCTGCCATCCGGCTCACTGCGCTGGGCATCCGAATGACGCCGCGCGAATTCGTGGAGCTGGGACACGCGACCGGCCTGACCCCTTGGCAGATGTTCGTCAAGATCAGGCTCCCCTTCGCCATCCCGAGCGTCATGGCGGGGATCAACCAGAGCCTGATGATGGCCTTCGGCATGGTCGTCATCGCCGGCATCGTCGGTTCGGGCGGTCTCGGCGAGACGATCTATTCGGCCGTGCGCACGCTCGACATTGCAACCTCTATCAACGCCGCCATCGCCATCGTCATACTGACCATGGTGCTCGACAGGCTCACGCAAAGCGCGGCCAGCCGCGCCAAGGGAGGCGCAAGATGAATTTCGATCTGCTCCGCTTTTCGCCGGGGGGTTATCTTGCCCCCGCGGTGGATTGGCTGAACACCAACTTCCATCCGTTTTTCGACGCCGTGGCCAAACTGATCGAGGCGGTGCTCAGCGGCATCGAAGTCGCCCTGCTCTACCCGCCCGCCTATGTGACGATCGTCTTGGCCGTTGCTCTGGCCTTCTTTCTCGTCGGCACCAGGGTTGCCGTCGTGACGGCCGTTGCGCTTCTCTTCTGCCTGCTGGCCGGCTTCTGGGCCGCGTCGATGCAGACGCTGGCGCTGGTGACGGTGGCGGTGATCATCTCGGTGTCGATCGCGTTCCCGCTCGGCATCCTGGCATCGCGCTCCAAGAATTTCGAGGCCGCGATCCGGCCGGTGCTGGACATCATGCAGACGGTACCGCCTTGGGTCTATCTCATCCCAGCCGTCATGATCTTCAGCCTCGGCCGCGTACCGGCGATCATCGCGACGATCGTCTACGGCATACCGCCGATGCTGCGCCTCACGACGCTCGCCTTCAACCAGGTGCCGAAGGATCTTCTGGAGCTTGGCCAGGCCACCGGGGCTTCGCCGCGATCGATCCTGTTCAAGATAGAAATCCCCTCCGCCAAGCCGACCCTGCTGGTCGGCCTCAACCAGTGCATTCTGCTCTCACTGGCTATGGTCGTGCTGGCCGGCCTCGTCGGAGCGGGCGGCCTCGGCGCGGAGGTGACGCGGGGATTGACCCGCATGGAGATGGGGCTCGGCCTGCGGGCCGGCCTGTCGATCGTGGCGATCGCCATCTTCCTCGACCGGCTGTCGAGGGGCGCGCTGGAGCGCAGCCGGGCACCTGGTGCGGCCAAGCCTGCCTGAACGGAGAGATCATGCGCCGCAGCTTCTTCTGCATCGACGCCCACACCTGCGGCAACCCGGTTCGGCTGGTCGCCGGCGGCGGACCTTTGCTGCCGCACGCCCCGATCGCCGAGCGACGCGAGCTCTTCGTGCGCGAGCATGACTGGATCCGGCGGGCGCTGATGTTCGAACCGCGCGGCCACGACATCATGTCGGGCGCCATCATCTATCCCGCCCACCGCGAGGACTGCGATTTCGCCGTCATCTTCATCGAGGTCAGCGGCTGCCTGCCGATGTGCGGCGCGGGCACGATCGGCCTGGTTACGGCGGCGCTGGAAGAAGGGCTCGTTACGCCGCGCATCCCGGGCAGGCTGTCGATCGAGACGCCGGCGGGAAGAGTGGACATCCAGTACGAGAAGCCGGGCGAATTCGTGGACTCCGTGCGGATGTTCAATGTCGCCAGTTATCTGCATGCGGCCGATGTCGGCGTCCATGTTCCAGGGCTCGGCCGGCTCGTGGTCGACATCGCCTATGGTGGCAATTTCTACGCGGTGGTCGAGCCGCAGGAAAACTGGCGGGGTCTGGAGGGCATGTCGGCCAGCGACATCGTCGACCTCAGCCGGCGTCTGCGCGACGCGTTGGCGATTGTCTGCAATCCGGCCCACCCCGAGGACGAGAGAATAAGCGGCGTCCACCACGCCATCTGGTGCGACAAACCCTTGGGCAGCGATGCCGACGGCCGCGGTGCGGTCTTCTACGGCGACAAGGCGATCGACCGTTCGCCGGGCGGCACGGGAACGTCGGCGCGCATGGCGCAACTTCGCGGCAAGGGCCGCCTGAAAGTCGGCGACAGCTTCCGCCAGGAAAGCCTGATCGGCACTGTCTTCGAGGGCCGTGTCGAGGCGGAGGTTGACGTTGGCCCTTTCAAAGGCATTCGGCCAAGCGTCGGCGGATGGGCGCAAATTATTGGCCACAATACGATCTTTGTGGACGACCGCGATCCGTTGGCCCACGGATTCCAGATCAGGTAGGCGCTTGCTTCGCTGCCTTGTCGTGGCCTCGGTCGTCCGAATGGCCGAGCATGCGAAGCGCACGGCCGATATTTACCTAAGCTGGCCAGTCTGGCCATCGTCCTTAGGGATGCGTTTCAATTGTATTAGCATTAGCGCATATTTCTATCAGCCGGTGCCCTCTTAGCGAAGTCCCCGTACTAGGTCCCCGCCGGTTAGGCCCGGTGGCCCTTGCCTTTCGCCACCAAACCCACAAGGGCTCCGGGCCGCTCCCGTGTCAGGGTGTCGACAGACCGTGTCATTCGAACCCCGAAGGACATCGGGCATGGGCGATCGACCGCGCCGATGCGGTAAACTCTCCTTGCACTTGCCATCACCGGGCTACGCGACGCGAGCCGCATGCGGCTTCAACATCGTGGCAAGCACGATGCCGGCGACGATGAAGGCGGCGCCGATGAGATCGTAGTCATGCAGGCTCTCGCCGAGCAGCAGATAGGCGAGGATGGCGACGAACATCGTCTGCAGATAGAGCAGCATGCTCGCCCGGCTGGCGCCGAGCGTCGCCACGCTGCGATTGTAGAGATAGTACATCAGGGCGCCGCCCGGGCCCGCCAGATAGGCGAGCGCGAGCCAGCCATGGGCGTTCAAGGCGGAGCGTTCGTCGTTGACCAGTTCCCACAGATGGAAAGGCAGGGCGACGAGCGCGCCGGCGCCGAGCAGGAGCACCACCAGCGGCAACAGCTCGATGCCGAATTTGGACCGGCGCACCAGCACGGTGTAGAGCGCCCAGCAGAACGCGCTGCCGACGATCCACAATTCGTCCAGGTTGAACTGTAGCTGAAGCAGCGCCGCCAGGTCGCCATGCGCGACGATCACCAGCATGCCGGCGAGCGCAACCACCGCGCCGAGCGCCTGCCAAAGCCCGAGCGGCTCGCCGAGCACGAAACGCGCGAGCACCATCGTCATGACCGGAGACAGCGCCATGATGATGCCGGCCGTGGTCGCGTCGGTGTCGGCGAGGCCGCGGTAGATCATGCCCTGGCAGAGCGTCAGGCCGATCGCTCCGACGGCGGCGATCTCGAGCGGCCGGGATTTGAGAAGCGCGATCATCGCGCCGTGATGGCGATGCACGATCGGCAGCAGGATGGCGCAGGCGAGCGCAAGCCGCCAGAAGCAGAGTCCCCAGGGCGGCATTTCCGGCGCCACCCATTTTGCCGCGATATAGACGCCGGCCGACAGCAGCCAGCACAGCACCGCGGCCGGATAGCCGGAGAGCGAAGGTATCGAGGCGGCGGCGGACTGTTCCGCCGGATGAGCTATCGGCACCGCCTGCATGTCATGCCCCCGTTCAAACAACGTCAGCGCCCAAGGATGGCGGCAATATATCTCAATCCCGGGCCGTCACATATATGCGCTTCCATGGACAGCGGCGGCCAAGATGCTTCGCTCTGGCTGGATGTGCTTCGGCGCCGCTACCGCATGCGCCCGCCACCGGAGCCATGCATGAACGACTGCAGCTCGTCCAGGTCGAGGCTGCCGTCGCCATCCTCGTCGGCGGCGTTGAAGATCCTGCCGACGATATCCTGAACTTCGCCCTGCGACAGTGCGCCGTCGCCGTCGGCATCCACTATCGCGAACATGACCTGCATACGGGCGCGGTGCATCATGCGCGGTCCCATCCGATCAGGTCTGCCAGCCATTCTGTCGCCGTCGCGCCGCGCTTGTCTGTCTTCGCGGTGCCAATGTCCGGCATGCCGGGGTCCCTGTTCAGCCGAACGATCTTCCTGCAGCTTCTCCTGGAGCGCGTCGTCGATCATCTGGCGGATCATCTCGCGCGTCGGACCTGCGGGTTGGGCGTTGGCTTCCGGTGTCGCGGTCGGTCCGGGCTTCTGCGGAATGGGCGTGGGCTCCGGCGCAGCACTTGTCTGGGCAAGGACCGGGAAGCTCATGAATAGCAAGGCAGCAGCGGCGGCTGTGGTTCTGTACGGAAGTTTCATCGGGTTCTCCCTTGAGCTGTGACTGTCTCTCAAACTGAGATGCACAACCAACCTGCTCTCGATCCGATGGTTCCGCGCGAAGCGCCGACGGCCCAAGATATGTTTCGAGCCTGCAGAATGCCGGCGCGCTCCTAGGCGCGTGACACGGACTTCGACATCCCGCCACTCCATCGCTCAATCACCTAAGAGCAATGTTTCGCGCTGCCGACGGCAGCAGGCTCTCGGTGCCGGGCGCGGAAACCGGGGCGCCGTGAAGAACCCAGTCGGCCGCGATCTGCCCGATCACCGGGGCCAGCTGGATGCCATAGCCGCCGGCGCCGGCAGCGGTCACCAATGTCGGCTCGGAAGCATCGATCGGGCCGACGAAGGGGCGATGGTCGGCGGTCACGGGGTAAAGGCCGGCCCAACCCCGGCCAAGCCGCGCGCCCGGCAGATCGGGCAGCCGCTCAAGGAGAAGCTCCGCCAGTCTGACCTTAGATCGTTCCTCGCAATGGTCGTTATAATTGTCGGGATCCTCCGGCGCGAGCGAGTCGACTTTGTGAATCTCGGCGATCAGTTCGGTGCTTTTCTCATGGCGGAAATTGAGGCCGCTGCCTTCGCCGTTTACCAGATCCATGACCATCGGCATCGTGTAGCCGAGCGGCTCGTCGAGATGGATGACGACCGCCTCGTGACGCTCGGGCCAAATGTGCAGGCGCTGGCCGAAGAGTTCGGCGACCTGAGGCGCCCAGGCTCCTGCCGCATTGACCACGACATCGCAATCGATCGGATCGCCGCTGGTCTCCAGCGTGTAGCCGCCCGGCCGCCGCCTTACCCCGAGCAGCTTGCGATACTGGCGGATTTCGCCGCCCTGGGTGCGGACCGAATGCGCCAGGAAAGTGCACATCTCGTGAGGGTCGAGGAAGCCATTGTCGGGCCCGAACAGCCCACCCTCCAGCCCCTCCGGATTGATGTGCGGCACGAGTTCCGCGAGTTCGTTCGCACGATAGAGTCGCGAGCGCAGGCCGGCCGCTTCCTGAATTTCCACCGACTTTGCAAACAGCTCCATCTGCTTCTGCGTGCGCGCCAGCCGCAGGTAGCCGATATGGTTGAAGCCAAGCCCCTGGCTCTCCTATTGGCGGAAGCGGCGCAGCGCATGAACGCGAAGCATGATCTCGAGCGGATCGGTGAATTGCGACCCGACCACGCCGACCGACCTGCCGCTCGATCCGGAGGCGATCGACTGGCCTTCGAGCACGGTTACGCGCGCGCCCTGTTCGACAAGGTGGAGGGCCGAGCACAAACCCAGCGTGCCGGCGCCGATCACCACCACATGAGGAGAAGCTGTCATCCGTGATCCTCCTGTCGGCCTGTCTCAGGACTGGCGAGCGATCTCGCCCAGGGTCTCGTCGATCGCCTGCAGAATGGCGCGGGCGTCCGCCTCGGTCATCGGTGTCGACAGCGCGAACAGGCCATAGCTGGCCGACAAGACGCCGCGGCCAAGCAAGCCCTTGTGGAAGGCATCGAGCTTCCTGCGTTCGGCCTGACCGGGATAGACGGAGCGGTAATCCGTGACGGGATGCGACGTGAAATGGACCTTGAAGAGCGAGCCCAGGCCGACGCATTGGCCGGCAAGACCATGCTTGCCCAATGAGGCGGCGATGCCGTCGCGCAACAAAGCGCCGAGGCGATCGAGGTGGGCAAAGCTTTCCCTGGTCAGCGCCCGCATCGCGGCAAGCCCGGCGCGCATCGTCACCGGATTGGCGGTGAAGGTGCCGCCATGCGGCAAAGCGGGCTTGCCCTGGGTCGGATCGAACACCGCCATGATGTCGGCCCGGCCGCCGACGGCACCCACGGGAAAGCCTCCGCCGATGATCTTGCCCAGCGCCGTGAGGTCGGGCTCGATGCCCCACAGCCCCTGCGCGCCCGAATAGCCGAGGCGGAAGGAAATCACCTCGTCGAAGATGACCAGGGCACCCGCCGCATGGGCGATCTCGACCATGGCGTGCAGGTAATCCTGCCGCGCCGGAATGAGGCCGGCGCGGTTCGGCATGGGATCGATCAGCACGCCGGCAATGGTATCGCGCTCAGCGGCGAAGACCGCGCGCAGCGCTTCGCTGTCGTTGAACGGCACGGCGATCACATCGTCCAGCACCCCGCGCGGCGTGCCCCTCGCATAGGGCGTGGAATTCGGCATGTCTCCCCAATTGGCGGGAGTACTGTCAAGGCTGACTTCGGCGAAGTCGTAGGAGCCGTGATAGGCGCCCTCGATCTTGACGATTTTGGGCCGCCCGGTGAAGGCGCGCGCGGCCTTGATGGCCATCATCACCCCCTCGGTCCCGGAGTTGGCGAAGCGGATCCGGTCGACCGAGGGCAAGCGCTCGACCAGCAGCTCGGCAAGCTCGATCTCGCTGACCGTCGGCGCACCGAAGGCCGTGCCGAACGGCAGCTGGTCGATCACCGCGGCGGCCACATCCGGTTGCGTGTAGCCATGGATCATCGAGGTGAAATTGTTGATGCAGTCGTAATAGACGTTGCCGTCCACATCCCAGACCCTGCACCCCTCGCCTCGCGAGGCATAGATCGGAAACGGATCGACAAAGACCGTGGTGCGCGTGTTCCCGCCCGGCATCACCTTCCTGGCACGTTCGAACAGGGTCTTCGACAGGGGCATTGCGTCTGGATAGTGCGGCATGGTTCGATCGTATGGCTTTGTTGGCGCAGTGCGCAATCGGCCAGGCGAGGCCTGCGACGTGACCACCAAGACCCAATTGAAGCCAAAGCTAGGCCAACCCCGCCATGCGAAGTCCGCTGATGTAGAGAGCGCGCTTTTCGGGCCTGACGATAGGGTGGTGCTCGTCGACCCAGGCCACCGAGAGGTTCGGCTGTAGCCGCAGGGCCTCCTTCAACGCCGCGGCGGCGGTGGCGACATCGCCGGCAAGGGCAGCCGTCGCCGCATAAGTCCGCCAAGCGGTGCCGAAAGCCGGCCGAAGCTGAACGGCCCGGCGCTCCAGATCGGCCGCCACATCGAACCGTCCCGCGGTGAAGTGGCAGATACCCATGGTGGAAAAGATCGCTGCCTGAATGAAATCCCGCGGGCTGAGCCGCGCGGCAATCGCCAGGTGATGCAAGCCATCCTCCGCCATGTCGCCATAGCCATAGGTGGAACCCAGAATGCAGTGCGCGAGCGAGAGCCCAGGATTGCGTTCGATCGCCTCCAGCAATTCGTCTACCGCCGAGCGAAAATTTCGCGACACCATGTGAACATAGCCGGCCGAAAGATGCGCCCAGGGATCGTCCTGATCGCGCACGACCGCCGCTTGTGCCCTCGTCAAAGCGGAGGCCAACAGCTCACGGGGTTTCGGCGTCAGGCCAAGCGCTGCCCGCGCGCCGGTCGTCCAGGCAAGAAGGCTGTTGGCGCGGGCATAATCGGGATCGATCTCAAGCGCCTTGACGAGCAGACCCTCGGCCATGTCGAGGTCTTTCTCGGATCCCCACGTCCAGACATGGGGCATGGCCTTCATCACAAAGCCCCAGGCGTCGAGCCTCTCGGCGGGACGGCTATGCAGGCGCAGACGCTCGGCTTCGTAAAGCTGGGGCTCGATCGAAGCCATGACCTTGTGGGTGATCTGGTCTTGCAACGCCAGGAAATCGCCGCTCTCGACATCGAAGCGTTCCGCCCACACCTGCGTACCCGCGCTGGCATCGCTCAGCGTCGCCGTGATCCTCAGGGCCTGCCCGGACTGGCGCACGCTGCCCTGCAGGACGTAGCGGATTTTCAACTCGCGGCGCAGGCGATCGAGCTCGATGTGCTGCGGGTCATAGGCAAAGGAAGAACTCCGGTCACGCACATGCAGACCTCGCAACCGCGACAGGCCGGTGATGATGTCCTCCGACAGGCCGTCGGCAAAGTAGGACTTTTCGGGATCGTCGCCGATCAGGCGAAAACGGGTCACCGCGATGGACGGCCCTTCGTCCGATTCGGCTGCACCGTTTCGCGTATCGCTTGCGTCAAGCCGCACCTCGCCGGTCAGCCGGTAGCCCACGCGCGCGACCGACAGGATCGAATGCGAGGCGTCGGGCCCCTCGCCCAGGACCTTGCGCAAGGCGGCGATCTGCACCGACAGGTTGCCCTCCTCGACCGCCAGTCCGTTCCAGGCTGCATCGAGCAGTTCGTCCTTACCGACCACGACTCCGGCCGAGCGCAGCAGGCGCTCCAGAAGCAGCATGGCCCGGTAGCCTACCGAAATCGGCACTCCGCGTCGGTAAAGCATTCCCGCTCCCGCATCGAGCAAGAAAGGACCAAAACTGTAGCGCCGCTCCTCCATCAGCTCACGCTAATGCAATGAGGCGTTTTTTGGAAGTTTTCGGAAGTTTTAGCACCTCGGCTCGCTACATTTAGCGGCCCGCATTTCACCTTGATTGCTCCTGACCGAGAGGAGCGATCCCATGACTGCCGCCACCAAGATCGAAGTTGCCGTGCCCCCCTCTGCCCTGTTCCAAGAAATGTGGGGCATCTATCGCAAGGTTCTGGACAACAACTACCTGTTTCACCGTGAAGCTTATGCGGTGCTTCGCCAGTTGCTGCAAAACCAACGCCCTGGCTTCTCTTTCCTGGACCTTGCATGCGGAGACGCCTCGTTCAGTGCGGCTGCCTTGGAGGGCTTGCCCGTCGGTCGCTACGTCGGCATCGACCTGTCGCGGACAGCGCTCGATGAGGCAACCGCCAATGTCGCCGGTCTGTCATGCGCCGCCGAACTGCGGCGCGGGGAATTCGTAGAGTGGCTGACCGCCTCGGAGGAGCCTGTCGACTTCGCCTGGATCGGCCTGTCCTTGCACCATTTACGCTTCGACAAAAAACTCGAGGTCATGCACCAGCTGCGGCGCCTTGTCGGCCGATCCGGGACACTTCTGGTCTACGAGAACACATGCAAAATGTGGGAGAGCCGGGCCGGCTGGATGAGACGATGGGAACGGCAGCGCAAAGATTTTTCAGCGCTCAGCAGCCTCGAATGGCTGCTGCTCGCCACCCACGTGCATAGCATGGATTACCCTGAGACGGCGTCTTCCTGGCGGAATCTTGGCCGGCGGGCCGGCTTCCGCGAGGTGCGTGAGCACTACAGGAGTCCTTCGAACCTTTTCCGGTTGTTCAGCTTCAAGGCTTAGCGGCTCGCGGCCGACAACTTCGCGTCGACGAGCCGGGCTCGGCGAACTCACACGCGAACCAAAGCTCTACCTGAATGGTCGAAATGCAGGGCGCGAGTGGGCGGGACATCGAGCTGCCAGGCGCGGCATCAAAGCGGTCAGGTCGGGAACATGCCAATCCTGCCTGGCCGCCGGTGGCTACACAAATTCGCGGGCAAAGCTGCCCGCGCTCAGAAGCGCGCGCCGTCCGGCGCTCAATTGCGCATTCCAGACCGGCCAGGCATGAATCATATGCGGCCAGATTTCGAGGCGTGCCTCGACGTCCGCCATGCCGGCGGCCTCGGCGAGCCGCGTCGCGTCCGACAGCAGCGATTCGGCGGAACCGACCTGGATCAGCATTGGAGGAAATCCGGTCAGATCGGCAAACAAGGGCGAGATCAGCGGATCGCGCCGATCCACACCATGGGGAACATAGGCGCCCGCCAGTTCCTCCAGATAGGCCCGGTGGATGATGGGGTCGATCGCGTCCTTGGCTGACAATGTCGTGCCGGACATCGAAAGATCCGTCCAGGGCGAGACCAGCCAAAGGCAGCCCGGCAACCGCTCGCCCGCCGCGCGCAACCGGCCGACCAGTGACAGGCTGAGATTGCCGCCGGCACTGTCTCCGCCGACAACGATGCGATCCGGCGCGATCCCTTGCTCGGCGAGGAAGCGCCACGCCGCGAGCGCGTCTTCGTGCTGCGCGGGAAAGGGATGTTCCGGCGCGCGCCGATAGCCGACCGCAAGCGTGCGCATTCTCATTGCCCGGCCGGCCTCTGTCACCATTCGACGATGGCTTGTGATCGAGCCGGAGCAGTAACCGCCACCATGGAAGAAGAGCAGCACCTTGTCCGTGTCGGACCCGGGCGCCAAGGACCACTCGGACGCGAGGTCGTTGAAAGTCACCGCCTCGCATCGGATATCGGCCGCGACCGGCGAGGACGAGCCGACCTCGTCGAGCCGCGCCCGGCGTTCGTCCCAGCCCACCGGCCGCGGCTTCGACGCCAGCAAGGCGCGAATTGCGTTGATTTCCTTTAGATCGAGGTTTTCGCCCGCACCGCTCATTTCTACGCCCCGACCAAGCGCGCCGCGACTAGTAGCGCTTTGAGCTTTGGCAACGGAAATCGTTGGGATAGTCGCTGGATGTGTCAAGCTTCGTCAGCGAATTCACCCATGGACTATTTGAATTGATCGGCATGGCACCGCGCGAGCAGAACCCTATTGTGTTTGTGTGAGTTGCAAACCACGCGGAGACGAACGTGACCCTGACCAACCGAGACCTGGTCGAGCTGACGGAATGGCGGCGCAAGCTGCATCGGCAGCCGGAAATCTCCAACGAAGAGGAGAATACGGCGAAGGAGGTCGTCGACTTCCTCGCCGATACCGGGCCGGACAAGGTGCTGACCGGGCTCGGCGGCCATGGCGTGGCGGCGGTCTATGACAGCGGGCAAGCCGGGCCGACGGTGCTGTTTCGCTCCGAGCTCGACGCGCTGCCGATCCACGAGCTTTCGGGCGTCGCGCATGCCTCGCAGGTGCCGGGCAAGTCGCATATGTGCGGCCATGACGGGCATACCGCGATCCTGGCTGCGCTCGGCCGCCAGTTCGGGCGCCAGAGGCCGGCGCGCGGCCGCGTGGTGCTGATGTTCCAGCCGGCGGAAGAGACCGGCAATGGCGCGGCCGGCGTCGTTGCCGATCCGCGCTTTTCCGAGATCCAGCCTGACTTCGCCTTCTCGCTGCACAATCTGCCGGGCGTGCCGTTCGGCGAAGTGAGGCTCAAACCCGGCGTGGTGAATTGCGCCTCGCGCGGCATGCGGATCGTGCTCGAAGGCAAGACCGCGCATTCCTCCATGCCCGAAACCGGCAGCTCGCCGATGCTGGCGGTCAGTGAGTTGATGCCGCAGCTGCCGACGCTCGGGCGCGGCACCTTCGCCGTCGACGATTTCGCCATGGTCACCGTCACCCATTGCTCGATGGGCGAAGCGGTGTTCGGCATCGCGCCCGGCTATGCCGAGGTGTGGGCGACGCTGCGCACCCGCCGCGACGAGCGCATGGCGGAGTTGGTTGCAGCGGCGGAGGCGCTGGCGGCAAGAATCGCCGCCCAACACGGCCTTTCCGTCCGCCACAACTACCACGAGATTTTCGTGGCCAGCGTCAACGCGCCGGACGCGGTGGAGCATCTCGAGCGCGCGCTGGACGAGGAAGGCGTGTCGCGCAGCGAGGAAGCCTTGCCGATGCGCGCCTCGGAGGATTTCGGCATCTTCGGCCACAGCGCCAAGTCGGCGATGTTCTTCCTCGGAGCCGGCGAGCGCTACCCGGCGCTGCACAATCCCGACTACGATTTCCCGGACGACCTGATCCCGATCGGTTCGAAGATCTTCATGCGCGCGGCGCGCAATCTGCTGGGGTGAGCGGCCTGGAAAGGAGGCGCATTCTCCGGCCGGAATTGCGTCGGAACAGAGAGACAGGGCAGTTCACCTTTTCCATGAAACGCTGGACTGAGACGGTGCGCAGGGCCGGCCGGACAGCTTTCGCCGGCGGTTTACGTGTGCCGCGTAGCGCCCTGTATTGTTATGCCGGCTTGCCGCTTGTATGAGCGGGGAATGACCTCGATCTCCCGTCTTACCGCGCTCGTGCTGCTGGCGGCCATCACGTTTGCCACCCTCTCACCCGTCCAAATGCGCCCGCATCTCGGTGAGGCGAACATGGAACGCGCACTGGCCTATGCCCTGTTCGGCCTTGCCTTGGCCTTCGGATTCCGCGCCCGCCTGATGCACGCAATGCTGTTTGTCTGCGCCGCGGCCGGCCTATTGGAATTGCTGCAGGCGGTCGATCCCGGCCGGCATGCCCGGCTCCAGGATGCGCTCGTGAAAGCGGCGGCCGGGCTCATTGGGATTGCCTTGGCGCGGATTGTGTTTGCCGTCGCGAGCAGGGCCGTCGATCGTTCGGCAGGTCCGAGGATTTGAATCCCGGCACGGCAGCGCAGGCAATAGCCGCGCGGAACCCGCTTGGGGTTCTTCGCTGGCGCGGCGCTATCGCGCGGAAAAGGTCCGCGAGGTCGGCGACCGGATCATCAAAAACCAGCTGGCGCGGCACCGGCGCGAGATCGCGCCCGACCTCGATCTGGGCGATGCGGCAGCGCTCATCGAGACACTCCTGGAGAACGTGGTCCACCGCGCCATCGAACGGCACCCCGTCAGCGTCGCCGGCGAACGCGCGATGGACCAGTGCCGCAGGATGATCATGGCTTACCTGACGAGCGTTAATCGCCATGCCGCCTAGCGCTCACGCCGACCAGCACCACAATTTCTTCGCGCGCGAAGCCGTAACTGTGGCGCGCGCCTTGATCGGCGCGCGGCTCGGCCTCGCCGGCGTCGGCGGCATCATTGTCGAGACCGAGGCCTATCGTCCCGACGATCCGGCCTCGCACAGCTATCGCGGCCGCACGCCGCGCAACGCGCCGATGTATGGCGCCCCCGGCACGGCCTATGTCTATCGCTCCTACGGCTTGCATTGGTGCCTGAACGCGGTGTGCCTGCCGGGCAGCGCGGTGCTGATCCGCGCGATCCAGCCGCAATCCGGCATCGCCGCCATGCGCGACAGGCGGGGAACCGACCATGACAGGCTGCTCTGCTCCGGCCCGGGCAAACTCTGCCAGGCGATGGGTGTCGACGGCTCGCATAACGGCCTGTCGCTCATCGCGCTGCCCTTCGAGTTTGCCGCCTCGGAAACCAACGCGGCCGCCATCCTGAGCGGACGCAGGATCGGCATCACGAAGGGCGTGGAGGCGCAGTGGCGGTTCGGCCTCGGCGGTTCGCCTTATGTCAGCCGGAAGTTTTGACAGATCGATAGCGATCGATCACGCCGCCATCCATTCCTGCGCGGCACGCGCCGCGGCCAGTTCCATTGCTTCGGCAGCGAGAATGCCGCGCGACCTCGCGAACGCTTCGAAGGCGACGCGTGCGGCTTCGGCATCCTGTTCACCCGCGACCGCCGCCCGGCACAGCGCCAGGGTCGTTGCGTAGGTCGGGCTGCGGCTGCCCGTCCATTCGTCGAGAAACTGATAGGCCTCGAAGACGGTGTTTATCTCGCGCGGAAAGCCGAGCCCGACGAAGATTGCGACGGGCTGAGAGAAACGCTTGGCGGGCATTGGTGTGGGCTCCATGAGGTAAGCTGCTTCGACAACGCGCGTCCCGCAGGCCGGTTGCAGCTCGAAAGCGATTTTGGTTCCCGTCGACGGATGCTTGCCCGAAGCCTCCGTGTGTGTTTTCTCGCCCGCACATTAGGAAAGGCTTGCGGATGCGAATCGCAATGATCCTCGCGCTCAGCGCGGCGCTGGCTGGATGCGTGACCTCTCCGGTCGACTACGGAGCGAAGCTGTCGCAGCAGGACCCGAAATGGGCCTCGCCGGACTGCCAGCAGGCCCGCATTGCGGCCTCGGACTACGACGCGCGCGAAAAGGAGCACCCCGGCTGGGGTTTTGGCGTGCTGCTCGGCCCGTACAGCATGGGGATGGTGGCAGCCGTGAAGGAGCATGAGCAGCAACAGCGACGGCTTCTTGCCCGCCAGGTGCACCTGCAATGCTCCAGCCAGCCGTTGCCCAAGGAGCTGGATTTCGATCCGGCAACCTACGCGCCGACGAAGACGCAATATCCGTAGGCGAAAGCGCGCCGCTACGCCTGCAAATCGGCGGCCGCTGTTTCTTGTTGAAGGCGCAGGTGGGGATGGCCTCGCTTGATGGCGAGATGCTTGCATTCAGCGTTCGCCCCACGCCTTCAGCAATGGTCCGTCGCGGCCATAGACCGGGTCCTTGCGCGGCCGGCTCACCTTCGGGATCATGCGTAGCGCTTCCGCGTGCTGCTCGGGCTTGGTGCATTCGTCATAGGTGCCGGAGGGCGGATAGGCGCCGACGACGAGGAAATCGGCGGAAGCCGAGAGCCGCTGGTGACCGGTGCCGGCCGGCAGGACCGCGACGTCGCCGGCCTTGACCGTGAGCGCGCGGCCCTTGTCGCCGCCGAAGCGCACCTTGGCCGTGCCGCGCGCAATGCCCAGCACCTCATGGATGCGCGAGTGGTAGTGGACATAGTCGTAGATGCCGTTGCGCCAGCTGTCGCTCCAGCCATTCGCCTTGAATAGCTCCTCGAAGACGGCTGCCGGATCGAGATCGTCCGGCAACGTCACGGCGCCGCGGTAAACGATCAGCGGCCACGACGGATGGTTCGGAACAAGGCCGTCGTCCTTGAAGCGGAAGGCATTGGCTTTCCTCTGCCTAACCAGATCCGCGAGCCTGGACGTGGCCGGTCTTGCGATCCCGGTCAGCTTCTCGGCTGCTTTCTTGATGCTCTCGACAATGCTCAAAGCCGGGTACTCCATAAGTGCCGCTTGCAACGCCTTGCGATCTCGGCCGACCGAACTCAACCCGTGGGGACAGCCTTGGTTCCAGAGGTTGGCGACGCCCGCTCGCGGCACGAGCGACCCCCATTGCTTCCCGGCATCGCAGCGGTCAAGCTGCGGGAGGTTGCCGGCATCCCATGCCTCACGCCCCCAATGGCCGCGCGCCCTTCCCGAGGAGTTCAAAATGCGTGCATTTTGCCTTTCGACCATCGGCGTTTTCGCTTCGGTGCTGCTTGCGGCATCCGCCTTCCCGGTCCTCGCTTCAGGCAGCGCGGCGAAGGGCCAAAATCTCCATCGACTGTGCCGCCAGGTGAAGAACGACGATACGATCCGCGCCTACTCGCACGAGCTCTACGGCGGCACGGTCAAGGCGTTCAGGAAGCTCTTTCCGGACGCCAAGGGCGCGCCGGCGGAATCGGAACTGCAGGCGCAGGCCAACTACCGCTGCATGAACGGCAAGGTGCTGGCCTGCTTCGTCGGGGCAAACCTGCCCTGCGCGAAAATGAACGCCGCGCGCGACAATCCCGGCGCGGACGAATTCTGCAGGACCAACCCGAATGCCGACGTCGTGCCAGCCTTCGCGACCGGTCACGACGCGCTCTATTCCTACAAATGTCTGGACGGCAAGGCGGTGGTGACCGGCGAGACCTGGGTGCTCGACAAGCGCGGCTTTGCCGCCCGGTTGTGGGCCGAAGTGCCCCGGCACTGAGGCTGACCGAAGAGCCGATCTGACGACCTGCAGAGACGGCTTAGCGGCGGCGCGCTTTCCGTTACATCCTTGCCCGGGCTGACCTGCGGCGAAGCAAGAGCGCGATGGCCAAAGCCGGAAGTGTCGTCGCGGCGGCGGCGAGGAAGACGAACCGCAGCCCGGCGGACGCGGCGATCAGGCCGAGCGCCGGGCTGCCGAAGCCGAGCGCCACGTCGAGAAAGACGGTGTAGAGCCCCATGGCAAGGCCGCGGCTGCTTGCGGGGAGATGGGCGACCGCCTCGGCGCCGAGGCCCGGATAGACCAGCGAGTAGCCGAGCCCGGTCAGGCCCGCTCCGATGGCCGCGACGAGCGGCCCCGGTGCCAGCCAGATCGATAGAAGGCCCGCCGCCTCGACCACCACGAAGATGGCGGCGACGCGGGCGCCGCCGAGCCTGTCCGGCAGGTGGCCGAAGCACAGCCTTGCCGCGATCAGCGATGCCGCATAGGCGGTGAAGGGAAGCCACACCGGATGCCAGCCGCGCTCGGCAAAGAGCAGCGCTGCGAAGGACAGGATCGCGCCATAGCCGAGGCTGCTGAGGGCCGCTCCGACGCCCGGAAGCCAGACCGCTTGCGCGACGCTCGTCCAGGACTGCCGCGCGGCGCTGCCGGCGGCCTTGACGCCGCGCATCGGTAGAGTGGCGAGCAGTGTTGCAAGGGGCAGGACCATTGTGGCAAGAGCGATCGCGGCGAAGCCCCCGGCTTCATAGAGCGCGGACCCGATCGGCGCGCCGAGCGCCAGCGCCGCGAACATTGCCATGCCGATCCAGGCGATGACCTTGCCGGAGTTCTGTCCGCCGGCAAGCGCCAGGCCCCAGGCGACGCCGCCGGTGATGATGAAGCTCTCGGCCGCGCCCAGCACCGCCCTGCCGGCGAAGAGCACCGTCGCGGACGCGGTCGGCTGAGCGAGCAAGGCCAGCGAGCCGAGATAGATAAGCCCGGCCAGCGCGGCGGCGACAAGGCCGACCACGACGGCGCGCTTGCCGCCACGCAGATCAGCATAGTTTCCGGCACCAATGCGCGACAGCAGCGAGGCGACGAACTGGCTGCCCGTCACCAGCCCGACGGCGAACGGGCCGAAGCCGAGCCTGTCATGCAGATGCAGCGGCAGGACGGGCAGCGCCAGGCCGATGAGCAGGAAGCCGGCAAAGATCGCCGCCATGATCGGCACCAATCTCGCCATCGTCCGGCTTTCATCGGCTGCAGTGCCCGTCGCGACCATCGCCGGCGCCTAGACCTCGAGCATGACCTTGATCGCGCGCCGCTCGTCCATGGCGCGGTAGCCTTCGGCGACCTTGGTCAGCGGCAGCTTGAGGTCGAAAACCTTGCCGGGCTTGATCCTGCCCTTGAGCACGCGCTCCATCAGGTCGGGCAGGAAGCGGCGCACCGGCGCCGGGCCGCCCAGCATGCGCTTCTGGCCGAAGAACAGTTTCTGGCCGTCGAAGCTCACGCCATGCGGCACGCCGACATAGCCGATGGTGCCGCCGGGGCGCGAGCAGGCCAGCGCCTGGTCGAAGGATTCGGCCGTACCGACGCATTCCAGCACCGAGTCCGCGCCGACGCCCGCGGTCAGTTCCTTGATGCGGGCGATGCCTTCCTCGCCGCGCTCGGCCACGATGTCGGTCGCGCCGAATTCGCGCGCGAGTTTCTGGCGGCTCTCGTGCCGGCTCATGGCGATGATGCGCTGCGCGCCCATCTCGCTCGCCGCGAGCACGCCCATCAGGCCGACGGCGCCGTCGCCGACGACGACAACGGTCGATCCTTCGCGCACCTCGGCCGCATCCGCCGCATACCAGCCGGTGCCGAGCACATCCGAGACGGCCAACAGGTCAGGCACCAGGTCGGCCGGCGGAACCTCGGAAGTCGCCACCAGGGTGCCGTCGGCCAGCGGCACGCGGGCATAAGGCGCCTGCGCGCCCGACATGAACTCGCGTTGCACGCAGGAAGACTGGAAGCCGAAGCGGCAATGCGGGCAGGTGTTGTCGGAGAGGCAGAAGGAGCCGACGACGAACTGGCCGGGGCGCACGTTGCGCACCTCCGCGCCGACCTCGACGACGATGCCGCAATATTCGTGGCCCATATGCATCGGGCGATCGATCGGCTGCAGCCCGCGATACGGCCACAGGTCCGAGCCGCAGATGCAGCTCGCCGAGAGCTTGATGATGGCGTCCGTCGGGCGAAGGATCTTCGGGTCCTCGATTTCCTCGCAGCGGATATCGCCGGGCTTATGAAGAACAGTTGCGAGCATTTTGCTTTCCTTTTCGTTCGATCGGTGATCAGGCGCCGTAGTCGGCGTCGCTGACATGTTCCAGCCAGTCCACGACCTTGCCGTCCTTGACCTCCTGGAGGGCAATGTGGGTCATGGCCGTCTCGGGCGACGCGCCGTGCCAATGCTTCTCGCCGGGCGCGAACCAGACGACGTCGCCGGGGCGGATCTCCTCGAGCGGCCCGCCCTCGCGCTGCACGCGGCCACGGCCGGAGACAACGATCAGCGTCTGCCCCAGCGGATGCGTATGCCAGGCGGTGCGGGCGCCGGGCTCGAAGGTGACCTGCGCGCCCTGCACCCGCGCGGCATCGAAGGGATTGAAGAGCGGATCGATCCGGACCGTGCCGGTGAACCAGTCGGACGGCCCCTTGCCGGACGGCCTCGTGCCAGCGCGAAGAATGTCCATGGTGATCTCCTTTGCGTTCTCACATGCGTTCGATGCGCAGCGGGAACTCGCCGCGTATGTGCAGGGCCTCTTCGCCCCCGTCGAAGCGGCCGAGCCTGATCAGCCCGGGATGGCGGTAGTCGGCGTAGAACATCGCCAGATTGCCCCAGGACACGAAGTAGCAGAGGTCATAGGGCTGCTCGTTGCCGAACGGGCCGCTGCCCTCTTCGGTCAGCTTGCGCGGCAGATAGGCGATCTTCTCGTTACGCGCGTAGTCGTCGATCGTGAGATCGAGCGGCAGCATGGAAAAGAAATCGCGTGCCGAAGGATTGTCGTAGAGCGTGGCCGTCATGGTTCGGCCATCGAATGTCATTCTGATCTTCATGTCGGCGGGTTCCTGGCTGGCCGGGCCCCTGCCCTGCTGGCTGCGGGCGCGCCGCGGCAGGAGCGTTGATGCGAGCGCGGCGCCGAGCAATGCGCGGCGACTGAGCTTGGGATGGCCGGTCGTCATGGCACGGCCCTCCCGCCCATGCGCGATGCGGCGAACGCGGCGAGCGCCGCTCCGCAAAGCAGCGCCGCGCCGAAGGCAAAGGCTCCCCACCAGCCGACCGTGTCGAAAAGCGTGCCGCCGATCGCAGCGCCGCCGGTAATGGCAAGCTGGATGACGGCCACCTGCAACCCGCCGCCGGCCTCCGCGTCTTCAGGCAGCGTGCGGCTGAGCCAGGTGCCCCAGCCGACGGGCGCGGCCGTGCCGAAGAAACCCCAGACGAAAAGCAGCAGGGCCTGGGAAGGGGTATTGCGCCGAGGGCGATGAGCGCGAGCGCAAGCACGGCCATGACCAGCGGAATGACGATCAGGATGCTGAACAGACGCGCGCGCAGCAGCCGGCCGATGCACCAGGTGCCGCCGACGCCCGCGAGCCCCATGACCAGCAGGATCGCCGAAAGCGTCGCGACGTCGACCTGGGTGACCCTTTCGAGGAAGGGACGCAGATAGGTGAAGAGCGCGAACTGGCCCATGAACAGCATCATGACCGATGCCATGCCGATGGCGACCGGAGGACGGCCGAGAAGAGACAGGCTGTTGCCCGACCGCTTTCGCCGGCGCGGCGGGAGCGGCGGCAGGCTGAGCCACTGCCAGACGAGCGCCAGGAACCCGAGCGGCACGACCAGGAAGAACGCGCCGCGCCAACCGGCATAGGCCCCAAGCAGGCTGCCCAGCGGCGCGGCAATGGTGGCCGCGACGGCGTTGCCGGCGTTCAGCATGGCGAGGCCCTTTGGGACCTGCTCCTCGGGGACGAGGCGCATGACGATCGCGGTCGACATCGACCAGAAGCCGCCGATCGCCATGCCGAGCAGCGCGCGGCCGGCCATCAGGAACGCGTAGTTCGGGGCGAAGGTGACGGCAAGCCCGGACGCGATGAGAAGCACGGTGAAGCCGGTGACGACCAGCCTGCGATCGATGCGGCGCGTCAGACCGGCGACCAGCAGGCTGGTCACGACAGCGAAAATGCCCGAAATCGAGATCGCCTGGCCCGCCCGACCCTCGGTGATACCGAGATCGGTCGCGATCGGCGACAGCAGGCTGACCGGCATGAACTCCGAGGCGATGAGCACCGAAACGCAAAGCGCCATCGAGAGCACCGCGCCCCGCATGGCGCGGTCTTCGACAAGCCTTGTGTCGTAAGTGGTTTCCATTCGGGGGCATCCTTGCAAGCGGGGCGCCGGAATCGGCCACGGCCGCCGCGACCTGCCCGGAAGATATTGCAGTGCAACCAAATCGATTAGAGCCGATAATCCGTATGGACTTATCTACCTGTGATATAAATCGATCAGGAGGTTCTCCATGCAGCGCGGCGACATGAAAGATTTGCTGTGGTTCCTGGCTGTCGCCCGGGAGCGCAGCTTCACCAGGGCAGCAGCGGAACTCGGCACGTCACAGTCGACGCTCAGCCACACCATCAAGCAGTTGGAAGCCCGCCTCGGCGTTCGCCTGCTTACGCGCACGACGCGAAGCGTGGCGCCGACGGAAGCCGGCGAGCGGCTCTACCAGTCGCTCGCCCCACGCTTCGAGGAGATCGAGGCCGATCTCGCGGGTCTGGTCGCCTTCCGGGACAAGCCCGCTGGCACGGTACGCATCACGCTGTCCGACCATGCGCTGGAGACGACGGTCTGGCCGAAGCTCGAGCCGATGCTCTGCGACTATCCCGACTTGCGCGTCGAGCTCTACAGCGACAACGGCATGCGCAACATCGTGGAGGAGCGCTTCGACGCCGGCGTGCGGCTTGGCGAGAGCGTCGACAGGGACATGATCGCGGTGCGGATCGGCCCCGACTGGCGGCTGGTGGCCATCGCCTCGCCGGAGTATTTCTCCCGCCGCCCAGTCCCGAGGACACCGCAGGATCTGGTCGGGCATGACTGCATCGGCCTGCGGCAGGCGACGTTTGGCGGGCTCTATGCCTGGGAGTTCGAGAAGAAGGGCCGCGAGCTTCGGGTCCGGGTCGATGGCCAGCTGACCTTCAACTCGACCTTGCCGATGATCGATGCGGCGCTAAGCGGCTACGGCATCGCTTATGTCCCGGAAAACCTCGTCAGCCGCCACATCGCGGACGGGCGGCTGACGCTCGTGCTCGATGATTGGAGCCTGCCCTTTCCGGGCTATCACCTCTATTATCCGAGCCGGCGGCAGCTTTCTCCGGCGATGGCAGTCGTCGTCGAGGCGCTTCGGCATCGGAGTTGAGCCTGGGGCCGGGGCGGCAGTGGACGCTCATTGCAGGCTGAACTCGGCAATGCCCGACAAAAGATGCTTGACTCGCCCTGCCCCTTCCGGACAATTGCGTTGTCAGACATCTTACATACGAGAGGGAGGTTTCGTGAGGAGATTGATCGCTTGTTTCGCGGTGGCTGCCGGCGCGCTCGCATTCGTGTCGGCAGCGCGAGCGGGAGAAACCCTGGATCGCGTCACATCCAAGAAGGCCATGGTGGTCGCGACCAACAGCGGCTGGCCGCCGCAGAGCTTTCTCGACGAAAGCAACCAGTTGGTGGGTTTTGATATCGACGTCTCGAAAGAGATCGCCAAGCGTCTGGGCGTGGAGGTCAGCTTCGAGACGCCCGACTGGGCCACAATGACCGGCGGCCACTGGCAAGGCCGCTACGACCTCGGCGTCGGCTCGGTGACGCCGACCAAGGCCCGGGCCAACGTGATCGATTTCGCCGGCATCTATTATTACAGCCCTTATGTTTATGTGGTCCACAAGGACAGCAAGGCGAAGTCCGTGAACGACCTGAACGGCAAGGTGATCGGTGTCGAAACCGCCACGACTTCGGAAGATTTCATCCGCCGTCAGCTGGAGATCGACGCTCCCGGCCTTCCGCCAGTCGAATATAAGCTGCAACCGGGCGAGATCCGGACCTTTGCCGATTCCATGCTGCCATTCGACGATTTGAGACTTGGGGACGGCGTGCGGCTCGACGCAGTCATCGCGCCCGAGCAGACCGCCCAGAACGCCATCAAGAACGGGTATCCGCTGCGCATCCTCGAGGGCGACTACGCCTTCCGCGAGCCGCTGGTGGTGATCGCGGACAAGGGTGACGCCGAGTGGACCACCAAGATCGGCGGCATCATCGACCAGATGAAAAAAGACGGCACACTCGCCACGCTGACCACCAAATGGTACGGCAAGAACTACAGCGCCGAATGACGTTCGTCGCGGGCGGCTTTGAAGGCCGCCCGCTCTCATGCGATTCATCATGACCTATCCCGATACTTATTATCGCCGCACGCTTGCCGACGAGAAGGTCAGACCACCTTTGGCCGGTCTGGCCGAATGCGACACGGTCATTGTCGGCGGCGGACTGGCCGGTCTGACGACGGCGCTGCAGCTGGCCCGCGCCGGGCGCGAAGTCGTCCTGCTCGAAGCCGAGCGCGTCGGCTTCGGCGCCTCGGGCCGCAACGGCGGCTTCGTCAGCCCCGGCTTCGCCACCGGCAGCGACAATATCGCCGCGATGGCCGGCACCGCGGCGGCACAGAAGCTGCACCGATTGTCGATCGAAGGCGTCGAATTCGTGCGGCAGACGATCAAGGATCTCGACATCAAGGCGGCAAAGCCTCGCCCCGGAATTATCGGCGTGCTTCGCCATGACGGCGGCGCCGAACTGAAGGGCCACGCCGAACGGCTGGCGCGGGATTTCGACTATCCGCTCGAATATCTCGAGCGTGACCAGGTGCGCGCGGTGCTGCAGTCCGAGCGCTACTATCAGGGCCTGCGCGACCCCAACGCCTTCCACATGCATCCGCTCAACTATCTGCGCTCCGTCGCCGACGAGATCGAGAGGCTGGGCGGCAGGATCCACGAGGCGACGAGCGCCGTCGAGGCGAGACTCGTCGGCCCGCAAAAGACCATGCGCACAGCAAACGGCGAAGTACGCGCGCGGCAGGCGGTGTTCGCCACCGGCGGCTACACAGGACGGCTGCTCGGCCAGTTGAGGCGGGCCATGTTGCCGATTGCGACCTATGTGATGCTGACCGAGGAGGCCCCGGAACTCATCGCCAGCGCCATCGCGACGACCGACGGCATAGGCGATAGCCGCCGCGCCGGCGACTACTACCGCGTCGTGGAAGACGGGCGGCGGCTGCTCTGGGGTGGACGCATCACCACGCGGGCCGCTTCGCCGGCAGCGCTGGCCAGGGAATTGCGCCGGGAGATGGTCGGAACCTATCCTCAGCTCGCTGCGCTCAAGACCGAACTCGCCTGGTCGGGGCTGATGGCCTACGCCCGGCACCTGATGCCCCAGATCGGACAGCTGCAGCCAGGCGTCTGGTATCTCACGGCGTTTGGCGGCCATGGCATCAACACCACCGCCATGGCCGGCAAGGTGGTGGCCGAGGCGATACTCGGCCAGTCGGACCGTTACCGGCTGTTCGAACGGTTCGGACTGACCTGGGCGGGCGGGCCGGTCGGGCTTGCCGCGGCGCAACTCACCTATTGGAAGCTACAGGCGCAGGATTGGTGGCGCGAACGCCCCCGCTGACCACAGGGAGATCGACAGGTGATCGGCAGACTGCTGCTCAATTATCCGGACGCCGCGCGTCGCATCGGCATGTGCCTGGCGCTCGCCGCGTTCGCCGCAGGCCTCTACGGGCTTGGCATCAAAGCCGACTGGATCGGCAAGCTGGTTCCGAGCTCCCTCGAATGGCTTGCCGCCAATCCCGCGGCAGCGCGAGGCGTTTCGGCGGTGCTGATCGCGCTGATCGCGGCGGCCAACTGGAAAGCCCTGCAGCAACTCGGGCGCAAACAGCAGATCGTGGCGGTGTGGATCGAGCTGTTCGTGCTGCTGATGCTGTTCTTCTATTCCTTCGACCTGTCGTTCTCTTTCATTGGCAGGAAGATCGGCTTCCTCGTCTCGCAGGGCGTGGTGACGACGCTCTACATCTCCGCCATTTCGATCGCCATCGCCACGGTCATCGCCTTCATCGGCGCCATAGCCAAGCTCTCCAAGAACGGCGTCATCTATGGCCTGGCAACGTTCTACACCTCGCTGTTCCGCGGGCTGCCGTTGCTGATGCAGATCTACATCATCTATCTCGGCCTGCCGCAGGTCGGCTACGTGATCGGGGCCGTGCCCGCCGGCATCATGGCGCTGTCGCTTTGCTACGGCGCCTACATGACCGAAATTTTCCGCGCCGGCATCGAAAGCATTCCGCGCGGCCAGACCGAGGGCGCCACCGCGCTTGGCCTCAGCCCCAACCAGACGATGTTCCTGGTGATCCTGCCGCAAGCGATGCGCGTCATCGTTCCCCCGACCGGCAACCAGTTCATCGCGATGCTGAAGGATTCCTCGCTGATTTCGGTGGTCGGCGTATGGGAGATCATGTATCTGGCGCGCACGCAGGGCCAGACCGAGTTCCGGCACATCGAGATGCTGATCACCGCCTCGATGATCTACTGGCTGCTGTCGATCGGGCTCGAATTCCTGCAGTCCCGCATCGAGGAACGGTTCGGGCGCTCGCTGAAGCGCTGAACTTCAGTGCGGCATTCCCTCCTGGGGGAAGCCGCCGAGATGGCAGCAGGTCAGCGCGGCGCGATCGCGGCCGCTTTCGAGACATTGCAACAGCGGCTTTTTGGCCAGCCAGGCGTGGAGAAAGCCGGCAATGAAACTGTCGCCGGCGCCGGTCGTGTCGACGACCTCGACCGGACGGATGCCGGTCTCGGCGCGCTCGCGGGCCGTCACCGCCATCGATCCCTCGGCACCGCGCATGACGACGGCGCAGCCTGCGCCGCGCGACAGAAGGTCCACCGCCATCGCCGCCGCGGCACCATAGGGTTCGCCGGTCGAGCAGAAGGCTATGCTCAGGCCCTCGACGCCGAGATTGGCCGGATCGGCGTTGACCGAAATGTCCTGCGAGACGCTGACGCCTGCCCGCGACAGGCGCCTGCGCAAGGCGCCGCCGTCATCCAGCCAGCCGATATGGACGTGATCCATCGCCTCCATGATGGCAAGTTCGGCCTCGTGCGGCGCGTATCCGGCGCAGGCGCCGAAATCCTCGGCGGCGATCAGCCGCTCACCTGACGGCAACACTTTGATGTCGGTCCAGGCGGTGTTGCGGTCGCCGACTCGCAGGTGGTCGACCACGACCCGATTGGCTTCGAGCTCGGCGCGGGTGCGCTCGCCTTCGGCGTCGCGGCCGACGGCGCCGAAATAGAAGCTCCTATTGCCAAGCCGGGCGAGCTGGACGGCGACGTTGAGCGCGTTGCCGCCGACCAGCGAGCGCCCAATCGGCAAGCCGAGGCGGTCAGTGCAATTGTCGCCGACGGCGGCAAATCGAAATTGAGCCGTCATATCCCCTCTGCTACGCCATGAAGCGCTGCCGCTAAAGGCACGCGCTCAATAGGCTACGCGTTTGTAGTAGCGGCGCGTCGTCAGCGGGTGGTTGCGGATTACCTCGAGATGAGCACTGACGCGTTCGAGGGCGGTGGCCAGCACGACCGGCGAAACCAGCGCGCGCACGTCCGCAGAAATGCCGGGCAGTTCGAAGGCGGCCGTGTCGAGCACCGTCGTCTTGTCCGTGTAGTTAGCTGCGAAATTCTCGACCCGCTCGGCCAGCGGCCGGGCGCTGTCGTCGCCCTTGAAGAGAACAACGCTCACGTCTTTTTCCACCAGCTCCAGCGTGCCGTGGAAAAAATCGGAGGCATGCACCGGACGGGTCCGGATCCATTGCATCTCTTCCAGGATGCACATGCCGTAATACCAAGCCTGCGGCCAGACGTTCCCGGCGCCGGTTATGATGTGATAGTCGGAGGCGGCCAGTTTTTGGGCGAAGTCGGCGGCTTGCTTTTCATAGCTCCGCTTCACCTCCAGCAGCAATCGCGGCAACTGCGCCAGCTCGGCGAAAATCCGTTCGGATTCGGCCAGCTCGCCGCGATGCTTCAGCACCGAAAGCGCGATGAACAGCGACTGGAGGTAGAAGGACTCGCAGGAGGTGTCGTCCTCAGCGAAGTTGACGAAGACGTGGTCCCCGCCCCTGCCGAGCGGCGTCTCCTCATGCCCAACCAGCGCGATCACCGTCGCTCCGATCTCCTTGATCCTAGCCAGCAGCGCCACGCTTTCCTTGGTGGTGCCCGAGAGCGAAGGCAGCACGACGATCGATTTCTCGGTCAGGTGCACGGATTGGGCAAGCTGCAGCTCGGCAGTGATATCGACGAAGGCGGGAAAGCCGGACCGGCGCTGCAGCAATTGTGCGGCCGGATGCATCAGAATCGCCGCGCCCCCGGTGCCGAGGAAGAAGATGTTTTGAGCCCCGGCGGCGAGACATTGCGCAACGGCGGTTTCGATGCGCTCCCGCAAAGCCACCGCCCCCGATTGAATGCGTACAAACCGGGCTTCGTCGAAATTGAGCATCGTTCCCTCGATCGCATCTGTTGTAAGACAACTGACATCTTGCTGAGCGCATTTCAAGAGAAATCTTGCGGACCGGCTCCGGTCCAATTGCGTATGCAGCAAGTGAGGCGCCACGACATGCCCCCGCTTGACCTAGCCGCGATTGTCCGACAACAAAAGGAGAGTTGGCACTATGGGGATCAGGGACTTGGACGAGCCGCTTCGGGATGCGCGCACACTGGCGGTCCAGCTCCGCGACCGCCTTGCCGACCTGATCAGAAGCGAGGGGCTCAAGCCCGGCGACCGGCTGCCGACCGAGTCGCAGTTAACGCAGCGCTTCCGCATCTCGCGCCCTGCCCTGCGCGAAGCGCTGAAACTTCTCGAACAGGACGGCGCCATTTCCGTCACCCACGGCCTCGGCCGCTTTGTCACGGCGAACTCTGCCGTGCAGGTCGACCGGCCGATAACGATGTTCGAAAGCGTGACCGACATGTCGCGCCATTACGGCTACGACACCATCAACAAGGTTCTGTCGATCGCCGAGGAAACGCCCGATCCGGTGATCCAGCAGCAATTGCGGCTGGCCGACGGAGAGCGCGTCATAAGACTGGAACGGCTGCGGCTGCACAACGACGTGCCCCTCATCTACTCGCTGGATTACGTGCCGCGCAGCCTTTTGCCCGGCCGCCTTTTCGACATCGAATGGAGTGGTTCGCTGCTCGCGCTGTTGGAGAAACACCGCCATCAGCCGCGTATGTCGGCCGCCTCGGTTTCAGCCGTGACGCTGCCGGACGAAATCGTGCAGCGCAACGACCTGCGCGATTTCGGGCCGGCGCTGCTCATTACTGAAACCTGTTTCGATGCGACCGGGACACCGGTCGTCTATGCCGCTGTCTATCATCGCGGCAGCCATTTCGCCTTCAGCTTCGCACGGCGGTGACGCCCAACGCCGGCGATTCGGGCCGGCGACGGCGGTGTTCGCCGGGACGCTGCCGATTGGGAATTGAGTTCGAGAATAGCCTTCGAATAGGTCCTCTGGTCCACGCGTCTTTTGTTAGGTCCTGGCCAACGCTCTGAGACTCTTGTCCGGCAGCTTGCCAGGCCGCGATCCGTGGCGGGGTAGTCCGGCAGCGTTGCGCTCATCTGCATGTCGCCCACGGTCGAGACCGTCACCTCCCCGCCGGATCTCGAGAGCGCGTAGAGCTGTTCGCGGTGGCCCGGCAACGAGAAGCTCACGGAATCCCGGTGGGCGGGGCGCATTTGGCCTGCAGCAAACCTGAGCCCCCGACGAGCCGCCTATCCCGAATCCTAAATAGATTGCGCTCAGTCTCTAAATGGCATATAGATTTCGTACGCAATCTAAATATGGAGGGCGATCATGCGCGTGAGCCGCATTCAGGCTGAGAAGAACCGGCAGACCGTGATCGACGTGGCCAGCCGCCTTTTTCGGGAACATGGGTTCGACGGCATCGGCCTCAAGGATCTGATGAAGGGTGCCGGGCTGACCCAAGGCGCCTTCTACAAGCAGTTCGCGTCGAAGGAGGACTTGGTCGCACAGGCTTCCAGACGGGCGGTGGAGAGTACGGCTGCCCGATGGGCGACGGCGACCGCAGCCAATCCCCGCGATCCGCTTGGGGCGGTGATGGCATTTTACCTCAGCATGGGCCATCGCGAGCAAAGGATGGACGGCTGCCCGGTCGCGGCGCTCGGCTCGGATGCTGCCAGACAGGGGGCCGACGTGAAAGGGTCATTCGAAGCCGGCATCAAGCAGTATCTCGAAATCATCGGCCGGTTGATCGCCGCGACCGATGGCGAAGAGCCCAACAGCAAGGCCATGGCCATTCTTTCGACGATGGTCGGCGCGCTGACGTTGTCGCGCGTCGTCAACGATCCCGACCTCGCTCAGGCCTTTCTGGATGCGGCGGCCGAACAGGTTCGCGACGCAGTCACGGCTTGAACCGCGCGGGACTGACGACTGGGATTGATAGGAGAATAGATGCGACGGATCGTTGTAACGGGCATGGGCGCGGTCACGCCGCTTGCGGCGGATGTCGAGACGTCCTGGTCGCGTCTCCTGGCCGGCCGCTCTGGTATCCGCAGGCTCGCGGACGACGTGGTGGAAGATTTGCCGGCGAAGATCGGCGGCGTGGTTCCCTCCCTGGAAGAAGATCCCGAAGCCGGCCTCGATCCGAACGCTTTCCTGACTCCGAAGGATCAGCGTAAGGTCGACCGCTTCATCCTGTTCGCGCTGGCCGCAGCAGAAGAGGCGCTTGCCCAGGCGAGATGGAAACCGGCCTTGGAAAAGGATCGGCTTCGCACGGCGACGATCATCGCTTCAGGTGTCGGAGGTTTTCCCGCCATCACCGAGGCTGTCCGGACCGTCGACCAGCGCGGCGTTCGGCGCCTTTCGCCGTTCACGGTGCCATCTTTCCTGGTGAACCTCGCGGCTGGCCACGTCTCGATCCGCTACGGCTTCAAAGGCCACATCGGCGCACCGGTAACCGCATGCGCCGCCGGCATCCAGGCGATCGGCGATGCGGCTCGCATCATCCGCGCCAATGAGGCCGATGTCGCTTTGTGCGGCGGCACCGAGGCATGCATGAACACCGTCAGCTTGGGCGGCTTCGCAGCGGCACGCTCGCTTTCGACCTCCTTCAATCACCGTCCCGATCAGGCCTCTCGTCCGTTCGACCTGTCGCGGGACGGGTTCGTCATGGGCGAAGGCGCCGGCATCCTGGTCATCGAGGAATTGAGCCATGCGCTGGCTCGCGGCGCGAAACCGCTCGCCGAGGTCGTCGGCTACGGCACCACGGCGGATGCCCATCATGTCACTTCCGGCCCCGAGGACGGCGATTGCGCGCGACGTGCGATGGAGGTCGCGATTGCCCAGGCCGGCATCTCGCCACGCGACATCCGCCACCTCAATGCGCATGCGACCTCCACGCCGGTGGGCGACCTGGGAGAAATCGAAGCGATCAAAAGGGTCTTCGGCGCGGATTTCTCGATCGCCGTCAGCGGGACCAAGTCGGCGACCGGACACCTGCTCGGCGCTGCCGGCGGGCTCGGCGCGATCTTCACGATATTGGCGCTCAGGGACCAGGTGGCGCCGCCAACCCTCAATCTGGGCGCGCCCGATCCGGCCGGCGACGGCATAGACTTCGTCGCGAACCAAGCCCGGCCAATGGAAATGGACTACGCGATCTCCAATGGGTTTGGCTTCGGAGGTGTGAACGCCAGCGCGCTGTTCCGGCGCTGGGACGGACAGGCATGAACGGTCGAGCCGCTCCCTGGCTGAGGCTTTTGTTTCGGCCTTCCGATTTCCCCACTCCAGCCGCAAGAAAGTGATCTCATGGAAAAGACCAATCCTGGCGTCGCCCTCGTCACAGGCGCATCCTCGGGCATCGGGCGCGCAACAGCCGCAGCCCTCCGGAACGCGGGCTTTCGCGTGTTCGGAACCAGCCGTCGCGCGGTCTCCGAACAGTCCGATGGCGTTGCCATGCTGACCGGCGACGTGACCGACGACGCGTCCATATCGAAGCTGGTCGAAGAGGTGCTGGCCGAAACAGGGCGCATAGACTTGCTGGTCAACAATGCCGGCATCGGCCTGCTTGGCGGCGCGGAGGAGTCCTCGACTGCGCAGGCTCAGGCGCTTTTCGATGTGAATGTCTTTGGTGTCATCCGGATGACCAACGCGGTGCTGCCGACAATGCGACACCAACGCAGCGGCAGAATCGTGAATTTGAGTTCCGTGCTGGGCCTGATTCCGGCTCCCTATTCCGCTCTCTATGCGTCGACCAAGCATGCGATCGAAGGCTATTCAGAATCGCTGGACCATGAACTGCGCTCGTTCGGAATTCGCGTGGTGCTGGTCGAGCCCGCCTACACCCGCACGTCGTTTGAAGAAAATCTCGCCAGGCCCGATCAGTTGCTGGACATCTATGGCATCGCGCGCGCCGGCATGGATGTGGTTCTGCGGAAAGCCATCGAGACAGGCGATGCGCCCGAGGTCGTGGCCAAGACGGTCTTGCAAGCGGCGACCGCCTCCGTTCCGCGGAGGCGCTATGCTGCCGGAAAAATGGCTCGCCAGATCAGCTTGCTGCGCCGTTTCGTTCCCGAATCCGCCTTCGACAAGAGCCTGCGAAAGCAAAACGGCCTGCCGGCCTGATATCCAAGTCGCCGACAGTGGTCATTCGAGGCTCTCTGACACAGGAGTTGGGCAGCCGCAGCCGCCCACCCCCTTAGGCGGCGCTGCCGGTTCGGCGCGACGGGAGTTGCCCGGGATCACAGGCGGCATTTGCGGCGGCAGAGGTGTCGAAACGCCTCGGCTCGAAGGCCAGCGCATCGTGCATGGGAAGCGCTGCCGAGAAGAGGAAGCCCTGCCCGATCATGCAATGGAGCGAGCGCAGGATCAGGCGATCGGCGTCCGTTTCGACCCCCTCCGCCATGACCTCTATGCCAAGCGTTCGTCCGAGATCGATGACGGCCTTGACCAGCGCCTGATCTTCCACGGATTTGGCCAGATCGCGAACGAAGTCCTTGTCGATCTTGATCTTGCGGATCCGACTGTCCTTCAGCGAAACCAGGGTCGAAAAGCCGGTGCCGAAATCGTCCAGCACGATCGATATGCCCGCGTCCGCCAGGCGTTCCAGCTTTTCGTCGACCCGGGCGCGATCCACGGGCGCCTCTTCGGTAATCTCTATCTCGAGCATGGCCGCGGGGACATTCCTCGTCTTCAGGATGTCCAGCATCATATCGTCGACATTGCCTGCCTCGAGTTCACGCGGCGACAGATTCATCGCAACGCGCACATCCTGGCGCCCTTTCCTCGCCAGTTCCTCGATCATGGAGCAGCAATTGAGAAAGACCTTCTCCGTCAGCAAGGAAAGCAGACCGGTTTCGCGTGCCGCTGTCACGATCTCCGGCGGGGGAATGGCGCCGTGAACCGGGTGCTGCCACCGCAGCAGCGCTTCGAAGCCGGCGACCGCTTGCGTGTCCAGCCGCACGATGGGCTGGAACCATGAGCAAAGCGTGCCTCTCTCGATAGCTGCGCGCAGGTCGCGCTCGATGCAGTGCTTGCGTTCGAGCCCGTGATCGAGCTCGGCATCGAAGAGGCAGTATTCGTTCCTGCCGCTGCGCTTGGCCGCGTAAAGCGCGAAGTCGGCGCGCAGCAGCATCTCCGTCAGTCGCGGTGTCTCCGATACGTAGATACCGATCGAGGCGCCGACACGCACCGATTTCAATGCCGGATCCGGATTGGCGATGGCCGCGATGATCAAGGACGCAAGCTCGTCTATCGAGTGCTGCGAGCTTGCGGCGGGAAAGAGCAGCACGAACTCGTCGCCGCCGATGCGCGCGATCGTTGCCCCCGGCGGCGCGTGGCTCTCTATCCTGCGCGCGACCCGGACCAGCAGGTCGTCGCCGATATTGTGACCATAGGTGTCGTTGACGGATTTGAAGCCGTCGAGATCGATCAGCATGGTCACGAACGGACCGTCGGAAAAACCCATCTCGCCGATTGCGTGCTCGAGCCCGTGCCTGTTGAGCAAGTTCGTCAGCGGATCGCACCTGGAGTTTCGTTCCATCCGGGCTGCGAACGCCCTCGCCTCGTATTTGAGGCGGCTCGTCTCCTTGAAGCGGGTCTGCCCGAGCAGCGAGCTTCTGATCATGCCTCCAAGAAAAAGCAGGACCGTGAGGCCGAGGACGTAGTTCTCGATATTGCCTTTCGCCAACACGCATCCTGCGGCGATCAGAAGCGGCAATGTCAAGAAGTTGATCGAAGCCGGCGCGTATGACGCACCATAGGTGACCGAACCGGCCGACAGGCCGGCGAGCACGATCAGATAGAGCGGCGCCTGGGGAGTGGTGTATCCATCCGACAGCACGGCCAGAAAAGACCAGGCGATGCCCGATGCCAGGGCTAACAGCCCGTAAACGGAAAGTCGCGCATCGACCGGCCTCGACCGGCCATCGGGCCCATTAAAGGCAATTTCCGGCTGGGTGAGGGCCAGTCCTATGCGGGCGCCGTTGATGATGGTGACCGCCACAAACCACAGCGCCGCCGCCGGGCCACCACCCGAGAGCATCTGCACGGCCAGGATCAGGGCCGAGAGAACGGTGCCGATGGGCATCGAGATGAAAAGGCCCTTCTTCAGGTCAGCGAACTGATCCCGCAGAATTCCCGCTTCCACGGCTTCGCTTTGCCCCTGAAGGGCTGAACCTGGGCCGGGCTGGTCGGAATTTCTCATGCCTAGTGGCTAAACGAGCGGAATGAAAATCGCGTTAAGGATTTCAGCGACTTACACCGCATCAGTCATGGATAGGCGAGCGCGACGGTCCGGCCCGCCTCCCCATCGGGGTCGAGGCTGTCCACAACTCCAGCCGAACGGACTGTTCCCCACGCTGCCTCTGCGCTTCGATCTACCCCGGTGTGGCGGGAGTTTGCGAAAATCTTTGGGTCCGTTTGGAAACCGATCTGACGAAACTCCATCAAATCATTCGTCGGCCGCTACGGTCACCAAAGGATGGGTGCCGATGTCGTGACAGGCCTCGAACTTTGCCCATCGACTGGCGCAAAGCAGGCCAGGCGATCGTTGATTTGCCCAAACCAGCGTCGGGAGTCAGTCTGGCTCGGTCGGACTCCAATCGAATAGCGCAGGGAGAAAGAAGATGGCTCAAGACCACTCTAAATCGAGCGGACCGGATCTGGCCCAAGGTATCGCGCTATCCGACCTTGCCGATGGCGCAAAGCTGGTCGGTCACTATGGCGATGAACAGGTGCTGTTGGTGCGCCGCGGGACAGAGGTCTTCGCAATCGGGGCGGCGTGCACGCATTATGGCGGGCCGCTGGTCGACGGTCTTGTCGTGGAGGATACCGTTCGATGTCCGTGGCACCACGCCTGCTTCGATTTGCGCACCGGCGAAGCCGTGCGTGCGCCTGCGTTCAGTCCACTCGCCTGCTGGTCGGTGGAACAGCGCGGCGATCGCATATTCGTGGGCGAGAAGCGCAAGCGAGTGGCTCAAAAGCCCGGCAGCGGAGGCGCTGGCCAGTTTGCCGGCAGAATCGTGATCGTCGGAGGCGGCGCGGCTGGTTTTGCAGCCGCCGAAAGACTGCGGCGTGAAGGCCATCAGGGCAGCATCGTCATGCTCAGCGACGACGAGGCGCCGCCCGTCGATCGCCCCAACCTTTCCAAGGATTACCTCGCCGGCAAGGCGCCGTCGGATTGGGTTCCGCTGCGCGGGGAAAGCTTCTATGCCAAGAACGGCATTGATCTGCGCCTCAAAGCCAGCGTCGCCGACGTCGATGTCCGGTCCGGCGAGGTCGTGCACGCAGACGGGAACCGAACTGCCTACGACCGTTTGCTGCTTGCTACGGGAGCCGAACCGGTCCGCCTCACGATCCCGGGCGCCCATCAGCCACGGGTCCATACGCTGCGCTCGCTCTCCGACTGCAGCACGATTATCGAGGAAGCCGAGACGGCCCGCAGCGCCATCGTGCTGGGCGCCAGTTTCATCGGCCTCGAGGTTGCCGCGTCCCTGCGTGCGCGGAACATCGAAGTTCATGTCGTCGCGCCCGACGAACGGCCGATGGAGCGGGTCCTCGGGCCGCAGATGGGCGACTTCATCCGCAGCCTCCACGAGCAAAATGGCGTCGTCTTTCATCTCAAGGACACCGCGACCGCCATCGACGGCACGAACGTGCAACTGAGCAGCGGCCTTACGCTGACCGCGGATCTCATCGTCGCTGGCATCGGCGTGCGGCCGCGGCTCGGGCTTGCCGAAAAGGCTGGGCTCAGGCTCGACCGCGGCATCATGGTGGACGCCTTTCTGGAGACGAGCGCGCCGGGCATTTTCGCGGCAGGCGACATTGCGCGATGGCCCGATGCCCACTCCGGCGAAAACATCAGGGTCGAGCACTGGGTGGTCGCAGAAAGGCAGGGACAGACGGCAGCTCTGAACATGCTCGGACAGCGCGAGAAATACACTGCCGTGCCGTTCTTCTGGAGCCAGCATTATGACGTCCCGATCAACTACGTTGGACATGCGGAGCGATGGGACGAGATCGCGGTGGAAGGCGACATCGCCGCCAAAGATTGCCTCCTGCGTTTCAAGCGCAAGGGACGCACACTGGCGGTCGCCTCGATTCTTCGCGACATCGAAAGCCTGAAGGCCGAATTGGAGATGGAACGCCAGAGCGCTACCTGATGAAGCATGCAGAGGCCGCTTAGAGCAGCGCACGCACGGAGGCGGCCGGCGTCGGTCTGCAATGCGCTCAAATCCGACATCCGCCCGGAACGGCCGACGGCTGCAAATGTGATGCAGTTGAGGACCAAAGGCCGTTTTGCCGTTTCAGACGGCCTGGCGAAGGCTGATTTGCCGCCATGCGATCGGCGGTACCAATCGCCTACGAAAAGCAACAACGCGATGAAACCTTTCAGGGCTTCTTTCCGTTCGGTCGGAGGAGGATCCAACAATGACCGAACCCGGCGAAAGCAGTTCCCATAACCGGATCGACGACAAGCAGCTCGTCATTTTGCTGAAACAGAAAACAGGCATTTCGGACGCGCAAGCCAGGAGGCTGATAAAAGCGGTTGGACGCGATCGTCCTGCGCTGTTGCGGGAAGCCAGAATCATCAGGGCGAGGCACTCGGGCGTCTAGTTCACGCCGCCGCTTGAGCCGGTCGATGGACCTTTCCGAAAAACGGCCATCCCCTCAGCGTGCGACCAGCCGAGAAACCTTGAGCCGCGGCGCGAAGAAGCAGCGCAAATAGGGCTGATTGGTTATCACGTAGTTGTTTTCGCAGATATGATATTGGCCATCCGGTGATTCCTGAACCCGGTCTCGCGGGATGTTGAAACCGTCGGGCAAATAGGTATAGCCGCCGTCGGCTCTGGACCGCACCGAAGACTGAGGGATGGCGCGGCAATCTTGACTGCCGCAGCACTTGAATCTCGTTACCGGGTCAATCTTGTCTTCGTACCAATCATGCGCATTGGCGCCTGTTGCGGCGGCAATGCACATGGCTGTGAAGATGACCCTTCGCATGGCATTCCTCGTGTGCGGAGGCGCTGCTCATTCGGGCGTCATGTATATTAGCGTTGCGCCGAAAATGCCATTGCATCGCGAAGGCCCGGCACGGCAGCCGTCTGCCTCGCCCGCTCACACCAGCCATCGTTTTGGATGGTCTCGCCGGTCATGAACGCGTTCTGCATAAGATACAGACAGGCGGGCGCGCGATGTCGGAGGGCGTGGCGAAGCGCTTTTAGTCGTTGGTTGCTGCGTCTCGTTGCCCCAGAATCGCTTGTGCCTCCTGGCGGCATGCACAAGAATCGGCGGCTTGCGCAGACCTGCCGATTGCGAGATGGTGGGCGATGATCGCCGGTAGGTATCTGGATCACAAATTGGAATGCCCGTATTGCGGTGTGATCCGGTTGCAGATCCCCATCGATGCTCAACCCATTACCCAAATCCATTGTGCCGAATGCGGCAAATATCTGGGTACGTGGGACGAACTCCAGACCGACTTCGAGCGCCAGGGCGGCACCGAGGGGGTGTTCCGTCTGGACAAAGGGCGTATCCAGAAGCTCGCTTCCAGCCAATAACGGACCGCCGGTGGCAGCCAAGCCCGGAATTGGCGGGAACTAATTTCTGACTTGAAACGTTGCGCCGCCATAGGGGACTTCCCATGGCGCTCACATCTGACAGTCAGTCACAGGAAGCTGTTGTTCAACGGCTTGTCCGGGAGATCGGCATTACCGAAGCGCAGGCTTTGGAACTTGTTTCTTTCCTAGGCTTGAATTGGGGTTCGCTCGTTCGCGAGGCGAAGGCACTGTCGTTCAGGAAGTAGCCTGTTGACGAGCCAGATCCGGTTTTCTTGCACGCGTGCCAAGGCACGCGCTGGAAAGTGCGCAAAGATACATTAGCGATCGCTTGACGAATCCGCCGACCGCACCAGTCTTGCGTCTATGGCAAGAGGCATCAAGGTCGGAGACGAGGTCGCCATCACCGCAACGGTTCGCCGGCGGGTGACGGAGGACCGCGTCAGCGTGTCGATTCCCTCCTATGAGCAGCCGCATTCGATCATCGACCGCACGTCGACCGTGAAGAGAGGCCAGCCGATCGAGCTCGTCGGAGATGTAACGCGCGTCAATGGGGACCGGGTGACCGTGAAGCTCGGCGTACCGGTTACAGTGGACATCGATAAGGTCAGGCTGGTGACCACCAGCAAGCCTCCCGCGCGAAAGCCACCGGTGGTTCAGCGGCCGGCGTAAGGAAGACTGTGCGTGCCGGCAGTTCCGGACGGAAACCCGAGTCACGCTTTCTAGAATTGCTCCGGCAAAAACCCGCCCGGGGAGGAGCGCGGGCGGGTTTTCGCAAGAGCGGGCCACATGACTCGCTCACGGATGGCGGCCCTCATTTCGGAGCAAAGGTTCGCCCCGCCGCTGCGTACCGAACAGCAAGACCCGCGGAAGGTTCCCATCGAGCCGAACGCTCCCGCACGCGCCCTCATCTTGACGGCCAAAAACCGCAAACCCATATCGCAGCCAGGCCAGGATCGTTGAAGGTTCCGGCCCGTCTCAGAACTCAAATTGTTCGTTCGACTTGGAGGATCTTATGAACGATCGGATGTTTGACAGCCCTGTTTTCGTGAAGAGCGGGAACAGCCTCATCCAGGAAATCGCGTGCCTCGATGACGCCCTGGAATTTCTCTACGAATGGCCCAAGAACAGACGCGGCACCATCTACGAGACCGCCCTGCGTGCCTGTCAGCGAGCATTCGACAGCGACTATCCGCTAACGGCGGCCAGAGACGCGTTCTGCGGCTTCGCAAAGTCGGTCAAAATCCACGAGGACGTGAGTGTCACTTTGCCTTGGATGACCGGCAAGGGCCCAGGCAGCGGCGTGACTGCGTAGCCGCAAAAAGGAGGCAGTCACGATGCTTGCAAAACCGTTCGAAAAGCCGATCCGCGTCTGGGTCGGACTGGGATTTCCGCGTCAGCTGAACACTGTCGTAGATGCCTATCAGTTCGTCGCCGACTGGTGTGGCAACAGCCCTGAGCAGAAGGCGGCGATGCGTGCCTGCAAGGCCGCCTTGGCCGGCGAAATCGACGCAGAAACGGCGAGAGGCGTCTTCGTTGCCTTTGCCCGCCGGAAGGACATCCTCATCGAGGAGGGAGCAGTTCCGCTCCCAACTGGAAAGGCAGCCCAGCCGAAGCACGCTTGATGGGACCGAGGCGGCGGCCAACGCCGCCTCGTTTCACCTGTAGGACGCGAACTAGCGCTTGGCGCTGTCGCTGTCGGCATCGGCCCGGGCGAGGAATGTCTCGGTGACCTGCGGAAGATTGTCCTTCAGCCACTCGGCCATCGCTTCTTCTTCGCGCAGGTTCTGCTCACAGACCCGAGCAATCTCGGCTTCACCCACGGCTTCAGCGGCAGCCATGAGGATCGTATAGGAAGCGATCTCCATATGCTCGAAGGTGTAGCTGGCCAGAGAGCCTTTCATCACCTCGTCGCCGGCGAACACGCCGCTGATCGACTGCGCCATTGCGGTCAGTTTTCCGCCTGCGTCCTTCAGTGTTGACGAACCTTCTTCCAGGCCATCGAGGCAAGACTTCAATCGTCTCGCCTGCTCCTTGGTCTCGGCGAGGTGAGCGCGGATGCGTTCGCTGAGGTCCGGATAGCTCTCGAGCCGGCCCAGCTGGCCGGACAGCATCGTCTCGGCTTGCTCTTCCATTGCGTGAGCATCCCTCAGCCACTGGATCAGCCATTCGCGGGATTCGGACATAGTTTGTTCCTCCTAGTTGGGTGCGCCCGAACCACAAGGACTGCGGATTGTTCCGTGGCGAGAGTGACGGGAGTGGGCATGACGAGCAGCAGGCCCGCGGCTCCTCGAAAAGCGTCGCTGACAGGACGGAAGCCGCGTCCGCATACCAACCTCCCAGAGGCTGGAACATTCCCAAAGGGAGGCGGTTTTATTCCTATCCAGGAGGAACAACCATGGCAGACGACACGACCAAGCGTGATTTCCGCGACCGCGGCCGCGTGTCAGGCGATGAGGAATATGAGATCGCCCACTTCGCGAGGAAATTTCAGCTGACAATCCCCGAGGCTCGCGACCTCATCAAAAAGCACGGAAACGATCGTGCGACGCTGGAGCGCGAAGCAAGGGCGGTGGCGAGCCGCTGACGGGCGTTCGCACTTGTGCGGAGATACTGCGAAGGAGACTTGACATGGCTAATAACCTATCCCGCGAGGAGGAGCAGCGTGGCACCAGCAGGGTCTTCATGTGGGGTAGCGTCGCCGCGGCCGTAATCTTTGTGGCCCTTCTGGCGCTATTTTGGTTCGGCTCGTGATTGCCGTCGGCCACAATGGCAAAGACTTTGCGGCGTGCCTCAGCCCTGCTCGACCGGTCAGGGCTGCGTCCTTAACTTGAGATTTCGAAATGAGGCAACCGACGGCATGGGCGGGGGGCGATGGGGAGCCGTCGGTTACCAGGAACAGGGGCCATCGAATCAAAATATGCATAGGCCCTTATATGATCATGCCAGCAATTTGCGTTCTTGGAAACTGGTTCCGTCCGAAAATTCAATCGCCTATGACTAAGAACGCAGATTCGGGATGATCTTGGACGGGCCTCGCCCGCTACGCCGCATTTCGCTGAGCCGCCCTGAACGGATGGTCCATGGTAAACGCATCCGGCCGGATACGCCGCTCTACCTGCACCCAAGTAACGGGATGCGCGATGGGGAAGCCGGGGCGGGCCCGCGGCGAAAAAGCGCCGGCGGCCGTGTTGCCTCGCCCGTTGCGAAGATAGTCGATAAAGATGCGGCCCTTGCGGGCCGCCGGCGCGGCCGACAGCAAGTAGCGGTCGGGTTCTGCGTCGGCGAGGACCTGGGCAATCGACCTGGCGAGCTGCCGCGCGCGGTCGTGGGTCATTTTCGCCGCCAGCGGCGCCAACAAGTGAATGCCCTTGCCGCCCGTGACCTTCGGCCAGCTTTCCAGACCTGACGCTGCCATGATGTCCCGCAGCGCCAGCGCGGTCTCAGTCACTTGCGCCCATTCCACGCCCTCACCAGGGTCGAGATCCAGCACGATCCGGTCGGCATGCTCGATGTCATCCACCGTGGCATTCCACGGGTGGAGCTCGACCGCATCCATTTCGACCAGCCCGAGCAAGCCGTCGAGGTCGTCGACCCAGACCCGAGTGCCCTCCCCACCTTCTCGCTTCTCGACGCGCAGCTGGTGCACCGCTGCCGGGATCTCGGGCAGCGGTCCCTTGTGGTAGAAAGTTGCCCCGAAGGCATGACGGACGAGCTTCAGTGGGCGACGGCCGAGGTGCACCAGCGCCTGATCGGCGACCAGACTCCAATAGCGAACGAGCTCATCCTTGGAAGGCGAAACCGCATCGGGCAGCAGCTGCAAGATATTCTCACGCGGCACGCCGTGATCTCGGTCCGCTCTTCGTTTCGACGGCGCCGGCGGCTTTGGCGGGACGGCCACCAGGTCCTCGCGGAGCCCCTTGAACACGGCTTCGCGCAAGATCCCGCGATCGGTAACGCCGCTGAACTGCACCTCGGCCAGGACTTCGGGTCTCACCCAGGTCGCCTTTGGCTTCACAATGGGCTCCGACAAAGGCGATTTGCCGATGATCAGCGGATCGAGCCGTTCGCGAACGCGTCGCGCCACTTCAAGCGTATAACCGCTCTGAGCCTTGCCTGCATAAAGCAGCCGATCGCCCTCGCGCTTGCCGATATAGAGCGATGCGATCCGGCGCGGCTCAGCACCAAGCTTCTCGACGAACGCGACGATCGGAAAGGTGTCGCTCTTGATGCATTTGACCTTGACCCAGCTCGTCTGCACGCCGGAACGGTAGGGCGCGTCCGCGCGCTTCGACACGATCCCCTCCAGGCCCATCCGGCAGGCATGATCGAACATCTCCCTGCCGCTCACCTCCAGATGCTCGGCATAGGTCAGCGTCGGCGCGCTGTCCTTCAGCAGCGTTTCGAGCGCTGCCTTGCGCTCGACCAGCGGCTGCTGTCGCAGATCGCGACCGTCGAGGTGCAGCAGGTCGAAGGCATAGAAGATCAATCTCGAAGAGTTTGCGTTGCCCAACTCGCGCTCCAGCGCCTGGTAGTCAGGCAAGCCGGTGTCGCCGAGAACGACAGCCTCGCCATCAATGATCGCAGATTTCACCGGCAAGCCCGCCGCCGCCTGGACAATCCTCCTGTAGCGATGTGACCAGTCATAGCCGCGGCGCGTGAAGGCTCGCGCTGTTCCGCCCTCCACGATGAGCTGGGTTCGGTAACCGTCATATTTGATCTCGTGCAGCCATTCGCCGTCTTCGGGAGCTTTCTCGACCAAGGTGGGCGATTGGAACTCGATGAAGGAAAGCCGGTCTTTGCCGCTGGTCATGCACGCGCGACTCCACGAACCGCGACTCAAGCCGGAGCAGTCCCATCAGTTCCTTCCATTTTAGTAAAATCGTATGTTTGTCCAACTTGGCAAAGCGCGGCCTCGCAAAGGCAACGCGTTGCCCTCCGACCCGCAGAGTGCTCCGATTATCTGATCAGATGTTTTATCAGTTGAGTGCGGAACAATCCTTAGCCGGCGACGTTTGGCTGCGGGGTGGATCTTCTTCAGGTGGGCCGTCAATGAACAAGTCAATCGTAATGGATTCGGTCGAAATCGACACGCTGGAAGACAGGTATTACGTGCGCGTTATCGAGGATGGCGTTGTCACCATCAAGGGTTTCGGTTCCGAAGCGGACGCGAAAGCTTTTGCCAAGCACGAACACACGCGACTGGGACTTGACGCTGTCAAGCAGCCGGGCACCGGCCAAAAGCTGCGATACGGGTTTCCGGAAAGTTGATGCCGCCTCGAAGATCGAGGAGTCTCTGACTTCCCCTTCGGGAACGCCGGCAACGCGCGGCCGCGGTCCTGCCCTGCAAATAAGTCAGCCATGCGCGTCGTTCATTTGCCTGGTCGAGGTTGAACCAGCTTGAAGTCGAAGCTCTCCGGCAAACGTCCACGAGTGCTCACAGGCCTCACGGAGGACGCGACCTCCGGTTTGCGTGGACAGTTAGCTCGCTGCCAGCAGCGCTCGGCAGCGGGACTAGCTTAGCGGCGCTGTTTATGGCGATAGCCATTCATTTCGGGCCTGACGGCCGAAAGCGAGGGCCCCTTCGCCGTGAACACGACGCCCGCCGCCTCAAAAGCGCGACGGATGCGGATTCGTTTCTCGACCCGCAGAATTCTGATCCCGTTCTCGAAGTCGCGAATGGTCCCTTCGCCTAGGCTGGCCTTGGCGCCGAGGCGCACCTGCGACCAATGCAGGAGTTCTCGTGCGGCTCGCGACTCCTCTGGCGTCAAATCCATCAAGGGGTCTCCCCTAGGCTTTTCAGCTGTCAATTTCCAGCTTCGTGTGTCCCGACTGCTCGTGCCAGATCACCTGCCGGAGGTCGCCCCAGTCCACTGCCTGCCCGCAGGCGGGACATATCCGGAACTGGTCCTCTTCGTTGGCGGCTGCTCTGACCCGCAACCGGGCAAAGATCGGCGGCCCCAAATCAGAAAGCTTTGTCACCCAGCTTCCTTGCCTCACGTTGCAAAATCTTACGGTCGTTGCCGTGCTCGCTGATCAGTTCCCGAACCTGTTCAGGTGTGATGCGATGCTGCTTGGCAAAGTAGCGAACCTCATAATCGTCGTCCGCCGACACACGGTCGCGGTCCCGGAAATCGCGCTTCGTTTTGACGTCTGCCATGGTTGCTCCTCCTGGCAAAACGAACACCGGGAAGGCAGGAATGTTCCAAACCGCTAATATGTGCGTGAAGCGCTACGGCCGGGATGGGGTCGGCCACGGCATTGCCTGGGGCTGAGGCGTCAAGTGAAGTAACCGGCGGCATGGGCGGGGGGCGTTGGGGAGCCGCCGGTCACCAGGCAAGGGCCCATCGAATCAGAGAATGCATAGACCCTTATATGATCATGCCAGCATTTTTCGCTCTTGGGAACTGGTTTCGGCATAAAATTCAAGATCGTACGCCCAAAGGTGCACGTTCTAATGATTTTCACGCCGGCGCTGCGACAGGAACCAGATCGGCACGCCCGCGTCATAAAGACAGGTTTCTGTCGTAACCCGGGAGTGAAGTCGATGGTCCGGCTCTTCGTTGTCGCTGCCGTGGCGCTCGCGCTCGCATGCAGCGGAGCTCAGGCGGCGAGGCTTGACCTCGACGCGGTCAATCAGGCGCAATTCAGCGAGGGCGAGCCGAAGGACGTCAGTCCGATGCTTCTCAAGGCGCAGATCCTTCTCGATCGCGCCCGCTTCTCGCCGGGCCTGATCGACGGTCGCCTCTCCGACAATTTTGCCAAAGCCGTGGCGGCGTTCCAGGCGGCGAACGGACTGGCTTCCGACGGCAAGCTCACACGCGAGACCTGGGACAAGCTGACGGCGAGCTCCGCCGAGCCGGTTCTGGTGGCATATGAGGTCACGGTCAAGGACGTGCGCGGCCCCTTTACCAGGCGCATTCCCACCCGCCTGGAGCGGATGGCTCGTCTGAAGCGCCTCGGCTATCGCAACGCGCGGGAGAGGCTGGCCGAGCGTTTCCACATCAGCGAACAATTGCTGAAGACGCTCAACCCGCGCGTCGGGTTCCGGAAGGCAGATGTGAGCCTCGTAGTGCCCGATCTCGGACGGGGCGACGCCCCGGCGGAGATCGAGACCATCGAGGTCGACAAGGCATCCCGCCAGGTCCGCGCGCTCGATCCATCAGGCAAGCCGGTTGCGGTCTATCCGGCCTCGATCGGCAGCGAGGAAAAGCCGGCGCCGAGCGGCGCCGCGGAGGTCAAACGCGTGGTGCGCAATCCGACCTATCACTACAATCCGAAATTCGCCTTCAAGGGGGTCAAGAGCAAGCGGCCCTTCACCATCGCCAAGGGACCGAACAATCCGGTGGGATCGGTCTGGATCGACCTCTCGATCGAAAGCTATGGCATCCACGGCACGCCGGATCCCGGCAAAATCGGGACGACCTACTCGCATGGCTGCATCCGGCTGACCAACTGGGATGCCGAAGACCTCGCCGCTATGGTCAAGCCGGGCACGAAAGTCGAGTTCAAGGACGAGACGGCGCAGGACGGGCAGGCGCAGTAAAAACGCCGGGAGGAGCGAGCCGCCAAGGCGGGATCGCTGCATAAGCCTAATTTATCGTTACCCCTAGTTTTTCAGAACGTTACACGGCCTTCCGTCGCCTGTAGCTTCGGCGGCGCGCTTTTGAAAACGATCTGGAATTGGTGGTTCGATGCAAGCACATGCGAGAGTGGTGATCGTCGGCGGAGGATGCGTCGGCGCCGGCATCCTTTACGGCCTGGCCAAGCGCGGCTGGACCGACGTTGCGCTGCTCGAGCGGACCCAGCTTACGGCCGGCTCCACCTGGCATGCGGCGGGCCTGATCCCGTCCTATACCCGCAACATCAATGTCGGCCGCATGATCAAGAAGACCATCGAGATCTATGAAGGGCTGGAGGCCGAAACCGGCCAGCCGGTCGGCTGGCACAAATGCGGCCAGCTGCGCATCGCCAACAGCCGCGACCGGCTCGACGAATTCAAGAGCTATATGAGCGTCGCCGACGTCCAGGGCATGCGCGCTGAGTTGCTGACGCCGGGCGAAGCGAGGCGGCTGGCGCCACTGCTCGACAACGACCACATGCTGGGCGCGCTTTATCATCCCGATGACGGCCACATCGCGCCGGCCGACGTGACCATCGCCATGGCCAAAGGCGCGCGGGATCTGGGTGCCAAGGTGTACTTGAACACCGAGGTCACCGGCTTCAGGCGCACGCCCGGCGGCGAATGGCTCGTCCAGACTAACAAGGGCGACATCACCTGCGAGCACGTGATCTCCGCCACCGGCAATTATGCGCGCCAGACCGGGGCACTGCTCGGCCTCGATATCCCGGCGATCCCGATCCTGCACCAGTACTGGATCACCGAAGCGGTGCCGGAAATCGTCGAGCGGAAAAGGCAGGGCCGCCCCGAAATGCCGATCCTGCGCGACGAAGGGTTCGAGGGGTATCTGCGCGAAGAAGGCGACGGGCTGATGTTCGGGCCTTACGAGCGCACGGCGAACCTGAAACTGTTCGCCGAGGACGGCGTCCCTTCCTGGTTCGGCGCCGACCTCGTCGAAGAAGATTTCGAGGCGGTGTCGTGGAACTGGGAGCAGGCTCTGCAGCTGGTGCCGGCGCTGGGGCGCGTCGGCATCAAGGCCAATGTGCGCGGACCGTTCCAGATGACCGCGGACGAGCTTCCCTTGATGGGGCCGGCCTGGGGTCTGCCGAATGTGTGGCTGGCCGAAGGCGTGCCGGGCGGCATCCTGTGGGGCGGCACGATCGGCTATTACCTGTCGGAACGGATCCTCGAAGGCGGCAACAGCCTCGACACCTCGGATCTCGATCCGCGCCGCTTCGGCGACTACGCCAACAAGGCCTGGACGCGCGAAAAGGTCCGCGAGGCCTGGGGCACACATGCGGAGCAGAAATATCCGGGACAGGACATGCCCGCCGCCCGGCCGCAGAAGACCGCGCCTTCCTATGACAGGCTGACCGAGCTCGGCGCGGTCTGGGGCGTTCTCAATGGCTGGGAGATGCCCAACTGGTTCGCACGCGACGGCGTCGAAGCCAAGGACCAGTATAGCTGGCGATGGACGCCGAAGGGGAACCTCGTCGCCGAGGAAGTCCAGGCGGTGCGCACTGCCGTCGGCCTGGTCGAGATGACGCCCATGACCAAGTTCGAGGTCTCCGGACCGAACGCGGCCGCCTGGCTGGACAGGATCATTGCCAATCGCTTGCCGGCGGTCGGAAAGGTGACGCTGGCGCATCACCTTACTGCGGGCGGCGGCGTGCAGGCGGAGTACATGGTGGCGCGGCTCGGAGAAGACCTGTTCTACCTGATCTCGACGCCGCGCGCCGAGCGCTGGAATTTCGACGATCTCTCAAGGCTGCTGCCCGCCGACGGCAGCATATCACTGAAGAACGTCACCAACGATAGCGGCTGCTTCACCGTCGTCGGGCCCAAGGCACGCGAAGTGCTGCAGCCGCTGACCGAGATCGATCTTTCGAACGAAAAGTTCCCGTGGTTCAGCGTGGCGACCGGCAGCGTCGCACTGGCCAGCGACGTGCGGCTGCTGCGCGTCAACTATGAGGGCGAGCTTGGCTGGGAACTCTATCACCCGCTGTCCTATCAGCGGCAGCTGCTGGATGCCATCCTCAAGGAGGGCGAGAAGCACGGCATGCGGCTTGTCGGGCTGCATGCGCTGGAGTCGCTCAGGCTCGAAAAATCCTATCGCGCCATGTATCGCGACATGAACCCTGAGCTCAACGCGCTGGAGAGCGGGCTCGAGCGCTTCATCCGCCTCGACAAGGGCGATTTCGCTGGCCGCGAGGCGGTGTTGAAATACAAAGCGAGGAACGACCAGCGCCGGTCGGTGACGCTCAAGATCGAAACCGACGGCGCGAGCACGCTTGCCTCCGAGGGCCTTTATATCGACGGCGAGCTTGTCGGGCGCATTACGTCGGGCGGCTACGGCTATGCGCTCGGCCATGACGTGGCGCTGGCCCTTCTGCCGGAACGTCTGAGCAAACCCGGCACCAAGCTCGAGGTCGCCATTTTGGGGGAATGGAAGATCGCCGAGGTGATCGCGGACTCGCCTTACGATCCGACCTCGGCCAGGGCGCGTATGTGATGCGCGTCGATCGGATCAACGTCTATTCGGCGCAGTTGCCCGTCAAAGGCGGCATCTACCGCATGGCCAGCGACGACGTGGAGTCGCTGGACTCCACCCTTGTCGAGATAGTGACCGATGACGGCTTGACCGGCTGGGGCGAGACTTGCCCGATCGGACCGGTCTATCAGCCGCACCATGCGCTGGGCGCCCGCGCGGCGATCGCCGAAATCGCCCCGGGTCTGATCGGTGCGGAGATCGCTTCGATCAGACTGCTTGCGAAACAGATGGATGAGCGCCTGAACGGACATGGCTATGCCAAGGCCGCGTTCGACATGGCCTTTCTCGACCTGCTCGGCCAAAAGCTCGGCGTGCCGGTCTCGACGCTGCTGGGCGGCGCGCTGACCGATCGCGTGCCGGCCTATTATTCGCTGATCGTAGGTCCGCCGGACGAAACGGCGAGGATCGCCGCCGACAAGGTGAAGGCCGGCTATCCGCGCCTCCAAGTGAAGATCGGCGGGCGCAACCTCGAAGAAGACGTGGCCGTCGTGCACAAGGTCTGGGAAGCTGTCGGCTACAAGGCGCGCATCGCGGTCGACGGCAACCGGGGCCTGACAATCGCGTCGGCAATCCATCTCGACCGGCTTTGCCACGCCATCCCCTTCGTCTTCGAACAGCCCTGCAACACCATGGATGAAGTCGCTACGCTGAAGGGCCGGGTGACGCATCCGGTCTATCTCGACGAGAGCACCGAGGACCAGAACGCGGTGCTGCGAGCGATCTCCATGGGCATCGCCGACGGCTTCGGCTTCAAGGTGACGCGCCTCGGCGGCCTCACGAAGATGACAACCGTGCGCGACCTTTGCGCCATTCGCTCGCTGCCGCACAGCTGCGACGACGCCTGGGGCGGCGACATCATCGCGGCGGCCTGTGTCCATCTTGCTGCCACGGTCGAGCCGCGCCGGATGGAGGGAGCCTGGATCGCCCAGGAATATATCGACGGGCATTTCGACCGGAAGAACCCGGTCGTGATCGAAAAGGGCTTCATAGCCGTGCCGCAGCGGCCGGGCCTGGGCGTCAAACCGGAACCCGGGACATTCGGCAAGCCGCTGGCGACTTACGGAGCCTGACCACCGGCCAGGCTTTGGCTGGCGCCAGCCGATCACTTCTTGGGCCTCGGGGATCGTTCCGCCTCATCCCGCGTTGAGTGGCACGCAAAGGGAGGAACGGCAATGGATGATGATCGGACCGAGAAGATCAGGCAGCGTGCCTATGAGCTCTGGCAGCGCGAGGGCAGCTTGCATGGCGACCATGAGCGGCACTGGCGCCAGGCCGAGATGGAGATCGATCGCGAGGCGGCGCTGCCGCTCACGGCAGACGATGCGCTGCCTGGAACGCGCGAGATCGACAGCGCGGATGTGCTGACGGTCGAGGCGCTTGCAATACGCACCGGCATATCGGCCCAAGAAGCGCAGGAGTTGCTCGACAGGCTGGGCAGCGACCGCGCCGCGATCGAGCAGGCGGCGCGGAGCATCCGGGCACGGAAAGGGCTGTAGGTCAGGAACCACGACGCGTGCGACGGTTGCCGGCATTCGACGTCGGCGGAACCCTCGTTGCCATCGACAGTTCCTCCTGTCTAACCACAGGAGACCTGTCATGGATCATACCAACCACGTGAGGCTGACAAACGCCGAATTGACTCCCAGCGTTCTCGAAGGCGCCACCATCTACGGCCCCGACGACGAAAAGATCGGTTCGGTCGACCACATGCATGGCAGCCAGGTCGTCATCGATGTCGGCGGCTTCCTCGGCATCGGTGCAAAGCCGGTCGCCGTCAGCGCCAACCAATTGGATTTCATGCGCGACGAGGACGGCGACGTCCACGCCGTGACCAGATGGACGAAGGACCAGCTGAAGTCGATGCCCGAGCATCACGACTGAGCACGGGAGGGTCCGACGAGAGCCGGGCCTCCATTCAGCAGGTCGCGCTCGGCGGCCTGCACGTGGCCGCAGTGCTCACGAGACGACCGCGGTGGAGAGGCCGGCGACGCCGCTCCGCCCCGTTGCCGGGGCTAACGAAGGCCGTCAGCCCTTCATTGAATTGCTGTAGACCTGCACGCCGACGCGCTCGTTGCGGCGCCAGCGCACCACGGCCCGATAGACGGCGTCGTCATCGGGAACAATGAGCGTGAAACGGTCGGGCAATTCCACCTGCGGCCCGACGCGCAGTTCGGCGCCATGCTCGTGCTGGTTACGCACGGAGCACTTGATGCTGGCGTCGCCGGTGACGATCGTGGCCTCCTTCAGCACGAATTCTCGTGAATGAAGACGGCGCTCTAAGTGGGGAAAGGTGGCCATGATGCACTGGTCCCGAAACTTGCCCGGCGGGCTCAAACTCAATCGCCCGACGCACCACCCTAGCGCGGACGTGTTTCCGTTCCGTTAGCGTTTTCTAATCACTGCCCACCCGCCCATCCGTTTCGGCACAGGCGGCGCCGGACCGAACGAGCTTGTCGCATGCCGCTAATGCCGCTTGAAATACTGCACCTCGCGCTCGTGCTTTTCGGCAGCCTCGCGCGACTTGAAGGTGCCGAGATTCCGGCGTTTGCCGGTCCTCGGATCCACCTTGCGCGAATAGAGCCGGTAGTCGCCGGACTTCAGCTTGCGGATCATGGGACACCTCCTCTGCTCGTAAGTCTAATCCACTCGACCTGTCCAGGGTTCCAGCAGCGAACGTGATCCATTTCACGGAAGCGCCGCGCCGAATGTCGGAATCGACGCGGTAGCGACACGATTGGGTCGGATTATTTGTACTCAAACGACTTCCGCGGCGTTAGTCTTTGCGTCCGCGAGCATGCCGGACTGGAGGAGGGTGAGATGGCGACGGCCAAGCTTCACGGCGTTGAACTCGTCAAGGGCCAGAGGTGGACGGTGCGCGTCACCGCCTACGGCACAACGATGACCTTCCCTTTCGAAGCCGAGCAATATGCGCGCTCCTATGCCGATGGTCAGGCCTTCCGCCTTGGCGTCGAGGTGGTCGAGTTGAAGGACTGCGCCTGAGCGGCTGCCGGCGTAGCGATCGCCGCCATGGGTTCGCCGCGCGACAAATCTATCGCCAAGCTCCGATAGCGGCGGACCTTATGCAGAAACTGGCAAGAAGTCGGTGTCGTGCCGCATCACTTTGTCGACCCGTTCGCAAACCACGAGCCTCGATCTACTTCATGAAGCATCTGGCGTTCTAGGTTTGCGGCAACCAGGCAACCTTCTCGCCATCCTCCTTGATGAATTCGCGCACGGGGTTGTCGAGCAGCGGCAGCACCGCCTCCGACGGCCGGCAGAGCCTCGTGCCCTTGGGCGTCTCCACGATCGGCCGGTTGATGAGTATCGGATGGGCGAGCATGAAACCGATCAGCTCGTCGTCGCTCCATTTCGGATCGGCGAGGCCAAGCTCCGCGTAGGGCGTGCCTTTCTCCCGCAACAGGTCGCGCGGGGTGATGCCCATCGCCGCGATCAATTCGAGTAGCCGTTCGCGGCTCGGCGGCGCCTTCAGATATTCGATCACCATCGGCTCCTCACCGCTGGCGCGGATCATGGAAAGCGTGTTGCGCGAGGTGCCGCAAGCGGGGTTGTGGTAGATGGTGACCGTCATGGCTCGGCTTTCAGTGGCTCGGATTGCTCGATGGATTCGGGCCGCAGCAGCCATCCCATCAGCGCCAGCGCGATAAAGGCGCCGAGCAGTTCGGCGACGATGAAACCCGGGAGATCGGCCGGCCTGATGCCGGAAAAGCTGTCGGTGAGCGCACGCGCCACGGCGACGGCCGGATTGGCGAAGGACGTAGAGGCGGTGAACCAGTAGGCGGCGGTGATGAAGAGGCCTACCAGCCATGGCACAGCCCGTCGCTCGAAGCGCAGGCCGGCGAGAATTACAGCGACCAGGCCGAATGTCGCGACAATCTCCGAAAACCATTGCGCCGGTCCGGCGCGCAGCTTGGTCGCGATCTCCAAGGGCGGCAGGGCGAACATGAGGTGCGCGGCGATCGTGCCGGCGATGCCGCCGGCGAACTGCGCGGCGAGATAGGCAGGCAGATCGCGCGGCGGGAGCGACCGGTTCAAACAGAAGACGAGCGAGACGGCCGGATTGAAATGCGCCCCGGAGATCGGTCCGAGGATGGTGATCAACACCACCAGCATGGCGCCGGTCGCGAGCGTGTTGGCGAGCAGCGCCAGCGCGGTGTCATGCGTCAGCGTCTCCGCCATGATGCCGGAACCGACCACCGTTGCCACCAGCAGGCCGGCGCCCAGGGCTTCAGCAACGGCACGTCGCGGCAGATCGTAAGAGATCATTGCCGGGGCCCCTCGCCCGGCCGGCAGCACGGGGCGGCGAGCGCCGGCGCGCAGATTTCCGGCCGGCCCGAGCAGCAATCCTCCATCAGGAAGCGGATCAGAGCGGAAAGCGCATCGTATTCCGCGTTGTAGACGATCGAGCGTGCGTCGCGGCGCGTGCCGACTAGGCCGGCGCGCTCCAGTTCCTTGAGATGGAAGCTGACATTGGACGGAGAGACCTCGACCTGTTCGGCAAGCGAACCGGCGGCGATGCCGTCCGGCCCGGCAACCACCAGCAACCGAAGCAGTTTCAGCCGCGTTTCCTGCGACAGCGCACCAAAGGCCATCAGGGCTTGTCGCTCATCCACGTTTCAACAATCCTTGAAATATTGAAACGAGGCATAGCCGACATGCTCACTCCTGACAAGAAATATCATCCCCGCTCCTAGATTGGATCCTCGGACCTGACCATCGGCGATCTGCTCCACACGCTGGCTGATTGCCAAGACAAGCCGCTGGTGTTTCGTTACGACGGCCGGCCGGTGAAATTTCCACCCCCATCTAGGATAGTGGGTCGGTTTGAAACCGCGGGTTAGCCCAAACTCCCCGTCCATCACGCTCTATTGAGCGAATGTGAATGATCCCCAGCTTCCTCTGAACCCGTGATTGTGATGAATATCCGACCGCCAGAGCACACCCAACAATGTCGCTCTCAGCAAGGAAAAGGGCTCGCGCCTAAACGCCGCGAGCCCTTCTCTTTTTACGTCACGCGCTTTTTTGTAAGGGCGGCGCACTGTTGGCTTCTCGGCTTCGACAAGCGCAACGATGATCGCGCTTCTCCCAACGCTTGTCGGTGACGCCCGCTTCCGCCTGTTTCCGGACGGGGCCTAGGCGAAAGCGCCTATTCTGATTGGGTGGACTTTCAAATGACCCACTACCCAAATTAGGGTAGTGTCTCAGTTTGAAATTTGACCGGCTATCAACCGGCACCTCTCGCCTGTCGCGCCGGCCAGCGAACTCCTATATGCTTAGCGGAAAGCAACGGAGGTTTCATGCGCGGGCTTTATCGAGACGGACAGTGGGCGCAGATTTCGGACGGGAAGAACTCGATTCCGATACCAAGGGCGCGATACGAAGAACAGGCTTATTAGCCTCCCTTCGATAAACTGCCCACGAAAGAGCAGTACGAGGCAAAGAATGCCGGTAGGACCTAAAGGCCAGAAGCGCCCAGCCGACGTGATCGGCAACGCCGTCCGCGTCATGCGCATTGCCACTGGCGAGGAAGCCGAGGACACGCCGGACGACGGCAAGAGTGCCGCCGCCAAAGAGCTAGGCTCGAAGGGCGGAAAGAAGCGCGCCGCCAATATGTCACCGGAACGGCGCGCCGAGATCGCGAAGAAGGCGGCGGAAAGCCGCTGGAAGAAGTAGTGCACACACTCCGATAATCGGTGCTTGCACAAGTCTCGTGCACAGGGTACGACGCCCATGTCTGTGCACGAGGAAAAGCCATGCCTGCTTCTGACAAGAAAGTAGCCCGCGCCAAGCAAGGCGCTGCCGCACGCTGGTCTGACGAAACTGTCCGCTTCGCGATTGACGAGGGCGAAGTTCAATTCGGTGATCTCACCTTCCGCTGCGCTGTGCTTGATGATGAATCCAGGGTCATCAACGGCACCGAGTTTATGCGGGTCATGGGCATCTATCGCAGCGGTGCACTTTCCACGCGCCGATCCGAAGATGACGAGATCTATTTCCCGCTTCATCTGGCCTTCAAGAACTTGCGTCCATTCATTCTGGAGGACGTTGATCTCGTTGAGGCGCTGCGAGAGCCAATCCGCTACCGCAGTGTTAAAGGCAGCATCGCGGAAGGCATCCCCGCTCAAGTTCTGCGCCGAATTTGCAGCGTTTGGGTCCGTGCACGAGCTGCCGGCGTTTTGGGTACCTCGCAGCGGAATGTAGCTGATAAAGCAGAAACACTGCTCAATGCGCTTGCCGATGTGGCGATTATCGCCCTTATCGATGAAGCAACCGGCTATCAAAAACGCCGTGCACATAACGAGCTGCAAAAAATTCTCAGCGCATATATTGCTGCTGAACTTCTACCTTGGCAAACTCGCTTTCCAATATCCTACTATGAGCAAATATATCGGGTAATGGGATGGCCATATGACGCGTCAACTACAAAGAGGACAGCGTACATTGGTAAGCTCACGAACAAGCTGATCTACGAGAAGCTTCCCCCGGGCGTTCTGCCCCAGCTTCGCCGGAAGAATCCAACGGATGCGACCACGAAACGGCGCAAGCACAAGCACTTCCAGTTTTTGACCGAAGACGTCGGCAACGTGCACTTGGATAAGCAGATATCCGCGATCACAACGCTGCTGCGGGCTACGCCAAGCGGCAACTGGCGGTTCTTCGAGACGCTGTTCAACAATGCCTATCCGCCGCCGCAGGGTGATCTCTTCGCCGGCCTTGATGTCGAGCGTCTTCTAGATGAAAAATGATGCTTGACACTAAGCATAAAAGTTCACATATTAGGGGCATGAACAAGCTGCCCCTTCAAACCCGCGTCCAAATCCTCACCATGCTCTGCGAGGGTAGCTCGATGCGGTCGATCTCCCGCGTTGCCGACGTGTCGATCAACACCGTTTCCAAGCTGTTGGTCGATGCCGGCAAATTCTGTGCCGACCTTCACGACCGCGAGGTCCGCAACGTGACTTCCAAGCGCGTCCAGTGCGATGAAATCTGGTCGTTCGTTGGTGCCAAGGCCAAGAACGTTTCGAGCATGAAGCAGCCGGTTGAAGGCGCTGGCGACGTGTGGACTTGGACCGCTCTGCACAGCGACAGCAAGCTTATCATTTCCTGGCTGGTCGGCGGTCGCGACGGCGAATATGCGCTCGCCTTCATGGACGACGTGAAGGGCCGACTTGCCAACCGCGTCCAGCTTACGACCGATGGTCACCGCGCCTATCTTAATGCGGTCGAGGAAGCCTTTGGCGCGGACATCGATTACGCCATGCTTGTGAAGCAGTACGGCGAGCCGGAGAGCAACAAGTCGCCGGAACGCCGCTACAGCCCGGCCGTCTGCACTGGCGCGACAAAGACGCGGATCGAAGGCAATCCGGACCCAGTGCATGTCAGCACGTCGCATATCGAGCGCGCCAACCTCACCATGCGGATGGCAAACCGTCGTTTCACGCGCCTTACCAATGCGTTCTCAAAAAAGTTCGACAACCACGTCCA
>NZ_JARTVQ010000001.1:1327669-1512015 GCF_029625845.1 Mesorhizobium sp. WSM4898 | reverse complement strand
AAGGCGCATCTGCGCGCAAAGGCCATCAGAACCATCGACGCCCTGTGGCAGGCCATCGGCGATATCTGCAATCTGTTCTCCCCAACAGAATGCAGAAACTACTTCACTGCCGCAGGCTATGGACTCACATGAAAATCCGCCGCTCTAGCTTAAGTGAATACGCGCCGAAATAGGCCGCCGAGTTGGCTATTCTCTATTGGCGACGAGCCATGCGCGAACTCTGGCGGCGTCAAGATCAGCGATCCTCGGCGGATTGGACACAGACAACATGCGAACTACAAACAATTCTCCCAGTTCGGGGTATTCATCGTAACGCTCCTTCGCAATTTCGCTGCCAATTTCACCTGCTTCCCTTAATCCATCAAGATGCGCCTCCAGTCTCTCTATCAGACGGCCAAGGCGCACGTCATCCATGTCAGGATTTTCGGCAGGGTGGAGTAGATGGTAGTCGTAAACGGTCCATAAGAATGCCGCCATCTCGGCATGCTGACGGACAATTTCGCGAAGAACTGGCGCGGGCATCAATTCAAATTGACCGAGCCGCCGCGGATACGGTTTGCCGCGCTGGCGTGGCTTGTCAAATACGTACCCCGTATTGTGATGTGGCCATCCTTCTCCATGACGATGGTCGCCTTGCCGCAGCGAAGCTCGATACGCTCGTTGGCGCTAATTCGGATTCGATCACCGTCTCGAATCACCGTCGAAGTATCCGACTTGGGAACGGAATCAATGATGCGCCCCACGATAAGCGGTCGACCGGGATCTCCGTCTTGAAACAGCAGAGCTACCTCTGCGCCAATCATTTCCGAAGTGAGTTCTGCAAGGCTACGCGCGGGAACAGCCGTCTCTCGCAGGTTGCCCGGAAAGACGACCAAGGGGGCATTCTCGCCGAAGCCCAGGAATATACCGATCACAACTCCGTCGATCCGTTCGGCCGTCCGTGTCATTTTTTAACGCCCTCAATTCTGCTTTATTTCCGAACCTTTCATCGTGATATCGCTAGAAGCCTTCACGTTGATCTTACCCGATCCTTTGACCGTGATATCCTTGCCTTCGATCGTGATCGTGCCGTCCTTCTTCATGCCGATTGCAGCTGATCCGCACTTGATGACGATTGAGTCTCCCGCGTCGATCACCAAATCTTTCCCAACTCTGATAGCACCGTCTTCGTTAATCTCGACCACGCTGCCCTTGCCAATCTTCAGTGCGCGTGCGCCAGCCACTTGCGTAGCATCGTCTTCTGCAATTTTGGCGCTGCGGCCCTTGCCGATTTCAGTAGTCTGACCACCTCCAATTTTGAAACTCTGATCGGCGCCGACATTGACGCTTTGCCCGGTTCCGATGTTCCAGCTATCAGCCGCTCCAATATCGTGGCTCTGCCCAGTTCCTACCGTCACGCTCCGCGACGCGCCGATCGTGTTCGTCTGCGAAGCGCCCACGGTCCTCGCCTCAGCCGCCCCAACCGTATCGACACGCGCCGCACCCACCGTCACCGTCTGCACCAGCCCCACCGTCTGCGAGTGGTTGGCGTCGATATTCTCCGTCGAGTTCGCCACGACATGGATGGTCTCGTTCGCCATCACCGTCAGCGAGCGGTTCGCGCCCACCGTTTCGGTATCGTTCGACCCGATATTCGTCGTCTGGTCGACGCCGATCTTGACCGTCTTGTTGTTGCCGACGTCCTCGTCGAGGTTGTGGCCGACGGAGTGCTTGGCGTCGTGGTCGATGCGGTCGGACTGGTCGTGCTGGACCAGCTTGTTGCGGTCGTGCTTGATCAGCAGATGGTGGTCCTTCTGGGCCTGGAAATTGACCAGTTCGGAGCCGGCCTTGTCCTCGAACATCAGCTCGTTGTAACCGCCGCCGCCCTTTGAGGAATTGGACTTCCAGCCCGATTGCGTCGCATTGCCCGGCAGCCCGTAGGGCGGCATCTGCGACGCGTTGTAGACCCGGCCAGTGATGATCGGCAGGTCCGGGTCGCCTTCGATGAAGTCGACGATCACCTCCTGGCCGATGCGCGGGATCTGGATGAAGCCCCAGCCGCTGCCGGCCCAGGTTTGCGACACCCGCACGAAGCAGGAAGAGTTCTGGTCCTTCTTGCCGAGGCGGTCCCAGTGGAACTGCACCTTCACGCGCGCATATTTGTCGGTGAAGATTTCCTCGCCCGAGGGGCCCACCACCGTCGCTGTCTGTGGGCCGCGCATGATCGGCCGCGGGGTGATGCGCGGCGGCCGGTAGGGCAATGTGGCGGGCGCCACGCCGAGCACCACCTTGAAATTCTCGCTATGGGCCTCGTTCTGGGTCCGGTAGCCCGGATCGAACAGCCGGTACTCGGCGCTGATCACCAGATAGTCCTGGTTCTGGTCGTCGCGCGGAAAGCTTTCCAGCTTGAACTTGCAGCCAGAGAAGAGGCCGCGCACGGTGCCCACCGCCGTGCTGCGCTGGTGCACGGCCTGAAGCTCCTCGCGGCGAATCCCCGCAATCGTGTCGCCGCGCCCGACATCGAGATGCGCGCCGGGCTGGCGGTAGTTCTCGCCCGCGGCCTCCTTGTGGCTGAACGGCTGGGCGGACTTCGCCATCAAATCCGCGCCGGGCTTCTCGAAATCAAAGTCGGTGTGGGCATAGGCCCCCGGCCGCACCGCGCTGCCTGGAATCCATTCGGTGATGTACTCGACGTCGCGCCGCGAGCCCTGGCCCTCGAAATTATAAAGCACCTTCTCGTAGCCCGGCGCCGGCTTCAGCTTGCTCATCGCATCGCACAGGACCAGCGTATGCTTGCCCTCGTCATGCTCGAAGAAATAGAAGATGCCCTCGTGCTCCATCAGCCGCTGCACGAAGTCCAGATCGCTCTCGTCATACTGGACGCAATATTCGCGCTGGGGATAAGACCCCTGCAGCCGCTTCTCGAATTTCGCGATGCCGTATTTCGAGAAGATTTTCTCGACGATCTCGACCGCCGTCATATTCTGAAAGATGCGGCAATCGGTGGTGTTGCCGAGGAACCAGAGCCATGGCCTGACCATCGCCTCATAAAAGGCGAGCCTGTCCTCGATGCGGATGAGCTTGAATTCCGACACAAGGCCGCTGAACCAGCGTTTCGGATCGGATTCGCCCTCGACCGAAACGACGCCGCCCAGCATCTTCAGCGGATCGACGTCATGGCTCTTGGAGACGAAGCCGATCGTATAGGCGAAACAACGGCTGATCTCGTCGCGCCCGACGAGATGGGTGAAGGTCAGCACATCGCCGCCAACGGGCGTCTGCACAACCGTGGCGCGTTCGTTCGGCATGGGTCGTGCCCCTCCTGGACGCGGCCGCCAGTATGATGGATTGAAGCCCCCGCTATGTTAACCGCATCACGTTCGGGAACTTTTCGCACCCACCGCACCGGACCTTTTTCAGCCTAGCACATGTTTGGTGGCGGCCAAATAACAGCTGTGGCTAAACCCGACATGCGCCGGTGTGAAACGCTCCTCTCCCGCCGCGCTCGCAAGCTGCTAGAATGCCAGAGCAATTCTCGGAACAGCGCATAGCGATTTTCCGTTCGGAGTTGCGTGAAGAATAAGCATTTGTTGACCAAGTTCGGCGACGCTTCCGGATGTTCATCTCGCTCCAGATCAGCAATGTCGACAGGCTGCCATCCGGCGCCGCCGCGAGCTACGCCGCCCGCGACCGCAGCTTCGAGATCGGGCGCGAGAATTGCGACTGGACGCTTTCCGATCCGGACAAGATCATTTCGGGCCGGCATTGCGAAGTCCGTTTCCAGGCGGGCGGCTTCTGGCTCTACGACATCTCGCGCAACGGCACTTTCGTCAACGGCTCCAGCCAGCGCATGGCCGGTCCGCACCGGCTGTCGCATGGCGACCGGATGCTGATCGGCCGCTATGTCGTTGCGGTATCGATTGACGAGGAAGGCGCCGCCGCCGCCCATCCGCGAACCCGGCCCGCGTCGACGCAACGCGAGCTGCCGCCATCGACGGGCAGACCGCTGGAGCTCGGCAAAGAGCCCTTCTTCAGTCGGACGGAGCAGCGGCCCGGGCGGGGGGCGGCATCGACATCTTCGGCGCTGCGGGCGCCTCCGACGCCGGTAAAGCAGGGTAGCCAGCCCGCGGGAACCGATATGCTGCTGCAGGATATCGCGAAGGCGGCCGGCATTTCGCCTGACCTGCTTCAATCGCGCGATCCGCATGAGGTAGCCGCCGAGATCGGCACCGTGCTCAGAACAACGGTCGAGCAGTTGTCGCTGCTGCTCAAGGCGCGCGCGGCGGCCAAAGTGCTGGCCAAGAGCGCCAACCGCACGATGATCGGCGCTGAAAACAACAACCCGCTGAAATTCGTTCCCGGCACCGACGACATACTGGAGATCATGTTCGCCAAACGCCGGACCGGCTATCTCGACGCCGCGCAGAGCGTCGAGGACGCCTTCCGGGACCTCAAGACGCACGAATTGGCCACTTATTCCGCCATGCAGGCGGCGCTTTCCAGGCTGCTCGACGACCTGTCGCCGGAGGCCATCGCCAGGAAGCTGCCGCCGGCCTCCTTCTCATCCAAGAAGAGCCAGGCGTGGGATGCCCTCGTCGCCACCTGGCGGACGATGGAGGAGAAGCATGAAAACGGCATGCTCGACGTCTTCCTGGCCTATTTCAGCGAAGCCTATGCCAAGGCCAGCAAGCAGAAGTAGGTGGACCCGGGCTATGTGACGGGTCTCACAGAAGAAAGCGCTGCTTCGAGCATCCTGCTTTCCGATTTCAATCAGCTGCCTGTACGGTTAGGATAGCGTACGGAAGCTTGCCTGGCGGGCAAAGCGGCGTGGCTTGGGGCGTGTGCAGCAATGTCATGTTTCGGCGAGATGAGCCTTTCCATCCGGCCCGCCCCCAAAGCTCGGCTTGAAAAGCCGCAAGCCGACCTCATTTCCCGTCAAGGAAATGTTCGCCGCGCCGCGACGGTGGATCGCCGATGAGTTCGAAGGACGATCCCTCCCGGCCGGCGGACAAGACCGTCATCCGAGCGCCACAGCCTAGACAACGCTCGCCCGCGGCTCCCGCGAGTTCCTCGTCGGCTGGCGCTGAGCCCGCTGCGACACCCGCCAGGGAATCGACGGTTTTCGACCCCGGCGTCGGCCGGCGGATGCCGACAGGCTGGTCCTCCGGAACCGTGGTCGTTCAAAACCCGGTTCCCGGGGCTGCCGCTGCAGCGGCGGCGCCCGCGTTGCAACAGGAAATCCTGCTTAGTGCCGCGGATGGCGTGAATTACGCCGCGGCAAATCCAATCCTCGCGGCCGCGGCGCCCTTGCTGATGCTGTTCGGCCAGCTGCGGCTGATCCCGGTCGAGCGGCAGGCGGCCCCTTTGGCAGAGCACATCACCGAAGCGATCGAGACATTCGAGCGGGAGGTGGCGAAAGCCGGCATCGCCGAGGAAGACGCCCGGATTGCTAAATTTGCTCTATGCGAAACCGCCGACGATCTGGTCGGCAACCTGCCGTGGCCGAAGGACGACGGCTGGAGCGCGCACAGCCTGGTGGCTCGGTTATTCCACACCAAGCCCACCGGCGCCGGTTTCTACGAGGCGCTGAACAAGATCCTGGGCCGGCCGGAGGGTCATAACGACCTCCTCGAACTGATGCACGCGTGCCTATCGCTCGGGTTCGAGGGGCAGTATCGTGGGAGGGTCGGCGAACGGGACGCGCTCGAACGCGTCCGGCGCGACGTCTACGACACGATCCGGTATTTTCAACCCGCCGGGGACGACATCTCGCCCCATTGGCAAGGTATGGCGGCGGCGCTGTCAAAGCCCCAGGCGCGGCTGCCGCTATGGGCGGTCGCGGCCGCCGCGGCGACGCTGGTGACGGCGGCCTTCTTCGGACTACGGATCCTGATCACCGACGAGGGCGACGCAACAGCCAGCGAATTGCTGGCGCTCAATCCCTCAACGCCGGTCACCATCGAGCGCGCGAGCGTCGCTCCGGTTGCCGAGCCGGCTGTAGCCGCTCCGCCGGAAGCCACCCCGTCGCCGCCTGCCGTTTCCACCGTCACCCAGATCGACGTTCCCACCATCACCCAGATCGACCGCATCCGCGCCGCGCTCGCCAACGAAATCGCCGGCGGCGGGCTGACGGTCGGCACGAAGGGCAACTTCATCGTGGTCGAAATCAGCAACCAGCTCTTGTTCGCGCCCGGGCAAGCCGAACTGAAGCCGGAGTTCCAGCCCATTGCGGCGGACATCGCCACGGCTCTCAATGCCGAGCCCGGACCGATATGGATCGTCGGCCACACCGACAATGTGAAGCCGAAGAAGTCGAGCCAGTTCAAATCGAACTTCGATCTTTCCGTCGCGCGCGCCAAAGCCGTACAGGCGATGGTGGCGAACGAGCTCAAGGACCCGTCGCGGGTCGCGGTGGACGGCAAGGGCGAGGACGAACCGATCGCCGACAATGCGACGGCGGACGGCCGCGCCAAAAACCGCCGCGTCGACGTGATGATCCCGAAGGAGGAGACGTTGTGAGCGCGCGCGGCGGGGAGCGGCACTGATGCGCTGGGTGCTGCGGCTGTTCAGCCTGCTCGCACTTGCCGGCTTCTCGGCTGCTGTCTGGTATGCGGGGCCGCTGATCCGGTATGCCGATACACGCCCGCTCGGACCGGTCTGGCTCCGGACAACGATCATCGGCGTGGCCGTTGCGCTGCTTGCAATCTTCTACGGCATCCGCTTCTGGCGAGCGCGCAAGGCGCAGAACGCGCTTGAAACGGGCATCGTACGCAGCGGCGACCGCAACGACGATTCAGAGGTGCTCGAGGCGCGTATGAGCGAGGCCATCGCGACCCTGAAGCAGTCGAGCGGCAGGCGCAACTTCCTCTATGAAATCCCGTGGTACATCATCATCGGCCCGCCGGGCGCCGGCAAAACGACGGCGCTGGTCAATTCGGGGCTGAAATTTCCGCTTGCCGGCTCCGGCAATGCCCAGCCGCTGGCCGGAGTCGGCGGCACGCGGTCCTGCGACTGGTGGTTCACCGAGGATGCCGTGCTGATCGATACGGCCGGCCGCTACACGACGCAGGATTCGGATGCCCAGCGCGACAAGGCGAGCTGGCTCGGCTTCCTTGGACTGCTCAAGAAGTACCGCACCCGGCAGCCGATCAACGGCGTGATCCTCGCCATCAGCGTCGCCGATCTGATCGGCTTCGACGACCAGCAGCTCGATGCGCATGTCACCGAGTTACGAAGCCGGCTGCGGGAGTTGCACGAGACGCTGAAGATCCAGTTTCCGGTCTACCTGCTCTTCACCAAGGCGGACCTCGTCGCAGGCTTCATGGACTATTTCGGCAATTTCGATGAAGTCCGCCGACGCAAGGTCTGGGGCGCGACGTTCCAGACCACCGACCGCAACAGGAACATGGTCGGCGAAACCTCGGCCGAGTTCGACGCGCTGGCCAGGCAGCTTGCGGACGAGATCGCCGACCGCCTGCAGGACGAGGCCGATCCGGTGGCGCGCATCGCGATCTTCGGCTTCCCGGCCCAGTTCGTCGCGCTGCGAACCCGCGTCGTGCGGTTCGTCACCAGCCTTTTCGATGCCTCGCGGGCCCAGGTGAATGTCAGCCTGCGCGGCCTCTATTTCTCGTCGGGCACGCAGGAAGGAACACCGATCGACCAAGTGCTGGGCGCGATCGGCCGCAATTTCGGCAGCGCTTCGCAGGCGCATCTTTCCGGTACCGGCAAGAGCTTCTTCCTGCATGATCTTCTGGCGAAGGTGATCTTCCCCGAGGCCGGCTGGGTCTCGTTCGACAGGACAGCGGAGCGGCGCGCCAGGCTCGCCAGATTTGGCAGCCTCGCCGCGATCGCATTGGCGGCTTTTGCAGCGCTCGGCGTGCTGGGCCTCAGCTACTTTGCCAACGAGTCGCTGATCGGCTCCACTAGACAGGCCATGGCGCGGTATCGGGACGGCGCGGATTCGCTGCTCAGGAGCACGACAGTTACTGATGTCGACCTCGAAAACGTCATCGGCCCGCTCGATCAACTGCGCAACCTGCCGGCGGGATATGAGACCGCCGGCCAAACGAAGCCGATCGAGGAGAGTTTCGGGCTCAGCCAGCGGGAGAGGCTTCTGTCGGCGTCCAAATCCGCCTATCGGCAGGCGCTGGAGCGTAGCTTCCGCTCGCGTCTGCTGGTTCAGGCGGAGCGCACGATCCAGGCCAAGATGGCCGACCCGATCGCGCTCTACGAACCGTTGAAGATCTATCTGATGCTGGGCGGCAAGGCGCCCAAGGTCGACGACGAGCTGATCGTCTCCTGGATGAAGCAGGATTGGGAGGAAAACCGCTACCCCGGCGAGAACAACCGCGAAGGCCGCGCGCAGCTCGAAAAGCATCTGCGCGCCATGCTGGCGCTCGACGATGCCTACGACCCGGTGTTCGAGCTCAACCAGCCGCTGGTCGAGGCCGCGCAACGCTCGCTCGGACGCATGAGCCTTGCCGACCGCGCGTCGGCGCTGATCAGATCGGCGGTCTATGCGGCAAGGCTCCAGGATTTTTCCGTTGCCGCCAAAGCCGGTCCGGAGGCGCAGCTGCTGTTCGAACGCATGGACGGCGCAGAGCTCGCCGACCTTGGCGTTCCCGGCCTCTACACCAAGGCGGGGTTCAACGGTTTCTACCTGCCGCAGCTCTCGCGCATCGCGCAAATGCTGGTCGATGACCAGTGGGTTCTCGGCGGCGGCGGCGAGCAGGGCGGCATCGATCAGGACCTGCCCAGGCTCGGCCCCGAACTCATCGATCGCTACGGCAAGGAGTTCGCCTCCGCCTGGAACGGCGCGCTCGACCAATTGAAATTCAGGGCGATGCTGAAGGACAAGCCGCAATATATCACGCTCTCGGCCGCCGCCTCGCCGGACTCGCCGCTGGACCGGCTGTTCACGGCCATTGCCGATGAAACCGCCCTGACAAAAGACGGCGCCGCCTTCGCAGGCGACACCGGAACGGCGCAGCAGGACCCGGTCGTTATGGCCAAGGGTCTCGCCCGCATCGGTCTGCAGATCGCCGGCGGCAAGTCGCAGAGCCGCGCCGGGGCAAGCTCGTCCGCCACGCAGAATGCCGGCGCCACCGTCGAGGCGCAGTTCAGGCCGTTCCAAGCGCTGGTGAGCGGCTCCAGCGGTCGCCGCCCGCTCGATGCGCTGACGCAAAACTTCCACGACATCTACCAGAGCGTGAAGCTGGCAGCGGATGTCCCCGCGCAGACGGAGCGCGTCAACGCGAACCTGAAGCTGCAGATTTCGACGATGCGCGCCAATGCCTCGCGCCTGCCCAAGCAGCTCGCGCGCATGGTCAACGCGGCGGCGGACGAGTTCGAAGGCAATGTCGCCGAGACTTCGGTAGCCAACCTCAACCAGATGCTCGACGAGACGGTCACGCGCCCCTGCGAGGAAGCCGTCAACGGCCACTATCCCTTTGCCGGCGACGGCAGCGAGGAAATCTCTCTTGCCGATTTCGCCAAGCTGTTCGCACCGGGCGGCCTGATGGACCGGTTCTTTGCGCAGAACCTGGCGCCGCTGATCGACATGACAGGCCAGGACTGGACCTGGAAGCAGGAGGCCCGCTCCAGCCGCGACCTCGCCAAATCGACCTTGAAGGCGTTCCAGTCGGCGGCGGAAATCCGCAGCGCCTTCTTCCCCTCCGGCGGTTCGGCGCCGTCGGTCTCGATCACCTTCACGCCCTCCTCGCTGAACAGCGAGGTGGATAGCGCGGTGCTCAACATAGATGGGCAGACGGTGCAAAGCACGCAGGCCGGCAATGCGCCGAGCACGGTGACATGGCCGGGCGGCGGCGCTTCCGGATCCGCGAGCCTCAGCCTGACGCCGGAGATGCCCGGCCGCGAGTCCGCCCTCAAATTCGAAGGGCCATGGGCTCTGAAGCGCCTGCTGGACAAGGCGAGCGTCACCAGCAACGGCGCCGGCGCCGAGGCGCGCTTCGTGATCGGCGGACGCGACGTCGCCTACAAGATGGAGAGCGGCTCTGGCGCCAATCCCTTCCTGCTCCCGGCGCTGTCCGGGTTCAGCTGTCCGAAGGCATTCTGAGATGGCGCCGTCATGGTCGATCGGATCGTTCCCGAGCAGCACCGTCTCCCGCCTTCATTTTGATACTCTAAAGTATGCGCTTGTGGCAAACTGGCCTGGGCACGCGGCCCATCGTTCGTCACAGAGGACGCTCGCGAAGCGCTTGGTGGCAAATTGAGCACTGTCGCCCTTTCCATTGAGAGTTTCGGCGTCAGCCACAAAGGCTGTGTGCGCGACCACAACGAAGACAACTATCTGGTCGAGCAACAAGCCGGCCTTTGGGTGGTGGCCGACGGAATGGGCGGCCATGAGGCCGGCGAGGTCGCTTCGGCCAGCATCGTCGACCACCTGGCGACGATCGGCATTGCGAGCTCGGCGCCGGACCTTCGCGCCCGTTTCGAGGACCGGCTGAGCCGCGCCAATGCCGAGATCCGCAACATATCGCGTTCGCGCGGCATCACCATCGGCTCCACCTTCGCCGCCCTGCTCGCCATGGAGGGGCGGTTCGCGGGCCTGTGGGCCGGCGACAGCCGCATCTATCTGGTACGCGGCGGCGCTATCTCGCAGATTTCCAGGGATCATACCGAAGTCCAGGAGCTGCTAGACCGGGGCATGATCAGCGCGGAGGAAGCGCTCACCTGGCCGCGCCGCAATGTGATCACCCACGCCGTCGGGGTCAGCGACGAACTCGAGATCGATTTTCAGCAAGGCGAGCTGATGCCGGGGGATATCTTCGTATTGAGCACCGACGGGCTCACCGCGCATGTCAGCGACGCGGAGATCGAAGCGGCGGTGAAGTCCGCGCCGCCGCAAGCCGCGTGCGAGAAGCTGCTGGAGACGGTGCTGGCGCGCGGCGGAACGGACAATGTCACCATCGTGCTGGTCAGGATCGGCGACGGACGCAACGGACCGCTCGATGCGGATCGGTCCAGGGGCTGAGACAGATGAGCGACGACGACAGGACGCGGATTTCGCCGAACCTCGCAAATACCGGCGTCGGCACGCAGCTCAGCGGCATCTACGAGCTCGACGAGCGCATCGCATCCGGCGGCATGGGCGAAGTCTATCGCGGCCACAATATCCAGACCGGCGACCATGTCGCGATCAAGATCGTGCTGCCCGAGTTCGCGCGCGACCAAACCATCCTGTCGCTGTTCCGCAAGGAAGCCTCGATCCTCAACCATTTGTCGCATGACGCGGTGGTGCGATACCACGTCTTCACCATCGATACGGGCATCGGCCGCCCCTACCTGGCGATGGAGTTCGTCGACGGCCAGTCGCTGTTCGATGTCATGCGGCGCGGCCCGATGGCGCCACCGGACGTGCGTCGGCTTTGCCATCGCCTCGCCTCGGGCCTGAGCGCCGTCCATCAGGCCGGCGCGGTCCACCGCGACCTTTCGCCCGACAACATTATCCTGCCGGGCGGCCGGGTCGAGCGCGCCAAGATCATCGACTTCGGCATCGCGCGCTCGGCGAATGTCGGCGGCGAGACGCTGATCGGCGGCAAATTCGCCGGCAAATACAATTACGTCTCGCCCGAACAGCTCGGCCTTTATGGCGGGGAGGTCAGCGAGCAATCCGATATCTACAGCCTCGGCCTGGTGCTGGCGGCCGCGCTGCGCGGGAAGCCGCTCGACATGAGCGGCTCGCAATATGAGGTCATCGAGAAGCGCCGCACCGTGCCGGACTTGTCGGACATCGATCCCGATTTCCGCGAACTCATCGAAGCGATGTTGCAGCCGGATCCTCAAGACCGGCCCGCCAGCATGGCCGAGATCGCCAGGGCAACGCGCGACGACGACCTCGACGCGACCTTGCCGCCGCCCGCATCGTTTGCTCCGCGCGAACGATCCGGCTTGCCACGCGCCGGCTGGACGGCGTTGCCAAACTCCAGTCCCCCGGCTTCTGCTGCCTCCGACGAACCGCGTTTCGTTCCGCATGTGCGGCCTGCGCACCTGTCGCAACCGAGGCCAGCGCCGGCGGCGGCTCCGGCCAGTGCCTCAAGCCGACCTGCGGAGCGAAAGCCCTCGCGGATCCCGGCCATAGCGGGCGGCGTCGCGGTTCTGGCAGTCCTGGCGGCGGCCGGCGTCTATTTGAGCGGCGCGTTGGTCACTCCGCCTGCCGTTGAAAAGCCTGGGCCTCTTACGCCGAAGCCGGCAGCAAAACCCGTCGCGGAAGCGCCCAAGCCGGTAGCGGAGGCATCGACGCCTCAGCCAGAGGCACCGCAACCTCGGCCGCAAGCGCCGGCCGAACCGCAGCCGGAAGCACCGAAGGCGGACAGCTCAGCCGCCGTTGAGCCGGCAAAGCCTGCCGCTCCGGCTCTGCCGCAACCGCAAGACACGACACAACCCGTCCAGAAGCAGGCCGAGACTGAGCAGAAGCCGACACAGCCTGCCCTATCGGCTGCGCCGCAACCGCAGGACAAGACTGCCCAGAAACAGGCGCAAGTAGAGACCGGACAGAAATCCGAGCCGACACCGCCTGCCCCTTCAGAGAGCCTGGCCAAAAACAACCAGGCGAAAGCCTCGCAGCCGGCGGAGGCCGAACCGGCTCAGCCGTCGGTCGAGAACTTGCCGGCACCCCTGCCGAAAGCAGCGGAAAACCAAAAGCCGTCGAGCCCGACGGCGGAAGCTGCTGCGGCGCCGGAAGCAAAACCGCCGGCGACGAAACCGAGCGCATCCGACCTCGTCGACGCTCTGTCCAAATTGTCGAAGTCGAAGACGCCGGCGCCGCAAGTTACGGAAAACCAAAATCAGGCGCCGGCTTCGACTGCGCGCCAGCCGGCAGCGCCCGAAGCGGCTACTGAGCCGGCAAGGCCGAAAGTCTCGACAGCACAACCGGCACCAATGCCGCAGCCACCGCCGGCCAACAAGCCATCTCAAAATACAGACGTCGCAATCAATCTGCCAAAGCCCCAGGTTCCGCCGCCGTCAAACAAAACCGACGCGTTGGCTCAGCGCGCCTCCTGGGTGCGCGACTTCAGCGGCGGCAATTGCTTCTACGCGACCCTGACATCGGCAACGGGCACATCCGCGGCGATCGAGGGTTTCGGAACGGCCGTGCAGCCTTTCGAGCAACTGCTCGGTGCGTTCCAGTCCAGGTTCAACGTCGAGCCGGACATCAGCGTGCGCCTGATTACCCCATCACAATGCGGCGTACCCACCTTCCTGCACCTTCTCGACCGAAGCGAAGCTGAACGACCGCAGCTCGTGCTCGACCGGACATCGGTGCCCGACGGATCACCGATCAGCGGCACGCTGGTGACGCGCGGGGGGCTCATCTCCAGCGTGTTGCTGATCAACCACAATGGCACCGCCTTCAACCTCGACAGCCGCATGGTCGCGCAGCCGGACAGGGCGACCTTCAAGATCGCCATCGATCTCGCCGCTGACGACAAGGCGGCCGGCAAGGCTTTGCCTCAGGTCATCCTGGTGATCACCGGGCCACGGGACGTCCAGGCCGCCATGTTCGCGGGCCCGACCCCCGCCTCGGAAGTGCTGCCCCGGATCCTTAAGGAGATCCAGACGGACGATTCCGGATTTTCGGCCACCGCCAAGTATTTCCGGCTTGGCGGATAGCGCGGACGCCGATGGTTCTCTGCCGCCTGCTCTCTTCCACCCTTTCCCAGTCACGCAAGGAGCGCGGACCGATCCGGCCTGTTGCTGATCGCATCGGCCGCATGAAGCTTGCTGCGCTTGCCGGCATGGCTTTGCTCTCCATGCTATCCGTCAACAAGGCACATGCCGAATTCACCGTCTGCAACCAGACGCTCGACGTCGTCAACCTCGCCGTCGGACAGAAGGTCGACGATGCCGACCAGACCGACGGTTGGTGGACGATCGGCGCCAACCAGTGCGTCAACGTCATCCGCGAGGAGCTGACCAACCGCTACATCTACATCTACGCCACGGACGTCTTCGGCCATGCGATCCTCACCGGATCGATCGAGATGTGCATCGACCGGCGCCGCTTCTCGATCCGCGGCATCGACGAATGCTGGCAGCGCGGCCATATCGCGGCGCGCTTTGTCGAGGTCGACACGCAGGAGCAGGTGCGCTGGACCTATTTCCTGAGCGGGAACGGCCCGTGACGCACAGCATCGACACGAGCTTCAAACTGAAGAAGCAGGCGCGCCTTGCCGAGCGGCGACGCAAGCTGTGGCGCTGGATTCTTTCCGGCGTTGCGGCACTCGTCCTCGTCTCGACAGCCACGGGTTTCTACCTCACACGCGATTACTGGTCCTTCGGCGACGAGGACGAGGAACTGCATCCGGTCGAGGGGATGGATGACGTGCCGCCCGACGCTTCGGTCTATGTGCCGGCCATCATCGACCTCGCCGGCGATCCGATGTGGATCACGCTCGCGCCCGATGCCGACACGGCCAAGGGCAAGACCGTCGCGCGCCCGGCCGAGCTCGACAGTTCCGGCGCCTCGCCGCAGATCGAAATCTTGTCCGATGTAATGTTGAGCGCCAGCGAAAAATTCATGACGACGATCCCCTCGACGCAGGAGGATTTCGCCTTCTTCCAGGCGCAGCGGCAGACCGCGCCGAAATCTCCTGCAACGGCGCCGCAGGATCGGCAAGCCGCCCCCCTCGCTCCGGGCGCAGCCGACGACCAGCAAGGCGATCTTGAGAACGACCTTCAGGCCGCACCCGACGAGAGCGAAGCTCCTGCCAGTTCAGCGCCCAAGGCGGATGCCGATGATCCGGAAGCGGGCTGGGGCGAGACCGTCGACCAGGGCGAGGCCGCCCTTCCCGCTTTCAAGAAGACCCAGATCGAGAACAACACGACCGTTGCGACCGTCAGCAGCGAATACCAGCGCTTCGAGGCGACCGAGGACACATTCGTAAAAATCCTCAACGACCGCAGCCTGGACAGCGTCGTCGCCGATGCGCATTTCTCCGCCGACGACGCGAAGCTGGCGGGCGAAGCGCTGAAGACGCTGTTCAACCGTGACGGGCTGGGGGCGGGCTTTGTCGTGGCGATGCGCGGATTCAGGCCGAGCCGCGAGACCACCACCATGTCGCTTATGCAGGTCTCGATCTACGCCAGGAATGTCTATGTCGGGACGCTGACGCGCAATGCTGCGGGCGCGTTCGTGTCGGGCGTCGACCCGTGGGTGCGGGAGGACCTTTTCAACTATTCAGGCGCATCCGACGAAGGCGGGCCCAAGCGCCAATATCGCCTGCTCGATGCGATATATTCGACGGCCGCCCGCAACAAGGTTCCGACCAGCGTGATCGGAGAGGCCATCATGTATCTGTCGCGAGGACAGGATCTCGACGCCTTCGCCAGCGAGGACCAGCGGCTGGTGCTGATCTACTCGCAGACGCCGCGCGGCCAGGGCGAAATCTCCGGACGGGTCCTCTATGTCGGCGTTCAGGGCACGGAGAAGACGCTCGACTGTTTCGTCTTCCAGCAGAGCGATGGCCAGTATGCGTGCGTGACGGGCAATGACGAGGTTCGCTCGCTCAACGTCACCAACGGCATGGTCACGCCGGTGAGCGGGGTGATGACCTCGACGTTCGGCCCGCGCAAGCACCCGATCCTGGGCACCGTTCGCATTCACAAAGGCGTCGACTGGGCCGCTCCGGTCGGCACGCCGATCATGGCCGCCTTCGACGGCGAAATCACCTTCCAGGGCGATGGCGGCAGCTATGGCAATCTGGTGAAGATTACCCATGCCAACGGGCGCGAGACGCGCTACGCGCATATGCAGAAATTCGCCATCGCGAGCGGCGTCGGCACCAAGGTGAAGGCCGGCGACGTCATCGGCTATATCGGCACCACCGGACTTTCGACCGGCCCGCACCTGCATTTCGAGCTCTACCAGAGCGGCCAGGCGATCGATCCGCTGGGTACGGTCACCACGGTCGCCACCTATGCTTCCGGCGGCGCCGGCGGCGGCTACGGCGATGCTGCCGTCGAGACGCTGACCGACCGCATCGTCCATGTCGAAAGCGGCGGCAAAGCGCGAGCCAAGAACCCGCTGTCCTCGGCGACCGGTGCCGGTCAGTTCATCACCAAGACCTGGATCCGGATGATGAATACCTATCGGCCCGATCTCGCCCGCTCGCTGTCGACCGCCGACCTGCTCGCGCTCCGCTACGATGCCACACTGTCGCGCGAGATGGTGCGCAATCTGGCGCGCGAGGGCGAAGCCTATCTTCGCGCCCGCGGCCACCAGATCACCGCCGGGCGGCTCTATCTCTGCCATTTCCTGGGCATGGAAGGTGCTGCCCAGGTGCTGGCGGCGCCCGGCTCGGCGCAATTGAGCGCAGTGCTCGGCTCCGCCGTGATCCAGGCCAACCCTTTCCTTACCGGAAAGACCACCAGCTACGTCGCCGACTGGGCCGAGCGGAAAATGGGTCAGAAGGTGACCCGCTTGGCGTCGTCCGATCAGAACCAGCAGACGACCACGACCCAGGTCCGACAGACATCGCCGGAGTTCGAGAAATACAAGCAAGCCGTCACGGCCCTGATAAGCTCGATCCAGGCCACCCTTTGAGGCCCTGTCGCGCTACCGTCGGTCGCTGTTCGCAGCGTGAGTGATTCGTGCGGCTTATTCCGTCCTGATCCGCATCTCGACCCGGCGGTTGACCGGATCGTAGGGATCGGCGACGCGCGGGTGCGACTTGCCGAGACCAATCGCTTCCAGCCGGGTGGCCTGTACGCCGTTCGCGGTCAGGAATGCGGCAACCGATTTCGCCCTGCGCTGCGAAAGCTCCTGATTGTAGCGATCCGAACCCGAAGCATCGGTGTGGCCTTCCACAACGAAGCTGAACGAACTCAGCCGGTTGTCTTTCAGCGCCTTGGCGAACTCGTCGAGCTCGGTGCGCGCGGTCTGGTCGAGCTGGGCGGAATCCAGCGCGAAATTGATCATCATGTCGAGCCCGGTTTTGGTCGGGGCCGCGGTCTGGTCGTTCTTGCTCTTGCACTCTTCTTCAGTGCCGACGCAGATGCCGCGCGTCGCGCCGAGATTGCCCGCGCCGGTGAAGAACTTCACGATGTCTTCGGATTTCTGAAGCGGATCAGCGGAAACGTGCGTCGAAAAAAGCACGGCCGCCAATGCAAAGGCTGAACTGGCCCACCGCATGACCGTTACTCCCTGTTTGAGCGGATTTCGCTGCGGCGGACGATAGCAAATCTCGCGCCGATTGTCTGTGAACAAACACACGCTGCGTGCGCCCGTCATTTGCTAAAGCTAACGCTTGACCAGCGCCTCCGCCGGGGCTTCAGTATCCCTATTCCTAATAAGGGCGTGGCAGCCATGGCGAGGGGGCTCCGGTTCAGGACGGCGCGGGATCTCTTCAGCGCTTGCCCCGCCATCGCCCGGGACATGAAAGCGGTCCCGACAGACCAGCCCTCGATCGAGTTTTGCCGCGCGCTGCTCGCTGGACGCGTTCCGGAGGAGGCAATCACCTTCTGCGCCTATCTTCTGCCGGAGCGGGCCGCGATCTGGTGGGCGCATGAGTGCCTGAGCAACCTTGCCGAGCTCCTCGGCGACAGGGACCTCGAATTGCTGGCGCTCGTCGGCGACTGGGTCGGCGAACCCGGCAACCCCGACCATCGCGAGGCGGTGGCCCAGGCCGTTGAGGTGCCGCCCGCGACGCCGGTTTCCTGGATCGCTTTGGCAGCAGGCTGGCGCGACGGCGACTCGGGCGTCGATCAGGCGACAGCCGAATTTCCGACCGCCCATGCCGTCAGCGCGGGGATACTGGCAGGCCTTGCGCGGGTATCGCTCGCGGACCGGTTTACCGTGCTTTCAGCCTTCGTCGAAACGGGCATCGAGATGGCGGAGATGGAGGCGCAGCAGCAATCGGCCGATGCTTACTAGCCAAGCCTGCTCAAACCAGCCAAGCCTGCTCGAATGTCGGCGATCACGGATAGCCGCCTTGCGCCCCTTGGGGTCAACCTCCCCAGCCGCCGCCACCACCACCACTATTGCCGCCGCTACCGCCTCCGCCCATCGCTGGAATAACTGGAGGCGGAGCTTCAGTTGTTACCTCCGCCGGTTCGATCGGCTTCTTCGCGGTGACCTTCTTCTGCTTGATCACCTTTGGCGTGGTCGTTGTCCGAACGACTTTTTGCTTCGTCATCGGCTCCGATTCGACCTGGGGCGTCACGGCGGTGCACCCCGCGACAGCCAGAACTCCAGTTAGGAATGTTGCGATGATTGCCAGTTTCGATGCCCTGCCCACCATTGCCTCCTTGTTGATCAGAACAAGTCCCGACGCGGATTGGCTTGCTCCCAGACCGCTCTGGCCGTCTTGACCAGTTGAACGTCCAACGAGCCCTCCGCCGAAATCTTTGATTTGAGTTCCCCACGCAGCTGTTTCAGGGCCGCCGTTTTCGCTTTAGCTCCGAACTTCGCCAGCGTGGCCTTGGCATCTGGAATTTCGTTGCGAACATCGAGCGCCGCCGCGAAAGCAAGGTAACGTACGGCGAGAGGCTGGTCCGCCTTGTCGCCCCGCTGCAGTTCCAGAGCCGCGCGATCATATGCGGCCGACTGATCACCGCGGTCGGTCGCTACCTCGAAAAGGCGTTGCGCCTCAGCAAGGTCCTGCTGCACACCGACACCGTCCCTGTACATACGCGCCAAGCTGCCGGGAGCGTAGGGTTGGCCGAGATCCATGGATTTCTGGAAGAGTTCGAGCGCGCTCTTGGGATCCTTCTCAACTCCAGTGCCGGCGAGATAATTTCGGCCGAGCAGGTTCATCGAATACATGTCCTGCCGTTCGACGCCCGCTTTGAGGAAGGCCACGGCGCGAGCCGGATCGGCAGGTACGCCGTTACGACCTTCCGTAAAAATCGCGGCGAGGTCGTTCATGGCATAAGTGTGCCCCATCGCCGCCGCTTTGAGCAGCAGGTCCAGGCCCTTGGTGGCATCACGATCGACGCCATAGCCGTTGAACAAAGCGCGACCCCACGAGGTCATTCCATACGGATCGCCCTTGTCGGACGCTGCGGCATAGAAGGTATTGGCCTGCTTGCGATTGACGGGCATTCCCGTTCCCGTGGCGTTGAGATAGCCAAGCTCGAACACCGCCCGGACATGCCCCATGTCGGCAGCCTCCTGGATCGCCTTCTTGGCCTCGTCGACCTTGCCGGCAACAAGCAGCGCACGCCCGAGCTGGTAGCGGAAGCGGGCGACGTCGGGATAGGCTTTCACCGCTGCCCGGCAGACATCCACGGCGTTGCTGCTGATTTCGTTCGGCAGCAGGCCGGGGACGACGCCCTGCAGGTCGAGAGGCTCGCCGGCCTCCCTGTCACAGGCGTCGACGCTTGGCGACAGTTTCATCGTCGCCGGCTTCGACGGCGTGTTGTCGGCCCTTATTTCGAAGCCGACGCTCAGCGGCTTGACGGCGCCGATCTGGGGTTCGTAGCGCAAGTGGTCGACTTCATCGGCCATCAGGCTTGAATCCGGAGACAAGGTCCGGTCCGGCAGCGACAGCGTTCCCGTTGCCGGATAGCTTGCAAGCTTCACGCTGACGGTGGGATCCTTGGTCGGAAAAACGAGCTTCAGCGGCACAGGGCCGACACCGACCGGGACGGTTACGTCACGGTTCTCGATCGCCTCGGCGGCGCCGGTGATGTGAATGCCGCGCTCCAGCACCTGCTGCTCCTGCTCGGCCTCGAGCGAAGCCATGAGCTGCTGCCCTTCGGCCGCGTTCCCGTTCTTGACCCGAAACACCAGGATACCTTGGGATTGACCGCCCCAATTGTCATGCGTGGCATAGGCCAGCATGTCGACCTCTTCCTGCGCGCCGGATCCTTTCGGCACGTCCATCTTAAGACGCGGCAGATCCTTGCCCGCAATCGGCTGGCCGACAGCGACAGGCTTGCCGTCCAGCGTCAGGCGTCCAAGCGCCGGCGGCCTTTCGATGCTGACGGTGACCGCGCCGCCGTCGACATCGACCGGCTCCGGCAGGTCAAGCGCCACCGGTCCGACGCCCGACGGCACGACCTTTTCCAGCACCGGCGGCAGTGCCGGTCGACTGGCGCGGCGCATCAGCACCACCTCGTCGATCAGCGACGAATTCTCCCAAGGAACCTGCTTGCCATCGGTGGCTTTGACCACGTCGCGGCGAACCGCCGCCATCACCGTGCGGATCTCCTGGTTGGGCGCCAGCGCCCGGCGCGAGAAGGCGGACGAGAACGGGCTGAGATCATCCGCTCCGTCATAGGCGACGGCTCCCGGCTCGGTGGCGAAGGCAATCAGCGTGTTCAGCGAGCTCTTCACCTGCGCAAGTCCGGTGCCGCCCGCGGCAATCAGCTGGTCCCGCAACCAATAGTCCTTGCGCGGGAACGGATTGTTGCGGCAGGCATCGAGGATGATCACCTGGATCTTCGATTTCGCCCGCAGCTGCTCCAGCACGTCGTCGAGCTTGATCGCCTGGACCTCGATGTCGGCCGCGGCCTTGAGCGAGGCATCGACCGGGATGAGGAAATTCTCGCCGCCGATCTGAAAACCGTGGCCCGAATAGTAGACGACGGCGAGATCGGCACCGTCCGCCGCGGCGAGATAGTTTCGGAACTGCTCCTCGAACCGAAGCTTGGTGAGATCCTTGGCGACGAACACGTCGAAGCCGGCCAGGCGGAATGTGTTCGACACATCCTCGGCATCCTTGTCCGGGTTCTTGAGAGCCGGGATGTCGCGGTATTCGGAATTGCCGATCACAAAGGCGACCCTGCGCTCCGCATGAGCTTCGAAGGCCGTGAAGCTCACGAGAACCAGGGCTGCAAGGAACGCGCAGCATCGCAGCATGGCAAATCCTTAACTGCTATGACCTGTCGGCCACAGGAACGCAGCTTGCGGCGCCGAGGTCTGTTAAAGAGTTCACAATCTGCCGGGACCAGAGCAGACCGCATGCATAACGACAGCGGGCATGCGTCTCATCCAACCAAGTTCTAAATTACTCCAGAGACCTATTCACCGCAATGACAAGACGCGTTTGATCGCCGGATTGCGTCGCGGCCATCCAACTTCAGGTTCAGGGCTGGTGGGCGTTTGCGCTGCCTATGCCATCCGCGCGGCGTGCCACTTCAAATGATCGTCCATGAAGGTCGAGATGAAATTGTAGGAATGATCGTAGCCCTCCTGCATGCGCAGCGTCAGCGCGATGCCTGCCTTTTTGCACGCCTCTTCGAGAAGCCAGGGACGAAGACCATCCTGGAGGAAGCCGTCGGCGCTGCCCTGGTCGACGAGCAGTTCGCCGTAACGATGGCCGTCCTCAATGAGCAGCGTGGCGTCACAGGCGCGCCAGCTCTTTTCGTCTGATCCCAGATATTTTTCCAGCGCCGGCCGCGACCAGCCCGCCGTCGTCGGCTGCACGATCGGCGCGAAGGCCGAGCAGCTCCGGAAGCGCTCAGGGTTCTTCAGCGCGATGGTCAGCGCGCCGTGCCCGCCCATCGAATGGCCGAAGATCGACTGGCGCGAAATGTCGACCGGGAAATTGGCGGCGACGAGCGCCGGCAATTCCTCAGTGACGTAGGAGTACATGCGATAGTTCTTCGCGTAGGGCGCTTGCGTGGCATCGACGTAGAAGCCGGCGCCGCAGCCGAACTGCCAATTGTCCTTCTCATCGGGAACGTCCGGACCGCGCGGGCTGGTGTCGGGGCAGACGACGACGAGTCCAAGCTCGGCCGCCAGTCGCCGGTATTCGCCCTTGTCCATGACATTGGCATGGGTGCAGGTGAGCCCCGAGAGATACCACAAAACCGGCAAAGGCCCGTCCTTCGCCTGGGGTGGCACGAAGACGGCAAAGGTCATGTCGCAAGCGCAGACTTCCGACGCGTGCGAATAGACGCCCTGGATGCCGCCGTGCGATTTGGACGTGGAAAGGACGTTCATCGGTTCTGCCTTCTCGCCGGGAATGTCCGGCCCGACATAGCTGCCGGACCCGGCGCCCGCAACCTTGCACCTCGCCAAAACGGCGCAGATGCGCGATCGAACGGCGGAAGGGCGGACATTTCGAGCCGCTCTCGTTATGCGTCGCCTCCCAGGCGAGCGTTCGCGTGTTCTAGGGTCGGCAAGAGAACATCCGGGCCGGATCGCAAAAAGAAGTCTTTTCTGTCCTTTGCTTCGCCGAAACCGAAGCGGGGCGCTCGCTGGCAAGCGGGCAGGGAAAATTCGACGGGTTGTGAACGGAAGCTATCCGACGGTGCAATGCGGGTGGGGGTGCTCGCATTGCACCGGCGGCTCGGCAATCAGCGGATTGATGAGCAGATCGCGGTGCGCTGCCGCTCGCCGCATCGTCAAGCGATAAGCTGGTCGATCCTGATCGGCAGATCGCGGATGCGCTTGCCCGTCGCGTGGTAGACCGCGCTGGCAACGGCGGCGGCGGTGCCGACATTGCCGAGTTCGCCCAAGCCTTTGACGCCGGCCGGATTGACGGCGTGGTCTACCTCCGGGACCAGGATCACCTGCAGGTCCCTGATGTCGGCGTTGACCGGCACGAGGTAATCCTGCAGGTCGCGGTTGACGTAGCGGGCATAGCGCCTGTCGACCTCGGTCGCTTCATGCAGCGCCTGGCCGATGCCCCAGATCATGCCGCCCATCAGCTGGCTGCGCGCGGTGCGCGTGTTCATGATGCGGCCGGCCGCGAAAGCGCCGACGATGCGCGGCACACGGATTTCCCGAGTACAGCTGTTGATGCGAACTTCGACGAACTCCGCGCCGAAGGCGTATTTCACCGAGTCCTCGTCCTGATCGCCGCCATGGAATTCCGACTGACCGGCATAGAGTTTCTTCACTGCCTCAGGCGTCGCGCCTTTCGGGGCAAACTCGGCATATTCCTCGATCGCGCCAATTTGCATCGCCTTGAAGACGTCCTCGATCTTCGCGGACGCTCCGCCCCTGGCCGCAAGCTTGCCGCCGTCAAGGTCCAGTTCCTCGTTATGTGAGCCGGCAAGCGGGCCGCCTTCGGCCGTGGCTCCGGCGGAGAGCTTCGCCCGGATGGCATCGCAAGCCTTCAGAACCGCCGAGCAGACGCTTGCGGTGGAAATCGAACCACCTGAGACCGGGGCCGGAGGCAGGCTGCTGTCGCCCATTTCGACGGTCACCTTGTCGATCGAAACGCCAAGACGTTCCGAGGCCATCTGGGCGGCCACTGTCCGGACGCCGGTGCCGATCTCATGCGAGCCGCATTGCACCCGCACATCGCCATCCGACGTCAGGCGCACGCGCGCCGCGCATGGTGCCACCGCGGTGGGGTAGATGGCGGTGGCGCAGCCCATGCCGATCAGCCAGTCGCCGTCGCGCATCGCGCCGACCTTGGGGTCCCGCTTCGCCCAGCCGAAGGCATTGGCCGCCTGTTCATAGCATTGGATCAGCGAGCGGCTGGAGAAGGGCTTCTTGCCGATCGGTTCCGCCTTCGGCTCATTGATGCGGCGGAACTCGACCGGGTCCATGCCAAGCGCCACCGCCATCTCGTCCATCGCGTTTTCCAGCGCGTAGACGTAAGGTGTCTCGGGCGGCGAACGCATGTAGCCCGGCGTGTTGCGATCTGCCTGGACCAGCGACACATGCGTCAACACCGAGCCGTAGTCGTACATGCGGCCGGTCGCCGAAGTGCCGCCGACAACATAGGGATCAGGGCGCGATGTCACCTCCCATCCTTCGTGCGCGAAAGCGGTGATGCGGCCGTCCTCGCCGGCGCCGATCCGGATGCGGTGGCGGGTTTCGGCCCGGTAAGTCTGTGTGCCGAAAGCCTGCATGCGGCTCGTCACGCAGCGCACGGGACGCCCGAGACGTTTTGCGGCTACTGCGACGATGGCGGTGCGCGGCGTCATCGGTCCTTTTGAGCCGAAGGCGCCGCCGATGAAGGGACTGACGATGCGCACATTGGCCGGATCGATTTTCAATTCTCTCGCAAGTTCGGCCTTCCAGCCGGTGACGTTCTGGGACGGCTCGTGGACGATGAGCTGATCGCCCTGCCAAAATGCCGTCGTGGAGAACAGCTCGATCGGGTTGTGGTGCTGGGTGGGCGTTGAATACCGAGCGTCGATCCTGACCGCGGCGGCTGCATAGGCGGCGTCGAAATCGCCTGCTTTCACATCCTCCTTGAACAGCGGACTCTTGCCGGCGGCGGGAATGGTTTTGGTGCCGGGACTATCGAAACTCGCGGACGGCTTCTCTTCCTCGTAATCGGCGCGGATCAACTGGGCCGCCTCCTCCGCCGCCTCGAATGTCTCGGCAACGGCCAAGGCGATGATCTGGCCGTCGTGGAAAATCGTCCTGTCATGCAGCGGTCCGATCGAGGTCGCGCCGGCGTTGCCGAATTTCGGCTTCTCGACCTTGTCCATGTCGCCATAAGTGACGATGTCGAGAAGGCCGGGCACGGCACGGGCATCGTCCAGGTGAAGCTTCGTCACCCTGCCCTTGGCGATGCTGCTGGTGGCCAGCGCGCCATAGGCTAGGTTTGCCGTCGGCAGGTCTGCCGGATAGTGGGCTTGCCCGGTGACTTTCAGCCGCGCATCGACGCGCGGCAGCGGTTCGCCCATGTTCTCCTTGGGCTTCGGAGCGGCTGGGTCCATGGTCACACCTTCATGTCTCGCGTTTCGAGCAGCGCGCGCACCAGCGTCCGCTTGCCGAGCTCGATCTTGAACGCATTGTGCTGGCGCGGTTCGGCACCGGCAAAGGCAGCGTCCGCCGCCGCACCTGCCGATGCCTCGTCGAGCTTCTTGCCCTGCAGGGCCGCTTCGGCCTCGCCGGCGCGCCACGGCACCGTCGCCAGCCCGCCGAGCGCAATCCTTGCCTCGCGGACGCTGTCGCCGTCGAGGTCGAGCGCAACGGCCGCCGAGGCCAGCGCAAAGGCATAAGACTCGCGGTCGCGGATCTTCAGGTAGCGCGAGCGCCGGGCCCACGGTAAGGCAGGCACCTCGATGGCGGTGATGATCTCGTCCGCCGCCAGATCCGTCTCGATATGCGGCGTGTCGCGGGGCAGCCGATGCAGCCTGGCAAAGGGAATTTCGCGCGCTCCGCGAGACCCCTCGGCTCGAATAACGGCATCGAGCGCAATCAGAGCCTGGGCAAAGTCGCCGTGATAGGTGGCAATGCAGGCATCGCTGGCGCCCAGCACCGCGTGCTGGCGGTTGAAGCCTTCCATCGCCGCGCAGCCCGAACCCGGCACCCGCTTGTTGCAGGCCCAGGAGGGCTCGCGGAAGTATTCGCAGCGCGTTCGCTGCAGCATGTTGCCGGCAAGGCTCGCCGTGTTGCGGATCTGGCCGCTTGCCGCCAGCCGCAAACTTTCGGCAATGACGGGATAGCGGCGTTTGACTTCGCCATGGTCGGCAGCCTCGCCCATCCGCACCAGGGCGCCGAAGCGCACGCCGTCGTCGGTAACCCTGATCTGCCTCAGCCCTGGCTCTTCGAGCCGGTTGAGGTCCAGCAGCCGGTTGGGCGCCGCCACCCCAAGTTTCATATAGTCTGCAAGATTGGTGCCGCCTGCGATGAACTGCGCGTTCGCCCGTGTCGGCTGGTCGTCCTCGGTGGTAAAGCGGGATGCGATGGCGACCGCGGCGGAGACATCTGTCGGCCGTTCATAGATGAAGGGGCGCATCGTCAGGTTCCTCTCGCCTGATCGCGCGCCTGGACGACCGCGGCGACGATGTTCGGGTAGGCCGCACAGCGGCAGATATTGCCGCTCATGTATTCGCGGATGTCGTCCTCGGAGTTGGCGTGGCCTTCGTTGACGCAGCCGATGGCCGACATGATCTGACCCGGCGTGCAGTAGCCGCACTGGAACGCGTCGTGGTCGATGAAGGCCTGCTGCATCGGATGCAGCTTGCCGTCGCTCGAGGCAAGCCCTTCGACGGTCGTCACCTCCTTGCCGTCGTTCATCACGGCGAAGCTCAAGCAGGAGAGCACGCGCTTTCCGTCCACCAGAACGGTGCAGGCGCCGCACTGCCCATGGTCGCAACCTTTTTTCGTGCCGGTAAGGCCGACATGGTCCCGCAGGGCGTCAAGCAGGCTGGTCCTGGCATCCAGCGAAAGCTCGTAAGGCTGCTTGTTGATGCGCAAGGACACCGCGACCTTTTCCCTCAAGCCGGAACGGGTCGCGGCCGGTTTTGCCGCTCTCGTTGGGGAGCTGAGCAAGGGCGCCACCGCGGCGGCTGAGACAGTAGCTGTCATGAAGCTTCGCCGGCTGAGGCCGGTCGCGCTTGGCGCAAAAATTCGGGACATGGCTCGCTCCCAGGCTGGCTGTCATCGGGGCTGGCTATGGGGCGCTAACCTCTCAACGGGGGCATTGTTCCGAATTTTGCAGGCGAAGGCCCGGAAGCTCACGCGACTGTGACAGCATCGACGGAAGTCGGAGGCAGAGCACGCCGGGACAGCAGAGGAACGTTCCGCGCAAGGGAGGTTGACTGCCACGCGGCGGTGCGCACCGGCGCTGCGCAAGCTCGCACAACCGATCGAAAGTCACACCGGTAGATACCAATTCCCCAGTTCGAACCGTAGCTGAGCAATAAGGCTAACAGGCCCTGCCCAACGACAGGAGGGGTGGCTTCGAGCAGGGCATGGGAGCGGGGCTCTGGTTCAATGCTGCGGTCCTTGCGCCACCAGATGGAAGCTGTATCGGTCGCGCACGAACTCGTTGAAGCACCGGCCCTTGGACCGAGCAGCCTTGAATGCCGCGTGGGTCTCTGGCTCAACCTGCTCATAGTCATTAGCGGTCGCCGCTCGGGACAAACCATACCGAAAGGATCTTCGTCGCCGGGTCGTAATAGATGTTCCGGATGGCGGTGGAAGGCATGACGAGCGCCCCGTTGGCCAATGCGTAATTCCCGGAGCTGTCAATGGGTTCCGTCGCACCGGCTGCCGACGGATCAGGGCCTTGCGAGACCTGCCGAATTGCCTATCTGAGGTTTATGCCGTCAACGAAATCGAGCGCCACGGCGCAAGTCCGCCAAGGAGATCTTTTCGGTGTCCCGAACAGCCTGCCGCAAGGATTCCGCTACCGGCCGGAGCTGATCACGCGCAACGAAGAAAGCGCGTTGGTGCGCTGCATCGAAGGCCTGCCGTTCAAGCCCTTCGACTTCCACGGCCATCTAGCCAACAGGCAGGTTGTCGGCTTCGGGCTGCGTTACGACTACGACCGCCGCGAGGTCGTGGAAGCACCGGCCATACCCGACTTCCTGCTGCCGCTTCGCGACAAGGTCGCCGACTTCGCCGGTCGGCCCGCGTCGGAGTTCTCGCAGGTGCTGATCAACGAATACCGGCCTGGCGCGGGCATCGGCTGGCATCGCGACAAGCCCCATTTCGAGCTCGTCGCAGGCGTCTCCCTGCTGGCATCCTGCAGTTTCCGGCTGCGCCGCAGGAACGGCGCGACATGGGACCGGCAGACGATCGAGGTCGAGCCGAGATCCGCCTATCTCATGGCCGGTCCGGCGCGCAACGAATGGGAGCACAGCATTCCGCCGCTCGCAGAACACCGCTACTCGGTCACATTTCGGACCTTGCGACCCACGCTGTAAGTCCGACGTTCTGCCAGGCCGATATTCCAAGTCGCCCAATCAGGGGTCGAGCCATGGCGTGGTGTCCTCCACAGCCGTGCCGGCCTTTGCCGGATCGGACGGACGGCGCGCGACGAAGCCGCCGAAACCAGCTTGCGCCTGCAGCTTTTCGCCCGCGATCAGCGGCTCACCACGCAGCAGCACGGTGATCGGCTTGCCCGTCACCGCCTTGCCTTCGTAAGGCGAAAAGTCGACGCGCGAGTGCAGCATTTCGTGGCCGATGGTCCACTTGCGTGCCGGGTCCCAGAGCGCGAGATCAGCGTCCAGGCCGGGGGCGATGCGACCCTTGCGGTGGTCGAGACCGTAGATCGCGGCGGCATTGCGCGAGGTCAGATCCAGATATCGCTGCAGCGAAAGGCGCCCCGTCAGCAGCCCTTCGGAAAACAGCAGCGGCAGCCTGGTTTCCAGGCCCGGAATACCGCTCAATGTCGTGGTGAAACCTGGCTCCGGCGCCTTGCCGATCTTGTCGGCGAAATAATAGGGCGAATGATCGGACGACCAGAGGTCGATGCCGCCGTCCGCCAGCAGCCGCCAGAGATGCTCGCGGCTATGCGGCGTGCGCGGCGGCGGCGAAAAGACGAAGCGGGCGGCGTCCTTGCCTGGGCGGGCGAGGTCCGCGGCACCGAGGAAGATGTATTGCGGGCAGGTTTCGGCCGCGACGTCGACGCCGCGCTGACGCGCCCGCGCGACTTCCTCGGCGGACTGCCGCGACGACACATGGACGATGGTCATACGGGCGCCGGTCATCTCCGCCAGCGCCAGAGCCCGATGGGTCGCCTCGCGCTCCATGATCTCGCTGTGCGCCACGGCGTGATAGCGCATCTCGGTGCGGCCAAGCTCGATCAGCCGCTGCCGCGTGCGCCGAATGGCGGCATCGTTCTCGGCATGAACCATGACGATCCAGCCGAGCTTCCTCGCCGTATCGAGCACGGTGAAGAACAGGTCGTCGTCGACCGCGAAGCCCTGGTAGGTCATGAAAAGCTTGACCGAAGCAATGCCTTGCCCGGCCAATTGGCTAAGTTGTGCCTCGACGTTGGCGCCGGTCCCCATCGTCACCACCGCATGGAGGCCGTAGTCGATGATGGAACGGCCGGCCGCGCAGCCCATCGCCCGTTCGAGCGCATCCACCGTGGTCATATTTGGACCCGGCATGCCGAAGGGCACGATGCAGGTCGTGCCGCCGAATGCGGCCGAGATGGAGCCCGATTCAAAATCGTCGGCGTTACCGGCCCCGCCCCAAACAGGCTGGTCGAGATGGCAGTGGGCATCGATGCCGCCAGGCATCACCCACAGGCCCGCGGCGTCAATGGTTTGCCCACCTTGCAGGCCTGAATCGATCGCCGCAATGCGGCCGTCATCGATGCCGACGTCGCAATCCCGCCAACCGTCATCCAAAGCGACCCTACCGCCTTTTACGACCAGCTGATGCGAGCGCCGCGCCATTCGTGCCGCTCACGCCGCTGTGCTGTTGCGGGTCACCGGGCAGGCAAGCACCGGTCAGGCCCTCAGCCGCTTGCCATCGGGATCGAAGGGCGGCCTCTCGAGCAACACGGCATTGTGCGGCCGGCCGAGGATCGCGACGGTGACGGCATCGCCGGATTTCACCGAGCCCGCCTTCACATAGCCGAGCGCCAGCGACATGCCGACATGATAGCCGTAGGCGCCAGACGTGACCTGGCCGACCGGCGTGCCATCGGGAAGGAAGATCGGCTCGCCGCCCGTGGCGTCGGCATCCTTCGCCTCGATCGAGATCATGATCAGCTCGTCGCGGGCCGGCTTCGATGCCAGCGCGGCGTAGGCGTCGCGGTTGAGGAAGTCGCCCTTATCCATCTTGATCAGGCGGTCGAACTTGACCTCCTGCGGCCAGTATTCGGGCGAGTATTCGCGGCCCCAGCTGCCATAGCCCTTCTCGACCCTTAGCGACATCAGCGCGCGCGAGCCGACCGGCCCGCCGCCTTCCTGACGCGCCGCGTCGAGCAGGGCGTTGTAAAGAGCGGTCTGGTCCTTCTCCTCGCAATAGAGCTCCCAGCCGAGATCGCCGGTGAAGGAGACGCGCAGCGCAATGACATCGAGGCCGGCAACGGTGATGCGGCGCGAGGCCATGAAGGGGAACGACGCCGTCGTCAAATCGTCATTGGTCAAGCGCTGCAGCACCGCGCGCGACTTCGGCCCGGCGACGTTGAAGCCGCACATGTTCTCGGTGAGCGAACGGAACGTCGTGCCCTCCGGCAAGGGCAGCATCTTGAAGAAACGCTGATGATAGCGCTCCGCCATGCCGGAGCCGAAGACGCGATACTCGTCCTCCGCCAGCTTGGTGACGGTGAAGTCGCCGGCGATGCCGCCGCGCTTGCCGATCAGCGGCGTCAGGCAGGATCGTCCGACCCGCGAGGGAATCTTGTTGGCGAAAAGCGCGTTCAGCCAGGCCTCGGCGCCCGGCCCCTTCACCTCGTATTTGGCGAAGTTGGAGATGTCGATGATGCCGACATGGTCGCGCAGCATGCGCGCCTCGCGGCCGACAGGGTGCCACCAGTTCTGCCTGGTGAAGCCGATCGTCTCCTCGCGCGGCTCGCCGTCGATCGAGAACCACAGCGGATGCTCCCAGCCGAAGTTCAGGCCGAACACCGCGCCGTTTTCCTTCTGCATGGAATAGGCCGGCCGTGTGCGCACCGGCCGTCCAGCGGCGCGCTCCTCGTTTGGGAAATGGATCTTGAAGCGATGGCTGTACTGGTCCTGCACGCGCGCCTTGACGAATGCCTTGCCCGCCCAGTGGCCGAAGCGGGCGAGATCCCAGCCGAACATGTCGAGCGTCGGCTCGCCCTCGATCATCCACTCGGCCGCCAGGCGCCCGAGGCCGCCGGATTGCGAAAAGCCCGGAATGATGCCGGCGCAGCAGAAATAGTTGCGCAGCTCCGGCACCGGGCCGAACAGCGCGGCGCTGTCCGGCGACCAGATCATCGGTCCGTTGATCACCGTCTTGACGCCGGCAGCGCCGACCGCCGGCACGCGGGCGATCGCGCGCATCATGTTCTCCTCGATGCGTTCCAGATCGTCCGGGAACAGCTCGTGGCCGAAATCCTGCGGCGTCCCGTCCTCGGCCCAGAATTTCATCGCCCGCTCATAGGCGCCGATCAGCAGGCCGAGGCCCTCCTGACGCAGGTAATATTCGCCATCGCGGTCGGCGACCGAAGGCAGACGCCGGCCCATCGAGGCGATCTCTGGGATGGTCTCGGTGACGAAATACTGGTGCTCGGTCGGTATGAGGGGCAGCGCCAACCCGGCCATCGCGCCGACCTCACGCGCCCACAGTCCGGCGGCGTTCACCACCCATTGCGTGCGGACGTCGCCCTTGGTGGTGCGCACGATCCAGCTGCCGTCCGGCTGCTGCTCCGTTCCGGTCACCGCGGTGAAGCGGTGGATTTCGGCGCCACGCTGGCGCGCGCCGGCCGCGTAGGCGGCCGTCACGCCCGAAGGATCGACATTGCCGCCTTCGGGTTCGTACATGATGCAGCGTATGCCGTCGAAGTCGACGAGCGGGTGCAGCCGCTCGGCCTCCGCGCGGTCGACCTCGTAGAAGTTCATCTTGTAGCGGCGCGCTTTGGCTTCCTGCAGCCGGAGCTGATGTTCACGCGCCTCGGTCTGGGCGAGATAAAGCGATCCCGGCTGGAAGATGCCGCAGCCCTGACCAGTCTCCTTCTCCAGCTCCTTGTAGAGCGCCATGGTGTAATGCTGCAGGCGGCTGATATTGGTCGAGTCGTGCAAGCCGTGAATGTTGGCCGCAGCATGCCAGGTCGAGCCCGAGGTGAGCTCGTCGCGCTCGAACAGCACGACATCGCTCCAGCCGTGCTTGGTCAGATGATAGAGGATCGAGCATCCGATCAGGCCGCCGCCGATCACAACAGCCTGGGCATGAGTCCGCATTTACGTGTTCCTTGTGGCTGTGTGCCGGAGCCGGACGGCCGGGCGACGGGCCGGATAACAACAGGGGTCCGTGCTGGCTCTTGTGCCGACAACATGACCCCACTTTTTCGAACGCCGGCAATGTAGAAAGCTCGGGAAACGACTGTAAAGCCTGCTATTGGGGCTGGCTGCTGCTTTTCGGGGCAGTTAAGAGCAAAAAAAACGAGGTCATAGCCACATCAATCTTCGTTTGTAGGCATAGAGGCCGGGTGTAGCTTTTGGCGGGGAATTGAGCAGCCGCGACCAGCGGCGCCACCAATGGGAGCCACCCGCCATGGACCTGCATTCCGAGCGCGGATACAGACCGGTCAGACCGGCATGCCTCTCGTCGTCCATGCGTCTTGACGGTCCGGCGGCGCGGTCGCGCCGCGGCCTTCAAAACCGGTTCCGCACCAGTCGAAAAGACAGCGCCGAAGCGCCCTGTCCGGCACGCGCATCGCGACAACTCGGAGGTTAAGACCTTGGACAAGACATCGCATCCCTATATTCCGACACTGCTCGATCAGCTTAACGAGGGCGAGATCAGCCGCAGGGACTTCTTGCGCAAGTCGACGCTGCTCGGGCTTTCGGCCGGCGCGGCCTATGCCATGGCCGGCATCATCGACCCGGCGACGCAAGCGCGTGCCGGCGACCTGCCGAAAGGCGGCAATTTGCGCATCGGCATGCGCTGCATGGAGATCAAGGATCCGCATCTGGCCGACTTCGCCGAAAAATCCAACGTCATCCGCCAGGTCTGCGAATATTTGACCTTTACCGACCGCAACAACATCACTCACCCCTATCTCTTGGAGAAGTGGGACGTCAGCGATGACCTGAAGACCTGGACGCTGCACATCCGCAAGGATGTGAAATGGCGTGACGGCAGGGCGCTTAATGCCGACGACGTGGTCTGGAACCTGAAGCGTGTCAGCGATCCCAAAGTCGGCTCCTCGGTGCTCGGCCTGTTCACCGGCTATCTCGTCGAGGAGTACGATACCGGCGAGAAGGACGACAAGGGCAATCCGAAGAAGTCGAGCCGGCTCTGGTCCGACAAGGCGATTGAGAAGGTCGACGACAGCACGGTGCGGCTGAACCTGTTCTCGCCGCAGATCGCGGTCGCCGAACATCTCTTCCATTATCCGATGTTCATCCTCGATCCGAAGGACAATGGCGCCTTCGGCCCGAGCGCCAACGGCACCGGTCCCTTCGAGATGGTCGAATACACGGTCGGCAAGGGCGCGAAGTACAAGGCGCGGGCCGATTATTGGGGCGGTGCCGCGCATCTCGACACGTTCGAATTCGTCGATCTCGGCGACAATCCCGGCGCCGGCATCGCCGCGATGGCGTCCAAGCAGGTCGATGGCCTGTCGGAAGCCGACGCGGTGCAGATCAATTCGATGAAGGCCTTCCCGCATGTCTCGGTCCACAAGGTCGAGACGACGCAGACCATCGTCATGCGCATGCATCCCGATGTCGAGCAGTTCAAGGACAAGCGCGTGCGCCAGGCCATGCGCCATGCGCTCGACCGCGACAAGATCATCCAGACCGTCCTGCTCGGCGCCGGCACGCCGGCCGAGGACCACCATGTGGCGCCGTCGCACCCCGAATATGCCGCGCTGCCCAAATGGCCGCGCGACGTCGAGAAGGCGAAGAAGCTGATGGCCGACGCCGGCCATGCCGACGGTTTCGAATTGGATTTGGTGACGCGGCCCGACCCGATCTGGGAGCTCAACACGACACAGGCGATGGCCGAACAGCTGAAGGACATCGGCATCAAGGCCAACATCAAGTCGCTGCCGAGCGCGCAGTACTGGGAAGTGTGGACCAGCGCGCCCTTCAGCCTGACCGCCTGGGGCCACCGCCCGCTCGCCATCATGACGCTCGGCCTCGCCTACCGCTCCAATGCCGCCTGGAATGAATCGCATTTCTCGAACGCCGAATTCGACAAGCTGCTCACCCAGGCCGAGGGCATTCTCGACCCGAAGGAGCGCAGGAAGGTGATGGAGAAGATCGAGCTGATCATGCAGGACGAGGGCCCGATCGTGCAGCCGTTCTGGCGCATCTTCTCGACCGTCATGGACAAGAAGGTGCAGGGCTTCGAACTGCATCCATCACAGTACATCTTCGCCAAGGATTATGCGGTCGCCTCCGCCTAGACCACGCTGCGCCCGGCCGGCGACAGAACGGCCGGGCGTTCCTTTCCACTCGCACCCAGAACGGAAACGTCCGGCTGATGGCAATATTCGTGGCGAAACGGCTGGCGATGATGCTGCTCACCATGGTCGCGGCGTCGTTTCTGGTATTCGCCGTCTGCGAGTTCACCCCGGGCAGCGTCGCGCGCAAATCGCTCGGGCCGTTCGCGACGCAAGAGCAGGTCGATTTCCTGACCAAGAAGCTGAGGGCCGACGATCCGCTGCTGGTGCGCTACGGGCGCTGGGCGGGCGTGCTGCTCGGCATCATTCCGGATCCGCTCCAGGACCCGAGCACCGGGCTCAATTTCAAGGATCCGCGCGGCGCGCAGTATTTCGGCAATTTCGGCTATTCGACGCTGAACAAGCTGCCCGTCAACGACGTCATCTGGAACCGGCTCGGCAATACGGCGATCCTGGCCGGGCTGGCCTTTCTGCTGATCGTGCCGCTGTCGATCGTCTTCGGCATCCTGTCCGGCCTGAAGGAAGGCGGCGTGCTCGACCGGCTCTTGTCGGTGATCTGCATAACCTTCACCTCGATCCCGGAATTCGCGTCGGGCGTGTTTCTGGTCACCCTATTCGTCATTCTCTGGCCCGTGCTGCCGGGCACCAGCCCGCTCGATACAGAGGGCGGCTGGTCCGTTCCCTCGCAGCTCGTGCTGCCGGTGGCGGTGCTCGTCATCTATGATTTCGGCTATGTCGCGCGCATGATCCGCGTGTCCATGATCGGGGTGATGGAAAAGCCCTTTATCCGCACCGCGGTGCTGAAGGGAATGAGCACGCGCCAGGTCGTCATCGGCCATGCCCTGCGAAACGCGATGATCGCCCCGTTCACGGTGCTGCTCCTGCAGATCAACTTCCTGATCAGCGGCGTGGTGGTGACCGAACTCGTCTTCGCCTATCCCGGCTTCGGTCGGCTGCTGCTCGATGCCAGCCTGTTCGGCGACATCGCGACCATCGAGGCGGCCACGCTGATCACCGTCGCCATCGCGGTCACGACGCAATTCGTCGGCGATCTCGGTTACATGCTGCTCGATCCACGCATAAGATTGCGATGAGCGCACTGGTCGAGCAAAGAGCTATGGAGGCGACAGCCGTCAAGGCAACGGGCAGGGCACGCCTGAAATGGGCGCGCATCCTGCGCTCGCCTACCGCACTGGTCGGGCTGTTCCTGGTCGGCTTCTGGGTGCTTGCGGCGATCCTCGCACCGGTGCTGCCGCTCTATTCTCCGACCGAGCAGGATGTGATGGCGCTAGCCGACCCGACGCCATCGGCGGCGCATTGGCTCGGCGTCGACATTCTCGGCCGCGATGAGCTGTCTCGCCTGATCTTCGGCGCCCGCACCGTGCTGGTCGTCGCGCCGCTTTCGGTTGCGGTCGCCATGATCGTCGGCATCACGCTCGGCATGATCGCCGGCTATTACGGCGGCTGGATCGATGCCGTGATCAGCCGCCTTTCCGACATCATCCTCGCCTTCCCGGTGCTGGTCCTCTACGTCATCCTGATCGCCAATATCGGGCCATCGATAATCAACATCGTCATCGCCACGACGATTGCCTCGGCGCCAGGAATCGGGCGAATAACGCGCGGGCTGGTACTCGGCCTGAAGGAGCAGGAATACATCGCCGCCGCAAGGCTGCGCGCCGAAAGTACTTTATACATCATGCTTGTCGAGCTGTTGCCCAACTGCCGCGGCATGCTGATCGTCGATGCCTGTCTGCGCATCGGCTACACCATCATCACCATCGGCATCCTCGGCTTCCTTGGCCTTGGCCTGCCGCCGCCCAATCCCGACTGGGGCGGCATGGTCAAGGAAAGCACGACGGTGCTCAACGTCTGGCCTTTGATGTCGGTGCTGCCCTCAATCGCCATCGTCAGCCTGGTTCTGGGTTTCAATCTTTTGGCCGACGGCCTGCGGGAGGCCTGGAAGCCATGACGATGGTCGCCGAGCCAATTTCGACGAAAGGCGAGCGTGCGTCCGAGACGCCGCTCCTCGCTGTCCGAGATCTGCGCATCGAGTTTCGCGGGAAGGCCGAGACGATCGTTGCGGTGCCGAAGCTGTCTTTCGAGGTGAAGCCCGGCGAAAGCTTCGGGCTGGTCGGCGAATCCGGCTGCGGCAAGAGCACCACGGCGATGGCGATCATGGGCTATCTCGGTGCGACAGGCGTCGTCGCCAGCGGCAGTATCCGCTTCGAACGCGAGGAACTGGTCAACGCACCGGCGCATAAGCTTCGCGCCATACGCGGGCGGCGCATCGCCATGGTCTATCAGGACCCGATGAGCGCGCTCAATCCGGTCAAAACGATCGGCGCGCAGCTTGCCGAGGTGCCGATGCTTCATCTCGGCGCAAGTCGCGTCGAGGCGCTCGACATGGCAGCCGCCATGCTGAAAGACGTGCGCCTGCCCGATGCCGGCGACATGCTGAAGCGCTATCCGCACCAGCTTTCGGGCGGCCAGCAGCAGCGCGTCGTCATCGCCATGGCGCTGCTCGGGCGGCCGTCGCTGCTCCTGCTCGACGAGCCGACCACCGGTCTCGACGTGACGGTGGAGTCGGCGGTGATCGATCTGATCGGCGAGCTGCGCCGTCGCTATGGAACCAGCCTACTGTTCATCTCGCACAATCTCGGTCTGATCGCCGAAAGCTGCGACCGGGTCGGCATCATGTATTCCGGCGAGCTGGTCGAGGAGGCGCCGACGTGCGAGCTGTTCGGCCGGCCACGCCATCCCTACACGCAAGGGCTGATCGACTGCATTCCCGATATCGGGCACGGCAAGCACAGTCGCACGCTTGCCGCCATTCCGGGCCATATCCCGCTGACGTCGGAGCGGCCGCGCGGCTGCCTGTTTGGTCCGCGCTGCGCCGGTTTCCGCGCCGGCCTGTGCGACCGGCCCGGCATGACGCTGGAACCGGTCGGCGAGCGGCATGTTGTGCGCTGCGTGCGCTGGCCCGAACTCGAGGTGGCTCATCGCGAGCTTCCGCCGCTATCCGGCGAGAGTGCGGCACCGGCAGCCGAGATCACTTTCTCCGACATCACCAAGTTCTATCACCTCGGTTACCACAAGACGCTGAAGGCCAATGAGGCCGTATCCTTCGAGGCCGGCAAGGCCGAGATCGTCGCGCTGGTCGGCGAATCCGGCTGCGGCAAGTCGACCCTGGCGCGTATCGTCACCGGCCTCGACCGCGCCACTTCGGGCGAAATCCGCATGGCTGGCGAAAACATCGCCGCGATCGAAGCGAGCGCGCGGCCGAAGCCCCTGCTGCAATCGATCCAGATGGTGTTCCAGAACCCGGACTCGACGCTCAATCCGTCGCACAGCGCCGGCTTCTCGATCCGTCGCTCGCTGAAGAAGTTCGGCATCCGCAAGGGCAAGGCGGCCATCGACCAGCGCATGCGCGAGCTGCTGGAGATGGTCCGGCTTTCGCCGGACTTCGCCGCCCGCCGGCCGAGCCAGTTGTCCGGCGGGCAGAAGCAGCGCATCGCCATCGCCCGCGCCTTCGCCTCCGATCCGTCGCTGATCGTCGCCGACGAGCCTGTGTCGGCGCTGGATGTCTCCGTGCAGGCGGCCGTGGTGACGCTGCTGCTCGACATCCAGAAGACCCGGCATGCGACGATGCTGTTCATCAGCCATGACCTGGCGCTGGTGCGCCACGTCGCCGACAAGGTCGTGGTGATGTATCTCGGCAAGGTGATGGAAAAAGGCACCGTCGAGGAGATCTTCGGCGGTGCGACCCATCCGTACACCGAGGCGCTGATCTCGGCGATCCGCAGCACCAAACCGGAAGGGGCAGAGCGCAACCGCATCACGCTGACCGGCGACACGCCGAGCCCCGTCGATGTCCCGCGCGGCTGCCGCTTTGCCAGTCGCTGCCATCGCAAGCTGGGTTCGATCTGCGACAGGGAACCGCCACCGATCCGCAGGATGTCCGCCACGCACGAGATCGCCTGCCACATTCCGGCGGAAGCGCTGGAGAGTCCCAGGCATCCGGACGAGGCGAGCGACCGTTCATGACGAGGCCAGCTTCACTGGGCCGCCTCTGGCGTCAGGCCGAACGGTCGCGCGCCATCCTGTCGATCATGGCGCGCATCTGCCTGGCCGGCACCGGCAGCGCCATGCTGACCACCGCGGTCTCGCTTGCATTGAGCGCGCCGGGAATCGACCCCTCCGAAGTGCAATTGGTGCTGACCGCTTACCCGGTCGGATTTCTCATCGGCTGCCTCGTCGCGCGTCCGCTGGTGTCGCGCGTCGGCCATGAGCGCGCCTTCTTCGCCATAACCGTGCTTGCAAGCCTCGCCGCCGCGGGGTTCGCGCTCACCGATTCCATGCCGGCATGGCTCTGCTTCCGACTGCTCGGCGGCCTTGCCATGGCGGCGATGTTCGTTGTCTGCGAAAGCTGGATCAACCTCTATGCCGACCAGCACAATCGCGGCAGGCTGTTTTCCATCTACATGCTGACGACGGCGGTCGCGGTGCTGTTCGGACAGCTGCTGCTGGAGATCGTCGGCGCGCATTCGCCGCATTTGTTCGCCGTCAGCGCGGCGACGGTGCTCTTGTCGGCGCTTGCACGGTTTGTCTCCAGGCCTTGGCCTGCCCTGCCCGCCGAGCAAACCGAGCCGTCCCTGGCCGATATCCCGGCGCATGACGAACGCTACGGCGTCATCCAGTTGCTGCGTCTCGCTCCGGTAACGGTGGTCAGCATCTTCCAGGCAGGCATCACCAACATGAACATCTTCGTGCTGACGCCAATCTACGGCGCCAAGATCGGACTGTCCGCCGCCGCCACTGTCGGCCTGGTGACGACCGTCAGCATTGCCGGCATGCTGGCGCAGACGCCTATCGGATGGCTGTCCGACCGGTTCGACAGGCGCATCATGCTGCTTGTCCAGGGACTGCTTTCCGTGTCGCTATGCGCCTCTATCGCCTGGCTGGGCAGCGGACCGCTACCGCTGCTCTTCCTGCTGTTCTTCCTCTATGGAGCAACCGCGCTCACGGTCTATCCTGTGGCCATCGCCTTCGCCAATTCGCGCATGCACAGCCGGCACATGGTGGCGGCTTCGGGGACGCTGCTTCTGCTCTATTCGATCGGCAACATCCTGACGCCGGGTCTCGCCGCGGGACTGATGGAGCGTACCGCGCCGCAGGCCATGCTGTTTGTGCTCGGCACCGGCGGCATTCTGGTGGCGGTTGCGGCTTGCATCAATCTGCGGCGGCGCCCGGTCAGTGTAGCGGTTGCGCAGCCGTGCGGAGGCGAGCCGTGAACAGCGCCCTTCCCCACCGTCTGGATGGCAAGTTCGTTCTGATCACGGGCGCCGCGAGCGGCATCGGCGCGGCGATCGCGCGCCGCTGCGCCGACGAGGGAGCCCGTGTCGCCTGCTCGGATCGGGACACAGCATCGACGAAGGCACTTGCCGCCAGCCTTGGGCCCAATGCTCTGGCTGTCGACTGTGATGTCACCGATCAGGACTCGGTCCAAGATGCTGTCGACGCGACAGCTCAAGCATTCGGCCGGCTGGACGGTCTGGTCCACAACGCCGCGGCTCCCTCGACCGACGGCACCGTCGCCGACCTTGCCGTCGGCAAGTGGCGGCTGGAACTCGACGTCAGCCTGACCGGCGCGTTCCTGATCTCCAAATTCGCCGTGCCGCTGATGGCATCGAGCGGCGGCGGGTCGATCGTCTTCATCGGCTCGCAATTCGCGCGCGTCGCTGTCGGCAAGGCGGTGGCCTATTGCGCGGCGAAGGCGGGGCTTGTGCATCTGGCGAAGGCCATGGCTGTCGACCATGCGGATCAGAACATCCGGGTGAACAGCCTGTCGCCGGGAGCGGTCGCGACCGCGCGCCTGCTGCAGCGCTGGCCCAGTCTGGAGGCGGCCGACAAGGGTCTAGGGCCTGCGCATCTGCTCGGACGAATTGCCGAGCCCGAAGAGATCGCGGCCGCCTGCGCCTTTCTGCTTTCGTCCGACGCTTCCTTCGTCACCGGCACGGACCTCCTGGTGGATGGCGGCTATGCGGTGCGTTGAACCAATTTCCAGCATAGGAGGCTCCAAGACATGACCCTTCTCGTCACAGGTGGCACCGGCTTCGTCATGAGCGTGGTGGCGCGTGCCTGGCTGGACCGCGACCCTGGCGCGCGCGCTGTCATCCTGGATCGCGCCGTCCTCGACGCCGCGGCAGAAAGGCATTTCGCTCCGGTGCGCGATCGGCTTACGGTGATCAGCGCGGATATCCTCGACCCGACGGCGTGGTCCGCCGCACTCGACAAAGAGCACATCACCGCGATCGTACATGGCGCGACGATCACACCGATTTCGCGCGGCAGCGCCACGGAGGCCAAGCGCCAGCCGGAGGCCGAGGACCCGGCCCGCATCGTCGATGTCAATCTCATGGGAACAGTGCGCATGCTTGAATGGGCACGCGCGCGAGCCAGCGTGAAGCGCTTCGTCTATGTCAGTTCGGGAGCCATCTATCGGCACAATGGCCCAGACTGGAGCGGCGAGCCGCTGCCGGAGGACGGCTACGTCGCGCCCTTGACGCTTTACGGCATCTCCAAATTCGCCTCCGAGATGGTGACCAACCGCTATGCCGACCTGTTCGGCCTGTCGGCGGTTTCGGTCCGGCTTGCTTCCGTCTACGGCCCGATGGATCGCGCGACCGAGAGCCGCAACTTTCGCCATGTCCCCAACCGTGTTGCGCACATGGCCCTGGCCGGCGAAACGATCCGGCCGAACAGTCTGGAGCCGGTGGGCGACTATCTTTCCTCGACCGATGTCGCTGCCGCGATCCTCGCGCTGCTCGATGCGCCGCGCCTCAATTACCGCCATTACAATCTCGGCTCCGGCTCCAGCCAGACCATCGGCGAGATCATCGCCTGGGCAAAGGAGCGTGTTCCGGCGCTGAAGGTTGAGGTGACGCCTGGAGAAGACGCCAATATCGTACAGGACGTGTCGCTGAAAGGCGGCATGTGGGGCGCCTACGACATCGCGCGGATCATGCGTGATACGGCATGGCGGCCGCGCCCGGGCAAGGAGGCGTTCCACGCCTATATGGACTGGATTTCGGCCAACGAGATGAAGTGAGAGGGATTGCCATGACAAGCGCTGCCTCACAACCGGTCCAGCCGCGCGACTTCGTCGGCTATGGACCGAACCCGCCCTATGTCACCTGGCCGGACGGCGCGAAAGTCGCGATCAATCTCGTGCTGAACTACGAGGAAGGGTCGGAGTACAACTGGCTGGATGACGGCCGCAACGACAATTGGGGCGAGTACAACAACCCCGGCCTTTCACCGCATCGCGACCTCGGCACCGAAACGCATTTCGAATATGGCAGCCGGGCCGGCGTCTGGCGGTTGGCTCGGCTGTTCGACCGCTACGATGTGCCGATCACGGTGTCGGCTTGCGCAGTGGCGCTGGAGAAGAATCCCGCCGTCGCCGAGTGGATGAATGCGCGCGGTCACGACCTGCTCGGTCACGGGCTGCGCTGGACCGATTATCCCGGCATGCCGCGCGAGGAAGAGGAGCGGCAGTTGCACGAAGCGATCGCACTTTATGAGAGGGTGCTTGGCCGGCGGCCGCTCGGCTGGAACTGCCGCTCGTTTCCAAGCGTCAACACCCGCGATCTGCTGGTGCGCGAGGGCGGCTTTCTCTACCACTCCGATCCCTGCAACGACGAGCTGCCCTATTTCGTCGACCATGGCGAGGAGAAAATCCTGGTCGTGCCCTATTCCAAGACGCTCAACGACAGCCGCTTCCTCATCGCGCCGGGTTACAGCAATCCACGCGACTTTGCCGAGGATTGCCGCTCGGCCATCGATTACATGCTGTGGGAGGCGGAAGAGACGGGCGGACGGATGCTCAACATCTGCGTGCACGCGCGCTGGATGGGTCAGCCGAACCGGGCGTCCGGCCTGCGCGAGGTGATCGAGCACGTGCAAAAGACGCCGGGGGCGATCTTCATGCGGCGCGCCGACATCGCGCGGTACTGGCTCGACAATCACCGGACGTTTGCCGGCAAGCGTGCCGGCTGAACAGCGGAATGTTCGAAACCCTCATCACCGGCGCGACAATCGTCAACGCGGAGGGCGAATCCCGCCGCGACATTGCCATCAACGCCGGCAGGATCGCGGCCCTGATCCAGCCAGGAGACGCGGCCGAAGCGCGGAAGGTGATCGACGCCAGCGGCTGTATGCTGCTGCCCGGTCTCGTCGATGCGCACGCGCATCTGCGCGAACCGGGACTGACCCACAAGGAAGACTTCTTGTCGGGCACGCATGCGGCCGCGCTCGGCGGCGTGACGACGGTGCTCGACATGCCGACCGACGAGCCCTGGACGGCGACGGCAGACCAGCTTGCCGAGAAGATGTCGATGGCCGAAGGCAAGCTCAACGTCGATGTCGGCTTCCAGGCTGTTGTCAGCGAGAGGCTGGACAGTCTCGAAAGGCTCGCGGCGCTTGCCCCGGTGTCGTTCGAGCTTTTCACGGCGGATGTCCCAGAGCCGTTTCTTTTTCCGACGGTGGACACCGTTCTTCACGCGCTCAAGCGGATGAGCTCGATCAAGACGATCGTCGGCATCTCGCCCGGCGATCAATCGCTGCTGGTGGGCAGCGCCGGGCGCGTTCATTCTTGCGACATCGCAGCGTTCCGCGAAAGCCGGCCACCACTGGCCGAGGCCAATGGCATCGCGCGGGCGCTGCTGGCGGCGGCCGAGACCGGCGCGCGCGTTCATGTCCGCCAGATCAACTCGGCGCTCGGCGTCGAGACCTGGCGGCGCCTGCGCGATCTTGCCGATGCCAGCGTCGAGACGACACCCCAGAACCTGTTCTTCTGCGCGGACGACTACGAAAAGCAAGGCGCGCGACTGAAGGGATCACCGCCGTTCCGGCCGAGGCAAGATGTGCAGCGCCTCCGCGAGGCTGTAGCGGCCGGGCTGATCGACATCATCGCCACCGATCACGCGCCACACAGCCCTGCTGAGAAGGCCGCCGACTATCCGGCTTTCGCGGACATCCCGGGCGGCATGCCCGGACTGCAGACGCTGCTGTCCGTCATGCTCAAGCTCGTCGACGAAGACCTGATCGGACTGCGCGACATCGCGCGCCTGTGCGCGGCCAATCCGGCCAACCGGTTTGGGCTTGGCCGGCGCAAGGGCAGGCTGGCCGTCGGCCACGATGCCGACATCCTCCTCATCGACCCGACGCGAACCTTTGCCATCCGCGATGCCGACCAGAAATCAAAGGCCGGCTACACGCCGTTTGACGGTTGGAGCATTTCAGCAAGCTTGCGGCAGGTGTTCCTGCGCGGCGAGGAAATCATGTGTGACGGCGCGCTGGTCAAGTCGGGACAAGGCCAAGTGGTGCGGTGGGAAAGCTGAGGCAGGCAAGATGGGTCTTCTGGACGGCAAGGTTGCCATTGTCACCGGCGCGAGCTCCGGCATCGGCCGCGCCATCGCGCAACGCTACGCACAAGACGGCGCGAAGGTGGTGGTCGCCGATACGCGCGAGGAGCCTATCGAAGGCGGCGAAACAACGGTCCGGCTGATCGAAGCGGCTGGCGGTGAGGCGATCTTCATCACCACGGACATTGCCGATCAGGAGGCCGTCATAACCATGATGCGGCAGGCGGTGGACCGGTTCGGGCGGCTGGATATCCTGGTCAACAACGCCGCGATCTACACCTCGACCAATCTGCTCGAGACCACGCCGGAGCAATGGGCGAAGGTGATCGACGTCAACGTCACCGGCTTCTTCTACTGCTCGCAACAGGCGGTTCTGCAAATGCTCAAGCAGGAGCCGGTCAACGGCGTACGCGGGCGCATCATCAATATCGCCTCGCAGCACGGTATGGTCGCCTGCCCGGGCGATTTCCCCTATTCGGTCAGCAAGGGCGCGATCGTGCAGATGACGCGCCAGATTGCGGTCGATCACGCCGAGGACCTGATCGTCTGCAATGCGATAGCGCCGGGCAAGATCATCACCGGCAAGCCGGGCATCGCCAACGACCCTGGTGCGCTCGACTATTCGCGCCGCCGCACGCCATGGCCGCGGCTTGGCGAGCCGAACGATGTCGCCGGCGCGGCGCTTTTCCTGGCCAGCGACCTTGCGACATACGTCACCGGGATCAACCTGATGGTGGACGGCGGCTGGATGGCCGGCTGACCGGTCATCGCGCGAAAGCAAAGGCCGGCTGCAAAGCGGCCGGCCTCCTTCCTATCCGACGATCACGACGATCGCAGCTACTTATTCGGCACTTCGTAGACCTTGCCGTGCCAAGGTGCTGCATCGATCTGGTCGAGGGCCATCACGTAAAGCTCCTTTTCATCGGGCCCGAAGGCGAAGTTCGGCATGGACGGCGACGGCACCGAAAGCGTGCGCAAGAGCTTGGCGTCCTTGTCCACCACTATGATCTTGCCCGGCGCGTCGAGCGAGCGCGGGCTCTGGCCGATATACATCTCGCCAGCCTCGTCCATCTTGATGCCGTCCGGCCAGATATGCGGCTGGTTCGGGAACAGATCGTCGAGCCGAAGGAAGACGCGACGGTTGCTCAAGCTGTGATCGGCCCCGACATCGAACTCGATGATGCGGTTGTCCTCGGTTTCGACCAGGTAGAGCATCTTGCCGTCGTTCGACATGACCAGCCCATTGGCATTGTGCAGGTCGCCAGCCACCTTCTTCACGCTGCCGTCCTTGCCGATGTAGTAGGCCGACGCGTCGATCAGCGGACCGCCCTTGCCGGAGCCGGTGAAGTAGATGCCGCCCTCCTTGTCCGGCGCGAAATCATTGGGGCCGCTGAACGGCTTGCCGTCGGTGTCCTTGTCGTAGGCCGGCAGCGTCTTGCCGTCGGCCGAGATGCGGCCGATCGTGTTGTTGTCGTAGCAGGTGACGACGAATTCGCCCGTCGCGGTCGGCAGCACGGCCGAAGGGCCGCAGCCATCCATCTTCCAGAAAATCGCGTTCTTCTTGCCGTCCCAAACGTCCACAGTGCCGCGGCCGTATTCGACGTAGAAGAGCTTGTCCTGGTACCAGATCGGGCCCTCGGCGAACCAAGCGTCGTCATTGATCACCTTGACATTCGCGGCGTATGCCGATGCGGTAAGAGCGAGGGCTAACACTGTGCCCAGCAAATGCTGTCTTGTCATGCGCTTCCCCTTTCTTTCGTTGAACTCCAGGCGCTTAGGGCTCGCCGGCGCCGATCTCCTCCTTGCGGCGCGCCACATAGGCGTCCAGCTCCTCGCGGATGGCTGGATCCATAACCGGTTCCTCGTAGTCGCTGAGTGCCTGCTGCCAGAGCTGCGTCGCCCGCTCCAGCGCATCGTGGCCGCCCGCTTCCTGCCAGCTGCCGTAATTTTGCCAATTGGACAGCATCGGCCGGTAGAAGGCGGTCTCGTAGCGCGCCATGGTGTGCTCCGACCCGAAGAAATGTCCGCCGGTCGGCACGGCCTTGATCGCCTCGAAGCCGAGGTCGTCCTCCTCGAACGGCATCGGCCGCAGGAACTCCATCATGTTCTGCAGGATCTCGACGTCGAGGACGAGCTTCTCGTAGGAGGCTGTCAGCCCGCCCTCCAGCCATCCGGCGGCGTGATAGATCAGGTTCGCGCCGCCGAGCACCGCGCCCCAGGTCGCCATCTCGGTCTCATAGGCCGCCTGCAGGTCGACGACATTGGAGGCATTGGCATTGGAGGTGCGGTAGGGAAGGTTATAGCGCCGCGCCAGCTGTCCGGCGACGATGTTGGCCTTGGCGTTCTCCGGCGTGCCGAAGGCAGGCGCGCCGGAACGCATGTCGACATTGGACGTGAAGGCGCCATACATCACCGGCGTGCCGGGATTGACCAGCTGCGTCAGCGTCACGCCGAACAGGGCCTCGGCATTCTGCTGCGCAAGAGCCGCGGCCAGCGTCACCGGGGTCATGGCGCCCATCAGGGTGAAGGGCGTGATCGTCACCGGCTGGCCGTGCTCGGCCATGGCGATCAGGCCTTCGGCCATCGCCTCGTCGAACAGGCGCGGCGAGTTGACGGAAATAATCGTCGTGACCCCCGGCGAATTGCGCAGTGCCTCGATGGTCGTGCCGCGTGCGATCGCCGTCATGGCGATGCTATCCATGGCGCGGCCGCGGCCGATCGCCGAGCAATGGAAGCTCAGATCCGACAGCGTGAGATTGGCGCGATAGGTGTCGAGATGGCGCGAATTCGCCGGCAGCTCCATAGGCGCCACCACCTGGTTGCCGATGATATGGATGGCGTTGAAATGGTGCGCGAGGCGGATGAAGTTCTCATAGTCAGCCAGATTGCCCTGCCGGCGGCCGTTGATGCGGTCATGCACATTGGGCGGCCCGGCGACCAGCCCGAACACCAGCGAATTGCCGCCGATGCGGATCTGCTTGTCCGGATTGCGCGAGCTTAGCGAGAAGGACGATGGCGCGTTCCTAAGCGCTTCTCTGACGATACTCTCGTCGATCCGCACCGTGTTCTCGGCCCGATCAACGATGGCGCCCGCGGCCTCGAAGATACCCAGCACCTTCTCGCCCATGACGCGGATGCCGAGTTCGGACATAATACGCATCGAGGTCCGGTGGAGCTTGTCCATCTGCTCCTCGTCGAGGATCTGCATCGGCGCGTAGGGGTTTGTGACGCGCTGCCAGGGCAGTTGCGCAATGCCGCCGCCACTGCGCCCGGCCGCTCTGGTGCGCCGTCCGCCGCTTCGCCTGTCATGCGCTGTCATCGGCCTGTCCTCCTTAATAGCCGCGTCCCGGATCCACCACATTCGCCAAAGGCTCGCCGCGCCGGTAGCGGGCGAGATTCTCGGCAAACATGCGTGCCGACTTCACGTCCCAGCCGTCGTAGACGGACGAGCAATGCGGCGTGACGATCACGTTCTCGTAGCCCCACAGCGGATGCGCCGGCGGCAGCGGCTCGAGGGCGAAGACGTCGAGCGCCGCGCCCTTGATCCGGCCACCGTCGAGCGCCGCAAGGAGCGCCGCCTCGTCAACGACGCCGCCGCGGGAAACGTCGATCAGCACCGCCGAAGGCTTCATCGCCGAGAAGGCTTCGCTGCCCACCATGCCACGTGTGCTTTCGAGCAGCGGCACCGCGCACAAGATGAAATCGGCACGGCCCCACAGGCTGGGCAGGTCGGCCATGCCGTGCACCTCATCGATGTGGTAGGTCGGTTTCGGGCTGGCGCGCACGCCCAGGGTCGTCATGCCGAAGGCCCTGGCCCGGACGGCGACCGCCTGCCCCGTCTTGCCGAGCCCAAGGATCAGAAGCGTCTTGCCCTGGATCGGCTCGACCTTGCCGGCCGTCCACCTCCTGGCAGCCTGCTCGCGTGCGAAGCCGCGCAGGCCGAGCGAGAAGGAAAGCATCGCGCCGAAGACATATTCGGCCATCATGTCGGCAGCGACGCCGGCCGAATTGGTTATCGTCACCCTTGTCGGATCCCAGGGGCGCAGGTGATCCGTGCCGGAGCCGCCGACCGAAACCCAGCGCACGGTCGGGCTCTCGACCAGCGCCGCGCGCGGATAGCGCGATCCCCGGTCGAATTTGATGGTGAACACCACCTCGGCGCCGGTGTCCGCAATCAGGTCGGGAAGCGCCTCGTAGCTGTCGCAGCCGAGCACCCTGAGATCGGGATGGGTTTCCGCCAGCGCCGCAATCGGCCCGTCCGGCGCGTCGCTGCTGACGATGATTGTTGGCCGCGCGGACATTTCAGCCCCGCCTCGGACCAGGAATGTGATCGGCAAGAGGACCCAGCGCCTCGAGCAAAGCCTTGCCTGCCTGCGGGCTGGTGTTCTCATGCGGCGCGCGCAGGTTGAGCCAGCGCTGGTCGCCGGAGCGCACGGCAAGTGCCGCTTTCATGCCGCCGATCAGCCCCGCGGTCTGAACCGCCTTTCGAAATTCCTTTATGGCGGCATCGGCGGCCGAGACGTCGCGGCCGGCGCGGGCGCCGTCATAGACGGCGCGGATAGCCTTGGCGTTGAGGTTGACGGAAGCGGAAATGCAACCCGCCGCGCCGGCGGCCAGGCCTTGGGTGAGCTGGCCTTCGGAACTCGGGAAGACGGAGACGTTGGGCGCCGCGGCGATCACGGCCGCGGTGTTGTCCCAGTTCCCGGCACTGTCCTTGTAGGCGACAACGGTTTCGGGAAATGCCGCGTTGAGCCGCGCCGTCAGCGCCGGCGATACCGGCACCCCGGAATTCTGCGGGATGTGATAGAGGATCAGCTTGAGCTTCGGGCTGGCGACTTTCTCGACCAGTTCCGAATAGTAGCGCGCCTGCCCGTCATCGCCCGCCGCGGTGTAGAAGAACGAGGGCAGCACCATGACGCCGGCGCAGCCGAGTTCCAGGGCATGCCGGCTGAGTTCGAGCGTCTCGGGCAGCGCGGTCACGCCTGTGCCGGGCATCATCTTATCCGCCGGGATGCCGGCCTCGGCCAGCCACTCCAGGGCTTGCATGCGTTCGCGCGGCGACAGCGACAGCGCCTCGCCGGTCGTCCCAAACGGCGAAAGGTAATGCGCGCCCTGAGCAAGCACCCATTTCGCATGGTTGACCCACAGATCGCGGGCGACGCTGCCGTCTTTGTCGAAGGGCGTCAGGATGGGCGCAATGACGCCTTGTACGCTGTTCATCGATGGTTCTCCCGGGTCGTCGTGTCGCCGTCGGCGAGCTGCGCCGCCGCGTCGACTGTTCTGATAAAGAATGCTGTCGAGGCGATGTCGAAGAAGATGTCGAAGCCCCCCACGCTGCGCACAAGCACGGCTTCGAGATGGGCGACGCGCGTCTGCGCGACCGCGTCATCGGCAAAACGGGCAGGCCTGAGGTCCAGTGCGCAAAGCCTCGCCATCACCGCTTCTGCCGACTGGCCGGAAAGTCGCATCCAGCTCCAGCCCTCCTCGCGCCAGGACCAATAGCCGCGCGGGTCCTTCTCGGCCTGCCAGTCGGCAATAAGCTTTGCGGCGGCGCCACCGGCCCCTATATCGTCAATCGCCAGGAAATCTTCGCTGCCAAGTCTTAGCAGCCTGACGCCGCCCTGTATGGCGATGCGATTGACGGGCGGTAAGGAGAGACCCTGCGCTTCGAGCCAGGCTGAACTGCCGGGGCCCTTGATGCCGAAGCGCGATCGGGCCGTCAGATCGGTCACTATCAGCTGCGCATTTGGCAGAACTGCTTCGGCGGCCGAGCCGTCCGGCGACAGGGGAAATGTTCGCATGGCAAGACCGGCCATCGTTACATCTCCTGCCGGACGTTCTGCGGATCGACGAAGGCGTGACCGATCACCGGCACCTGCACCAATTCGCCGCTGCGACACTTCACCGTGACCTTGCTGCCGGGAGCAGCGTCGTCGATATGGACATAGGCCAGCGCGATTGTGTGGCCAAGCGTTGGCGAGAAGCCAATCGAAGTGATCTGCCCAACCGGGTTGCCGCCGCGCAGCACCAGGCAGGACTCGCCGGGGATATTGCTTGCACCCTCGAAAGAGAGGCCGACGAGCCGGCGCCTTTCGCCAAGCCTCGTCCGCATCTCGATCGACCGCTTGCCGACGAAGAAGGGCTTCTTCTTCGAAACCGCCCAGCCGAAACCGAGCTCGTTGGGCGTGGTCAGCGCGTCGGTATCCTGGCCGATCAGGATATGCCCCTTTTCAAGCCGCAGCATGCGCGAGGCCTCGAGTCCATAGGGACGCAAGCCATGCGGCTTGCCGGCCTCGGACAAAGCGTCCCACAGCGCGACCGCATAGCTCGAAGGACAGTGCAGCTCGTAGCTCACCTCGCCCGTGAAGCCGATCCGCATCACACGCACCGGCAGGCCGGCCAGCATGCCTTCGCGCCCGTGGAGATAGGGGAAAGCGTCGCGCGAGAAATCGATGTCGCCATCTAGCGCCTGCAAGACCTCACGCGCCTTCGGGCCGGTGACGTTCATGCCGGAAAATGCTGCCGTGACGTTGAGCACGTCGACCTTCAGCCGCCACTGCGCATTCCAGAACAGCATGTCGGCCTGCACGCGGGCGACGGCGCCGGTCGTCGCGGTGACGTAGAACAGGTCATCGGCGAGACGATAGGCGACGCCGTCATCGATAACCGTGCCCATCTCGTTGAGCATCAGGCAGTAGCGGACCCGGCCGACGCGCTGGTTGGCATGCGCCATCGTGTACATCCGATCGAGGAAGGCGCCGGCGTCAGGACCGCGGATCTCCAGCTTGCCCAAAGTCGACACGTCGAGCATGCCGACGCCGTTGCGGACCGCGGCGATCTCTTCGCGGACCAGGCGGTCTATCCGGTCTTCCGGCCCGTAAAAATACGGCCGCCACCAGGCACCGATCGGCTTCATGCGAGCGTTGAGTGCGAGATGGCGCGCATGCAGCGCGGTGCGCCGCTCCAACGGCTCGTGATGGCCGGCGAGCACGCCGAGCTTCTCCGGTCCGGTCGGCGGCCGCGCCGTGGTGATGCCCACCTCGCCAACCCCGCGCCCCGTCGCTTCGGCGACGGTCCGCGCCGTGGCGAGCGCCGAATGCCTGCCTTGGCTCGGCCCCATGCCGACGGTGGAAAAGCGCTTCACCAGTTCGAGTTCGCGATAGCCTTCCTTGACCGCATTCCTGAGGTCCTTGACCTGCAGATCCTCATCGAAATCGACGAAGTCGCGACCTTTTGCGTTGCCGGCGAGCGGTTGTGCCCAGGCAGTTGGCTCGGGCTCGCATTCGTTCTGCACGTCAGGAGGATCGCCGTGGCCGAGCCGCTCCAGAGCCTCGCGCGCGGCGCGGCGGCCGTCGGCCATCGCAGACTGCAACCGCGATTTGCCGGCAACGGCGCCTGCCAGCCGGACGGCCGCGCCCACCGGCAGACTGAGCGTCATTCGCGCCGTCGCATCGTCGTAGCCAACTATCGCTCCCGCATGGCAGGGCAACTGCCAGGCAGGCACCGAGCCGACGGAGACCGCCACGAGATCGCAGTCGATCCAGCGGCTGCCAATGCGGACCCGCGTCACATGCTTGTTGCCGCGCGTCCCGGACGCTTCCTCGATCGGGGCGCCTGCGAGGATCCCTATCCCCCTGGCCCGAAGCTCACCGGCGCGGTCGCCGGCATTTGGCCGAGGATCGACGATCGCGGCCAGTTCGACGCCAGCCTCGACCAGATCCAGCGCGGAGTCGTAGCCATCGTCATTGGCGGCCAGCACGACGGCCCGCTGGCCAGGTTGCACCGCGTAATGGCGGAGCAATCGTTGCACGGCGCCGCCGGTCATGATGCCAGGCAGATCGTTGTTGCGGAACACCGCCGGCTGCTCGATGGCGCCTGTTGCCAGGACAACCTCGCGGGCGCGGGTTCGGTAGAGCCGGTTGCCCTGGATCAGCGGCAGCCAATTGTCCTCATACCAGCCGTTGCAGATGGTGCCGGTCATGATGCGCAGATTGGGGAGCTTGGCTGCCTTGGCTGCCAGACTGAACAATATGCCCGGATCGCAGCGGCGATAGGTCAGCGAACCGCCAATTTCGGGATTGTCGTCGCACAACAGCACGTCGGCGCCGGCTTGTGCGGCCGAGATCGCAGCCGATAGACCCGCCGGCCCCGCGCCGACGACCAGCAGGTCGCAGTGAAGATGCGCCTTGTCGAAACTCAGATGCGGCGCCTTGACGTCGACGATCCCGAGCCCCGCCTTGCGACGGATCATCGGCTCCCAGAAGCGGAGCCAGCTGTCCTGTCTCGGACCCATGAAGGTGCGGTAGTAGAAGCCGACCGGCAGGAAACGTCCAAAGCGGTCGATCACCGCATCGCGGTCGTTTTCCAGGGAGCCGTTGACGTTCTGCGCCGTAACCATCATGCCGTCCTGGAGCGGCGTCAGGTCGGCGGGAACATTCGGCTCCGACGGCAATTGCACCAGCGTGTTCGCTTCCGCGCCGGCCATGGTCATGATGCCGCGCGGCCGGTGGTATTTGAACGAGCGCGACAGGACCCACTGGTCCGAGGCCGCCAGCGCGCTGGCGATGCAGTCGCCGGCAAAGCCATGATAAGCCTTGCCTTCGAAGGTGAAGCGGACAGGCCGCGTCCGGTCGAGGCGCGAACCGTATGGCGTGCCAAGCCGCGTCATGGCCGGCTCCCAATGGCGTAGGTGCGGATGATCTCGTTGGTGACGACGTCGCGCTCGGCGAGGAAGAAGAAGTTGCTCGGCACGTGCCGCCAGCACTCGACCACCACACCTTTTCGATTGTCCGCGCGGAAGAGATGCCTTGCCCACTCAGCGTCGGCGGCAGCGTCCGCATCGGGCCTCTGCCGCAGCGGACCGAAGGACTGGAATTCGTCGATGTTGCGCGGGCCGTTCATGGGGCAGTCAAGCAGCTTCATGATCAGTGGCTCGCCGCCGTGGCGCCCATTTCGTTGAGCAGTCGGAACTTCTCGAAGCGCTCCAGCGCAAACGGCTTCAGCAGGTCGGGAACCCGGCCCCTGGCGATGGTTTCCGCCATGCGCTTGCCGGCGACCGCAGTCGCCTTGAAGCCCCAGGTGCCCCAGCCGCAATCGAGCCACAGATTCGCGAGAGGGCTGGCGCCCATGATCGGGCTGTAGTCCGGCGTCATGTCGGTGATGCCGGCCCATTGCCGCAGCACCCGCACACCTTGCAGGAAGGGAAACAGATGCACGGCGCCTTCCGCCAGATGCTCCTTCATGTCCAGCGTCGAGCGGGTCGAATAGAGCTGGTACGGATCCGAGCCGCCACCGATGACGATCTCGCCGCGCGAGGATTGCACCAGATAGGTGTGCAGCGATACGGACGAGACCAGCGTGTGCAGCCAGGGCTTCAGCGGCTGCGTCACCATTGCCTGCAAGGGGTAGCAGCGGATCGGCAGTTCCACGCCGGCCATCATCGCAACATCGTAGTTCATGCCGCCGGCGGCGATGAGCACGGAGCCGCAGGCGACCCGTCCGCGGTTCGTCACCACAGCGCGCACCGGGCCGTTCTCGACCTCAAAACCTTGAACTTCGGTGCGCTGATGGATTTCGGCGCCGCGGCGCGAGGCCTGCGCCGCGAAGCCCCAGGCAACCGCATCGTGGCGGGCCGTGCCGGCATCGGCATGCCAGAGGCCGCCGAGGATCTCGAGCGCACCGTCGCGATCCATGTTGAGTTCGGGCACCAGCTTCTCGACCTCTTTTGCGTCGATCACCTCGGTGCGCGTGCCCATATGCTTGCCCATCTCGGCGCGCAGATGGAAGGCGCGCAGCGTCGCTTCCGTGTGTGCGAGCGTCAGCTGGCCGCGCTGCGAGAACATGACGTTGAAGTCGAGTTCCTGCGACAGCGCTTCGAAGAGCGAAACGCCTTCCTTGTAGAAGGCGACGCCTTCCTGGGTGATGTAATTGGAGCGGATCGTCGTGGTGTTGCGTGCGGTATTGCCGCCGGCCAGATAGCCTTTTTCGAGCACCGCGATGCTGGCGATACCATGGTATTTCGACAGATAATGCGCGCAGGCCAAGCCATGCCCGCCGCCACCGACGATGACCACGTCATAGGACGGCTTCAGCTCAGGCGTCGCAGGAATGTCGCCCGTCACCGGATAGTCGCGGCTAAGCCCGTATTTGAGAAGCCTAAGCGGCATGGCTGCCCTGGCCGCCAGGAGGATCGTAGACCAGAGCGGTCACCTCGGAAAACCGGTGGTCGGCGTCGGTCAGGCCGAGAATACCGTCCCGGATCGCGGCGGCCCTGGTCGAGCCGAGAACGGGCGACGCAAACTCCATGTACTTGGCGACGATATCGTCTTCGCTGAACGGGGCTTCGGGGCCGCCGCGTGCGTGGACATCTCCGGACTCCAGCCGCCGGCCGTCAACCGTCTCGATCTGCACGTCGGCCCAGCGCCCGGCGGGGAAACGGTCGCTGTGCTTCGCCGCCTCGTTCACCTCGACGCGCTTCAGCATATCCGCGACGGCGGCATCGCGCAGACCCGAGCCCGAAATGTGCTCCACGCCGATTCGACCATAGTGGATCATCGTGGCCACGGCGAAGGGCAGGCTGTACTGCGCCTTTGATGTCGTGTCCGGCATGCCGGCAAACAGCGTCGCCGCATAGTGGAAGCTGTTGACATGGACTTTGCGTATGTCTTCCGGCCGAAGCCCATGCTGCAGGCAAAGCGCGCGCGTCGCGTCGATCGCCGCATGGGCCCAGCGGCAGACCGGATAGGGTTTTATGTATTGCCGGGTCATCTGCCAGAACAGGCCGAGGTCATCCCAATGTGCCGCGACCTCCGGCGCCTCGACCGTGATGGCCGGCGCGCCGGCGAAACCCGCTTCGGCAAGCACGGCGGCCGACAGCCCGACCAGCGCCCCCATGCCTGAGCCGTCGTGAAGCATGGTCGGCGTTGCGATCTCGCGCATCATCTGGCTGCGCGGCCCGTGATACTCGGCGATGCCGAAAGCATGGCGCAGTTGATCGTCGTCAAGCGAAAGCAGGCGGGCCGCGACCGCCGCCACGCCAAGAGAATTCCACGCGCCGGAGGTGTGATAGTCCGAGACGGTTGCGTGCAGCGCAATGCCGGCCCGCCCCGCGATCTCATAGCCGACGACGATCGCGGCCAGCGCCTCGGGGCCGGTCAACTCAGGCTTTTCTTCTGCGAGCGCAAGCAGCGCCGGGATAACCGCCACGCCGATGTGCCCCTTGGTCGGCGGGTAACCGTCATGGCCGTCGAGATTGTCGGTCTGGGTCGCCGCCGCGAAGGCGGCGCCGGCCATGCTGGCGCGCCTGCCGTCGAAGATCATCCTCGCCGCGTGCCGGTCGGCGCCGGAACCGTAGAGCATAACCGCGGCATCGCGCGCGATTTGTCCGGCCTGCATCGGGCCGGCGGCGATGGCAATGCCCATCGTGTCGAGGAACTGGAGGGCTGCCGATTTCAGAACGTCGCGCGGGAACGCGCCGGCCGACCTGCGCAGCACGAAGTCGGCAACACGGGCAAATACGGTGGAAGCAGACTCACCTTCCGCCGTCCGCTGGTCCATGGCGCCACCTTTCGCGTCCCGATCGCTCCAAGATAACTACGAATAATTTGGTCTCATGGGCCAGGCACGTAATTAGTTTGGCGCCATCGCACAAAAAAATCGGGGTCAAGGCGATTGCAGAGGCCAACGAAGCCGGTCTAGTTTTCGCTTCGCCAAGGAGCGATCGCATGAAGCCGCCACCCCCACTGAACTATATCCGCTCGTTCGAGTGTTCGGCGCGGCATCTCAGCTTCACCCTCGCTGCCAGCGAGCTCGGCTACACCCAGGCGGCGGTCAGCAATCATGTGCGGGGGCTGGAACACTATCTTGGCCGGCAGCTCTTCGTGCGCTATCCGCGCAGCCTGAAGCTGACCGAAATGGGCGAGGCCTTCCTGCCTACGCTGCGGCAGGCGCTCGACCAGATCGATCACGCCACGGAGGCGATCGTCGCCTCCTCGCGCAACAGGACGGTCGTCATCTCCTGCCCGATGAGCTTGGCCGAAAACTGGCTGGCCGGCTGCATGGCGGCGTTCCGGCAAATCCATCCGGAGATCGAGGTCGTTCTGCACGGCACGATCTGGGAAGACCTCAGCGAGCAGATCGCCGACATCACCATCTCGACCCGCCGCTTCGACGACCGCCCGCCGAGTGGCGTTCCGCTGTGGAACGACCAGCTCGCCATCCTCTGCGCACCCGGCCTGCTGTCCGGCCCGAAAGGGCTGCGCTCGCCGCGCGATATCCTCAACGTCGACTGGATCTTCGTGCATGGCCGCCAAGAATATTGGCAATGCATGGGCGACGCGCTGCAGATCGACATTTCGGATTATGAGAAAGGCATCACCACGAACGCCTCGAACATTGCGCTGGAACTGGCGGCAATGGGCGCGGGCTGCGTCGCCACGCAATATTCGCTGGCGAGAACCTATATCAGCCGCGGGCTTCTGGTAGAGCCTTTCCCCGTGCGAGCCGCCAGTCCATGGACCTATTATCTTTCGGAGAGCCAGCTCTCGAAAGGCAGCGTGGTGAGGACCGTCAGAGGGTGGATCATGGAACGAGCCAACGCCCATGTAGAAGCCGTTTAGGCTGACGGCTCGGCAACCATCCGTCCGGGGGAAGGAAGCAATCCGAAGACAACTACCCGAGGGTCTGACTTGCTAAGGCATAGGTCTTCGGCCTAGCCGAGCCGCCGTCGGAAAAATCGGCGAGGCATTTGCCCTTCGACATGGTCAGCACCGTGTCGAAGACCGGCATTCCGCTGTGCGACAGGAAGGCGGCGAACTCGCCATTGTCCATGTGCGTGTCGATCCTGAGGAAATATCCCGAATGGTCGGCCACGTGCGGCCTGACGACCGCCAGGGCGTCGGGGTCGCTTCCCGCCACCACCGGCCCTATGACATGGCCCCGTCCGAACGGTCGGCAGAGGGCAAAAGCGGTCAGCTTGTTCCCGTCGAAAAGCCCATAGCCGGCCGATTGCCCGAAGAGCTTTTCAACGAGCGCTGTGCGCCTCACGCCAAATCCCGCCGCGTCCAGCGCGATCGCTGCCGCAACATCGCCCGCGTCCAACGTCCGGACGCTACCGTGCGCCTCCGTCGGCCGGCCCGCTGTCGGCTCGCGGGCGATGCCCTGGCATTGATAGACGGTCTTCTCCGGCTGGAAATCGAGGGAGAGATAAAGCCGCCGCGCAGCACGGGTTGCATTGAGGCGCAGATCGCGCCCGGGGATCCTGTCGAAGATCCGCTTCATCAGCCATTGCGCCGCCCCCTGCGTCTGAAGCCGCGGCGAGGTGATGACCATCCCCAAGGTGGCGAAATTGGCGCCGTGCGGGAACCACATGGCCGAACCGAGAGCCCGGCCGATCTCATCGAGCGCCACGAAGCCTTGGCCCGATTCACGCAGGAATTGCCAATCCTCGGCGCGATGCGGCCATCCCACCGACAGGGAGAGCGCGTGCAACCTCTCCAGGTCGACATCTTGGACGTCGCCGATACGCATGGAGAAGGCATCGATTTTCAAGCTCTCGGACGGCTTCACTTCCATGGCCCTGAAAGAAACCCTCAAAAATAAAGAACCCTCAAAAATCAACGGGCGAGCAGACCGCTGCCCCGTGCCCGCCAACGCTAGACAAGCAAACCCCACAGGATTTGCTCGAAAGCCGTGCACCAACGCAAGATTCAACTGAAACACTTCCGCTTTCGGCATGCAATCGCGTGGCAACGCACCCATCCTCTGCGGAAATTCGCCAGCATGCGGCATCGATGCCGGCGAACCCTAAATGCCTTGAGGGCTGCAATGGACGTCTTCGACATCCTCGACCGTCTCGTCGCCTTTCCGTCGGTCGCCGGCAAGCCCAACGGCGACATTGCCGGCTGGATCGAGGCTCATCTCGCCGAACAAGGCGCGAAGGTGACCCTGCTCCCAGGGCCAGAGGGCGACCGTTTCAATCTTTTCGCCACCATCGGCCCGGCCGAGGTTCCGGGCTACATCCTATCCGGCCATATGGACGTCGTCCCCGCCGGCGAGCCGCAATGGAGTTCGGCCCCTTTTTCGCTGCGCCGGGAGAGCGAACGGCTCTACGGACGCGGCACCACCGACATGAAGGGGTTTCTCGCCGCCGCGCTCGCCGCCGTGCCTGCGCTTGTGCGGCTGCGCCTCGCCAGACCGATCCACCTCGCCTTCTCCTATGACGAGGAGATCGGGTGCCGGGGCGTGCCGCATTTGATCGCCGGGCTGCCCGAGCTTTGCGCCAAGCCGCTCGGCGTCATCGTCGGCGAGCCGAGCGGCATGCGCGCCGTGCGCGGCCACAAGGGCAAGGCGGCCGCCCGCGTAATCATCAGCGGCCGCTCCGGCCACTCCTCGCGACCGGATCTTGGGCTTAACGCCATCCATGCGATGTCCGATGTGCTGAGCGCCGCCGTGAGTGAAGCGGAGCGGCTGATGCATGGCCCGTCCGACCCAACCTTCGAGCCGGCCTATTCCTCGCTGCAGGCCGGTGTGATCGCAGGCGGCCAGTCGGTCAACATCATCCCCGACAGCTGCACGCTCGACCTGGAGGCGCGCGCAATACCGGGCATCGAACCGGCTGGCTTGCTCACCCCGGTCAAGGCGCGGGCTGAAGCTCTTGCCGCTCAAGGCTATGTTGTTGAATGGAAGCCGATCAGCGCCTATCCGGCGCTGTCGCTGCCGCAAGACTCGGCTCTGGCGGGACTGCTGCGCGAATTGACCGGCGAAGCGCCTTTAGCCGCCGTCAGCTACGGGACGGAGGCCGGACTTTACCAAGGCTCCGGGCTCGATGCGATCATCTGCGGCCCCGGCGATATCGGGCGCGCCCACAAGCCGGACGAATATATTCTCGCCAGCGAGCTCGCCGCCTGCCAGCAGATGATCGAGGCGCTGGGCGCGCGATGCGCGGCCTGAAGGAGCAGCCGGAATGACATTCCTCTTCAATTCCGACGCGCGGCGTGGCGCGATCTTCGCCGAGGCCTTCGCTAAGGAGTTGCCGGACCTCCCCTTCACGATCGATGCCGCTACGGTCGATCCCGACGCAGTGCGCTACCTGATCACCTGGACGGTGCCGGAGAACCTCGAGCGCTACACCAACCTCGAAATCCTGTTCTCCATCGGCGCCGGCGTCGATCAGTTCCGCTTCGACGCGGTGCCCGCCCCGGTGAAGATCGTGCGCATGGTCGAGGAGGGCATCGTGCGCATGATGCAGGAGTATGTGACGCTCGCCGTGCTTGCGCTCCACCGCAACTTGCCGGCCTATCTGGCGCAGCAGCGCGCCGGAGAATGGCGCGACATCCCTCAGCCTCAAGCCGCGTCGCGCCGGATCGGCGTGCTCGGCCTCGGACAGCTTGGCCAAGCCGTCCTCGACCGGCTGAAACCTTTCGGCTTCCAGCTCTCCGGATGGAGCCGCTCCCCGCGGCGGCTCGAAGGGGTGACCTGTTATCATGGCGAGCTTGGGCTGGAGCAGATGCTGGCGGCCAGTGACATACTGATCTGCCTGCTGCCACTGACCGAGGAGACGCGCGGATTTCTGAACGCCGGCCTGTTCGCGAAACTGCCTGACGGGGCGGCTCTCGTTCATACGGGTCGAGGCCCGCAGCTCGATCACGAAGCGCTTGTCGCCGCGCTCGATAGCGGCCATTTGTCGTCGGCGATGATCGACGTGACCGATCCCGAACCGCTGCCCGCGGGACATCCGTTCTGGTCGCATCCGAAGATCATCCTCACTCCGCACATAGCCAGCGTGACCCAACCCGCGACCGCCGCCCAGGCCGTCATCGACAACATCAAGCGCCATCGCGCCGGGCTCGATCCCATCGGGCTCGTCGACCGGTCGCGCGGTTATTGAAACTCAACTGGAAAGGCCATCCTTTGTCCCTGCTCAAGTCCATCGATATCAACCCGAGCTTTTCGCCCCGCGAATCGACCGCGCTGCCGGAGCGGCTCATTGCCGGCAATCCCGCCTTCAAAACCTGGGCGCAGGACGTGGCCAAGGACGACCTTGTCCATACCGGCGTCTGGGAGGCCACGCCCGGCGAAACGCGCTCGATCAAGGGGGAAACCTTCGAGTTCTGCCATATCCTCGCCGGCGTGGTCGAAATCACGCCCGACGCCGGCGAAACGGTGACCTACCGGGCCGGCGACAGCTTCGTCATGAAGCCGGGCTTCACGGGTGTTTGGAAGACCATCGAGACCGTGCGCAAGATCTACGTCACAGTGGGCTAGCGAGCGCCCGCGCAGGCCCTGACCGCCGCGGAAGATTTTGCCGTCTCTTGTCCCCAGCACGCAACATTCGTCGGCGGCGGATCGCCGAACAGCGCATGCTGCGTGTCGGCACGGGCTAGGCTGAGGCCGATGCTACCGAGTGGTTGCCCATGAGCCTGAGCTTCGATCCCGATACAATCTCGCTTCCCGTCGGCCATTTCATCGATGGAGAGCTGATTTCGGCCGAGGGTGCGATCGAGATGCGCCGTCCGTCCGACGGCAAGTCCTATGCCGCCTGCCCCGTGGCCGGTGCGCACTTGGTGAACCGGGCGGTGGAAAGTGCCAAAGCGGCGCTGAAAGCCAGCAACTGGGGCGGCGTCCGGCCGCGCGAGCGCACCAGGGCGCTCCACGCCTGGGCCGATCTGATGGAAGCGGAAGCCGAAACGCTCGCCAGGATCGAGGCGCTGTCCTCGACCCGGCCCGTGGGCCAGCTCGCCGCCGGCGACATCGCCGTGACCGCCGAGCAGATCCGCTTCTTCGCCGAGTTCGCCGATAAGGAAGGCAGCGAACTCGCGCCGACCGACGACGCCAGTTTCGGCATGATCATGAGCGAACCCTATGGCGTCGTAGCCGCGATCACGCCCTGGAATTTTCCGATCTCGATGGCCGGCTGGAAGCTCGGTCCGGCGTTGGCCGCGGGCAATGCAGTCGTGCTGAAGCCGTCCGAAATGACGCCGTTCTCGACCGTCTATTTGGCGCAGCTCGCCGTCAGAGCCGGCCTGCCGGCAGGACTTGTCAACGTGGTGCTCGGCGACGGCCCCACGACCGGCACGGCGTTGACCGGCCATCCCGAGATCGCCAAGGTCAGCTTCACCGGTTCAACCCGCGCCGGCTCGGCGATCATGGAGAACGTCGCCCGCACCGGCATCAGGCCGATGACGCTGGAGCTCGGCGGCAAGAGCCCGCAGCTCGTCTTTGCCGATGCCGATCTCGACAAGGCGGCGGCAGCAATCGCCGGCAGCGTCACCTTCAATGCCGGCCAGGCCTGCGTGGCCGGCACGCGCCTGATCGTCGAGAAGAGTGTGGCCGACAGCCTGACGGCGGCCATCCTTGAGCGAGTGAAGGCGGTGAAGCCCGGCCCGACCTGGGACGAGACCACGCAGTATTCGCCGATCATCTCGGAACGGCAGCGGGGGCGTGTCGACGCCATCGTGCGGGCCGCGCTCGAGGGCGGCGGCGAATGCCTGACGGGCGGCACCTTTATGGACAGCCCCGGCTATTTCTACGAACCGACGCTGATCGCCAATGTCGACCAGGTCAATCCGGCGATCGTCGAGGAAATCTTCGGCCCGGTCCTGACGGTCCAGACCTTCGAGACCGAAGACGAGGCGCTGGCGCTGTCCAGCCATCCGACCTACGGACTGGCTTCCGGCCTGTTCACCGCCGATCTGTCTCGCACAATCCGTCTCGCGCGCAAGCTCGAAGCGGGTACCGTGTGGGTCAACCGCTACAGCCGCTCGCGCGACCACATCCTGCCGACCGGTGGCTACAAGCGCTCCGGCATCGGCAAGGACCTTGGCCGCGAGGCCTATCTCGCCAACCGCAGGACCAAGAGCGTCCTGATCAGCCTGTGAAGAGATGCCGATGAAGACCTACTCGATCGCCCTGATCCCCGGTGATGGCATCGGTCGCGATGTGACCGCCGCCGCCTGGACGGTGCTGGAAACCGTGGCCAAGCACTCCGGCTTTGCCCTGACTGGGACCGAGTTTCCATGGTCCTGTCGTTTCTTCAAGGAAACCGGCCGCATGATGCCCGAGGACGGCATCGAGACCTTGCGCCGCTTCGACGCCATCCTGCTCGGGGCCGTCGGCTGGCCGACGCAGGTGCCTGATTCCGTTTCTCTCCACGGGCTGCTGCTGCCGATCCGCAAGGCATTCGTGCAATACGCCAACATCCGGCCGCACCGGCTGCTGCCGGGTGTGAGGGGGCCGCTGCGAGCCGAGAGCTTCGATATTCTGTGCATCCGCGAAAACACCGAAGGCGAATATTCCGGCGCCGGCGGACGTGTGCATCAAGGCACGCTGGACGAGGTCGCGGTGGAAACCTCGATCTTCACCCGGGCCGGGGTCGAGCGCATCCTGCGCTTCGGCTTCGAGCAGGCACGGGCGCGGCGCGGCAGGCTGGCTTCCGTCACCAAGTCCAACGCGCAGAAATATTCGATGGTGTTCTGGGACGAGATCACGCGAAAGCTGGCCGCCGACTATCCGGACGTCGACGTGACCAGCTATCATGTCGACGCACTCGCTGCGCGCATGATCATGGATCCGCAGAGCCTCGACGTGGTCGTCGCTTCCAATCTCTTCGGCGACATACTGACGGATATCGGCGCGGCGATCCAGGGCGGGCTCGGCTACGCAGCTTCCGCCAACATCAACCCCGACCGCTCGGCGCCGTCCATGTTCGAGCCGGTGCACGGCTCCGCGCCCGACATCGCCCACCTCGGCATCGCCAACCCGATCGCCGCCATATGGTCGGGCGCAATGATGCTTGAACATCTGGGCGAAAAGGACGCAGCCGGCCGCGTCATGAACGCGATCGAAGCGACAACGGCGCGAGGGGTGGGAACCACGGCCGGCAAAGATCGTACGGACGCCATCACATCCGCCGTTGTCGCGGCGCTCACCTGATTTGCGAGGTCGTTTTCGATGAAAAGCCTGAAAGACAAAACTCTCTTCCGCGAGGCCGGTCTGATCGGCGGCAGATGGGTCGCGGCAGGTTCCGGCAGAACGGTCGATGTGATCGATCCGGCAACACAGATATCGATCGGCACAGTGCCCGACATGGCCGGCCCGGAGGCCCGCGCGGCCATAGAGGCCGCGGCTTCCGCCTATCGGGATTGGAAAAAGAAGACCCACGCCGAACGCGCCGCCATGCTGGAGGCCTGGCATGGTCTGATGCTTAAGCATCTGGACGATCTCGCACTGATCCTGACCACGGAACAGGGCAAGCCGCTGGACGAGGCCAAGGGCGAGATCCACTACGGAGCGTCCTTCGTCAAATGGTTCGCCGAGGAGGCGCGCCGGATCAATGGCCACACCATCCCCTCGCCTACATCAGACCGCCGCATCATCGTCCTGAAGGAACCCGTCGGCGTGTGCGGCATCATCACGCCTTGGAACTTTCCCAATGCGATGATCACCCGCAAGGTTGCGCCGGCGCTGGCCGCCGGCTGCACGGTGGTGATCAAGCCCTCCGAGTTCACGCCCTATTCGGCGTTGGCGCTCGGCGTGCTCGCCGAACGCGCGGGTATTCCCGCCGGCGTCATCAACATCGTCACCGGCATGCCGGCCGAGATCGGCAACGAGATCATGGCGAATGAGACCGTGCGCAAGATCTCCTTCACCGGTTCGACCAGGGTCGGCTCGCTGCTGATGCGCGGAGCGGCCGACAGCGTGAAAAGGCTCAGCCTCGAGCTCGGCGGCAACGCGCCCTTCATCGTCTTCGACGACGCCGACCTCGACCTCGCCGTCGAGGGGGCGCTGGCGTCGAAGTTCCGCAATGGCGGCCAGACCTGCGTGTGCGCCAACCGCATTCTCGTCCAGGCCGGAGTCTATGACGCCTTCTCCGCCAAGCTCAGCGCCCGCGTCAATGCGTTGACGGTGGGACCGGGCACGCAGCCCGGTGTCGCCATCGGCCCAATGATCAACATGGCGGCGGTCGAGAAAATCAATCGGCACGTCGAGGACGCGCTTGCCAAAGGCGCGACGATCGTCACCGAGAAGCCGGTGCTGCCGGAGGGTCCTCAATATGTCGCCCCGCTGGTGCTGGCCGGTGCGACAAACGAAATGGAACTCGCCAGCGAGGAGACTTTCGGTCCGGTCGCACCGCTTTTCCGTTTCGAGACGGAAGAGGAAGCGGTCGCGCTTGCCAACGGCACACCTTACGGGCTTGCCTCCTACTTTTACACCGAGAACCTGAAGCGCGCCTGGCGCGTCGGCGAGGCGCTGGAGTTCGGCATGGTGGGTCTGAACACCGGCTCGGTTTCGATGGAGATAGCCCCCTTCGGCGGCGTCAAGCAGTCCGGCCTCGGGCGCGAGGGCGCGCAGGCCGGCATCGAGGAATATCTGGAACTGAAGAGCTTCCACATGGGCGGGCTGGGTTAAACCCCAGCCCCGATCACTGGATCCGGTCGAGCGCCTTGTAGTAGAGACCGACCATCGGCAGGAACCAGGGCTTGCCGGAATAGCCGGGAATGGCAGGCCACTCGAGCCCCTTCATCGGATTGCGGTCCGCGCGACCAAGCATGGCATCGGCCATGATCATGCCGAGATGGGTGGAAAGCTGGGCGCCGTGGCCGGAATAGCCCATCGCGTACCAGACCCCGTCATGGTAGCCGGCCCGCGGGAAGCGGTCCTTGGTCATGTCGACCAGCCCGCCCCAGCAATAGTCGATCTCCACCCTGGCGAGCTGCGGGAAGATCGCCGCGAGGCTTGCCCGCAGAATCTCTCCGCTCTTGGCATCGGAGCGCTGGTCCGATGTCGCCGAAAAGCGTGCGCGGCCGCCGAAGATCAGGCGCTTGTCCGGCGCAAGCCGGAAGTAGTTGCCGATGTTCATCGAGGTCACGCATGTCCGGTTGCCGGGCATGGTCGCGGCGATCTCGGCGTCGCTCAGCGGTCGCGTGGCGATGATGAAGCTGCCGACGGAAATGATCCTGCGGCGAAAATAGCCGAAATTCGGCGTGGTGTAGGCGCCGGTCGCCACCAGCACATTGTCGGCGCTGATGCGGCCGCGGGAGGTGGTCAGCTGATGCCGCGTGCCCGACTGCCTATGATCCGTCACCGCCGCATTCTCGTGGATGACGGCGCCATGGCGAACCGCGGCCGTCGCCAGCCCGGCCACGTAGCGGCCCATATGCATCATGGCGCTCTTCTTCGACAGCATCGCGCCATGGAAGGGCGAGCCGATCTCGGATTTGAGATCGTTCGGCGACAGCAGCGCCGTATCCGGATCCACCTCGGCATGGACGGCCTCGAAGTTACGGGCGATCGCTTCGAAATGCTGCGGCTTGGAGGCGAGCTTCAGCTTGCCGGAGCGGCGGAAGTTGCAGTCGATGCCCTCCTCGGCGACCAGCGCCTCGATCGTGTCGACGGAATCGTCCAGCGCCCGGTAGAGCGCGATCGCGCGCTCCTTGCCGAGTTCCGCCTTGGCCGAAAGATAGCTGTGGGCGAGGCCGTTGTTCAGGTGCCCGCCATTGCGTCCGGACGCGCCCCAGCCGACCCGCTCCGCCTCCAGCACCGCCACCTTGGCGCCGGCCTTCGCCAGTTGGCGGGCGGCGGCGAGGCCGGTGAAGCCGCCGCCGATGATGGCGGCGTCGTAGTGTCCCTCGACCGGGCCGTGCGCCCCGCCGGAAAAAACTGGAGCGGTGTCGTGCCAGTAGGAGACCAGCTTCATTTGCAATCCGTCAGTTTCAAAGCCCGACCACGCCCGGAAGACCGGAAATGTCGGCGATCTCGACATAGCCGTAATAGGGGTTGGCCGGCTCGTGGCCGCGATTGACCCAGACCTTGTTCTTGATCCCGAGGTCATGCGCCGACATCAGGTCGTAGCGGAACGAGGACGAGCAGTGAAGAACATCCTCCGGGCCACAGCCCAGCCTATCGAACATATATTCGAAAGCCTTGAAGCGTGGCTTGTAGGCCTGCGCCTGTTCGGCCGTGTAGACGGCATGGAATGGCGCGCCGAGCTTCTCGACATTGGACATGATCTGCGCGTTCATGGCGTTGGAGAGGATGACCAGCGGAATTTCCTTGGCAACCTTCGCCAGGCCAGCTGGAACGTCCGCGTGGGGTCCCCAGGTCGGGACACGCTCATAGACCATCGTGGCGTCGTCCGGGCTGAAGGCAACGCCGTTGCGCTTGCAGGCGCGCTCGAGCGCGTTGTGGACGACGTCGGCATAGGGCTTCCAGTCGCCCAGGATCTCGTCGAGCCGGTAAGCCGCGAAGTTCTTGATGAACGCCTGCATGCGCGGCTCGTCGAGTCGGCTGCCATAGAGGTCACGCGCCGCCTCCGCCATCTGGAAATTGGTCAACGTGCCGTAGCAGTCGAAGGTGATGTATTTGGGCCTGAAAGAAGCCATATCCGTCGATCTCCGGTGGAAGCACATCCGCGTTGGGACGTCTTTCATCATAGGCCGGCAGGAAGCGACCTACCTGACCGAAAAGCGCCTGCCGAAAGCAGAAAGTTCCGTATCCGCGGTTCCGTTTGGCACGCTGTAGCATCTTGAGCGTCGAAGGATGCCGCCGGTCGAGGCGCTAAACGCATCCAGTTCCATAGGGGCCAGCACAAGATGCGGCGCACGCCCTCAGCAACGGCGAATGATACCGCCGAAGTCGAGACCTTCAGACGATCTGCGGCGCACCGATGATCGAGACTTGGGGTCAGACTGAAAGGTGCGTCATGCAGCAAGGCGAGATCGAACTCCAGGACTTCGGGCCGGATCATATCGAGGGTGCAGTCGCGCTATCTCGGCAGGAGAATTGGCCGCATCGCCCGCAGGATTGGCAGATGGCGCTGCAGCTTTCGAGCGGCGCGGTTGCGCTCGACGACCAGGGCCGGGTCGCCGGGACAATCCTGGTAACGCCTTACGGCGCCGATTGCGCCATGATCAACATGGTGATCGTCGACAGGAACGCGCGAGGCAAAGGGCTCGGGCGCCGGCTCATGGAACAGGCCTTCGCCCTTGCCGGCGACCGTCCGCTGCGGCTCGTCGCCACGACCGACGGCATGCCTCTTTATGAGAAGCTTGGCTTCGTGCCCTCGGGCACGATTCTTCAGCATCAGGGCCAGGTGGCAGCGCTTGAGGCTTCCGACGGTGTGGAAGCCGCGGGCGCGCACCATCTGCCGGAAATCAAGGCCCTGGACCGTGACGCCTACGGCGCCGACCGTGAAGCTTTGATCGATGCGCTGGCCGAGCGGGGTGAATTCGCCGTCATCCGCCGCAGTGGCGTCATCGCGGCCTATGCCGCAATCCGCCCGTTCGGACGCGGCGAGGTGATCGGCCCCGTCATCGCCGGAAATGCAGACGACGCCAAGGCCCTTATCAGCTTTTTCGCCGCGTCTCGCCCTGGCGCTTTCCTGCGCGTGGATACCGAAAGCAGGACCGGCATCGCCGGCTGGCTCGGAGAAATCGGCCTCGCTCATGTCGGCGGCGGCGTCGCTATGGACCGTCCGGCCAAGAATGGGGCCGAACAGGCCAGGCCAAAAGTTTACGCCCTCGCCAACCAGGCGCTCGGATAGCCCGGAGGACAACAATGCTCGCCAATTCCCTGATCGAACTCGACCGCGCCCATCTCATCCATCCGGTCGCCTCATATCGCGGCCATGAGGCGCTCGGCGTGCGGGTGCTGAAATCGGCGAAGGGCGCTACCGTGACCGATGCGTCCGGCCGGCAACTTCTCGACGGCTTCGCCGGACTGTGGTGCGTCAATGCTGGCTATGGTCACGACAGCATCGTCGAGGCGGCGGCCCGGCAGATGCGCGAGTTGCCCTACGCCACCGCCTATTTCGATCTCGGCTCGGAGCCCGCCATCCGGCTCGCCTCGGAGCTGGCCGACCGGGCGCCGGGGGATCTCAATCACGTCTATTTCACGCTCGGGGGATCGGACGCGGTCGACAGCACGATCCGGTTCGTCCGCTACTACTGGAATGCCAGAGGCGAGCCTGAACGCGACCAGTTCATTTCCATTGAGCAGGGTTATCACGGATCGTCGGTGGTCGGCGCGGGCCTGACCGCCCTGCCCGCCTTTCATGCCGGTTTCGGCATTCCGTTCGAATGGCAGCACAAGATCCCCTCGCCCTATCCCTATCGCAATCCGGTTGGCGATGACCCGAACGCGATCATCGCCGCATCGCTCGCCGCGCTGAAGGCGAAGATCGAGGAGATCGGGCCGGAGCGGGTCGCCGCCTTCTACGCCGAGCCGATCCAGGGCTCGGGTGGCGTTATCGTCCCGCCGAAAGGCTGGATCAAGGCGATGCGCGAACTCTGCCGTGAATACGGCATCCTGTTCATCGCCGACGAGGTGATCACCGGTTTCGGCCGCACCGGCCCCCTGTTTGCCTGCACGGAGGAGGATATCGTTCCCGACTTCATGACCACCGCGAAGGGCCTGACCTCGGGCTATGTGCCAATGGGCGCCGTCTTCATGGCCGATCATGTCTATAACGTCATCGCCGATGGCGCAGGCGCCTCGGCGGTCGGCCACGGCTTCACCTATTCCGCCCATCCGGTCAGCGCCGCCGTCGCGCTCGAGGTGCTGAAGCTCTATGAGGAAGGCCTTCTGGAGAACGGCGCCAGGGCCGGCGCGCGCTTGATGGCGGGCTTGTCTGCCTTGAGCGATCACCCACTGGTCGGCGATGTGCGGGGTCGCGGCATGCTCGCCGCCATCGAACTGGTGGTCGACAAAAAGAAGAAAACGCCGCTTCCAGCCTCGGCCATGCCGGCGCGGCGCGTCTTCGACAGGGCCTGGGACAATGGCCTGATCATCCGCGCCTTCGCGCATGGGGTTCTCGGCTACGCCCCGCCGCTCTGCTGCACCGACGGCGACATCGATGCCATCATCGAGCGCACGCGCCGGACGCTGGACCAGACGCTGGACGACGCCGATGTCCGCCGGGCGCTTGCATGAAGGGCGACGCATTTTTCGCATCTCGAAATATCGCCGCGGCAGACGATTTCGCAATTTTGTGCCGCTGCCTCGCGCCTTTTCGGCGAATCCAGCGCGGGGGAAGTGCCAGACTGCTTTTTAAGACAAGGCCAGAAAGCCCGGATTTCCGGGCTTTTGAAAAAGGCCGACGCCCCGGACAGCACGGAATTTTGTTCTGTTCAGCATCAGTAATTCGGCCGCGCGCGGAGGAGAGCCAGTCTTGCCCAGGGGCTTTAGCGAATTCGAATACATGACCTTCGATGTGGTCGGCACGCTGATCGACTTCGAAGGCGGCATAACGACCTGCCTGGCCGGGATCGCTGCGGACGCCGGTGTCTCAATCGACGGCGAAGAAGCGCTGGCCCTTTACCGGCAGGCCCGCTACATGCCCGATGCGAACCTGTTCCCCGACGATCTCGCACGTGTCTACATGGTCATCGCACCGCGGCTCGGCCTGCCGGCCGAGGAGAAATACGGCGCCCGCCTGCGGGACTCGGCCAGCGTCTGGCAGGGCTTCTCCGACAGCAGGGCGGCGCTGGCCGACCTTGCGACGTCTCATAAGCTGATTGCCATGACCAATGCCCGGCGCTGGGCTCTCGACCATTTCGAGAAGCAGCTCGGATCGCCCTTTTTTGCCACCTTCACCGCCGACGATACCGGCACGGAAAAACCGGATCCCGCCTTTTTCCAGAAGGTCTTCGATTTCGTGGCGTCGCGCGGCGACAGCAAGGACGACATCCTGCACGTCGCGCAAAGCCAGCATCACGACATCGGCATATCCCGGGCGCTCGGCATGACCAACTGCTGGATCGAGCGCCGTCATGCCCAGAAGGGCTATGGCGGCACGATCGAGCCCGAGCGCTTCACCGTGCCGGACTACCACTTCACCTCGATGGCCGCGTTTGCGGCGGCCGTGCGGGAGAGCATGAAAGAACGAACCTGAACCCAAGCCCGGAAAAGCCGCAGCAAGACGCGCGTCCTGACCAACCAACGAAAGGGGAATGACATGACCGACAAGATCACCAACTGGACCGGAGCAGACGATGCGATGGTCGAAAACGCCATCCGGCGAGGCGCGAGCCGCCGCGAACTCCTCAAGATGCTGCTGGCGGGCGGCGCCGCGGTTGCCGCGGGCGGCGTTGTGCTTGGCCGTGTCACGCAGGCCGTCGCCGCCACGCCGGTCTCCGGCGGAAACTTCAAGGCGGCCGGCTGGTCGTCATCGACGGCCGACACGCTCGATCCGGCAAAGGCATCGCTCTCCACGGACTATGTCCGCTGCTGCTCGCTCTATAACCGTCTGACCTTCCTCGACAAGGATGGCAAGACGCAGATGGAACTGGCCGAAAGCATCGACAGCAAGGACGCAAAGACCTGGACGGTGAAGCTGCGCAAGGGCGTCACCTTCCACGACGGCAAGGACCTGACGGCTGACGACGTCGTCTTCTCGCTCAAGCGCCATCTCGACAAGGCGGTCGGCTCCAAGGTCGCCAAGATCGCCGCACAGATGACCGGCTTCAAGGCGGTCGACAAATCGACGGTCGAAATCACCCTCGCCGATCCGAATGCCGACCTTCCGACCATCCTAGCGCTGCACCACTTCATGATCGTGGCCGACGGCACCACCGACTTCTCCAAGGGCAACGGCACAGGCGCCTTCGTGCTGCAGACGTTCGAACCGGGCGTCCGTTCGGTCGTCACCAAGAACAAGAACTACTGGAAGTCGGGCAAGCCCTATCTCGACTCCTTCGAATTCATCGCCATCAGCGACGACAGCGCCCGGGTCAACGCCTTGCTTTCCGGCGATATCAATTTTGCTGCCGCGATCAATCCGCGCGCAATGAAGCTGCTGCAGAGCCAGCAGGGCTTCGAACTGTCGAAGACGACCTCGGGCAACTATACGGACCTCAACATCCGGCTCGACATGGATCCGGGCAGCAAGGCCGATTTCGTGACCGGCATGAAATACCTCGTCAACCGCGAGCAGATCGTCAAATCGGCATTGCGCGGCCTCGGCGAAATCGGCAACGACCAGCCTGTCTCGCCGGCTAACATCTTCCACAATGCGGACCTCAAGCCGAAGGCTTTCGACCCGGACAAGGCGAAGTTCCACTTCAAGAAGGCGGGCCTGCTCGGCCAGTCCATTCCGGTGGTCGCCTCGGACGCCGCGACCTCGTCGATCGACATGGCGGTCATCATCCAGGCCGCCGGCGCGGAAATCGGCATGAAGCTCGACGTTCAGCGGGTCCCGTCCGACGGCTACTGGGACAATTACTGGCTCAAGGCGCCTGTCCATTTCGGCAACATCAATCCGCGCCCGACGCCGGACATCCTGTTCTCGCTTCTTTACGCCTCCAACGCGCCCTGGAACGAAAGCCAGTACAAGTCCGAGAAGTTCGACAAGCTGCTCGTCGAGGCGCGCGGCCTGCTCGACCAGGCCAAGCGCAAGGAGATCTACGGGCAGATGCAGACCATGATCTCCGAGGAAGCAGGCACCATCATCCCGGCTTACATCTCCAACGTCGATGCCCTTTCCAGCAAGGTGAAGGGTTTGGAGGCGAACCCGCTCGGTGGCATGATGGGGTACGCAATGGCGGAATACCTCTGGCTCGAAGCCTGAGAGGCGCCTGCAGGGGACCGGTCAGCCGGTCCCCTGCACTGCATTGCGCAAGATTGTTTGGCCGAACGCAACCGCAGGGAGCTTCCATGAAGTCTGGGGTTCTAAACCTCGTGTTGAAGCGGCTGGCGATCGCGATCGTCACCCTTCTGATCGTCCTGTTCGCCGTGTTTTTCGCCACCAGCATGCTGCCGGGCGACACGGCGTCGATCCTGCTTGGCCAGGCGGCGACGCCCGAGGCGGTCGCCGGTCTGCGCGAGGCCATGCATCTCAATGATCCGGCGATCCTGCGCTTCCTGCGTTGGCTTGTCGGTCTGCTCCACGGCGATCTCGGGACCTCCTACGCAAACGAAATGCCGGTCGCGGCCCTGATCGGCGGGCGCTTCGTCAACACCATGAAGCTCGCCGGCATCACCACGCTGATCTCGGTGCCGCTGGCGCTGACGCTCGGCATCACCGCCGCGATGCTACGAGGCTCCGTCTATGACCGCACCGTCACCGTGCTTTCTATCGGCGTGATCTCGGTGCCGGAATTCATGGTCGCGACCCTCGCCGTCTTGCTCTTTGCCGTTTATCTGAAATGGCTTCCGGCGTTGTCTTCGGTCAACGAGGCGCACTCGCTTGCCGACCTCGTGCGCATCTATTCGATGCCGGTGATCACCCTCACCTTCGTTATCTCGGCGCAAATGATCCGCATGACGCGCGCCGCGGTGATCGAAACGCTCTCAACGCCTTATGTCGAGATGGCGCTTCTCAAAGGCGCCTCTCGCAGCCGCATGGTGCTCAAGCACGCCCTTCCGAACGCGCTTGGGCCGATCGTCAACGCGGTCGCGCTCTCGTTGTCCTATCTGGTCGGCGGCGTCATCATCGTCGAGACGATCTTCAATTATCCCGGCATCGCCAAGCTGATGGTCGATGCGGTCGCGACCCGCGACCTGCCGCTGATCCAGAGCTGCGCGATGATCTTCTGCCTTGGCTATCTCCTGCTCATCACGGCCGCCGACATCGTCGCCATCATGTCCAACCCGAGGCTCAGATGACAGTGGCGCGCGCGGCATCCTCCCGACGGTCCTTCCTGGGCCACAGCTACAACGTCGTGGGCGTCGTGGCCTCGCTGGTCATTCTGGCATGGACGCTGGTCGCGATCTTCGCGCCCTTCATCATTCCCCATCCGATCGGCGACATCGTCGACGACGACTATTTCGGCCCGATGCGCCAGGGGCTGTGGCTCGGCTCGGACTATCTGGGGCGTGACATGCTCTCCAGGGTTCTCATGGGAGCACGCTACACCGTCGGCATATCGCTTGCCGCCGTCTCGATCGCCTGCTTTTCAGGGGTCGTGCTGGGGATGATCGCGGCCGTCACCGGCGGCTGGTTCGATACCTGCCTCAGCCGCTTCCTCGACGCCATGAACTCCATCCCCAGCAAGCTGTTCGGCCTTGTTGTCGTCGCCGCGGTCGGCTCATCGATCCCGGTGCTGATCCTGACGCTCGCCGTCATCTACATCCCGGGCGCCTACCGCTTCGCGCGGGCGCTTGCCGTCAACATCAACACCATGGATTTCATGACCGTCGCCCGCGTCCGCGGCGAGAGCACTATCTATCTCATCGGCTCCGAGATCCTGCCGAACATTATCCGGCCTGTGCTTGCCGACTTCGGCCTGCGCTTCGTCTTCATCGTGCTTTTGCTCTCCGGCCTGTCCTTCCTCGGGCTCGGTCTGCAGCCGCCTTTAGCCGACTGGGGCGCGCTGGTGCGCGAGAACATCGGCGGCCTGCCCTTCGCGGCCCCGGCCGTCATCGTGCCGTCGCTGGCGATCGCCAGCCTGACCATTAGCGTCAACCTCTTAATCGACAACCTGCCGCAGAAGATCAGGGACCGGGACGCATGACCAATCTCGTCGAGGTCAGAAACCTTCGGATCGAGGCAAAGACCGACGCCGGACGTCTGGTCGAAATCATCAAGGGCGTCAGCCTCGACATCGCCGATGGCGAGATCGTCGCCCTGATCGGCGAGAGCGGCTCCGGCAAGACGACGGTGGCGCTCTCCCTCATGGGCTATGCGCGGCCCGGCTGCCGGATTACTGGCGGCGAGATCAATGTCAACGGCAAGAACATGGCTGCGCTTACCGAGCGGGAACGCGCCAGGTTGCGCGGCACCGACATCGCCTATGTTCCGCAAAGCGCCGCCGCCGCCTTCAACCCCTCATCGACCATCATGGAGCAGGTGATCGAAGTCACGCGCATCCACGGCCTGATGCCACCCGAGCAGGCGCGAAAGCGCGCGGTCGAGCTGTTCCGGGCCTTGTCGCTGCCTGATCCGGACGGTATCGGCGCCCGTTATCCGCACCAGGTTTCAGGCGGGCAATTGCAGCGACTGGCGGCCGCCATGGCGCTGATCGGCGATCCCAAACTGGTCATCTTCGACGAGCCGACGACCGCACTCGACGTGACGACCCAGATCGACGTGCTCAAAGCATTCAAGTCGGTGATGAAGGCGGGCGGCATAGCGGGTGTCTACGTTTCCCACGACCTCGCGGTCGTCGCCCAGATCGCAGATCGCATCGTGGTGCTGAAGGGCGGCGAGGTGCAGGAGACCGGCACGACGGCCGGAATCCTTTCGGCTGCCCAGCATCCCTATACACGGGAATTGCTGGCCGCTTTCGAGCCGAAGTCGAGGCAGATACGGGCGGATGAAGATTCCGGACCAAAGCCGCTGCTTCGCATCGACAATCTGATAGCCGGATACGGCCCGGTGAAAGGTGACGGGCAGCCGGTTATCCGCGCGGTCGATTCCGTCAGCCTGGTCGTGGAGAAGGGCCGCAATCTCGGTGTCATCGGCGAGTCCGGTTGCGGAAAATCGACGCTGGCGCGCGCCATCGCGGGCATTCATCCGGCGGCGACCGGCGATATCGTCTTCGACGGCAAGGCACTGGAGCGCGCCGCCCGGAAACGCACTCGCGACCAACTGCGCGAGATGCAGATCGTGTTCCAGTATGCCGATACCGCGCTCAATCCCGCCAAGCCCATTGAGGACATCATCTCGCGACCGCTGGCCTTCTATCATGGGCTCGACAGGCAGGCGCGCTCGAAGCGTGTCGACGAGTTGCTCGACATGGTGCGCCTGCCGAGGTCGCTGCGCTACCGTCATCCCTCGGAGCTCTCGGGCGGCCAGAAGCAGCGCGTGAACTTCGCGCGCGCGCTGGCGGCCGGTCCGAAGCTCATCATCTGCGACGAAATCACCTCAGCGCTCGACACGGTTGTAGCATCCGCCGTGATCGAGCTGCTCAAGGAGCTGCAGCGCGAGCTGGGGCTCTCCTATATCTTCATCAGCCACGACCTCTCCGTCGTCGAGGCCATCTGCGACGAGATCATGGTCATGTACAATGGTGAGCGGGTGGAGCAGATCACGCCCGACAAGGTCAAGTCGCCCACGCACCCCTATTCCAAACTTCTGTTCTCCTCCGTGCCGAAGCTCGATCCGACCTGGCTCGACGGCCTCGTCCGCGACCCCGAGCTGGTCAGCCAGTACGGCCACCGCTGACCAAACTGACCGTAGGGGATTCGCCGGACTACAGTTGCGAGCAGAGCCGGTAGGCCTCATAGATTGACGAGTAGATGTCCCTGCTGGCGACCGCGTCTCCAATGCGGTGCAGGACGAAGGATCCTGGAGCTTGGAGCCCTTGCACCCCCTTTGTCGCCACTCCCGTCATGAGCGCGATGTCGGTGACGCCCTTATTGGCGGAGCGGGCACGCAATTCCTGGTAGGTATCTTCCACAGGTGCCGTGCCGCGCTCGACAATGAGTTGGGCCGCGGTCATTTCCGTTTCTGCACCGGTGAGCTCATGCCGGAACCGGGCGGCGATGCCGTTGCCGTGGCGCGCTGCCTTGATGAGCCGCAGATCGCCGACGACCCGGATGCCGAGTTCGGACGCGAGTTTGCGGAAACTGACCCGGTCCGGATAGGGTGTCTCGATCGCAAGGGTGTCGTCAGCCATGGCCAGGCTGACCGCATGTCCCAGGCGGGCAAGATGCAGGCCACAGGATATGGCGGCCTGGCGTCCAGTCTCATCGTAGATGAGCACATCGGCCTTCGCGGGCATGACCCCGGTCAAGATATCCCAGACGCTGTCGCAATGTTCAGCGCCCTCCAGCCACTCCATGTCCGGGATGCCGCCTGTGGCGACGATAACGGCATCCGGTTTCTCGGCAAGCACTCCATCTGCGTCCGCATAGGTGTTGAGGCGGACATCCACGCCCAGGCGCGCGAGCTCTTCGGCGCGCCAGTCGACTATACCGATCAGATCCTTGCGGTCGGAAGCCGAGGCCGCAACGAGCACCTGCCCGCCGAGCCGGGCCCCAGCTTCGAACAAGGTCACGCTGTGCCCGCGCTCGGCGGCGACCCGGGCCGCCTCCATCCCGCCCGGACCACCGCCGACGACGACCACCCGTTTCGGCGTTTCGGTCCGGTCAATGATGTGGCTGACGGTCGTTTCATGGCCGCTGGCGGGGTTGTGAATGCAATGGACCTTCTTGTACAGGCAGTAGGACGCGCCGACGCACGGGCGGATGCGGTCTTCTTCGCCCCGCATCACCTTGTTGACGATATGCGGGTCGGCAATATGCGCTCGAGTCATGCCGACCAGATCGACAAGGTTTGCGCGGATCGCGTGCCGCGCCGTGGCTACGTCCCTGATGGCGGCGGCGTGGATGACCGGCAGCCTGGTTTCCCGCTTGAACTGCCCAACCAACGGCAGAAACGGCGCGCTCCTGATAAACATGCCGGGCATATTCTGCTCGGCCAGCGACAAGTCGGTGTCCATGCGGCCGAAGATGCAGTTGAAGAAATCGACATGGCCTTCGCGCTCGAACAGCCGGGCGAAGGCAAGGCCTTCCTCGAAATCCGATCCGTCGTCGACCGCCTCGTCGATCACGAAGCGGATCCCGACGGCGAAGTCGTCGCCCACCGCGCGGCGGATCGCTTCGTGAACCATCAGCCCGAAGCGCGCGCGGTTTTCCAGCGAGCCGCCGAAAGCGTCCGTGCGCCTGTTGGTTCTGCGCGACAGGAATTGGCCGATCAGATGGCCGCCGGTGACGGTCTCGACGCCGTCCAGGCCGCCGTCAACGCAGCGCCTGGCGGCACTGGCGTAGTCCTTGACGATCCTGTCGATGTCCGCGGCGTCCATTTCTTTGGGGAAATTCCGGTTTCGCGTCTCGCGGACGCGTGACGGCGCAACCGAGGGCAACCAGTGACCGGCATAGGCAGTAGCGCGCCGGCCGAGATGCGAGACCTGACACATGACCGTCGCGCCGTGGCGATGAATTCGCTGCGACAGCGATTGGAGATGAGGGATGATGCGATCGCTGGAAAGATCCAGCTGACCGCCGCCCCAGCTCGAATCGGGCGACGTCATCGCCGAGCCGCCGACCATAGTCATCGCCAGGCCGCCGCGCGCCTTCTCTTCATGATAGCGCTGATAGCGCTCGAGCGGCAGGCCACCCTCGTCCAGCATTGAGGCATGACTGGTGCTGACGACGCGGTTGCGCAGCGTTAGACCCTTGAGCCGAAACGGCTGAAGCAGTGGATCGCCGGATGTGCTCCCCGCTTGGAATGCCGCTGCCGGCACATGCTGCTCCGAACCATTCATGAGGGTTATAGTTCGCGATTTGCAGGACTGCAGGAAAGCTTGAAAATTGTTGGGGCGGCTATACGCTTGGCGTATGGCTGGCTTCGCAAAACTCGTTCCATCCGCACGCGGACTCCTCGTTTTCGAGGCCGCTGTCCGTTCAGGAAGTTTCACGGCCGCAGCGCGCGAGTTCAACGTCACGCAACCCTCGATCAGCCGCAGCATCGCTCAGCTGGAGGCCGATCTCGGCGTGGCTCTGTTCACGCGCGGTCCAACGGGATTGTCCCCGACCCCGGAGGGGCGCGCCCTCTATTCGGCTGTACGGGAAGGATTTGACGGCATCGAGGAGGCGATCGGCACGATCAAGCGGAACAGTGCCGCAAAGCCGGTGGTTACCCTTTCGCTCTCGAGCTCTCTCGCTACGCACTGGTTCGTTCCGAGGTTAACGGCGTTCAACACGCGATTTCCCGACGTGGACCTGAGGTTCGAACTCATCGCCGGCGTTCTGCGAGGACCCGCCGAGAATGTCGAGCTTGCCACCAGAATCCTGGCCGACGACGACACCCACTATCACCGCTGGGCCTTCTCGCCGGAAATCATCGTTCCGGTGTGCAGCCCATCCTATCTGTCGCACCACGGCCGCTTGAACCATGACTCGGACGGCGAAGGTCATATCCTGCTTCATCTCACCGACGCCAAGGAGCAGTGGCTGGACGCCTGGGGCAGCGTAGCCCACCGCAAGACCAGCAGGGCGAAATGGCTCGAATTCTCGGACTACGCGGTCGTGCTTCAAGCCGCGATGAACGGAGAAGGCGTGGCGCTCGGCTGGCTCAGCAATGTCTCAAGGGCACTGCTTCAGGCAACGCTCGTTCCGGCCTCGGACAGGCAGATCAACACCGGACGGATCCATGAATTGATTGCACCTCGCTCACGGCCAGTGCGGCCGATCGTCTCCGATATCCGCGCCTGGATGATCGCCGAGATGCAAGCCGAGTTGAAAGCGTTGCGCGCACTATTGCAGCCCGGGGTCCTGTAGCCCGGACCGCAGCAGACAACTGCAGCGCCCGGGCACAGCTACCCGCTGACTACATGGGAAACAGGCTGGGCAGCGGCATGTGCGATTTGACGATCGGCGACTTCAGCACCACGAAGCTGAAATACTTGTCGATGCCGATATCCATATCGGTCAGCCGCTCCATGATCGTCTGGTACTCGCCAATCCCGGCGGTCACGAATTTCATCAGATAGTCGTAACCGCCCGACACGAGGTGGCATTCGATGACCTGATCGATCTTCTCGACGACGGCGAGAAAGCGGGCAAAGTCCACCTGGCGATGGTTCTTCAAGGTGATTTCGGTGAACACGGTCAGTGTCTGGCCGAGCTTGCCGATGTTGACCTGCGCGGAATAGCCCTCGATATAACCTTCCGACTGGAGCTTCTTGACCCGCATCAGGCACGGGCTCGGCGACAGGTGCACCAGTTCGGCCAATTCCACATTGGTGATGCGGCCGTTCTTCTGCAATTCATGCAGAATCTTGATGTCGATCCGATCCAGTTTCACGTCCATCTCCGAAGAACGCAAGCCACAGCACAAAATGCCGCCACTTCTCTAGCCGTGACACTACCACAGCCGGCAGGCCTGTCTATCCGATGGGCCTGCTCTGACACGCAGGGACTCTCGATTTCATTGCGCGCTACGGAATAAAATTCTGCCTGAAGCATAACTGCGGCAGCGGCTGCCTGCGCAACGCGCTAGATTCGAGCCTCAAAGGCAGAGAGAGGACCATGCGCGCGCCGCTGCAACAGATCGAGACATCCGACGAACTGCCGCAATCCGCGGATGCGGTGGTGATCGGCGGCGGCATTGTCGGCGTCTTCGCGGCCTACTACCTGGCTAGGCGCGGCTTGAAGGTCGCGCTTGTCGAAAAAGGACGCATCGGCGCCGAGCAGTCCAGCAGGAACTGGGGATGGTGCCGCCAACAGAACCGCGACGCCCGCGAGCTGCCGATGGCGACGCGCAGCCTCGATCTCTGGGAGCGCTTTGCGGCCGAAAGCGGCCAGGACACCGGCTTTCGCCGCTGCGGCCTGCTCTATCTCAGCAATGACGAGGCGGAACTGGCCGGCTGGGCGCGCTGGCGTGACTTCGCCAGAACAGCGGGCGTCACCACGCACATGCTCGACAGCGCCGAGGCCAGCGGGCGGGGCCGCGCCACCGGCCGTACCTGGAAAGGCGGCGTCTTCTCGCCGACCGACGGCACCGCCGATCCGTCGCAGGCCGCGCCAGCGGTCGCCCGCGCCATCGTCCAGCTTGGCGGCACGGTGCATCAGAATTGCGCCGCGCGCGGTATCGAGACCGAGGGCGGTCGCCTGTGCGGCGTGCTCACGGAAAGCGGTACGATCCGCACGAAGGCGGCGGTTTTGGCCGGTGGCGCCTGGGCGTCCTCCTTTTGCCGTCAGTTCGGCTTCCGCTTCCCGCAGGCCTCGATCCGCTCCTCCATCCTGTCCGTCTCGCCCGGCGCGGGGGGCTTGCCGGATGCGCTACACACGGCAAAAATCTCGGCGACGCGGCGCGGTGACGGCGGCTACACGCTCGCCATAAGCGGCCGCGGACGCGTCGACGTGACGCCGCAGCAGCTGCGCTTCGCTTCGCAGTTCGTCCCCATGTTCCTGAAGCGCTGGCGCAGCCTCGCGCCCGGCGGGTTGCAGGGGGTGCGCTCAGGCCACGAAACGCTCCAACGCTGGCGGCTCGACCGGCCAACGCCGATGGAGCGGATGCGTATCCTCGATCCGATGCCGGATCAGGCGACCATCCGCCTGACCCATGCCCGCGCGCTCGAGCTGCTGCCTGCGCTGCGGCAGACGAAGATCAGCGCGGCCTGGGCGGGCTACATCGACAGCACCCCGGACGGCGTGCCGGCCATCGGCGAGATACACGCCGTTCCAGGCTTCTTCCTGGCTGCCGGATTTTCGGGTCACGGCTTCGGCATCGGACCCGGTGCCGGGCACCTCGTCGCCGATCTTGTCACCGGGTTGGAGCCGATCGTCGATCCGAAATCCTACGATCCGCGGCGTTTCGATGCTTCGGCGTGGGGCAAGGTCGCCGACTTCTAGTTTCAAACGCGACATTCCGACATCGCTTGGCAGGTGAACCCTCCGGATTTGCATCAGCTCTCCCGAAGAAAGGCGCCGATGGGGGCAGGCCGGATGGGGGCCTGCCCGCGAAACCGGCCGACATCCTCGGGCCTACAGCCGGCGTGGGCTGCGATGAGTTCGGCGGCTGCCAACTGGCAATAACGCCCCTGGCAGCGCCCCATGCCGACGCGCGAGAGCGATTTCACCCTGTTGGCCTCGCCGCCGCCGAGAGTCGTGCCCTCGCGCACGGCCCCGGCAGTGACGTTCTCGCAGCGGCAGACGATCGTATCGTCGGGAAACGCCCTCACCATCGCGCCTGGCCAAGGAAAGGCCTGGGCCAGACCGCGGGCAAAGCGCTCGAGCCGTGCGAGCCTGCGCGGGTCGGCGCCGACGGAGGGCACCGGGCGTCCAAGATCGGCAAGGCACGCCGCCGCGGCAACGCGTCCTGCGATCTCCGCGCCGTCCGCCCCTAGGAGACGGGCCCCATCACCGGCCAGGTAGATGCCATTGCCGGCTCGCCCCATCTCGTCGGCCTTCGGCAGCCATTGCCGCCACTGTTCGTCATAGGTGAAGGCGCATCCCGCAAGGTCAGTCAGATGAGTCTCCGCCCGCAGGTGCCAGCCCATGCCGACCATGTCACATGGGGTGTGCCGCTCCCGGCCGCCGGCGTCGCGCCAGCGCATCCCGGTGACACCCTGTCCGTCGGCATCGATTCGTTCCAGTGTCACGCCAGCGTGATAGCGGCGACCCAGCCGCGCCCGCAGGGCCAGCCCGCGCAACGCCACGATTGGGCGGGCGGCAAGTCCCCAGAACCCGCGCATCTGCTGGCGCCAGGAAGAGGTGTCGAGCACCGCCGCCACATCCGCTCCGGCCTTGAGGAGTTGCATGCCAACCAGCGTCAGCAAGGGGCCCGACCCGATAAGCACGATGCGCTGTCCGAGCGCGACGCCCTGCGCCTTGAGCGCGATCTGCGCCGCGCCAAGGCTGAAGACGCCGGCGTTCTGCCAGCCAGGGACCGGAGCGACGCGGTCGGATGCGCCGGTGGCGAGGATCAGGCGGTCGTAGAAGACGACCTCCGCGCCGCCCTCCCCCAGCACATGCAGCCGCCCCTCATGCACGGCGATGACGGAGCTGCGCGCGCAATAAGTGAGCCGCCCTTCATCGGCCATCCGGTCGAAGAGCAAATGCAACGCGCGAGCCTTGTCCGCCTCGGAGCCGTACAGTTGCTCCGGAGTTCGGACGAACCCGGCAGGCGGGCGGCGATAGATCTGCCCACCCGCGCGGTGCCCTTCATCGATCACCACCGGATGGAGCCCGGCGTCGACCAGTGTCGCCGCGGCCCTTATGCCGGCGGGGCCCGCACCTACGATCACGATGCGCGGCGATGACGGCTCGCTCACGGCCAGTTCTCCGGCGGCGTCGTGCGCAGCCGCATGCCTTCGACGGCAAGAGTTGTGCACGCACGCAGGCGCGGTCCCTCTTCTTGCCACACCCAGCAGTCCTGGCAGGCTCCCATTAGACAGAAACCTGCGCGCGGCTCGGGACCGAACTCGGAACTCCGGAGCGCATGTGCTGTAGCCAGCATTGCGGTCAGCACGGTGTCGCCGTCCAGCGCGTTGCGCGTCTCACCGTCGAGAAGGAATTGCACCTCCTCGCGATCGCGCTCGGCCAGCCGGACGATGCGGCCGACCGTCATCATTCGGCGGCCTCTCGTACCGGCCCCGGACGAGGCAGTTCGGGAAAGCGTTCGCAGACCGCCTCGAAGGCCGCTTGGACGCCTTCCGGCCCGGAGCGACCTTTCATGCGGCGAAAAATCTCCGTCTTGGCGAAGAACCGCCAGTGGATCGGCAAGGCGTCCAGCAGAGCGTGGAGCCGATCATAGGCAGCCGGCGTCCACTGCGCTTCGTAGCTGTCGCGCTCCGGCCCGAAATGGAAATGGCCGACGGACGGCGTGTGCCTCGCGCGCAGCCGCTCCGTCGCGCGCTCGTCGACTTCGCCGCCGCGGATAACGACCCCGTAGTCGCTTTCGGCTGCGGCCGGCGAGAGATAGCCGCGCCGCACATCCTCACCGACCCGCCAGGGCTCGCGCTGAAACGGGTCGCCGCGTCCGCCGCCGCCGGCGGATCGGATCTCGAGCACGTCGCCCGGCTGCAGCACCGCCGTGTCGATGTTGCCCAGCCGCCGCTCGCGGCCGGTGCCCGGATTGACGACCATGTCCGACAGGCCGGCCGCCTTGCCGCCCAGCACGCCCCAGGGACGGAAGAAGCTGCGGTCGCGATTGCGGGCCGTAATCCGGGAGTCGGGGGCAAAGACACGAAAAGCCATCTCGGTCGCCAGCCCGCCGCGCCAGCGGCCCGCACCGCCGCTGTCCTGGGCGAGCCCATATTTCACGAACTCGACCGGCGTCTCGGTCTCGGTGATCTCGATCGGCGTGTTCTTGAGATAGGCAGCATCGGCGCCCGATCCATTGGTGCCATCGCGATGCGGCATCGCGCCGCCGCCACCCACGACGGGGTTGACCGCCGCGATGACGCTCCTGCTGGTGCGCTCATCGATGGTCATGACGTTGACGATGCAGTTGTTGCCGGCCGGCGCCGCCGGCAAGCGCTCCGGCAGCACCTGTGAGAAGGCCCCGAAGATGACCGAGCGCAGCCGGGCGCAGGTGAGCGAGCGCATGCCGACGGCGGCGGGATGGACGGGGTTCAGCACCGAACCTTGCGGCGTGATGCAGGTGAACGGCCGGGTGAGGCCCGCGTTGAGCAGGATTTTCGGGTTGAGCGTGTAGAGCACGTAATAGACGCCGACCAAAAGCATCGTGTGGCGCGGGTCGCCGCCCGAAGGCACGTTGAGCGAGGAGCCGAGCTGCGGATCGGAGCCGGTGAAGTCGAGCACGGCCTCATCGCCTTTGATCGTCAGCGTCAGCTTCAGCCGGCAGGGATTGGCCTCGACCGAATCCTCATCGGCATAGTCGGCGAATTGCCAGGTGCCGTCGGGCATGGCGCGCAGCACGGCCCGCGCCTGCGCCTCGGCATGGTCGAGAAGAGCTGAAACGCCTTCGACGAAGCCGGCCTTGCCGAACTTCTTCACCATCGCCTGGATCTTGCGCTCGCCGGTGTTGAGCGCGCCGACCAGCGCCTTGATGTCGCCGATGTTGAGGTCCGGCTTGCGCACATTGGTGCTCATGATCCTGAGGATCGTCTCGTCGAAGACGCCTTCCCTCACCAGCTTCATCGGCGGAAAGCGGACGCCTTCCTGATGGATTTCGGTGAGCGCGCGGCTGAGCGAAGCCGGCACAGCCCCGCCCATGTCGGTGTTGTGGATGTGCCCTCCCGTCCAGGCGACGATCTCGCCGTCGACGAAGACCGGCTTCCACAAATGCGTGTCGGGTGCGTGCGTGGCGACGTGGCCGGAATAGGGATCGTTGGTGAAGGCGACGTCTCCCGGCCGATAGTCGTTCACCATGGCGATCGCACGGTGATAGGAAAGCCCGGGGTACCATGTGGCGCCGAGCTCCATCGGGACGGCGAAGGTCGCTCCCGAGCGGTCCATCAGCATCACCGTAAAATCCTGCGTCTCCTTGACGAAGGCGGAGTGCGCGGTGCGGTGCAGCGTGTGGGCCATGTTCTCGGCCGCCGCGCGGGCATGGTTAGCCAGAACCTGAAGATTTGTGCGGTCGAACAAGGCGTCACTCCGCGAAAGTCAGTACGAGATTGAGGTGGCGATCGACCCGCGCCTGCGTTCCGGCGGGGAGGGCGAAGGTGGTATCTTCCTGCACTACCACCGCAGGCCCGTGAAACGCGCTGCCCGGCACCAGGGTCTGGCGGTCATGGAGGTCGACGGTCTCGACGGTCAGACCGGTATAGACCGGCACCCGGCGCGCCGGATGGGTCGGGACGTCGATCTCCTCGGTCTCGGGGAAGGAGAGCGCCGGACCTGCGCCTATCGCGGACAGCCGTACATTCACAAGCTCGATCGCGCCGTCCGGATCGTGGAAGTCGTAGAGCTGCTCATGGGTGCGGTGGAATGCCTGCTCGATCGCGGCCGCGTCGCCGTCCGCCAGCCATTGGGGCGAAAGGACAACCTCGATCTCATAGCTCTGGCCGAAGTAGCGCATGTCGCAGGAGAGTGTGAGTTGCGCGGCCGCATCGTGCCCCTGCGCCGCAAGCCAGTCGCGGCCCTCCTGCGCCATCGCCTCGAAGGCCTCGCGGATTCCGGGAAGCGACGCGCCGGATAGCGGGCTGAAGATGGTGCGGATGAAGTCCCCGCGCAGATCAGCCACCAGCCCACCCAGCGCCGATACCACGCCGGGGCGGCGGGGCGCCATGACGCGCTTGATGCCGAGCTCGCGGGCCAGGAAGGCGCCGAGCATCGGGCCGCCGCCGCCGAATGGCATCAGCGTGAAATCGCGCAGATCGACGCCGGCGCGCGAGGCGAGCTTCTCAACCTCGACGAACATTTCCGACACCGCGATGTCGAGGATCGCCTGCGCGGTCTGCTCGACCGGACGGCCGAGCCGGGCGGCAAGCTCGCCGACCACGCGATGCGCCAGTTGGATCTCGATCCTGAGCTGGCCATAGGCCATCTCCCTATGGCCGAGCCATCCGCACACCACCATGGCGTCAGTTACCGTCGCCCGCTCGCCGCCACGGCCGTAGCATGCAGGTCCCGGCGTCGAACCGGCCGATTCCGGCCCGACCCGCAGCACTCCTTGCGCGTCGACGCTGGCGATCGAGCCGCCGCCGACGCCGATCGAGCTCACTGATACGGAAGGGATATGGAGCGGAAATTCGCCGATCAGCTCGCCGGTGCCGAACTGCGGCTCGCCGTTTATGATGAGCGCGAAATCGGCCGAGGTCCCGCCGATGTCGAGGGTGAGAACCTTATCCTCGCCGGCCTGACGCGCCAGCCACGAGGCGCCGATGACGCCGGAGGCCGTTCCCGACAGCAGCATATTCACGCAGGCGCGCTTGCCTTCGGCGGCGTTCATCAGCCCACCGTTCGACTTCGTCAGCATCGGCCGGGCCGGCACGCCGCGATGCTTCAGCCGCTCTTCCAGCGCGGTCAGATAGCCAGAGACGCGCGGATGGACATAGGCATTGAGAATGGCGGTCGAGCTGCGCTCGTATTCGCGGATGACCGGCCACACCTCGGCGGAGGTGAAGACGAAGAGGTCGGGCGCCAAGCGCGCGATCGCCGCCTTGACCGAAGCCTCCTGCGCGGCGTTGCGCCAGGAATGAAGGAAGGACACGACGATCCCCTGCGCCCCGTTCGCTTTCGCGGCCGCGACCGCGCTCTCCACCGCCGCCGTGTCGGGCGCCTGGGATTCATTGCCATCGACGCGCATGCGGGCCGGAATGCCGAACACCATGTCGCGCGAGATCAGCGGATCCGGCCGCGCGCAGAACAGCGAATACATGTCCGGCATGCGAAGCCGCGCGAGTTCGATCACGTCCTCGAAGCCGGCATTGGTGAATAGCGCCAGCGGCGCGCCCTTGCGCTGGATGATGGTGTTGATGCCGACCGTCGTGCCGTGCACGAAGCGCGTCATATGGGTCGCGTCGAAGCCTTCGCGTTCGGCCAGCAAGGTGAGCCCCGTCATCAGCTCGGCACCCGGATCTTCCGGCGTCGTCAGCACCTTCAGCGAAGCGACGCGTCCGGAGTTTGCTTCGAGCGCGCAGAAATCGATGAATGTCCCGCCGATATCGACGCCGACCTTCCAGTCGGCCTTCTTCAGCGCCTCATCCGTCGCAGTGGCTCCATCCATGGTGCGTCCCTTTCCGTCTGCTCGGAAACTCGCACGAGCGGACAGTCACGGTCCAAGATGGATGATGGGCAAGAATATAAGTCGTACTTATACCTTGACGCTATGCTCGCCGACAACGGCGGAGCAGGCCGTGCGGATGTCATCGCGCATCGTTTCGTCGGCCCTCGAAAGGGCTCGTGCGCGGGACGTGAGCAGCGCGATCGGGAATTCCGGGCCGCCCGCCAGCGGCCTGACAGCGAGGCCGGAAAACTGGTGCCACGGCAGCAGCGCGTCGACGAGAGCCACGCCCAGACCAGCCTGGACGAAGCCGACGGCAGAAATCGAAACGTCGATCTCCAGCGACGGTGAAAGCGCCACGCCTTGCGCGCGGGCCGCGTGGGCCAGTTCGTCGGCGGGACGCGTGTTGCCGCGATAGGATATCAGTTGCTGCCCGACGAGATCGGCGAGCGTCAGCTCGGGCTTATTCTGCAGCGCGTGTCCGCGCGGCAGCAGGCAGGCGAAGCCGACGCTGCCGATCACCTCGGCCTCGATATCGGGAGGCAGGCGGTCATCCATGGCCACGCCGAGGCTGGCATCGCCGGCGCGCAGCATGTCTACAATCGCGGCGATCGGCGCGCTATGGGAACGAAGCAGCATGTCGGGATGCTGCGCCCGAAATGCGGTGAAGGCGCGCGGCAATATCGCCATGGCCGGCGGCGGCGAGGCGGCGACCCGCACCAGTCCGGCCCGACCGAGACGCAGATCGGTGGTCTTGCGGCGCAGGCCGTCGAGCCCCGCCGACAGCCTCTCGGCATCGGGAAAGATCTCGAGCGCCTCAGGGGTCGGCCGCAGCCTGCCCTTGACCCGCTCGAACAGCGTGAAGCCGAGCTCGTCCTCAGTGTGGAGCAGTATCTGGCTGAGCGCGGGCTGGGAGATGTTCAGCATTCGCGCCGCGGCGGTCACGGTGCCCGCGCGCATGACGGCGATGAACACTTCGAGCTGCCGGGCCCGCATTCCTACTCCATAGGTAAAACTTATGGCTTTTATCCAAAGCCATCTTTGACGCATTGCCGCGGCGCCGACAAGATGGATCAGGATCAGCCCTCTGCGCTAAGGAACGACAATGGATGTGATCGTGCTGGGCGGCGGCCTGATGGGGACAGCTTCCGCCTATTTCCTGGCCAGGCGCGGCGCCCGCGTGACGCTGGTCGAGCGCAACCGGATCGGCGGTGGAGCAACCGTCGCCTCCTTCGGCAACATCCGGCGCACGGGGCGTCATCTGCCGCAGCTTCCGCTGGCCCACCGCTCGCTCCGGCTGTGGGGCGAGGCCGAAAAAATGCTGGGGCGCGATGTGGAATTCCGCGCCACCGGTCACGTGCGGCTGATCTTCGACGAAGGCGGTCTCGCCGACATGCGCAGCTATGCCGAGGCGGCGCGTCCCTGGGGACTCGAGCTGGAGCAGCTCAGCCCGCGCGAGATCCGCGCGCGTTTTCCCGGCCTCGGTCCCGACGCGATCGCGGCGTCGTTCTCTCCGCATGACGGCAGCGGCAATCCGCGGCTGATCGCGCCGGCCTTCGCCGAGGCCGCCCGCAAGCTGGGCGCGAAAATCATCGACGAAGCTCGGGTCGAAAGGATCGAGCGGACCGACTCCGGTTTCCTTGTCGCCAGTTCAAAAGGCGCTTTCGCCGGCGAATGCCTGGTCAACACCGCCGGCGCCTGGGGCGCGCGCGTCGCCGCGCTGTTCGGCGAAGAGGTCCCGCTCGATGCCCGCGGTCCACAAATGGGTGTGACCGAGCCACTGCCGCACCGGATCCTGCCGGTGGTCGGCATCTGGACGCGCGACAAGGACTATGGCGCCTATCTGCGTCAGGTCGAGCGCGGCAACATCGTCTTCGGCGGCGCCGCCGAAAGAGTGTCGGTGGACCTCGATCCAGGCCATGCGGCCGCCGACCCCATGCGCCTGCCGACGCAATTGCGGGCCGTCGCGCGGCTGCTGCCGGCGATCGCGCAAGTCGCGGTCATCCGCACCTGGTCGGGCTGCGAAGGCTATGTCCGCGACATGCTGCCGGTCATGGGACGCTCGTCGACGACGCCGGGCCTGTTCCACGCTTTCGGCTTCAGCGGGCACGGCTTCCAGCTCGGTCCGGGTGTCGGCGACGCCATGGCCGAGCTCATCACCACCGGCGACTGCGAAACGGCCCTCGACGATTTTAGGATAGATCGCTTCAATCGCGGAGCCTGACGAGGCGAGTCGATCCCCTGGGCTCAGGCGTCCTTTGACGCGGAAGAAGGGAGCTTCCATCTGTCCGAATGACGGCTTGTTGGGTGAGCAGAAAGGTCGCTTTCGGATGGCTCAGACTGGAGTTCGCCCCCAGCAAACCGCGGCCGCGGATTGGAACGCGTGGGCGCTGCGCGACAAGCGATTCATAAGTGTCGTTGTACGAGCATTCCCCGATCGGCGATTCTTATCCCATGCTTTGCTCAGCCCTATCGGCTTAATGTCGAACGCAGGATGCCGCGCAGAACATGGCGCGCTTCTACGGACTTTCCATCGAAACGACATTGTTTTGCGGCGCTTCGGCCAAAGGATGACGACTGAACCTAGACAGTAAGGAGCTTGCGTACATCGGGCCTGTCCAGATCCTCGGCGGGGCCGGTATGCACGATCTGGCCGCGATCCATGATGTTGACCTCGTCGGCAAGCTCGCGGCAGAAATCCAGATACTGCTCGACCAGAAGCACCGCGATCCCCGCCTGGTCGCGCAGATAGCGGATGGCGCGGCCGATGTCTTTGATGATTGATGGCTGGATGCCTTCGGTCGGCTCGTCGAGCACGAGCAGCTTCGGCCGCATCACCAGCGCGCGGCCTATGGCGAGCTGCTGCTGCTGGCCGCCGGACAAGTCGCCGGCGCGGCGGCCGAGCGTCTGCTTCAACCCTGGAAACAGCTCTAAGACATGAGCTGGAACGTTGCGGTCGGCGCGCTTCAGCGGTGCGAACCCCGATTCCAGATTTTCGCGCACCGTGAGCAGGGGAAAGATTTCCCTGCCCTGCGGCACGAATGCGATGCCCGACCGGGCGCGGTCATACGCCGCGCTCCGCTCGAGCGCTTTCCCCTCGAAGGCAACACTTCCGCTCGTCAGCCTATGATGGCCGACGATGGATCTCATCAGACTGGTCTTGCCGACGCCGTTGCGGCCGAGTACGCAGGTGATCTTGCCCGCGCCCGCTTTCAGCGAAACGCCGCGCAGCGCCTGGGCGGCGCCGTAATGGAGCGTGGCGTCGGAGACTTCGAGCATGGTCAGCCCCTTCTCCAGCACCTGAGGAAGGAAAGGTCGAAACGATGCAACGAGACCCGCCAGATCATGCTCAGCGCCCCAGATAGACTTCGACGACGCGTTCGTCGGCCGAAACGAAATCGAGCGTGCCTTCCGACAGCACCGAGCCCTCGTGCAGGCAGGTGACCTTGACGCCGAGCTCGCGCACGAAATGCATGTCGTGCTCGACGACGACAACCGAATGGTCGCGGGCGATGTCCTTGAGCAGGCGCGCCGTCTCCTCGGTCTCCGCGTCGGTCATGCCGGCGACCGGCTCGTCGACGAGGAGCAGCTTCGGGTCTTGTGCCAGCAGCATGCCGATCTCCAGCCACTGCTTCTGGCCATGGCTGAGATTGGCGGCGACCTCCCCGCGCTTGTCGCCGAGGCGGATGATGCCGAGGATGGCGTCGATGCGCCTGGCCCCGCTCGGCGAGCCGCGATGGAAGAGCGCTGGAAAGATCGAGCGCGGCCCCTTCAGCGCCAGCATCAGATTGTCCTCGACGCTGTGGCTCTCGAAGACGGTCGGCTTCTGGAACTTGCGGCCGATGCCCATCATGGCGATCTCGGCTTCGTCATGCCGGGTGAGATCGACCCGACCGTCGAAGAATACCTCGCCCTCGTCCGGCCGCGTCTTGCCGGTGACAATATCCATCATCGTCGTCTTGCCGGCGCCGTTGGGTCCGATAATGGCGCGCATCTCGCCCTTGTCGAGCACCAGCGACAGGTTGTTGATGGCGCGAAAGCCGTCGAAGGAGACCGAGACGCCGTCCAGATAGAGGATGGTGTTCGACTTGCTCATGGTCGCTTACTCCGCCGGCTGCGGTTCGGGGCCGTTGGCCGACCACGCGCCCGGCGTTCTCGCCGCCGAGCGCTCGATCTTCGGCTGCGCTTCCGGCGGGTCGATGCCGGCTTTCGCGGCGAGCGAGGCCGCGCGCAGCGCCCTGGCCTTGCCGCGCCAGCTATCCCACATGCCGACCACGCCCTTGGGCAGGAACAGCGTTACGGCGACGAACAACCCGCCAAGCGCGAATAGCCAGAATTCAGGCAGCACGCCGGTGAACCAGGATTTGCCGGCATTGACCAGGAGCGCGCCGATAATCGGGCCGACGATGGTGCCGCGCCCGCCGACGGCGGTCCAGATCACCACTTCTATCGAATTGGCGGGCTCGAACTCGCCGGGATTAATGATGCCGACCTGCGGCACGTAGAGCGCGCCGGCGATGCCGGCCATGACGGCCGAGACGCTGAAGGCGAAGAGTTTTACATTCTCGGCCCGCCAGCCGAGGAAGCGGGTGCGGCTTTCGGCGTCGCGCACCGCCATCAGCAGCTTGCCGTATTTGGAGCGCACGATCGCCGCGGTGACAAAGACGGCGAACGCCAGCGTCACGGCGCTTGCTGAAAACAGCGCCGCGCGCGTCGCGTCGGCCTGGATGTTGAAGCCGAGGATGTCCTTGAAATCGGTCAGGCCGTTATTGCCTCCGAAACCCATGTCGTTGCGGAAGAAGGCAAGCAGCAGCGCATAGGTCATCGCCTGGGTGATGATCGAGAGATAAACGCCGGTGACGCGGCTGCGGAAGGCGAACCAGCCGAATACGAAGGCAAGCAGGCCCGGCACGGCCAGCACCATCAGCACGGCGAACCAGAAATGGTCGAAGCCGTGCCAGAACCAGGGCAGTTCCTTGTAGTTCAGGAACACCATGAAGTCCGGCAGGATGGGATTGCCATAGACGCCGCGCGAGCCGATCTGACGCATCAGATACATGCCCATCGCATAGCCGCCGAGCCCGAAGAAGGCGCCGTGGCCGAGCGAAAGGATGCCGCAATAGCCCCAGACCAGATCGAGCGCGAGCGCCAGCAGCGCGTAGCAGAGATATTTCCCGACCAAAGAGACGATGTAAGGCGGAATGTAGAAAGCGCTTTGAGGCGACACCGCGAGGTTTAGCAGCGGCACGATGGCGGCCGCCGCCAGCAGGACGAGGATGGCGATCGCGATGCGCCGGTCGGCGCCGAAGAAGCGCTGCGTGATCATGCTTCCACCGCCCTGCCCTTCAGCGCGAATAGGCCGCGCGGCCGCTTCTGGATGAACAGGATGATCAGTACCAGCACGACGATCTTGCCAAGCACCGCGCCGGCGTACGGCTCGAGGAACTTGTTGACGATGCCGAGCGAGAAGGCGCCGACCAGCGTGCCCCAGAGATTGCCGACGCCACCGAAGACCACGACCATGAAACTGTCGATAATGTAGCCGCGGCCGAGATTGGGCGAGACGTTGTCGATCTGGCTGAGCGCCACGCCGGCGATCCCGGCGATGCCGGAGCCGAGCGCGAAAGTCAGCGCGTCGATCCAGGGCGTCCTGATGCCCATGGATGCGGCCATGCGCCGATTGGCGGTGACGGCACGCATCTGCAGGCCCCAGGGCGTCCGCTTCATGACGTAGAGCAGCACACCGAACACCAGCAGCGCGAACACCAGTATCCACAGCCGGTTCCAGGTGATGGCCAATTGACCGATGTCGAACGATCCCGACATCCAGGACGGATTGCCGACCTCCTGGTTCGTCGGACCGAAGACGGTGCGCACCGCCTGCTGCAGGATCAGCGAGACGCCCCATGTGGCAAGAAGCGTCTCCAGCGGCCGGCCGTAAAGGAAGCGGATGACGCCGCGCTCGATGACGAGGCCGACCAGCGCCGAGACCAGGAAGGCGAGCGGCAGCGCGATGACCAGCGACCAGTCGAAGAGGCTCGGAAACGACGTGCGGATCACCTGCTGGACGACGAAGGTGGTGTAGGCGCCGAGCATCACCATCTCGCCATGCGCCATGTTGATGACGCCCATGACGCCAAAGGTGATGGCGAGACCGATAGCGCCGAGCAGCAGCACCGATCCGAGTGATATGCCGTACCAGATGTTCTGGCCGGCATCCCACAATGCCAGCGTCGAATTGATATGGCCGATCGCGGCGGTTGCCACGTTCTTGACCGCTCCCTGCGCGCCAGCCTCAACGGAGGTCAGCAGGGAAAGCGCATCGCGGTCGCCGCGCGCCGCGATGGCCGAGATGGCGGCGAGCTTGTCGGCTTCCGGCTTGTCGGAAACCAGAACCGACGCCGCGCGCGCCTGCACGAACATCTTCTTGACGGCTGGGTCGGTCTCAGCAGCGATCGCGGCATCGAGCGGTTCGATATTCGCCGCGTCGGGCGTCTTGAACATGGTCGCGGCGGCGGCAAGGCGCACGCTCGCGTCCTTGGCGCGCAGCGTCAGCGTCCCCAGCGCGTCGCGTATGGCGCGGCGAAGACCGTTGTTGACCTTGATCTTGGTGAGATCGGCCTTGGCGGCATCGGCGGACTTGTCGCCGCTGAAAGGATCGAGCAGTTCGACACCGCTCGCCGCGTCCTTGCCGATGAAGACCTGCGAATCGGCTTTGCGAATATAGAGGTTGCCGTCGGCGAGCGCCGACAGCGGCCTTTCGACGGCCGGATCGCCGCTGGCCGCGAGCTCGCGCACGATGGCTTCCGTGGCCGAGAAATTAGTCGCTGTAGCGAACTTGGCTATTGCCGCGCGAAGATCGGCCTCGCCTGCCTTCGAGGGCAGCAGGCTTGCCATCGTCAGCAGCAGCGTCAAGCCAATCGCGCGCAACAGGATCATCAGCTTCAGCGGATCTCGAACGTTTGAGATTTCTGCCCGGGCGGGACGCGAAGGCCCGCCCGGGCCGCGGTCTCGGATCGCGGGGCCACGCGGCGACCCGACAGACCTGGGAGGATCAGTTGGTGCCCTTGCCGCCGCACTTGCCGGTGGCGACGTTGAAGTTGCCGCAACTGAGCGGCGCGCGCCAATCGGAGATCAGGTTCTTGGAATCGGGCAGGTAGTCGGACCATTCGTCGCCCATCACAAGGCCGGGCGTTTGCGAGACGGTCTCGAACTGGCCGTCGGCCTGGATCTCGCCGATGAGCACCGGCTTCGTGATATGATGGTTCGGCATCATCGTCGAATAGCCGCCGGTCAGGTTCGGCACCGAGACGCCGACCATGGCGTCGATGACCTTGTCCGGATCGGTAGTACCGGCCTTCTCGACTGCCTTCACCCACATGTTGAAGCCGATATAGTGGGCTTCCATAGGGTCGTTGGTCGTGCGCTTGTCGTTCTTTATGAACTTGTGCCAGTCGTCGATGAACTTCTTGTTCTCGGGCGTGTCGACGCTCTCGAAATAGTTCCAGGCGGCGAGGTGGCCGACCAGCGGTCCGGTGTCGAGACCGGCCAGTTCTTCCTCGCCGACTGAGAAGGCCATGACTGGAATGTCCTCGGCCTTGATGCCCTGGTTGCCCAGTTCCTTGTAGAACGGCACGTTGGCGTCGCCGTTGACGGTCGAGATCACGGCCGTCTTCTTGCCGGCCGAGCCGAACTTCTTGATCGCCGAGACTTCGGTCTGCCAGTCGGAGAAGCCGAACGGCGTGTAGTTGACCATGATGTCCTCGGCCGGCACGCCCTTCGACTTCAGATAGGCTTCGAGGATCTTGTTGGTGGTGCGCGGGTAGACATAGTCGGTGCCTTCGAGCACCCAGCGCTTCACCGAGCCGCCATCGGCGCTCATCAGGTAGTCGACGGCCGGAATGGCCTGCTGGTTGGGGGCAGCACCCGTGTAAAAGACGTTGCGCTCGCTTTCCTCGCCCTCATACTGGACGGGGTAGAACAGGATGTTGTCGAGCTCCGAGAACACCGGCAACACCGATTTGCGCGACACCGAGGTCCAGCAGCCGAAGACCGCCGCGACCTTGTCCTTGGAGATCAGCTCGCGCGCCTTTTCGGCGAAGAGCGGCCAGTTGGAGGCCGGATCGACGACAACCGCCTCGAGCTTCTTGCCGAGCAGGCCGCCCTTAGCGTTCTGCTCCTCGATCAGCATCAGCATGACGTCCTTCAGCGTCGTCTCCGAAATCGCCATGGTCCCCGAGAGCGAATGGAGGATGCCGACCTTGATCGTGTCGTCGGCCGCTCTGGCGGGAGCCGATATCGACAGGCCGGCAGCGATCACGCCGGCCGAAAACATTTTTGTTATTGTCGAAAAATTGCCCCTCATATTGCACACTCCCAAGCTGGTTGTTTTGCATTGCAACATTGCGGTGCAAGCGGCGTGCCAAACCTGACAGTCCAAAGTGCCGGGCAAAAAAATCGATCAGTTACAGTTGGTTATAATTTCAACTCAAGTTTTCAACGGCCGCTTCCGCTTCAAGGCGTTGTCAAATTTTGGGCTTCTGCCTCTATTTTCATCGCAATTTTCTATTGCATGTTTTACATCGCCGTTTGCCTTCTGCCGACCCCCGTAGTCGCACGGCGAGAGATGTTGGGAATTGAAATCTTTGCGCCGCGGGCGGCTAACAAGTGAGGGACCCGGTCCGTCTCGGCGGCGGGCTTTTCCAATCTGAAGCAAATTGTAGACCGCTCGATTGGTGTCGTCGGTGACGCGAACCCATTGGGTCTCGTCTCGCCGGTCCTGTACGTGGCGGCCGGTCACCCATTCAGCGGCTTCTTTAGGTGAGGTGGTCCTCGCGTAGGCAATACTGCATCCGTCCCCGACATCGTTTCAACGGTGTAGCTGGTCACCGGAAAGCTCTTCAATAAAGCGCCGCCAATGCATTGAAAGAGCCCGACGGTGTGAGGGACGGCTCTTTTGTCGGGTCTCCTCTGATCAGCCCGTTCCAATCGGGCCCGATATGCCATCCCGACGCAACAGCGCCGCCCAGCTACCGAACTTCGACAAGGGGCGAAGGTCCCAGGAGTTGTTCACCGGCGGCTTTTGTCTAGTGCCGCCGCTCGACAGGCGCGCGACAGGTGAACGAAATAGGCCCCCCTGACGCGTTTTCTGCACCCCACTACCTCCGAAGGCTCACGCGCGGCCTAGCCCGGCTTCTGTGGCAAATGGCAATGGTTCCAACATCGCCCCGCCCGATTTCACATGCCCTTCGCTTCGGCAGCGCAGACCAGCCGTCAGCGGGTTGGCGATAGCGCGTGAATTTCTCCTCGAGCGCCACGACTGCTTCGCCCTTGCTGCGTTCAGTGGCCCGCCCACCGACATGCGCGCGCCGGCCGCCGAACATTGGTCATGACGGTCCAGAACAACGTCCCGGCACTGGGCCCATCCGCCGCCAAGGATCCGACGCTATCGGAGCCGAGGAACGTCGGGGAGAATCGCAGGGACTCGGACTGCAAAGACGAGTGTCGCTGACTCGCCCCGGGTAACTCCGGCGGCTGTGCAATCGACTTTCCTTCGCGGCCGCCTAGCAGTTCGCGTCAGTCTGCGGATCGCACGCCTTGTTTTTCTGGCCCCGTGGCTTGGGCTTGGCCGCCTGCTCGGGCTCGGCCTGCTGCTGCTCGGCGGCGGCCTGCTCCTTCGCCTTCCGTTTCTCAGGCTTGGCCGCCTGTTCCGGCTCGGCCTGCTGCTCGGCGGCGGGCTGCTTCTTGGCCTTCGGTTTCTCAGGCTTGGCAGCCTGTTCCGGCTCGGCCTGCTGCTCGGCGGCTGGCTGCTTCTTGGCCTTCGGTTTCTCAGGCTTGGTAGCCTGTTCCGGCTCGGTCTGCTGCTGCTCGGCGGCGGGCTGCGTCTTGGCCTTCGGCTTCTCGGGCTTGGCCGCCTGTTCCGGCTCGGCCTCCTGTTCGGCGGCGGGCTGCTTCTTGCCCTTCGGCTTCTCAGGCTTGGCGGCCTGTTCCGGCTCGGCCTGCTGCTGCTCGGCGGCGGGCTGCTCAGGCTTGGCGGTCTCTTCCGGCTCCGCCCCATCGGCCCTTGCGCCTTCGGTCGGCTTCGATTTACGGCCAGCCTGAACCTGCTTCACCTGCTCGATGTCCTTTAGCTTAGCTGGTTTTGCCTTGGGGTCGGCTTTCACCTCACCTTCGAAGACCGCGACCGTGTCATTTTCCAATTTGCCGGACTGCTCGGGCGCGTCGGTCTTGCTGACCTTGACGGCAGTCACATTCTGGTCCGTCTCCTTTTCGATCACATCAACATCAATGACTTTGTTGACCACCACGTTGTTCTGGATGGTCACGTCGCCGGCCGGCTGGGCCGCCTCGACAATCCGCACAAACTCGGACCTATCACGGATAACGGCGACAGAAACGTCGGCAGCAAGGAATTCGCGGCTAGGGACTACCACCCAGTAATAATCCGGCGTCGTGTCGAAGGTCACCTCGATTGAAATCAAGTCCGGATCACGGCGCGGCGGCAGCGGAGCCCAAATGATGTGCTCCCTGTCACGACGCCAAGTTACCCATGCTGGCGCCCAGCGAGTGCCCGGAACCCAGTACCAGCCGATATCGTCGGCATAGCCCCACCGGCCGTAATGGTACGTCGCCCAGCCGAATGGCTCGTCGGATACCCAGAGCCAGCCATACTCCTCTGTATAGACCCAATGGCCCAGGGTATACGGGCGCCAATCGTCAGGTACATCAACTGGCACGAAAACGGTCGCTCCATGATACGAGACCCAATCGCCATGGGACGACAGGTCTTCGTAGAATGTGCTGATCGAAACCTCGGTGGCGGCCCTTGCCTGCGACACTAGCGAGAATGGTGCAATCGGGTTGGGGATATCAACGACCGTAAGCAGACAGGCGGTTACGCCGCCCAGCATCAGCCGTACCGCATTTTGGGCAAGGACGCGTTTCATCCCAGTCTTCCTCCGAAACAGATGCGCCCTTCATCTTGAAAACTCGCCGGCAATCGGATTGTTCCGCCTTGCTCCCGCCAGGGCTCGTGGACCTTGCAAATGGTAGCTATGGCGAGCCATTGAACGTAATCGCCCGATGGCCGAACTTCGCGGAAGCTTAAAGTACCGTCATCAGGTTTTGAGGGCTGATTTGCAGAATTTACCTTTAGTTTTCAGCTGCTTGGCGTGGAAAAAGGTGACCGTCAGAAGCCCTCTATGACGTGACGGTACTGTCAAAAATCATCGTGGCAATGTGGGTGAGGTCCGGCAACCGGTACGGCACCTCCAAACGACGCACACCGATAACCGGCGAAAATTGCCGGCCAAAACTACTTTTTATATCAGTGACTTAGATCGAACTCTAGCGCAATTTCAGCGGTGTTCGGATGGGCCTGAATCATTCCCACTCGATGGTGCCCGGGGGCTTCGACGTAACGTCGTAAACGACGCGATTGATGCCTTTCACCTCGTTGATGATGCGGGTGGCGGCGGCGCCCAGGAAGTTCATGTCGTAGTGGTAGAAATCGGCCGTCATGCCGTCGACCGAGGTCACAGCGCGCAGCGCGCAGACGAATTCGTAGGTGCGGCCGTCGCCCATCACGCCGACGGTCTGCACCGGCAAGAGCACGGCGAAGGCCTGCCAGATGGCATCGTAGAGGCCGGCCTTGCGGATCTCGTCGAGGTAGATGGCGTCGGCCTCGCGCAGGATCTCGAGCTTCTCGCGGGTGATGCCGCCCGGGCAGCGTATGGCGAGGCCAGGACCCGGGAACGGATGGCGGCCGATGAAGCTTTCGGGCAGGCCGAGCTCTCGGCCCAGCGCCCTCACCTCGTCCTTGAACAACTCGCGCAGCGGCTCGACCAGCTTCATGTTCATGCGTTCGGGCAGGCCGCCGACATTGTGATGCGACTTGATCGTCACCGACGGGCCGCCGGAGAAGGAGACGCTTTCGATGACGTCGGGATAGAGCGTGCCCTGCGCCAGGAAGTCGGCGCCGCCAAGTTTCTTGGCCTCTTCCTCGAACACCTCGATGAACAGGCGGCCGATGGTCTTGCGCTTCTTTTCCGGATCGCTCTCGCCTTCCAGCGCCGAAATGAAGCGGTCGGAAGCGTCGACCAGGATCAGCGGCAGGTTGTAATGCTGGCGGAACATCTCCACCACGCTTTTCGCCTCGTCCTTCCGCATCAGGCCGTGGTCGACGAGGATGCAGGTCAACTGATCGCCGACCGCCTCGTGGATCAGGAGCGCAGCGACCGAGGAATCGACGCCGCCTGATAGCGCGCAGATCACCTTGCCCTTGCCGACCTGCTTGCGGATCGCCTCGACCGCCTGCTCGCGATAGGCAGCCATGGTCCAGCCCGTGCTGAGGCCGGCGATATGGTGGACAAAGTTGCTCAGCAGCTTCGCGCCGTCCGGGGTATGGACGACCTCGGGATGGAACTGCACCGCGTAAAACTTCCGTGCCTCGTCGGCAATCGCTGCGAAGGGCGCGCCGGTGGAGGTGCCGACGATCTTGAATCCTTCCGGAATGGCGGTGACGCGGTCGCCGTGGCTCATCCAGACCTGATGACGCGTGCCCCTGGCCCAGACACCCTCGAACAGCGCGCAGTCGTCCTCGATCTCCAGGAAGGCCCGGCCGAACTCGCGGTGATGGCCGGCCTCGACCTTGCCGCCGAGCTGAGCGCACATCGTCTGTTCGCCATAGCAGATGCCGAGCACCGGAATGCCGGACGAAAAGACCTCGTCGGGCGCGCGGGGCGAGCCGATGTCGACGGTCGAGTGCGGGCTGCCCGATAGGATGACGGCCTTCGGCCGGATGCGGCGGAAGCCCTCTGCGGCTGACTGGAACGGAACGATCTCGCAGTAGACCCCGGCCTCGCGCACGCGCCGCGCGATCAGCTGCGTGACCTGGCTGCCGAAGTCGATGATGAGAACGGTGTCGGGATGTGTCGTCATGGCGAGCCTTTAAAGAAAGAACCGATTCGACGCAATGGTGGCGCGTTGCGGCGTTCGGTCCTTGCCAAAACGCCTAAAGCGCGTCGCGTCGAACGGGCCCAGGCGACGAGCTTCAAGTTTCATCTTGATACATGTCGTTCTCCCAAAAGCACTGCGCACTTTTGGGCGACATGCATTAAGTAAGGCCGATCGCGCCGGACGCAATCGCCTGCTCTAGCAGACCTATCGCCGCCGCCAGCTTCTCGTCGATGACGTGCAGATACTCGGTCCAGTCGCCGACATGCCTGAGATCGACCGCGCCGTCGGAAATACCGCGCAGGCCGATCAGAGGCACGCCGAACAGCTGGCAGGCGCGCAGGCAGGCGAAGGTCTCCATGTCGACCATGTCGGCGTCGATCGCGTCATAGGCGGCGCCTGTGACGATGGCGCCTCCGGTCGACAGCGTCGCGGTCCTGATGCCGGGAATGAGGAAGGGCAGCGGCACCGTCACGGGCAGGTCGAGGAACGGCGTCGCGCCCTTCGCGAAGCCGAGCGGCGAAGCGTCGATGTCGCGGTAGCTCACCGACACGGCCTGGTAGATTTCGGTCTGTTCGAGCGTTCGGCTTCCCGCGGAGCCCAGCGATACGACGAGATCAGGCAGCGCATCCTCGGCCTTCAACGTGGCGAGCTCGGCGCCGAGGCGCACGCCGGCCTCGACCGGGCCGACGCCGGTCATCAGCGGCGTGAACAGCTTTTTGAGATGCGGACCGTATTCGGCCTCGGCCGCCATGACGAAGAGGACGGATTTTTCCCCTAACCGCGCAACGCTCGCCATGGATCACCCCTCGATGCCGTCGCGGCCAACCACCGTCATCATTGTGCCGGTCATGGTGGCGATCAGCTTGGCCTCGCCATCGGCGGCGAAAGCATAGGCCTGGCCATCGGCAACAATGATGGTGCGGCCTGGCTTGGTCACCGAGCCGCGGAACAGGAAGCGCTCGCCCTTCCCTGGCGCCAAGAGGTTGACCTTGAATTCGATGGTCAGCACGCTGGAATTCTGCGGCATCAACGAGAAGGCGGCATAGCCGCAGGCCGAGTCCAGCGCGGTCGAGATGACGCCGGCATGCAGGAAGCCGTGCTGCTGGGTGAGCGAAGGGGCATAGGGCATCTCGATCTCGATGATGCCGGGCGTGACCAGCGTCAGCTCAGCGCCGATGGTGGCCATGGCCTTCTGGCGGGCAAAGGAAGTCCTGACGCGATCCTCATAGTCGGGAGCGGGTACGATCTTGGCTGCCATGGCCTTCGCTCATTTTTGCTGGCGAAGCTTATTGCAGAGGCAGGCAGGACAGGCAATCTCTTATGTTGCAGCGCAGCAAATGCCGGCTGCCCTCATGCGGCCCTGCGCAGGGCGTGGAAATAGAACCCGTCAGTGCCACTGAGCGCCGGCGACAGCGAGATGCCACCGGCTTCGCCAATACGCGCAGCGCCCTCGTGGCCGGGGAAACGGCCGTCCCAGAGTTGGCGGTGGTCGACCGGCGCAAAATCGCCGTGGCGCTCGCGGAAGGCGGCGACCTGCTCGCCGTTTTCGGCATCGAACACCGAGCAAGTGATGTAGACGAGCAGCCCGCCGGGCTTCACGAAAGCCTGCGCCATGTCGAGGATCGCCTGCTGCTCACCTTTGCGGGCATCGAGCTGTCTGTCCGTCAGCCGCCACTTGGCGTCCGGGCGCCGCCGCCAGGTGCCGCTGCCGGTGCAGGGCGCATCGATCAGCACGAGGTCCATGTGGCCGGTGAGCGGCGCGAGTTCCGCGGGCTTGCTGACGACCTGGATGTTGCGGCTGTGCGCGCGGCGGATGCGCTCGAAGATCGGCGCCAGCCGCACCTTTTCCGCATCATGGGCGAAGACCTGGCCGCGATTGTCCATCTCTGCCGAAAGCGCCAGGGTCTTGCCCCCGGCGCCCGCGCAATAGTCGAGCACCTGCATGCCTGGCTCGGCGCCGGCGAGCGCTGCTGCAAGCTGCGAGCCCTCGTCCTGCACCTCGAACCAGCCTTTCTGGAAGGCGGGCTCGGCCTGGACGTTCGGATGCCTGCCGTCGCCATTGATCGGCGGGATGCGAATGCCGTGCGGCGCGATTGCGGCAGCTGCTGCACCGGTGCCCTGGAGTTCCGTCAGCACCTTACCACGGTCTGCCTGCAGCGCATTGACCCTGAGATCCAGCGGCGGGCGCATCGCGAGAGCCGCGCCCTCTTCGACCCAGGCATCGCCAAAGGCGTGTTCGAGGAGCGGCTCGCACCAGTCCGGAACATCGGCCCGCACGGCATCTGGCGCATCGGCGAGCCTGCCGGAGGCTGCCGCTTTCAGTTCGGCGGCGCTGAGCAGCGGCGGCGCGAATTTGTCGCCGTCGAGAGCGTCATTCAGCGACCGCGCCGTCTGGCCCCATTCCAGCAGCAACGCGCCGAAGCCGATGGCGCGCGGCGTCTCCTCGCCGAAGAGCCAGCCGGCCGAGCGCTTGCGGCGCAGCGCGTCGTAGACGATGTTGCCGATCGCCGCGCGGTCGCCGCCACCGGCAAAGCGGTGCGACAAGCCCCAGTCGCGCAAGGCGTCGGCCACCGGCCGATGCCGCCGGCCGATGTCTTCAAGCACTTCGATGGCTGCCGCCAGCCTTCCGCCCAGTCTCATTCCTGCTTCCGTCTATCGTTGCTTTCCGCCCTGCTCTTAGAGCCTTTCCGGCTCCGATTGAAACAATTCTCTTGCGGTGAAGCCAAAACGACCTGCCCATGCCATCGTCCATGAACAGACGGAAGGTTCTTTCGCGGCAGTCGGCGGTCAGCGGACAACAAGAAAAACGCATCGCACATGAAACTTCTCTAATGTCTTGACTGGCGGATGCAAAGCAAGACCGCTGGCTTAACACTCAGCCTTCCAAGTTTTGCCGGCAGGAATACTCTTTCGTCTGTGATTCGCGACGCGGAAAACGCGGTCTGGCGGATCCCTATGAGGAGAGGGCAATGAAGACTTATCTAGCAGAAGTTCTAGGCACGTTTCTGTTGGTGTTCATCGGCACGGCCTCCGTGGTCACGGGCGGCTTCGGCGGCGCGCTGCCGCTCGGACAGGAAGGTATCGGCCTGGCGTTCGGCATCGGCCTGATCGCCGCGGCCTATGCGATCGGCCCGATCTCGGGCGCGCATCTCAATCCGGCGGTGACGCTCGGCGTGTTCCTTGCGGGGCGGATGCCGGCGAGGGAAGTCGTGCCTTACTGGATCGCGCAGATCATCGGCGCCATGATCGCTTCGCTGGCGCTGTGGATCATCGTCACCGGTCAGGCCGGCGGCCACACCGGGGGCTTCGGCGCCAATGGCTGGGACGAGGCGAAATGGGGCATGAGCTCGGCCTTCCTGTGGGAGCTGATCGGCACCTTCACCTTCGTCACCGTCATTCTCGGCGTCACCAACGCCAAGCACATGACGGCCTTTGCCGGCCTGGTGATAGGCCTGACGCTGGCAGGGCTCCACTTTGCCATGATCCCGGTGACGGGCACTTCGGTCAATCCGGCGCGCTCGATCGGCCCGGCGCTGTTTTCGGGCGGGGCGGCGCTCGGCCAGCTCTGGCTGTTCATCGTCGCGCCACTGATCGGCGGGGCGATCGCCGGCATCGTCGCCAAGACTGGCATCTTCGAAAAAGACTGATACGTAATGCAAAAGGCGCGGGCATGAACCCGCGCCTTCTCTTTGGGAGGATGAGACCTAAAGCGCATCGCGATCTTTCAGTTTCGCTCCGTGCGCTTTAGTTGCCTTTGTGCCCAAAAGCGGCTCCCACTCTCGGGAGACATGCTTTACTTCGCGACCAGTTCGAAGCGGTCGAGATTCATCACCTTCGTCCACGCCTTCACGAAGTCCTTGACGAACTTCTGCTTGGCATCCGCCGAGCCGTAAACCTCGGCCAGCGCACGCAATTGCGAGTGCGAGCCGAAGATCAGGTCGGCGCGGGTGCCGGTCCACTTGACTTGCTTGGTCTTGCGGTCGCGCGCCTCATAGACCTCATCCGAGTCTGGCTCGGAGCCGGCCGCCGGATCCCAGATGGTCGCCATGCTGAGCAGGTTGATGAAGAAGTCGTTGGTCAGCGTGCCCGGCCTGTCGGTGAACACGCCGTGCTTTGAGCCGCCATGATTGGCGCCGAGCACGCGCAGGCCGCCGACCAGCACCGTCATTTCCGGCGCCGTCAGCGTGAGGAGCTGCGCACGGTCGACCAGCATCGCTTCGACGGACATGGGCAGCCTGCCGCGGACATAGTTGCGGAAGCCGTCGGCCCTCGGCTCGAGTGCCGCGAAGGATTCGACATCGGTCTGCTCCTGCGAAGCGTCCATGCGGCCTGGCGTGAAGGGCACGTTCACCTCATTGCCGCCGTCCTTCGCGGCCTTCTCGATCGCGGCGGCGCCGCCGAGCACGATCAGGTCGGCGAGCGAGATCTTCTTCTCGCCAGCCTGCGCCGCGTTGAACTCCTGCTGGATGGCTTCGAGCTTCGCCAGCACCTTCGAAAGCTGGGCCGGCTGGTTGACTTCCCAGTCCTTCTGCGGGCTGAGACGGATGCGGCCGCCATTGGCGCCGCCGCGCTTGTCCGAGCCGCGGAAGGTCGAGGCCGAGGCCCAGGCAGTTGAGACCAGTTCAGGAACCGTGAGGCCGGAGGCCAGGATCTTCGCCTTCAGCGCGGCGATATCCTCTTCGCTGACCAGTTCGTGGTCGATCGCCGGAATCGGATCCTGCCAGATCAGCTCTTCCTTCGGCACGAGCGGGCCGAGATAACGAACCACCGGGCCCATGTCGCGATGGGTGAGCTTGAACCAGGCGCGGGCGAAAGCGTCGGCGAACTGGTCCGGGTACTGGTGGAAGCGACGCGAGATCTTCTCATAGGCCGGATCGAAGCGCAGCGCGAGATCGGTGGTGAGCATGGCCGGAGCATGACGCCTGGAGGGATTGTGCGCGTCCGGAACCGTGCCGGCGCCGGCGCCGCCCTTCGGCGTCCACTGATTGGCACCGGCCGGGCTCTTCGTCAGCTCCCATTCGAAGTTGAACAGGTTGTCGAAGAAATTGTTGCTCCATCTGGTCGGCGTCGTGGTCCAGGTGACCTCCAGGCCCGAGGTGATGGCGTCGCCGGCAATGCCGGTGGCATGTTTGCTCGACCAGCCGAGGCCCTGCGCTTCGATGCCGGCACCTTCCGGCTCCACGCCCACCAGCGAGGCATCGCCGGCGCCATGGGTCTTGCCGAAGGTGTGGCCGCCGGCGATCAGCGCCACGGTCTCTTCGTCGTTCATGGCCATACGGCGGAAGGTCTCGCGGATGTCGCGGGCCGCGGCGACCGGATCCGGCTTGCCGTTCGGGCCTTCCGGGTTGACGTAGATCAGGCCCATCTGAACGGCGCCGAGATGGCCCTGCAGTTCACGGTCGCCGGAATAGCGCTGGTCGTCCAGCCACTTCGTTTCGGAGCCCCAATCCACGTCCTGCTCCGGCTCCCACACGTCGGCGCGGCCGCCGGCGAAGCCGAAGGTCTTGAAGCCCATCGATTCCAGCGCGACGTTGCCGGCAAGGATCATCAGGTCGGCCCAGGAGATCTTGCGGCCGTATTTCTGTTTGACCGGCCACAGCAGCCGGCGTGCCTTGTCGAGATTGGCATTGTCCGGCCAGCTGTTCAGCGGCGCGAACCGCTGCTGGCCGGCACCGGCGCCGCCACGCCCGTCGCCGATGCGATAGGTGCCGGCACTGTGCCAGGCCATGCGGATGAAGAGCGGTCCGTAATGGCCGAAATCGGCCGGCCACCAGTCCTGCGAGTCGGTCATCACATGGTGCAGGTCCTTGATCACGGCATCGAGATCGAGGCTCCGGAATTCGGTGGCGTAGTTGAAATCCTCGCCCATCGGGTCCGAGAGGTTCGACTGCTGATGAAGAACGCCAAGGTCGAGCAGATTCGGCCACCAATCCCGATTGGTCCTGCCGGCGGATCCATGCGCCACGGGGCATTTGCCAGCGCTGTTGTCGTCGGTTTTCGCGTCCATCTTACTCTCCAGGGTTTTGATTTTTCCGAGATTGATTCTGCGCAGATTTCGGGGCCGGCCAGCGGCCGCGCCAATCTGGAATGATTCCAGCCTAGGCCGGCTTGGCGATAAAGACAAATTGCCTTTCCTGTTCGTTTTGATAAGCTTTCCTTATGATCGGCCTCACCGTGCGACAGATGCTTTATTTCGACGCGCTGGCGCAGACGCTGCATTTCGGCCGCGCCGCGAAGCTTGCCGGCGTCAGCCAGCCGGCGCTCTCCGCCCAGATCGCCGAAATGGAAGAGCGGCTGAACTGTCTTCTGTTCGAGCGCGGCGGCAAGGCGGTGCGGATGACGGACGAAGCACTTGTGCTGCAGCCGCGCATCGAGCGCATTCTTGCCGATATACGTGACGTCGAGACAACCGCCCGGCGCGGCCGCCCTGCGATGGAAGGCCGCTTCCGGCTGGGCATCATTCCGACCGTAGCGCCCTATCTCCTGCCGTGGGTCCTGCCGGAATTGAAGAAGCATTTCCCGGGCCTGCAGCTCGAACTGCGCGAGGCGGTGACGGCATCGCTGGTCGAGGACAATGTCTCGGGCAAGCTCGACGCTTTCATCGCCGCGCTGCCGCTCGACCATCCGGGGCTTGTCACGGAAGAGCTCTTCCCGGACCGCTTCTTCCTTGCGGTGCCCGCCGGCGATCCGGCTTTCGCCTCGCCGCCCGTGCCGCCGGAAAGCCCGGCGCTGGAACGGCTGATGCTGCTCGAGGAAGGTCATTGCCTGCGCGAACAGGCTCTGGCCGTCTGCGGCAATGTTCGGCCGGTGGCGATGGCAAGCTATGGCGCCACCAGTCTCACCACGCTCTTGCAGATGGTGGCGCATGGGCTGGGCGTGACGCTGGTTCCGGAAATGGCGGCAAGCGCCGCCGGCGTCATGCCGGACCTCAAGATCGTGCCGTTCCAGGAGCCGATGCCGCAGCGCATGATCTGCCTCGCATGGCGGCGCAACAAGGTGCGCCAGGACGAATGCGTGGAACTGGCAAAGATCATACGGGGATTGGATCATGCGGTGCTGGCGAGCTGACCCTGGTTTCTGAGCTTTGCCCAATCCCAATTCTCAGCCAACGCCCCGTATCGGAAGCTTCTGCTGCTTACCGGAGCTAACGCTGCCCGCTTCGAAAATCCGATAGTGCGGGTCCCAACCTCGAGTTCTCTATCCCTCGTTCGATTGCAAGCCTTCACGGCACAAATATGAGAAATACGTAGGTAAAGAACACCACAATATGAACCATTCCGGTCAGGAATGTCGTTCTTTCGGTGCTGAAGCTTACGCTGCAAATGAAAAGCGCCAGGGCCAAAAGTACCGCATCAGCCGCCGGAAGCCCAAGGGTCAACCCTCGGCCTGTCAGCAGGCTGGCGGCCGCGACCGCCGGTATCGTCAGACCGATGGTGGCGCAGGCCGAACCCATCGCAACGTTGAGGCCGCGCTGCAGCTCATTGTTGAGCGAGGCGCGAACCGCCGAAATGGCCTCCGGCATCAAAACCAGCCCGGCGATCATCGCTCCCACGATACTGTCGGCCTGGGTCACCTGGTAGGCAACGAGCGTGTCCTCGACACCGGCGGCGACCTGCTCGGCCAGCATGACGATGCCGATCAGCCCGCTCACCAGCAGCAGAACGCCGACAGAAAGGCTTTCGTGAAGGGCAGTTCGCATCGAAACGTCGTGCGCCTGTTCCTGGACGAAGTCGTCCCGGTGCCGAACGGTCTGGGCGAACACGAAGCTTGCATAGAGCAGCACTGAAAGGACGCTCACAAAACCAAGCTGGCCCGCCGAAAACGTGCCTGGATCCGTCGTCTGGGTGTAGGTCGGCAGGACAAGCGTCACGACAGTCAGCGCGATCAGAACCGCGAGATACGCGCTGGTCCCTTGCCGAACGATTGCCTGCTTGCGATGACGCCAGCCGCCAAGCGTGAGACACGTACCGACGACGCCGGTAGAGATAATCATCACCGTCGAGAAGACGGACTCGCGCGCCAATGTCGGGTTGTTCTCTCCATGCAGCATCATGGAAACGATGATCGACACTTCGATTGCCGTCACGGCAAAGGTCAGCACCAACGTCCCGTACGGCTCCCCCACGCGCCGGGCCACTGCCTCGGCGTGGTCGAGCACCACGAAAATGGTGATGAACATGATCGCACTCGAAAGCGCTCCAACGACAATCCTGATGTTCAGCGAACCTTCGTCCACCGAAAGGCCGCTGGCTCTGACCGCGACAGCCATCACCAGGGCGGCCAATGGCATCGTGTAGGAAGTCACCGACCGCGCGAAACCAGTCATTGAAGCCCCTGCGTTTCCGCGAATTTAGCGGAAAAGCCTGTGGGAAACACCCCAGCCGACATCATTGCGAAGCGGACGGACCGATCACCCGGCGTTCGACTTCTTTGCAGAAAGCCGACCCGCTGCTGCCGAGGATGCGCGAGGAGTTGCGGCGCCGGCTGTTCCAGCGCACCGAAACGTCGAGATGCCGTGGTCTACGCCGTTTCCCTCCCCGACAACGACCATCCACAAAGCACCCGTGCTAGGACTTGGCGTACTCCCCTTGCCGGTCTGGGTGAGGCGGCTTTAGGACACGATCGAACAGCTTCTGGCATCGACGGTGTCAATCGCCTTGCGAACCGCCGTGCAGAATTTTCCCAAAAGTTCCGGCTCGTTCCCCAGCCGCTGGCGCAGGGAGAAGGGTATCTCCAGCTGCGCTCCTTTGCCGGTCAATCCACGATTGACGATGTTCAAATCGCCGATGCCTGGAAAAATATGGTTGTCCCTTTTGGTGTTGAAGCCGGCTTCCTGGAGGCGCCGAACTATCTCTGTAATCAGCGCGGCATCCTTGCCGCCCATATAGATTGTCGAGGGATCGTCCCGATCCTGGCGACCATGGATAGCAACGACAATCGACTTCGCCCGCACCAAGTCGAGCGCGGATTCCTCGTCAAAGTTATTTGATGTTATGTGCAACTCGCGATTGTTTTGCGGCATCAGTCCTTCAAAGCAATACAGATCCAGATCGCTCCCTGCCACCGTCTCGGCAATCAGGGAGGTGCGGGGCTCGATCTTCCCACCGTGCGGCGCGAGGACGATCGCATTGCCGGTTCGAGCGCCACGCCGCACGACGATGCGATAGTCCACGTTTTCGATTTTGGCGGCCTTCAGCGCCGCAAAATTGGGGAACTCGTTGTCCATAATCCCATCCAAACGCGTGGTCGGCAGTTGCGCTTCAAGCGCGTTTTGCGAAGGCTGAATATTTCCGGATCAATCCCGCCTCACGCCGTCTTCTGCGCCACCAGCCCCAGTTCCTCCACCATTGCCTCGCGCATCAGGAATTTCTGCGGCTTGCCGGTCACCGTCATCGGCAGCTCGGTGCGGAAGCGGATGTAGCGCGGCACCTTGTAATGCGCGATCTGGCCGCTGCAGAAGGCCTTGATCTCCTCAGCGGTGGCGATCTGGCCGGGCTTCAGCACGATCCAGGCGCAGATCTCCTCGCCATATTTGTCGTCGGGAATGCCGAAGACCTGCACTTCCTTGATCTTGGGGTGGCGGTAGAGGAATTCCTCGACCTCGCGCGGATAGACGTTCTCGCCACCGCGGATGACCATGTCCTTCACCCGGCCGACAATGTTGCAATAGCCCTCCGCGTCGATCGTCGCGAGGTCGCCGGTGTGCATCCAGCCGTCAGCGTCGATCGCCTCGCGGGTTTTTTCCGCGTCGTCCCAATAGCCCTTCATCACCGAATAGCCGCGTGTGCAGAGCTCGCCCGGCTCGCCGACCGGGACGGTGGCGCCATCGGCGCCGATCGCCTTGACCTCGACATGCGGATGGATGCGGCCGACCGTGGAGACGCGTTTTTCCAGCGGGTCGTCGACGCTGCTCTGGAAAGAAACCGGACTGGTCTCGGTCATGCCATAGGCAATGGTCACTTGCGCCATATGCATCAGCGACACCACCTTCTTCATCACCTCTATCGGGCATGGCGAGCCGGCCATGATGCCGGTGCGCAGGCTGGAGAGGTCGAAGCTAGAGAAATCGGCATGATCGAGCATGGCGACGAACATGGTCGGCACGCCATAAAGGCCGGTGCAACGTTCCTGCGCGACGGCTCTGAGCGTCGCGCCCGCGTCAAAACCTTCGCCCGGGAAGACCATCGTGGCGCCTTTGGTGACGCAGCCCATCGTGCCCATCGACATGCCGAAGCAATGATAGAGCGGCACAGGGATGCAGAGCCGGTCGTCGACGGTGAGCTTGATCGCCGAGGTGACGAAGCTGCCGTTGTTGACGATGTTCGAATGGGTGAGTGTCGCGCCCTTCGGCGCGCCCGTCGTTCCGCTGGTGAACTGAATGTTGATGGCGTCGCCGGGCCTCAGGCTTTCGGAGATGCGATCGAGGCTGTCATGCTCGTCGCGTCCGGCCATTGCGAGCACATCGCCGAAATTGAACATGCCGGGCGAGTTGTCCTCGCCCATGCGGATGACGATCTTCAGCGACGGCAGCTTCTTTGCCTCGAGCTTGCCGGGCTCGGCTTTGGCGATCTCCGGCGCCAGCGTCTCGATCATGCCGAGATAGTCGGAGGTCTTGAAGCTGACCGCCGTGACCAGCGCCTTGCAACCGACCTTGTTGAGCGCATATTCGAGCTCGCTCAGCCGGTAGGCCGGGTTGATGTTGACCAGGATCAGGCCGATGCGCGCGGTGGCGAACTGGGTCACCAGCCATTCCCAGCGGTTGGGCGACCAGATGCCGACGCGATCGCCCTTCTCCAGGCCGAGCGCCAGGAAGCCGGCGGCCAGCGCGTCGACCGCATCCGACAGCTCGCTCCAGGTGAAGCGCTTGTCTTGGCCGACGAAGACGGCGGCATCGAGCGTGGCGTATCTGCTCACCGTATCGGAGAACAGTTCCGGAATGGTTTTGTCGAGCAACGGCGTCGAACGGTCGCCCGAGACATGCGCCCTGCCGTCCATCGGAGCAATGAAGGTGCCATGCGTTCCGCGCCCGCGCAGATTGGTGGCGTTCATGAGCTCGTCGAGTTTGATCGCCATCGCCGTCACCTCCCGGGATGAGCCAGCCTATCAGCCTGCCGGGACGGTGGAAACCCGCCGAAGGTATGGGTTAAGCGACCAGCGCAGCCATCTTCGTGGCGATGCCACGCAACTGTGCCTCATCGGCCGCGTCGCGGACCTTCCTGGAAGCAACGAGACAGGCTTGCGACTTCAGGATTATTCCATCGCCCAGCACCTTGAGATGGTTGGCGCGCAGCGTCGAGCCGGTGGTGGTGATGTCGACGATGACGTCGGCAAGGCCGGCCGCCGGTGCGCCTTCGGTGGCGCCGAGGCTTTCGACGATGCGGTAGCCCTGGATGCCGTGCTTCAGCGAAAAGAACTGCTGCGTCAGCCGCCAGTATTTGGTAGCGATCCTGAGCCGCCGGCCATGACGCTGGCGGAAATCGGCGGCGACATCGTCGAGATCGGCCATGGTATCGACGTCGAGCCAGATATCCGGCACCGCCACGACGACATCGGCATGACCGAAGCCGAGACGGGCGACGATCTCGGCGCGCGCTTCCCAGCCCGCGAGGTTTTCGCGCAGCAGATCCTCGCCGGTGATGCCGAGATCGACCGCGCCCTGGCCGATCTCGCCGGCGATCTCGGACGCCGAGAGGAAGGCCACCTCGACATTGTCGAGGCCGTCGATACGGGCGCGGTATTTGCGGTCGTCCTCGGGCAGAGTGACCGCCAGTCCGGCCTTGGCCAGGACTTCAAGCGACTGCTCCTTGAGACGGCCCTTGGATGGGATCGCCAGCGTGATCATCGCGTGGGCTCCCGTAATGCTTCGATGCGGTCGAGCCACACCGAGAAGCCGACGCCGGGGATAGGCTTCTTCGCGCCGAGCAGCGTCAGCAGCCGATCGTAACGACCGCCGCCCACCAGCGGACGGTCGCCACCCTGGGCAGCAATCTCGAAGACGAGACCGGTATAGTAATCGAGCGGACGGCCGAAGGCGGCGTCATAGCGGATCTTTTCGACCGGCAGGCCATGCGCCGCGATCGCCTCGGCGCGGGCGGCGAAATTTTCGAGCGCCGCGCCAAGGGACAGGCCGGCAGCGGCGGCGAATTTTTCCAGCGCCTCAGTTGCTCCGCCCAGCGCGACGTCGATCTCGAGAAATCCTTTCAACGCCGAGAACGCCTCGTCGGACAGCCGCACGCTGCGCAGTTGCGCCTTCTCGATCAGCCGCCGCGCGATGTCGGCCGGGGCGCGGCCCGAGGAGGCCGACAGCCCGGCCTCTTCCATGCCGGCGGCGATATAAGCGGCGAGGCCGTCGGTATCGCTGTCGAGCACCAGCAAGGCCACCGGACCCGACAGCTGGCTGTTGCGCGGCGGATTGGCGAGGTCGGCAAGGGCCGCTTCCAGCATCGACGCCGAGCCGAAGGCGCGGGCGAGGCGCATGCGCCAGCCACGCGGCAGGCCGAGCGCGGCCAGCACCGCCTCGAACAAGGTCTGGTCGCCGAGCGTGATGGCGAGCGGCACGCTGGGCAGCACCAGCGAGAGCAGCGCGTGCGCGTCGGCCAGCGAGCGCGCGTCAGCGGCGGCGGTATCACGATCGCCGAGATCCTCGATGCCGGCCTGGAAGAACTCGTTGCCGCCCTCGCGGCGCTGTCGGAACACCTCGCCGAGATAGGAATAGCGCCGCGGCGTGCCGGCCTGGCTGGCGATGTGGTCGAGGCAGACCGGAATGGTGAATTCGGGCCTGAGGCAGAGCGTCTTGCCGGTCTCGCTCTCGGTCAGGAAGATGCGGCGGCGCAGGTCTTCGCCCGCCATGTCGAGGAACGGATCGGCCGGCTGCAGCACGGCCACCTCGACCGCGTGGGTGTCCCGGGCAGCGAAGAGTTTTGCGACGTCGGCGGCGATGGCGGGATAGCGGGAAGTCATAAAGCACCACCTCCCCTTCTCCCCTTGTGGGAGAAGGTGGATTGGCGCGCAGCGCCAAGACGGATGAGGGGTGCTGGAAGGAATGAGACGCCGGCGCTCCCTGGAACACCCCTCATCCGACCGAGCTTCGCTCGGCCACCTTCTCCCACAAAGGGAGAAGGAGAGGTTGGCGCCCTACTTGCCACGTGCCCGCTCCTCGGCCTGCGCTGCCAGGATCTTCTTCACCTCGGAGAGCAGCTCGCTCTCCGCTACCGTCACCTGCGCCGGGCGCGCGGCGCGCCATTCCGCGTTATCGGTGATCTCGGCCGACAGGCGCGCGCCTTCGATCAGGTCCTTGATCTGCACCTCGCCCTTGACGCGCTCGTCGCCGCCCTGGATGAGGGCGATCGGGCTGCCGCGACGGTCGGCATATTTCAGCTGCGCCTTCATACCGGCGCCGCCGAGATACATTTCCGAGCGAATGCCGGCGGCGCGCAGATCGGCGACCATCTTCTGGTAGCGGCCGAGGCTTTCCGTATCCTTATCCATGACCAGGACGACGACCGGCGCAATGACGTCGGAAGTGTCGAGCTTGCCGAGGTTCTTCAGCGCCGTCATTAGCCGCGAGACGCCGATCGAGAAGCCGGTCGCCGGTACCGGCTCGCCGCGGAAACGCGAGACCAGCCCGTCATAGCGGCCGCCGCCGCCGACCGAGCCGAAGCGCACGATCTGGCCGTCCTCGTTGGGGATCTCGGCCAGCAGCTCGGCCTCGAAGACCGGGCCGGTGTAATATTCGAGGCCGCGCACGACGGAGCGGTCCATCGCAATGCGGTCCTCGCCATATTCTGCAGCCCTGACCAGAGCTTCAATCGTTGCAAGTTCGCCGACGCCTTCCTGATACACAGCGTTGGCACCGACGCTGGAATCCTGGCCAGCCTGGCCGTTCCTTGCCGTTGCGAGAAGAACCGATTCGGCCTGCGCGTCGTTCAGCCCCGCGCCCTTTGCGAAATCGCCTTCGCCTTCCTTGCCGCCATCCCATCGGCCCGGGCCAAGCAGCAGCCTCACGCCTTCCGGGCCGAGCTTGTCCAGCTTGTCGATGGCGCGCAGCACCGTCAGTCTGCGCCCAGCATTCTCCTCACCGCCAAGCCCAATCGCCTCCAGCACACCGTCCAGCACCTTGCGGTTGTTGACGCGGATGACGTAGTCGCCCCGCTTGATGCCAAGCGCCTCCATCACGTCGGCCATCATCATCGCCATCTCGGCGTCGGCGGCGACGCCCGGCGTGCCGATCGTATCGGCGTCGAACTGCATGAACTGGCGGAAGCGGCCGGGGCCCGGCTTCTCGTTGCGGAACACCCAGCCGGACCGGTAGCTGCGATAGGGTTTCGGCAGGCGGTCGTAATTCTCGGCGACGAAACGCGCCGTCGGCGCCGTCAGGTCGTAGCGCAGCGACAGCCACTGGTCGTCATCGTCCTGGAACGAGAAGACGCCTTCGTTCGGGCGGTCCTGGTCGGGCAGGAATTTGCCCAAAGCATCGGTATATTCGATCATCGGCTGGTCGACCGGCTCGAAACCGTAAAGCTCATAGACCGAGCGTATAGTCGCCATCATCTTCTCGACGGCGCGAATGTCTTCTGCGCTGCGGTCGGCAAAACCGCGCGGCAGGCGCGCTTTCGTCTTTTCCGATTTGTCGGCCATGGATGGGTCTTTTCGCTATGTGAACGCTGACTTATTTCGAGCGGGCGTGTCCTAGACGATACCGCCTTGGGCGGCAAGGGTTGGCGCCTTCCCTTCTCCTTGTGCGAGAAGGAAAGGCCGTGCCTTCGAAACAAAACGGCGCCAAGAACGAAACAATTGCGTCACCAGCGCGGCATGCTGCCGACACAATCAAGGACCATAAAGCGCGCCGAAATAAGGGTTCGGGCCATGACGACCACGGAAGACATCATTGAGAGCAAGCCGGTTCCCAAGCTCCGGCCGGCCGACAGCGCCACCCCCAAGCCGGCGCAGCAGCCCGCAGGGCCGTTCGGGGTCGTGGCGGAAGCCCACAAGCCGACGGTGCGCGACGCGCTGGTGACCGGACTGCTGGTGATCTACCCGGCCTTTGCCGCCGTGGCGGCCATCATCGCCGGGCTGTTTCTGACTAGCGCCGGTAGCCTCTGATCTTGCCCCACCCTCCAATCTGAGGACGCGTAGCGTCGGAGGCGAGAACTCGGTTTTGCGACCCGACCCGCGCCTTCGGCGCGACCTGCCCACAAGGGGGCCATAAGGGGCAGGTAGAGGTGACGCTATTTCGGCCTCTTGAACCTCTGCCGTTCGGCCTCCACCTCTGCCCGGCAGACACAGCCTTCGAGATGGTCGTTGACCAAGCCCATCGCCTGCATGAAGGCATAGACGGTGGTCGGGCCGACGAAGCTCCAGCCGCGCTTCTTCAGTTCCTTCGAGATCCGGACCGAGACCGCCGTCGTCGGATTGGCGCGCAGTTGGGCGAGGTCGACGACCCTCGGCCGCTCGTCAGGCCCCGGCTCGAACTTCCAGAACCAGGCGGCCAGCGAGCCGAATTCATCGGCCATTTCACGGGCACGCCCGGCGTTGTTGATGGTCGAGACGATCTTGCCGCGATGGCGGATGATGCCGACATTGCCGAGCAGACGCTCGACATCCTTGTCGGTGAACGCCGCCACCTTGTCGAAGTCGAAATTGGCGAAAGCCTCGCGGAAATTCTCGCGCTTGCGCAGGATAGTCAGCCAGGAGAGACCGGACTGGAAACCTTCGAGGCAGATCTTTTCGAAGAGCCGGCGATCGTCCGCTACCGGCCGGCCCCATTCATGGTCGTGATAGTCCAGATAGTCCGGCAGATTGCCGTGCCAGAAGCAGCGCGCGATACCGTCGGGGCCATCGAGCAGGCCGGCATTTTCTTGTTCCATTGTTAGAAATCCGTCCGTTAATGCGCGCAAGCGTCGGTTTTACCGTGGCTTTACCAGATTCCTGAACCGGCCGGTAACCACACCACAAAGTTTACTGACAAGTCGGCATTTTACGCGTTCCGATTCATGTTTTGCTTGCCGCTCAGCGCCAAGGATCGCCACGCCGAGGGCTCTTCCCTGCTCTTGGACGAGTTCGACGATCAAGGTGCGTTCCGATGAAGACAGCGTTCACTTTCGTGCTCGGCGCAGCCGCGGTGCTTGCCGCCGGCGCGACGACCTCTTTCGCCAATGACCGTTATGCCGACAGGCCGCCCGTGATGGTGAGCCCCGATCTTTCAGCGCCTTGGGTGCTGCAGCTCGGCCATGCGCCAGGGATCGTGCGCCCGAGCCGCCGGGCGACCCAGCAGCCGCTGCGGCGGCTTTTCCAGGCGCAGCCCGACCAGCAGCGCACCGCAGCCGTGCGGCAGCCTGCCAAGCGCATGGTGATGCGGCCACAGATCAACCCGATCTACCTGCCTCAGGAAGTCGCCTATGACGGGCCGCAGAGGCCGGGCACGATCGTCATCGATACCCACCAGAACTTCCTTTATCTTGTCGAGAAGGACGGCAAGGCGCGCCGTTACGGTGTCGGCACCGGCAAGCCCGGTTTCGAATGGTCGGGCACGCACAAGATCACCGACAAGAAAGTGTGGCCGGACTGGCGCCCGCCGGCGGCAATGATCGCCCGCGAGGCGGCCAAGGGTCGCTACCTGCCGACCTATCTGGCCGGCGGCATCGAGAACCCGCTCGGCGCGCGCGCACTCTATCTCGGCACCACGGAATACCGCATCCACGGCACCAACCAGCCCTGGACGATCGGGGGCGCGGTGTCCTCCGGCTGCATCCGCATGCGCAACGAGGATGTTGTCGACCTCTACGAGCGCGTCAATGTCGGAACAACCGTCGAGGTGATATAGTAATTGCGAATCAGCCGGTTAGGCGGCGCTGAGCAGTTTTGGCGCTTGCTGTTGCCCTCAAGCCATAGCGCGCCTTTGATAGACATGCTTAGACTGGCATCGAGTTAACGGGGGACGGGCCGTGTGGGGATACGGTCAGTCACGAAAGGGCAGCACGGGAGACCGCGCTGCCCTTTTCGTTTCAAGCCCGTCAGCGGGTCGCCCCGGAAGCAGCATGCTTCGCATTCGGGGCTGATTTCCCGGCCCACCTCTGCTATGCAGCGCACAATCTTGTTTTTACGCAATTCCGGACGGAAAACCGCCCTTCTGGAGTTGCTCCAGAAGGCAGAGGTTTCCACCTATGACCCGGTCCGACGACAGCCGCTATCTCAGGGGCGGTCCGGTCGCCCAGCGCATCATCGCTTCGGTACGCGAGGAAGCGGCCATCGCCACAGCGGAAGGCTTCCCGCCGAAGCTGGTCTCGATCACCGTCGGCGACACCGACGCGGTCGACGTCTATGTGCGCAACCAGCGCGCCAAGGCCGGGCTTGCCGGCATCGGCTTCGAGGAACGGCGCTTTGCCGCCGACATCACGGCGGGCGAGCTGGAAGCCGCCATTCACGGCCTCAACGCCGATCCGCGCGTCACCGGTATCATCATCCAGCGGCCGGTGCCGGCGCATATCCCGATCAAGACGCTGCAGGCGGCGGTGCACCCGCTGAAGGACGTCGAGGGCATGCATCCGGCCTCGATCGGCAACATCGTCTACAACCAGCTCGACCTCGCGCCCTGCACGGCGGCCGCATCGGTCGAACTGCTCAAAGAGACCGGCCTCGACCTGAAAGGCCTCGAGGTGGTGGTGGTCGGCCATTCCGAGATCGTCGGCAAGCCGATCGCCTTTCTGCTGATGAGCGAGGGTGCGACAGTGACGGTGTGCCATCACATGACGCGCTCGGTGGCGGCGCATGCGCGGCGCGCGGACGCGCTGTTCGTCGCCGTCGGCAGGCCGCGACTGATCAAGGCCGAGATGGTGAAGCCCGGCGCCTGCGTCATCGACATCGGCATCAATTCCGAGATCGGCCCGGACGGCGAGAGCCGCATCGTCGGCGATGTCGACACCGAGAGCGTCAAGGAGGTCGCCTCCTGGATCACGCCGGTGCCGGGCGGCGTCGGCCCGCTGACGGTGGCGATCCTGCTGCGCAACACCATGGTGGCGCTCAGCCGTCAGCGCGCGCTCTACCGCGCGACCTACGGTGTGGCGGACCAGCTGGCGGCTGAGTAGCTATTCCGCGCCACCCAGGCTGTTCTCGGAAACGCCATCGGGCTTCGGGCCGCCATAGGCCCAGTCGAGCAATTTTATCGTGTGCACCACCGGCAGCTTCGCCGCGGACGCGATCTGCGTGATGCAGCCTATATTGCCGGTGGCAACGATTTCGGCGCCGGTCGCCTCGATATTTTTCACCTTGCGGTTGCGCAGCTTGGCCGAAATGTCGGGCTGCAGGATGTTGTAGGTGCCGGCCGAGCCGCAGCAGAGATGCCCCTCGCGCGGCTCGCGCACGACGAAGCCCGCCTTGGCCAAAAGCTCCTTCGGCTGACGGGTAATCTTCTGGCCGTGCTGCATCGAGCAGGCGGAATGATAGGCGACGATCGTGCCCGGCTTGCGCACCGGCTCAGGCAGGTCGAGGGCAGCGAGATATTCGGTGATATCCTTAGCCACCGCCGAGACACGAGCCGCCTTTTCCGCATAGGCCGGATCGAGACGCAGCATGAAGCCGTAATCCTTGATGGTGGTGCCGCAGCCGGACGCGGTGATGATGATGGTGTCGAGCCCGCCCTGGTCTATCGCGCGCGTCCAGGCGTCGACATTTTGCCTAGCCGACGCAAGAGCCTGATCCTCGCGGCCCATGTGGTGCACCAGCGCGCCGCAGCAGCCCTCGCCTTCCGGCACCACGACCTCGACGCCGAGCCGCGTCAGCAGCGAGACGGCCGCCTCGTTGATGGCGGGATCGAGCACCGACTGGGCGCAACCGGTGAGGATGGCGACGCGGCCGCGTTTCGTGCCCTGCCCCGCATGCACCCCGGGCGAGGCGATCGGCGATGCCGGCGGGATCGACGACGGCGCAAGCTCTAGCATGGCGGCGACCGGCTTCAGGGTCGGCAGCTTTTCCAACAGGCCGATCAATGGCCGGCCGAGCCGGGCGAGCTTCAGCGCGGCGCGGAAGCGGCCTGGATAGGGCAGCACGAAAGCCAGCATGGCGCGGATCAGCCGGTCGAGCAGCGGCCGTCTGTAGGTCTGCTCGATGTGGGCGCGGGCATGATCGACCAGATGCATGTAATTCACGCCTGACGGACATGTCGTCATGCAGGCAAGGCAGGAGAGGCAGCGGTCGATATGGGTGACGATCTCCTTATCCGCCGGCCGGCCGTTCTCCAGCATATCCTTGATGAGATAGATGCGGCCGCGCGGCGAATCCAACTCGTTGCCGAGCGTTACATAGGTCGGGCAAGTCGCGGTGCAGAAGCCGCAATGCACGCATTTGCGCAGGATCTTCTCCGATTCCGCGACATGCGGGTCAGCGAGCTGCGCGGCTGAAAAATTGGTCTGCACGAAAAATGTCCTTATCGTCTAAGCATGATCTTTTCCGCAAACCGGTTTTCACTTTGCTGGATCATGCTCTCATTGACCGAGAAGCCAGCTTTGCGGGTCCCTGATCGGCTCGCCACGCTGCAGCGTCTGCAGGCCGAGAATGCAGCGGACGATGAACCAGACGGCAACCGCAAACATCAGCAGGAAGCCGATCGCGAGCATCATCAGGACCACCGAGATCAGCGCGTAGAGAAGGCCGATCCAGAACGTCCTGATCAGGAATGTGTAGTGGCTTTCGACATAGCCGCCCGCCTTGCCGCGATTGATGTAGGCGAGCACGATTCCGATAATGCCGGTGACGCCGACGACAAGGCTGGCGAGATAGAGAATGTAGATGATCAGCGCGTTGGTCTGACCCGGCTCAAGCCAGCGATCGGTCTGGCGCGAGCCGCTGCCCGGGCCTGGATTGGCATTGCTCATGGTGCTGCTCCCTCCGTTGACAGAGAAAGAGTAGCAGAGCTGGAAGTAGGCGCCATGCGGCCGGGGTTGAGAATGTGCTTCGGGTCAAACTCGGCCTTCACCCGCGCGGAAAGCGCCGCCAGATACGGCGGTTGCGGTTCGAAAACGGGGAGCGCCGCGCGATGCGAGGCAGATGCGCGCGCCAGCGTCGCGTGACCGCCGCCATATTTGCGAATAAGACCGCGCAGCAGTTCCGCGTCCGGGTCGTCCTCGCGCATCGAGAGCCACGCGAGACCGCCCTGCCAGTCATAAAAGGCGTCAACCGCCGCCTGCATGCGCAGCGCCATCACCATATGATGCGCCTCAGACGGCGGCATCGAGACGCGCCAGACCGGCCCTGCGCCGCCATCGGCAAAAGGCACACAGTCGCGGATGTCGCGCCAGATCGCCTTCGACGCTTCGCCGGCAATTTCCTGCAGCGGGCCGGCCTTGCTGAGCAGGTTCCGCAATGCCTCGGTACGGTAGACGACCGAGGGGCCAAAGCCTTCGACGCGCAGCAGCGTCGCGGCATCGCTGCCGAGATGGCCGGCGGCGACCCGCGCGGCGATCCGCTCGGGCAGGTGCGCGGCGCTCGAGACCTCGGCGCTGGAGCCCAGCGCCAGCGCCATAGCCGCAACGGCAGCATCGTCGAGCAGGCCTCGAATGGCCAAAGTCACCTCCGTTTCCGCCGCCGGCAGCACCTTGAAGGTGACGTCGGTCAGCGCGGCGAGCGTGCCCCAGCTCCCCGCCATCAGCTTGGAAAGGTCGTAGCCGGTGACGTTCTTGACGACGCGGCCGCCCGACTTGAAGGCTTCGCCGCGGCCGGAAACCGCCGATATGCCGAGAATGTGGTCGCGTGCCGCACCCGCCTTGAGCCGGCGCGGACCGGATAGGTTGGAAGCCAGCACGCCGCCCAGCGTTCCCTTACCCGGCTCGCCGCCGAGCAGCGGCCCGTAATCCATCGGCTCGAAGGCGAATTGCTGGCCGTTCTCGGCAAGCAGCTTTTCGACTTCGGCGAGTGGCGTGCCGGCGCGTGCCGAAAGCACCAGCTCGGCCGGCTCGTAGAGCGTGACGCCGGTGAGCTTCGACAGGTCGAGCCAATGTTCGGTCTGCAGCGGCCGGCCAATGCCCCGCTTGGAGCCATGGCCGAGGATTTCGAGCGGGCTTTCCTCCGCGGTGGCCCATTGGATGGTGGAGAGGACTTCGGCGGGGCTGGATGGGGTGAAGGTGGTCATTGCAATCTCCGGTTCCTCGCCCCCGCGAAGCGGGGAGAGAAACCCAAGTTCTGGGACGTTCCCATCAAAACCTCGGAATGTCCGGAAACGCCATCTGGCCCCGATGCACGTGCATGCGTCCGAGCTCGGCGCAGCGGCGGAGCTGCGGGAAGACCTTGCCGGGGTTGAGCAGGTGGCTGGGGTCGAAGGCGCATTTGACGCGCATTTGCTGGTCGAGATCGACTTGGTTGAACATTTCGGGCATCAGGTCGCGCTTCTCGACGCCGACGCCATGCTCGCCGGTGAGCACGCCGCCGACCTCGACACACAGCCGCAATATGTCGGCGCCGAAACGCTCGGCCTTGTCGAGCTCGCCCGGCACGTTGGCGTCGTAGAGGATCAGCGGGTGCAGGTTGCCGTCGCCGGCATGGAAGACATTGGCGACGCCCAACCCGTATTCTTCGGAGAGATCGCGCATGCCGGCGAGCACGCGCGGCAGCTGCTTGCGCGGGATGGTGCCGTCCATGCAGTAATAGTCGGGCGAGATGCGGCCGACGGCCGGGAAGGCGGCCTTGCGTCCGGCCCAGAAGCTCAGCCGCTCCTGCTCCGACTGCGAGATGCGGCAGGTGGTCGAGCCGTTGCGGTAGGCGATCGCCTCGACCAAGCCGATCAGGTGATCGACTTCGACGCTCGGCCCGTCGAGCTCGACGATCAGCAGCGCCTCGACATCCAGCGGATAGCCGGCATGGACGAAATCCTCGGCCGCGTGGATCGCCGGGCGATCCATCATCTCCATGCCGCCCGGGATGATGCCGGCGCCGATGATGTCGGCGACGCATTGGCCGCCCTGCTCGCTGGTCGGAAAGCCGATCAACAGCGCGCGTGCCGTCTCCGGCTTCTTCAGGATGCGCACCGTCACCTCGGTGACGACGCCGAGCAGGCCTTCCGAACCGGTCATGACGCCGAGCAGGTCATAGCCTTCCTGATCGAGATGGCTGCCGCCGAGCCGCACCACCTCGCCATTCATCAGCACCATCTGGATGCCCAGCACATTGTTGGCGGTAAGCCCGTATTTCAGGCAATGCACGCCGCCGGAATTTTCCGCGACATTGCCGCCGATCGAGCAGGCGATCTGGGAGGATGGATCGGGGGCGTAGTAAAAGCCCTCCTGCTCGACGGCGGTGGTGATGCCGAGATTGGTGACGCCCGGCTGGGCGACGACGACACGGTTCGGATAGTCGATCGCGAGGATGCGGTTGAAGCGGCTCATCACCAGAAGCACGGCATCTTCGAGCGGCAGCGCGCCGCCCGACAGCGACGTGCCGGAACCGCGCGGCACGACGCGGATGTTGCGCTCGTTGCAATATTTCAGCACGCGGGAGACCTGCGCCACCGTCTCGGGCAGCACGACGACGAGCGGCAGTTGGCGGTAGGCGGTCAGGCCGTCGCTCTCGAAGGCGCGCATCTCGGTGGCCGTGTCGACAACGCCCTCGCCCGGCACGATGATGCGCATGTCGGCGACGATCTCGGCGCGCTTGCGCAGCGTCCCGGCATCTGGCTTGGGCATGGCAAGGCCGGACATCGAAGCCTCCTCCACTCGACTGGTCAAAATCTTTTACCAGCCGGGAGCATTCCTTGCAAACGCTGCTTTGGTCGAAATCGGATGGCGAACGACGGCCGAGCTTTCGCAGCGGCAATCTGCCGCTGGCTTCTGCCCGCTTGAGGGACCCTCGAGGGGAGATGGCCGCGAAGCGGTCAGGGGTTCGCCTCACGTAACCGCCGGCTCGTCTGGCGTCGAGGAAGATCCTGGAGCTTCTCGCGCCGCGGCCCCCTGTTGTCTTCGGGAAATCTCCCGGTCGAGGGGAAGTTTACTCGCCCGGATGCTTGGCCGGCTCGGAGTGCATCCTGCGCACGCGGCGCACGCCCCACCAGACGAGCAGGATGGCGACCGGCACCGAAGCCGCGGTGACGACTTCCGGCGGGAAGGCATGGCCGAAGCTCGACGCGCCTTTGGCGACATAGCCGATGAGGCCGACGACATAATAAGAGACGGCAGCGACGGAGAGACCTTCGACCGTCTGCTGCAGGCGCAACTGCAGCCTGGCGCGATTGTTCATCGAGGCCAGCAGGTCGCGGTTCTGCTTCTCGACGTCGACATCGACCCAGGTGCGCAGCAACGTGGTGGCGCGGGTGAGTTTTCGCGAGAGGTTCGCCTGGCGCTCCTCCACCGAGCGGCAGGTTCGCATCGCCGGCGCCATGCGCCGTTGCAGGAAGCCTGCCCAGGTGTCGTAGCCCTGTACCGACTCCTCATCCAGCGCCTCCAACCGCTCGCTGACGATGCCGTCATAGGCGCGGCTGGCGCCGAAACGGTAGAGGCTGGATGCCGCATCGGCCTCCAATTCGGCTGCAAGTTCGGTGAGGTCGGCGAGCAAGGTCTGGCTGTCGCGGGTCTCGGCCGCCTTCATTTCAAGCGTCGTCTGCGCCAGCCGGTCCTCGATGCGGCGGGCGCGGCCAGACAGCGTCAGCGCCAGCGGCAGGCCAAGCATGGCAAGCGTCCGGTAGGTCTCGATGTCGATCAGCCGTTGCGACAAGGCGCCGGTGCTCGCCGGCGTCAGGCCGCGGTCGAGCACCAGCATGCGGGTCAGCCCGTCACCATCCTGGCGAAAGTCGGTGACGATGGCCGCCGCACCGCGCTCGACCAGCGAATAGCAGAGGCTGGTCGGATCGAAGCCGGCGATCAGCTTCTCGCTCGCCTGCGTCCATTTGCGGATTTCGAGCCGGATGCCGGAGATCACCGTTCCCGGCGGCGAGAAGCCGTTGCCGAAGGGCGAATCCTCCTGGCCCCGGCTGCTTTCGGCCAGCGGCCCTTCCCAGAGATAGGTCGAGAACTCCGTATGCCGTTCCCAGCGCAAGGTGCCCTTGCCCCATTTCATGGCATGGTGGCGGGCATGGCGTTCGGGCGCTGCGATGCCCAAGCGCCGCGACAGGTCCGACAGCACGGCAAGGTCGACGGCCGAGCCGCCTTCGGTCATGAACGAGAGTTGGATGAGCACGCGCGGCTTCTCGACCAGCGGGTGCGGACGAGCATGGACCTCGCCTAGCGCGCCGGGGCGACCCTCATGGGCCGGAAAGCCCATGACGCTGCCCTGGGCACGCGGCTGGAATTCGAGATTGGCGTCCGACACGGCTGGTCCCCCTGGTTTCGACCCTTCGTGCAATCGCGTTGTCTTGCGGCAATCGGCAGGGGCCGTAAACAGCAAATTTCAACTGCAGCCGATTCACAGAGCCGCCGAGGAGTCGACCTGATTCGGCGAATTGGATAAATAATTTGACCAGTTGGCGACGGAGGCTTAGATCTGCGCGACATCCATTCCGTTTCCAGGCGCGCTTCCATTGAGCGATATCTTCTCCAGGATCGAGCATTCGCGCACCGCCGACGAGGTGGTGCAGCAGATCGAGAGCCTGATCCTCGAGGGCGTGCTGCGCACCGGCGACCGGCTGCCGGGCGAGCGCGAGCTGGCGCGTCAGTTCGACGTGTCGCGGCCGATCCTGCGCGACGCGCTGAAGGCGCTGGAAGGACGCGGGCTGCTGACCACCAGACCGGGCGGCGGCACGCATGTCGCCGACGTCATCGGCCAGCTTTTCACCAGGCCGGTGACCGATCTGATCTCGATGCACCGCAAGGCGGTGACCGACTATCTGGAATACCGGCGCGAGGTCGAGGCAATCGCGGCCGAATACGCGGCGCGGCGAGCGACGCCCGAGGATCTGGCGCTGCTTGACCGCATCATGGCGCGCATGGACGAGGCGCACCGTACCGGCGACTTCGACGACGAGGCGGAAATCGACGTCGAATTCCACCACGCGGTCTGCGAATGCGCGCACAACATCATCCTCCTGCACACGCTGCGCTCCTGCTACCGGCTGCTCTCCGAGGGCGTGTTCCAGAACCGGTTGCTGGTCTTCACCGTGCCCGGCGCGCGCGAGGCGTTGCTTGAGCAGCACCGGGCAATCCACGCCGCGATCAAGGCGGCGGATCCCGCCGCCGCCCGCAAGGCGGCGATGGACCACATTACCTATGTCGAGCGCTCCATGGCTGAGGCCGAGCGCAGCGGCGACTGGCAGCGCGTGTCACGGCTGAGGCTCAGGCAGCGCTCGGAAGCCGGCGACATCGAACCGACACGCAAACGCTCCTAAGCACTGATCACGCGGGGACTACCATGAGCGACATCCTCACCATCGCCGACCTCAAGGACATGGCGCGCCGCAAGGTGCCGAAGATGTTCTTCGACTATGCCGATTCCGGCGCCTGGACGGAGAGCACCTACCGCGCCAACGAGGAGGACTTCGGCAAGATAAAATTCCGCCAGCGCGTGCTGGTCGACATGAGCAACCGCTCGCTGGAATCGACCATGATCGGTGAGAAGGTGGCGATGCCGGTGGCGTTGGCACCGACCGGGCTGACCGGCATGCAGCATGCCGACGGCGAGATGCTCGCGGCGCAGGCGGCTGAGGAATTCGGCGTGCCGTTCACGCTCTCGACCATGAGCATCTGTTCGATCGAGGACGTCGCCTCGGTGACCAAGAAGCCGTTCTGGTTCCAACTCTACGTGCTGCGCGACAAGGATTTCGTCGTCAATCTCATCGACCGCGCTAAGGCGGCGAAATGCTCGGCGCTGGTGCTGACGCTTGACCTGCAGATCCTCGGTCAGCGTCACAAGGACGTGCGCAACGGGCTGTCGGCACCGCCCAAGATGACGCTCGCCAACATTGTCGATCTCGCCCTCAAGCCGCGCTGGTGCCTGGGGATAGCGGGCACGCCGCGCCGCACCTTCCGCAACATCGTCGGCCACGCCAAGGGTGTCGGCGACGTTTCTTCGCTGTCGTCCTGGACGACGGAGCAGTTCGACCCGCAGCTGTCCTGGAAGGATGTCGCCTGGATCAAGGAGCGCTGGGGCGGCAAGCTGATCCTGAAGGGCATCCTCGACAAGGAGGATGCGTTGATGGCGGCCGAGACGGGAGCCGACGCGATCATCGTGTCCAATCATGGCGGGCGGCAGCTCGACGGCGCCGCCTCCTCGATCTCGGTGCTGGAAGAGATCGCCGACGCTGTCGGCGATCGGATCGAGGTGCATATGGATGGCGGCATTCGCTCGGGTCAGGACGTGCTCAAGGCGCTCTGCCTCGGCGCCAAGGGCACCTATATCGGCCGGCCGTTCCTTTACGGACTCGGCGCGATGGGCAAGGCGGGCGTCACCAAGGCGCTGGAGATCATCCGCAAGGAGATGGACATCACGCTGGCGCTGTGCGGTAAGCGTCTGGTAACCGACATGGGCAAGGACCAGCTGCGGCGCTAGGGGCTTATTCACCGATCCGCTCTAGTTTCCCGTGATGACAGACACGGGAAGACGTCGCCTTGACTGAAGCCGGCATCCACTATCTAGACGCGCGCGGGCCGAAAGGCATACGCATCTATGCCATCGGCGACGTGCATGGCCGTCATGACCTGCTCGCCGCCATGCACAGCCGGATAGCAAGCGATCTGGAGTACGGACCAAAGTCCGATTGGCGCATCATCCATCTCGGCGATTATGTCGACCGCGGACCGGACTCGAGGAACGTCATCGAATTCCTGATCGAGGCGCGGAGCCGTGATCCCCGCAACATCATGCTTGCCGGCAACCATGACATCGGCATGCTCGAATTCCTTGCCAAACCCGATCCGGAGGGTCTGTTCATGCGCTATGGCGGCGTCCAGACCGCGGCGTCATACGGGGTGAAGCTCTCGACCGGCAGCAGCTGGTTCGGCAGGTCGGACGAGGCGCTGGAGCACGGACACGCGGCCCTGGTCGAAGCAGTGCCGCAAGCCCATGTCGACTTCCTGCGCTCGCTGTCTTTTTCAGCGTCCTTCGGCGACTTCTTCTTCTGCCATGCCGGCATCCGGCCGGGGGTGCCGCTCGAAAGCCAGAACGAGCTGGACCTGATCTGGATCCGCGACGTCTTCCACGATTACCCGGGGCTGTATCCCAAAGTGATCGTGCACGGGCATACGCCGGTGCCGGACGTCGAGGTGATGGCCAACCGCGTCAATCTCGACACGCTCGCCTGGCAGGCGGGAACGCTCAGCGCACTTGCCGTCGACGGCGCTGAAAAGCGCATTCTGACGGTCGAGGGAATGGCGTTCTGGCCATGACCCCAAGTGTGGGATCAGCTTTCCGTTTGTCGGGAAGGATCAGGCTCTAGCGAAGCGCCGCGGTGACGCCGTAGCCGTCGACGGCCTGGTGATTGTTTGCAGCGTCGGCAGAATAAATGCCGAGGCCGCACACGACGATGGCAGACAGCATTACAAAGGACAAAAGCGCTGCTTTCACGGACGTCATCTCTGGTTGAGCTTTCTGCATCTGTGCATGAGGCGGTTACCAATGCGTTGAAACGATAAAATGCGTCTCAATGTTTCGACGATTTCGCCCTTCTAAGCAGATTCTGTATCGCCGGTGTGTCGCTTGGATCACACAACAGGTTCATCGCGGTTGCACGGACGATACAGAGGGCGCCCTCTTAGGCGGGCGGCCGGACACAAACCAAGAATGAAGTGCGTTTTCCCCAGGCGGAACTGCCGCCGCGTGCCAATTATGTCACGCTCCGCGGCGGTGCGACGGTCAGATCGTCGCCACCCAGGCACGCGCGATCGCGAGCCCTGCGGCGTCGGCGTGCGGTCCGTTGCTAGCCATCTCGTAGTCGAGCCTGCCGGTCCAGTCGGGATGGCGCTCGGCGATCAGCGCCGCGAAGGAGGTGCTCCAGTCGCGCACCAGCGGGCGATCCGCCTCGAAATGGAACTGGAAGCCATAGACGGCGCGGCCAATACGAAAAGCCTGGTTCGCCGCGACATCATTGCCCGCAAGCCGCACGGCCTTCTCGGGTAGGTCGAACGTATCGTCGTGCCATTGGAAAGTCGGGAACTTTTCCGGCAAGGTGCCGAGAACAGGGTCGTGCTTGGCTTCGGCCGTTAGCGACACCCCGCACCAGCCGAATTCAACCGCACCGCCGATGTGGTTGTCGGCGCCAAAGGCGCGGGCGACGAGCTGGCCGCCGAGGCAGATGCCAAGCACCGATCGGTCCTTGCCGGCGAAATCGCGCGTCAATTCGAGCAAGGCGGGAAAATAGGGATAGTCGTCGTCGGCCAGCGCATTCTGCCCCCCGCCCAGAACCACCATGGCATCGTGACCGTTCGCGTCCCGGGGCAGCGCATCGCCTTGGTAGGGGCGGCGCAAGTCAAGCTCGGCGCCAGCCTCCGCGAGAGCGGCGCCGACTTGGCCGAGGCCGGTATTGTCGTAGTTCTGGACCACCAGCACCCGCATCCCCGAATCCCTGCTGACATGAAAATGACGCTGGGAGCGATATCATGCCGCCTCGGTTTCAGCCAAGCCGCGCGCCGGAGAGAAAGCTATGCCACTGCAGAACCGGGTCGATCCGTTCGGCGTCATCCATGCCGTGCCCGAGCGCGGCCTCTTCACCGGTAATCGCGGTATCATCCATGACCCCGAGACTAAAACTCTTCTGAGGAAGCGTTGGGCGCTCCCGGCCTGGATCATCTGCGTCTGCCAATTCCGCGGCGTGCGACGCGAGCCGATGGGCCGCAATCGGCCTGGAGGAAAGGCCGGCTGGACCGAGCTGTTCTTTCTCGACGAGGTGACGGCGCTCGCGGCCGGTCACCGGCCCTGCTTCTTCTGCCGGCGCGACCAAGCGAGAGATTTCGTGCGGCGCTTCGGCGAGGTCTTCGGCATTGCCGAACCGCGCGCGCCGATGGTCGACGAGCGGCTGCACAGGGAGCGGCTGGCCTCCGGCGGGCGGCCGCCGGCCGTCTCATCCGATGAACTCGCCGGTTTGCCGGATGGAGCAGTCGTGGCCGAGGGGGAGACCGCATACGCGCTCCGCGCCGGCAAGGCGCTCGAATGGTCCTTCGCAGGGTATGCCGCGCCTCTTCCGTCCAACCGCCTCGCCGGGCGATCGCTGCGACTGCTCACGCCTGCCACAAGCGTTTCGGTGCTGAGACATGGCTACGCGCCGGTCTGGCATCCGTCCGCCGATACTTGACGACAACCTGCGCCTCGCCCATTGCTCGGCCATGCGCGCCAACTACAAAATGCAGCGGCTGTTCGTGCCGGACGATCTCGGACCGGGCTTCGAATTCGATGCTGGACAGCAGCAGAGCCACTATCTCGCGCATGTGATGCGGCTCGGCGAAGGCGCGGAGGTCCTGCTCTTCAACGGTCGCGACGGCGAGTGGTCGGCTTCGATCGCCGCCAAGACCAAGAAAGCCGTGCGGCTCAAGGTGCTTACCCTGCAGCGGCCGCAGCCGCCGCTGCCCGATCTCGTCTATTGCTTCGCCCCGCTGAAGCAGGGCCGCCTCGACTATCTGGTGCAGAAAGCGGTCGAAATGGGCGCCGGCATCCTGCAACCGGTCATCACTCAGCACACACAAGTGGCCAAGCCTGGCATTGATCGGCTGCGCGCCAATGTTGTCGAAGCGGCCGAGCAATGCGGCATCCTGGCGGTGCCTGAGGTGCGCGAAGCAGAGAAGCTGGAGCGGCTGCTCGGCGGCTGGGACAAGGAACGGCGGCTGATCTTCTGCGACGAGGATGCCTCGACCAACAATCCACTGCCAGCCTTGCAGAAGGTAAGCGAGAAAAAACTCGCGCTGCTGGTGGGGCCAGAGGGCGGCTTTTCCGATGACGAGCGCAGGATGATGCGGGCGCTGCCCTTCGTCAGCGCCATTCCGCTCGGGCCGCGCATCCTGCGCGCCGACACCGCGGCGGTCGCGGCGCTCGCGGTGATGCAGGCGACGATCGGCGACTGGTGATCAAATCCAGTTGAGGCGTGGCTCAGGATTTTTCGCTTGATCGGCTACTGGCATTTCGTCCATCTAGCGCCCGGCGGCTAGCTGACAGCTGCGGAGGGCTTTCTTATGGCGCGCGACACAACCGATATCCAGCCCATCGAAGGCATCGACGAACTCGTCGGCTATCTGGCGGCGGGCAACAAGCCGCGCGACAAATGGCGGATCGGCACCGAGCACGAGAAGTTCCCCTTCTATGTCGATGGCAACGCGCCGGTGCCCTATGGCGGCGAGCGTGGCATCCGCGCCATCCTGGAAGGCATGCAGGAAAAGCTCGGCTGGGATCCAATCATGGATGCCGGCCGCATCATCGGCCTGGTCGAGCCGACCGGCCAGGGCGCGATCTCGCTGGAGCCGGGCGGGCAGTTCGAGCTCTCCGGCGCGCCGCTGGAGACGATCCACCAGACCTGCCGCGAGGGCAACGCGCATCTGGCGCAAGTGCGCGAGATCGCCGAGCCGCTCGGCATCCGCTTCCTCGGCCTCGGCGGCAGCCCAAAATGGTCGCTTGCCGAAACGCCGAAAATGCCGAAGTCGCGCTACGAGATCATGACTCGCTACATGCCGAAGGTCGGCTCCAAGGGCCTCGACATGATGTATCGCACCTGCACGATCCAGGTGAATCTCGACTTCGAAAGCGAATTCGACATGCGCCGCAAGATGCAGGTGTCGCTGAAGCTGCAGCCGCTGTCGACGGCGCTGTTCGCCAATTCGCCCTTCACCGAAAGCCGGCCGAACGGGCTGCAGAGCTGGCGCGGCGACATTTGGCGCGACACCGACAACCAGCGCTCCGGCATGCTCGAATTCTGCTTCGCGCCGGATTTCGGGTTTGCCGACTATGTCGAATGGGCGCTCGACGTGCCGATGTATTTCGTCATCCGCGACGGGCAGTATCACGACATGACGCGCTACACCTTCCGCCAGTTCATGGCGGGTGCCGCGTGCACGCAAGTGCCCGACGGCCTGCCGACAATGGGCGACTGGGCGAACCACCTCTCCACCCTCTTCCCCGATGTGCGGCTGAAGCGCTTCCTCGAGATGCGGGGCGCCGACGGCGGACCGTGGCGGCGCATCTGCGCGCTGCCGGCTTTCTGGGTCGGCCTGCTCTATGACGAGCAGGCACTCGACGCCGCGGAGACGCTGACCTCGAACTGGACCTACGAAGAAGCGCTGGCGATGCGCAACGCCGTGCCGGAGCACGGCATTTCGGCGCCATTCCGCAACGCCACCTTGCGCGAGGTTGCCCGCGACGTGCTGGCCATCGCCCGCACGGGTCTGAAGAACCGCGCCAAGAAGAACCGCGACGGCTATGACGAGACCTCGTTCCTCAACACGCTCGACGAGGTCGTGGCGCGCGGCACCACCAGCGCCGAGGAGATGCTTTCGGCATATCACACGCGCTGGGGCGGCTCGATCGAGCCGGTGTTCATGGAATATGCCTACTGACCGTTCGCCGGCCACCTGAGCCGTGGCTCGGCAAAAGCTGCTTCATTCGGTGATGGAAACGAACTAGGCTCCCCCGTGAGGATATTGCGGAGGAGATCTCATGCCTTCCCTGTTCGATATTTTTTTGCAAGCCCAGAACGGCGCCGGCATGCAGGCGCTGGCCCAGCAGTTTGGCCTTTCGATGCAGCAGGCGCAGGCCGCGGTGCAGGCGCTGCTGCCGGCCTTCTCACAGGGGCTTCAGCGCAACACCGCCGATCCCTATGGAATGGGTGCTTTCATGACGGCGATGGCGAGCGGCCAGCACGCCAAGTATTTCGAGGACGCGACCCGGGCCTTCACGCCGCAAGGCATCGATGAAGGCAACGGCATTCTCGGCCATCTGTTCGGCTCGAAGGACCTGTCACGCGCTGTCGCGGCCCAGGCCGCGCAGGCGACCGGCCTTAGCCAGCAGGTGCTGCAGCAGATGCTGCCGGCGATGGCGTCGATGATGATGGGCGGATTGTTCAAGCAGACCAACAGCCAGATGCAGGCCGCCGGCGGCTTCGGTGGCGGCGGCAATCCTTTCGGCGAGATCATCGAGGAGATGATGCGGCAGGCGGGAGGCGGCGCACAGGCCCCGCAGCCGGCGCCAAGTCCCTATGGCGACAATCCGCTCGGCAAGGTGCTGCAAGACATGTTCGGCGGCGGCGCCCAACAGCCGCAAAGCCAACCGCAGCAGGCGCCTAACCCTTACGGCGACAATCCGCTGGGCAAGATGTTCGAGGAAATGCTGCGGCAAGGCGGCGGTTTCGGCACGCCAGACGGACAGCAGGCGCCGCAGCAATCCCAGCCGCAGCCGCAAACCAATCCGAGCGGCCGGCCGAGAAATCCATTCGACGACATCTTCGGCAGGATGTTCGAGACCGGCGCGCAGCAGCGCGAGGAATATCAGAAGGGCATGGAGACGATCTTCGACCAGTTCAAGCGCGGGATGGACCGACGGTAGGGCGCTCAACTCAAAAGAAAAATGCCCGGTCCTGGAGGGGAACCGGGCAATGTGCAGGCAGGCCGGCGGGGAACCGGCAGGGAGTGTGGGAGCCTGCATGAAACTTGGTCGCGCCGAGCCCTCGAAAGGTTCAGCGCGAGCGCAAACGCAGCCGGCGAAGCCGCTCAGGCGACCTTGCGGGCGAGGTCCTCGATCATATCGACGCGCTCTTCTGCGATTGCGCGCAGCTTCACCGTCGGATCGCGGCCGAAAGGCACGCTGACGGCGACGTGGAGGTCGGCGCGGGTCAGGCCGATGTCGGCAAGCTCGGCATCCGACATCTCGCCAAGGCGATAAAAGGCGCGGCGGTTTTTCCAGGCGCGGAAGGCATCGGCGACCGCATTGAGCACGCGGGTCGCAACGGCCGGACGCGTGGTGATGCGCGGGGTCTCGGAGGCGAATTCGATCGTGGTCATGTCAGTCTCTCCTTCGGAGTCGTGCAGACGAAACCATGCAATCGGCGCCTGGGAGGAGCGCCGTTGCGGTCTCGATACAGTTAACGTGACGCATGTCGTTGCCCCCCAACACGGGGGCCACTTTTGGGCGACATGCTGTGCCTTCATGTGGACGATGGCAATTTGCCACGCCGCGATTGATTAATCCAACGAATGTTTCTAATCTTTAGCATCAACACGAATGATGGATTGGACCGATGAAAGCGCCGCTCGATCTCGATCAGTTGCAGACCTTCATCTCGATTGCCGACACCGGCAGCTTCACGCGGGCTGCCGAGGAGGTGCACCGGACACAGTCTGCGGTGTCGATGCAGATGCGCCGTCTTGAGGAGCGGATCGGCAAGCCGCTGTTCGAAAAGGATGGTCGCACCAACAAGCTGACCGAGGAAGGCGACAGGCTGCTTTCCTATGCAAGGCGGCTGATCTACCTCAACCGCGAGACTTTGGCGGCCTTCGACGACCAGCGGCTCGAAGGCACGATACGGATCGGCACACCGGATGACTATGCGGACCGCTTCCTGCCCGAGATCATGGCGCGCTTCTCGCGCTCCAACCCGCGTGTGGAACTCACCGTCATCTGCGAGCCGACGCCGGGCCTTGTCGAGCACATCAAGCGCGGCAATCTCGACCTCGCGCTGGTGACGCACAACGACACGCGCGGCCAGTCGGAGGTGGTGCGGCGCGAGCCGCTTCTATGGGTCACCTCGGCCAATCATGCCACGCATGAGCAGGAAATCCTGCCGATGGCGTTCGGCCGGCCGAACTGCATCTGGCGGCGCGCGGCGGTCGACGTGCTCGACCGGCAGAACCGCGAATACCGCGTGCTCTTCTCCAGCTTCTCGGCGACCGTGATCACCGCCGCCGTGCTTTCCGGCCTCGCCATCTCGGTGCTGCCGGAATGCGCGCTCAGGCCCGGCATGCGCGTGCTCGGCGAGGCCGACGGGTTCGACGCGCTGCCGGATTGCCGCATCGGCATCATGCGCGGCCAGACCTCGCAGCCGGAGATCGTCGATGCTCTGGCCCGCCATATCGCGGAAAGCCTGGACAATATTTCCGTGCCGGTCAGCGAAGAGACGGGAAGCTTCGACTTCGCGGCACTCGCCTTCGCCAAGATGAAGCGGACCAAGGCAAACCAGATCCTGCCTGGATGGTAGGGGTTCAGGCGCGAGCGGCGGCGGGCTGAATCTCGTCCGGCGAAGCTAGACCAGAAAGGCCGAGCAGTTGGACCGGCTCAAGCGGCGGCGACAAGAAATAGCCCTGGAGTTGCCGGCAGCCCATTGCGACCAGCAGCATCTTCTGCGCCTCGGTCTCCACGCCCTCGGCGGTGACGTCGACCCCGAGCGCCATGGCAAGATCGATCAGGGCCTTGACGATCGCGGCCGAGTTGCCGTCGCCATCGAGAAGCCGCACGAAGGAGCGGTCTATCTTGAGCTTATCGATGGCGTGGCGACGCAAGTAGCTGAGCGATGAATAGCCGGTCCCGAAATCGTCCAGAACGATGCCGACGCCCAACTGCCGCAAGGTGGTCAGAGCCGCCCTCGAAGCATCGCTGTTGTCCAGAAGCACGCTTTCGGTGATCTCGAACTGCAGGCGCTGCGGCGCCAGCCCGGTGTCGGCAAGGATCGACGCGACCTGTTCGGGAAAGCCGGCGTCGCGCAACTGCAGCGGTGATACGTTGACGGCGAGCCACGGCAGGTCGGTTCGCACGGCGAAACGGCAGGCCTCCTGCAGCACCCACGCGCCGAGTTGGCCGATCATGCCGCGCTCTTCGGCGATGGCAATGAATTGCGCCGCCGGCAATGCGCCATGCACGTCATGCCCCCAGCGGATCAGCGCCTCCGCGCCGAGGATCGTCTTGCCGTTCGCCGCGAACACCGGCTGGTAGGCGAGCCTGATGCTGGTCCCGCCGTCGAGAGCCTTGCGAAGCTCGGTCTCGACTGTGCGCTTGCGCAAGAGCAGGTCGTCCATGTCGCCGGCGAAGACCTGGTGCCGGCCCCGGCCGTTCTTCTTGGCTTCGTAAAGCGCGATGTCGGCCTTGCGCAGCAGATCGTCGGCATCCGTTTCGCCGCCGTCCGATAGCGCGATGCCGATCGAGGCGCTGACGAAGACCTGATCTTCCATGAGCTTGAACGGCTCCTGCAACTTCTGCAGCAGCCGCTCGGCGATATCCTCGGCGGCACGGATATCGCGGATGTCGACGAGGATCAGCGCGAACTCGTCGCCGCCCAGCCGCGCCACGGTGTCCACCTCGCGAACGGTGTGCTGGAGCCTGGCCGCTGTCTGACGCACAAGCTCATCGCCCGCCGGATGGCCGAGCGTGTCATTGATGTGCTTGAAGCGGTCGAGATCGAGATAAAGCAGCGCCACCCTTCCCATCTCGTGAACCGCCATATCCTGGCTGGCCCTGAGCAGGGCCCGACGCAAGCGGTCCTCGAACAAAGCCCGGTTGGGCAGGCCGGTGAGCGTGTCGTGGAATGCGAGATATTGCGCCTCGTCCTGGCTTGTCTGCAGCGCGGACGAGGCGCGGCGGAGCCTGCTCAGCAGAAACGCCAGAACGCCGGCCGCGACAAGCAGCGCCAAGACCAGCGCCGGGGCCATCTTGCGCACCAGCGTGAGACCTGGCCGTTCCTGGTCCCAGCCGACATAACCGAGGATGATACCGCGGGAATCGACCAGAGGCACCGCAGCGGCTCCGACCGATTGCGACAGCGGCACGAGACGCGCGCCGTCGAGCAGATATTTTTTGGCGATCTTGCCGATGACCGCGTCGTTGATGAACTCCACCGAAACGTGCAGATATTCGGTGCCGGGCGCCTGCGTGACCCGGTCCGTACTCGGCACCAGCGCCATGACGCTCAGGATCGCCGGTTTTCCCTGGAGCGACACAAGGTCCTCCGCGACCATCTTGGCCGGCTGGCCGGAAGCGTCCGCCTTCTGTGGCTCAGCCAGCATGCGGCGCAGCTTCTCGATGGATGGCTGCAAGGCAGGCTCGTCATCGCCATAGACGGACGCATCGACCACCTTACCTTCCTGCATGGCATGGACCGGACGATTGGCGGCATCGAGAATGTAGACCCGGTTGTGACCGTAATAGGTATACATCCAGACGCTGAGGTTCTCCTCGATCCAGGTCCAATTGCCGGCCCTGACATTGGCGACCGCGTCGTCCCAGACCGCAACGCTTTCCTGCTCACGCTGAACAGACGCAATCTGGTCCTTCAAACCCTCGTCGATGAATATCTTCTGCCGTTCGAGCGAGGCGTTGTCAGCCTGAGCCGCCGCGTAGATGCCGAAGCCGACGACCATGGCCAGCGCGAAGACCGCCAACGTCAGCACGGTCAGCGTCACCTGATGCGTCAAAGGTCTGGTGTTGGCGGTTGCGCTCATGTGTTTCCGGCTGGCTCTTGCTACCGCCAGTCAAAGCAAATCGGGCTTAAGATCGCGTTATAATATTAGCGAGATTTCAGCTCTGCCTTGACGCCGCCCGATAAGCGTTCCCCAATCAGAGCATGAGCGAAGCAGCAACCGAATCACGCAGCAATGCCACCGAATATACGGTGAGCGAGATTTCCGGCGCGTTGAAGCGCACGGTCGAGGATGCTTTCGGCAATGTGCGGGTGCGCGGCGAGATTTCCGGCTACCGCGGCCCGCATTCCTCCGGACACGCCTATTTCGCGCTGAAGGACGACCGTGCGCGGATCGAGGCCGTGGTCTGGAAGACCACCATGGCGCGGCTGAAATTCCGCCCCGAGGAAGGGATGGAAGTGATCGCCAGCGGCAGGCTGACGACCTATCCCGGAAAATCCAACTACCAGATCGTCATCGACAATCTGGAGCCGGCCGGCGCCGGCGCGCTGATGGCGCTGCTGGAAGAGCGCAAGCGGCGGCTGCAGGCCGAAGGCCTGTTCGATGCCGGCCGCAAGCGGCGGTTACCATTCATGCCGCGCGTCATCGGCGTCATCACCTCGCCCACGGGCTCGGTGATCCGCGACATCATCCATCGCATCAAGGACCGTTTTCCGCTCACTGTGCTGGTGTGGCCGGTCCGGGTCCAGGGCGACACGACCGCAAAGGAAGTGACCGCAGCCGTCAACGGCTTCAACGCACTGACCTGGGACGGCGCAATCCGCCAGCCCGATCTCCTGATCGTGGCGCGCGGCGGCGGCAGCCTCGAGGACCTTTGGGGTTTCAACGACGAAGGGCTGGCGCGCGCCGTCGCCGCCTCGCGCATCCCGATCATCTCGGCCGTCGGACACGAGACCGATTGGACGTTGGTCGACTTCGTCGCCGACATGCGGGCGCCGACGCCGACGGGCGCCGCCGAGATGGCAGTGCCGGTCAAGGCGGAGCTCGAAGCGACACTGGCAAATCTCGGCGCGCGGCTTAGTGCCTGCACCTCGCGGCACCTGGATCGCAAGCGCCAGGCGGTGCGCGCCGCGGCGCGGGCGCTCCCCTCACCCGACCAGCTGCTGGCGTTGCCGCGCAGGCGCTTCGACGAGGCAACGAGCCGGCTCGGCCGCGGGCTGACGGTGAGCATCGAACGCAAGCGCGCAAGGCTGGAGCGGCAGCGGCTGACGCCGGCCACCTTGTCGCGCCGCCTCAATGAGACGCGCAGGCTGACAGGCAGGGACATCGCCCGCGCGCGGGCCGCGTTCTTCGCAATCGTGCGGCAAGGCCGGGCGCGCTTTCAGCGCAACTCGGCAAGGCTGTCGCCGGCGCCGATCGTCAGGCGCCAGAAGCTGCAGGCCGACACGCTCGCCGGACTGACCCGCCGCCAGGAGCAGGCGATGGCGCGGCGGCTGGACCGCCTGCGTGCCGCTCTTACCCAGGCCGACCGGCTGCTCACCACGCTGTCGCACAAGGCCGTGCTGGCGCGCGGCTTCGCGCTGGTCAAGGACGCCGATGGGACCGTCGTCAAGCGCGTCGCGGAGCTGGCGCCGGGTGCGGCGCTGCAGCTGGAGTTCGCCGACGGCAATGCAGAGGCCATCGCCACCAGCGGCGGCGCGCGGCCGAAGTTGGCCGCCAAGCCCTCGGGCAAGGCCAAGGAGCCGGGCAACCAGGGCTCGTTGTTCTGAAATGAGCAGGAGCGACCCGCATCTGCGCACGCCGTCGGGCAAGCCGCGCCTGCGCTCGTTCAACATCGCACTGGACGGCACGCCCGGCCGCTTCAACGCCATCACCGACGTGCCGGGCGCCGCGGTCGGCTATACGACGCTGATTGCTGGCGGGGGCCCGCTGCAAGTCGGGATAGGACCCGTGCGCACCGGCGTGACTGCGATCCTGCCGAGACCTGTCGGCGAACTGGCGACGCCGGTGTTTGCCGGCGTGTTCAGCCAGAACGGCAATGGCGAGCTGACCGGCACGCATATCATCGAGGAGACCGGCGCCTTCAACCTGCCGGTTACCATCACCAACACCCATTCCTGCGGCCTTACCCGCGACGGAACGCTGCGCTGGATGAGCCGGGTGCTGCCGGCGGCGCTCGACAGCGCCTGGGGCCTGCCGGTGGCGGCGGAGACCTATGACGGCTTCCTCAACGACATCAACGGCCACCATGTGAGCTTCGAGCATGTCGCCTCGGCGCTCGACGGCGCGACGGACGGCGCGATCGAGGAAGGAAGCGTCGGCGGCGGCACCGGCATGATCTCGTTCGGCTTCAAGGCCGGGTCAGGCACCGCCTCGCGCATCGTCGAATGGCAAGACAGAAGCTACACGCTCGGCGTGTTCGTGCAGGCGAATTTCGGCAAGCGGCGCAACTTCACCATTCGCGGCCGGCACGTCGGGCCGGAACTCACCGAGCCGGCGATCCGCGAAGGCACGCCGCGCGCCGAAAAGGGCTCGATCATCGCCGTCGTCGCTACGGATGCGCCATTCCTGCCGCACCAGATGAAGCGCCTCGCCAGGCGCGTGCCGCTCGGCATCGCCCTGGCCGGCGGCTACGGCTACCATAGCTCGGGCGATATCTTTCTTGCCTTTTCGACCGCCAATCGCGAGGCCGCGCTGGCGGCTTCAGGCCGCGTCGCCCGCGCGGAGTTCATTCCCGATGTCGATATCGACCCGTTCTTCGATGCTGTGGTGCAAGGGGTGGAGGAGGCGATCCTCAACGCGCTCGTCGCCAATGAGGACATGACCGGGCGCGACGGCAATTTCGTGCCGGCGCTGCCAAAGGCGTGGCTGAAGGACAATTTCGGCTAAGCCGGACGCCCGGCTGAGGTCAGACAAACCGCGCGCACGGTATCTTATTCGGACGGCTTGTCCGACGTCGTCTGTTGCTCGCTCTCCTCGGCGACTTCCTCAAGGCGCGAAGCGATCAGTTCCTGGATGTCGCCGACCTCTTCCTGGATGTCTTCCAGAAGGATGCCTTCCTCGGCGGCCTTGGCGCAGCACTCCTTGGCGAGAGTTTCGGCCTGCTCGTCGATCTTCACCGGCGAATGCTGCCATTGGACCTTTTCGCCAATCCATCCGCGCAAGAACTCGATCGCATGTTCACTCATACTGCTTTTCCCTAGCGGCAATGCCGATTGGTAGTCATGAACGCTCGCGTCCCGCCACGGGACGCAGGCCCATTCGAGCCGAGTCGGCCCCTGCCGGCAAGACGTCTTGCCAATGGGACAAGATGCCTTGCCCATGGGACAAGATGTCTTGCCCAGGGTCCGCGGAGCCGAAGGACTGGAAAGGTTCGAGGGACACGTTCAGATTGTTGAGGATAATGCTTAGGCCAGGACCGTCAAAGATCCGCTCTGTTGTTTTTACTTGCTTTCTTCCGGTTTTTCAGACCGATTTCCGTCACAACACCACGCATTTACGGCGATCTCGCAGGCGCAGCCAAGGTGCGAGAAACCGAAAGCCGCCGCTATATAGTGATCTCCCCATACAATGTCGACTCTGATCGTCGTGCCTGCTTCTTTCCGCCGCGTCAGGCAGGTGGCGGACAGCCTTCGGGGAAAGGTCTCGGCACCCCTGCTGCGCATCTGGGCATGACGCTGCGCCATACTTGGCAGGTGGCGATGACCATCGCCTCGACTTTCGTTGCCGCGACGCTGCAGCTTCTCATTCCACATTCGTTGCGGCGCGCCATCGACCAGGCGCAGGGCGTGATGGTTGCGGGCGGCGGGACGGCTGCCGAACAGGCGCTTCGGAACACGGCCCTGACACTGCTTGCAGTCAGTGTCGTGCAGGTCTTTTCACGATGGCGCAGAACGAGGCCGTCGGCCATCAGACCGGCTATGAGAGGCGCCTGGCCTTCTGCGAGGTGCGCGGGCTGCTCAGCCTGAGCTGCCCTTCGTCGCCCGGCGATGCTTCGTCACCCAATAGAGGATTGGGACGCGGCGGCCGGAAAAGCGACGTGACCGCCAGGAATCGATGGTACCGTTGGCTGGGCTCGAACCAGCGACCCCCAGATCCACAATCTGGTGCTCTAACCAACTGAGCTACAACGGCACATCCGCCTGAGCGCAATCCGAGGAGAAAATCATTCCCCGTGTCCGCTCCGTCGTCGGCGATGCGTCCAATACGGATTATCGGAGTCTAATTCAAGGCCTTTGATGAGGCAAAGATCCGATGAACGAACCCGCGCAGTCCTGATTGGGCAAAGAAAAGGCCGGCGGGAGGAGGTGCCGGCCTTTTCCTGTTACGAGCCAGCGGGAGGAGGAGCTGGCTGGTCACCCCGGAGAGCAAAGGGAGGAGGTTTCACACTCCGGGTATTCATCTCATCAATTCATCGCACATCCATTTGTCTGACGAAATGCGACGTTTTGATGCATCGTTGAGTTGCGCCTGAAATCAGGCCGCCTTGATGTCCTTGAACGCCTTCTCGAAAGCGGTCTTCACCGGCTTCGAGACGTCCTCGACAGCCTTGGAGGCGACGGCCTGAAAGTCCTTGGCCTGCTCGACGGCCATCTCAGCGCGCTTGCGCAGGAAGGCAGTCTGCAGCTCGACGACTTCCGACAGCGTCTTGGCGCCGACCAGGGCTTCAAGGTGCGAGAAGCTGGCCTCGGCATTGGCGCGAAGGATGGCAATGGTCTTCAGCGAGACATCGCCGGAAACGGTCTTGGCGGTCTCGTAGGTCGACTCCAGAACCTTCTGGGTCTCCTCGGCGCCGTTCTTCAGTTTGGTGTAGGCCTCTTTCGACTGCTCGACGCCCTTCTCGGCGAAGGCGCGGATCTGGTCGGTGGCTTTGGAAGCGTCAAAGCTCGGGAATTCAACGTTCTCGATGGTCTCGGTCTTGGCAGTCTTGGACATTTTCCAACCTTTCAAGGGCAGCGGCTTTGACGGAAAGCCGTCTCGTTCATGTATGATGGCAATATAAAGGCAAGTTTTGTGCATTGCAATATCTTTGTTGCACTGCACCATAAAAAATCGCCCCGCCATTAACCAAGAGCCCAGAGATTTCGGCCGATACACGGCATGGCTTGTGGACCTTGGTCCCGTACGCTTTTATTAACAAAGCGTTAACTCAAAAAGCCCGCCTGGAAGGTCTGCCAGCGCATGCCGCCTGAAAACTACTCCTTCCTCGACGTCGCCGTGCTCGACGCGGTGCGCCAGCGCTTCGCCGCCGGCGACGCGCTTGCCATACTGTCGGCCGATCTCGAGCAGGTGATCTGGGCCAACGGGCCAGGTGCCGCGGTATTCGGCTATCCGGAAATCGAAGCAATCATCGGCGCTTCCGCGCGGCTGCCGCTAATTGCCAGGCGGCAGATCATGGCGACCAGCGGCTTTCCGGATATCGGCAGCGACCGCGCCGTCACCGTGCGGCTGGCGACCGGCATGGTCAGCCGCGCCGTCGGCTTGCTCGCCAGCGCGGTAACGATGCCGGACGGCGAAAAGGCGATCATGCTGGCGATGCCCGCGGCGCAGACCGGCTCGCGCGGCGCCGCCGAAATAGCCAGCCGCGCCATTGGCGGCTTCACCGAGGCCGGACATTTCATCGCCTTCGTCGATGCCCAAGGCCATGTCGAGGCGGCTTCGGAGGGATTTGCCGCGCTCGGCATCAGGCCGGAGACGCTCGCTGCCCTGGTCGCGGACGTGGCAAGTGCTGGAGACCGCATCGTCAAGCGGCTTGTTCCCGGCGCAAGCACCTCGTACCCGGCCGGGCTTGCGCGCTTGACCGACGCGCGCCATCTCCTGGTGGTGATCGACGAAGACCAGCTCGACGGCGAGCGGAACGACCAGCCCGACGCCGGTAAGTCGGCAGCACCGGAAGGCGCGCCCACCGTCTCCGAAGACAAAAACACCACAGTCATCGCCGAGCCGAGCCGAGAGAACAATACCCAGTCTCCGGCCGCGGCAAAGGGCGAAAAGGCAGACGCGGTCCCGCCGGCGGCCACGGATGACGCCCAGCCAACGCAAGGGACCGCGGCCACGGCCGACCACGCGCCGGATGCTGCGCTGGCAGGCGGTGCCGGCCCGGCGCAGCATGACCATTGGTATTTCAATGCCGGCGGCGACGACGTGAAGAGGCCGGAGAGGCCGCCACAGATCGGACCGGCGGAGGTCGCGGCCCCAAGCCGGCAGCACACCGCCGGAACGGCGGCGGCCGAGCCGAGCGCGGCGCGCAACATCGACCGTTCGGCGCCGCCGCTGCGTTTCGTCTGGCGGACCGACGCCGAAGGTAAGTTCAGCGCGCTGTCGCCGGAATTCGCCGATATCGTCGGCAAACCCGCCGCCGATGTGATCGGTCGCCGCTTCAGGGATGTCGCGACGACTTTCGGCCTCGACGCATCGGGCGAGATCGCCACTCTGCTCGAGCGGCGCGATACCTGGTCGGGACGCTCGGTGCTGTGGCCGCTGGCGGGCACGGACCTGAAGATCCCCGTCGATCTTGCGGCGCTGCCGGTCTATGGCCGCAGCCGCGCCTTCGAAGGCTTCCGCGGCTTCGGCGTCGCGCGCAGCGCCGACGCCGTTGTCGACCCGGAAGCGCTCGGCATGGCGCTGGTGCCCAATGGCGCCGCTCCGACAGAACCCGAACCTGCCGCCGGGCAACCCGCGGCCGAGCCGGCGAAACCTGCCGACCCGTTCCTGGGCGAAGTGCCGGCGCTGACCATCGTGCCCAAGCCGGAGCGCCGCTATGCCGACAAGGTGATCCGGCTGGCCGAGCACAGGCAGCCGGCCAACGACAAGCAGCCGGGAAATGACAGGCCGGCGAGTGAGAAAGGGCTGTCGATCCTCGAGCGCAGCGCCTTTCGCGAGATCGGCGAGCGGCTGCGGAAGGACAGTTCGGGACCGGCCGAGCCGCCAAGCGGCGCAACCGCGGGTGCTCAAAAGCAATCAGATGCGGCTGCAACCGCCGACAAGGCTGCTCCCACGGCCGAACAACCGTTGGCCGGTGAGAGGAAGACCGACCACTCCGATCTGAACGCGACTGACGCGACCTCGCCTGAGCCGGCCATACCGGAAGGCAACGAGGCCATTGGTACGGCCGAAGCGGAGACCGAGGCGGAAGATCAGAAGGATCTGGCTCGGCTCGACGGCCTCGATGTTCCCGAGACAGCCGCTGGGAAAGACGAAACGCCCGCCGCCTCCGGGTCGCTGCTCAACTATGCCGGGCGCGAGAAACCCGCCGATGAAGCGGAGGAAGCGGCGGGTTCCGACACCCGCCAAACCGCAGCGGCGGACAGGGCAGCCGAATCGACGGCCGAGCGGCCGGCAGCCGAAGCCCCTGCCCCAGAGGCAGGCGCTGGCGACGACGACGGTATGACCGCCGACGATTTTCGCGACGCGGAAGACAGCGAGGACTGGGCCGGTTCCGACCGGGACGGCGCCCTGCCTGCGCCTGAACAGCCTGGCGAAGCAAAAGCGCGGCCACCGAAAAGGCCGCGCCTCACGGTGCCGCCGCTCAAGCTCGAGGGCTTCGTGCCCTCGGCTTTCTCCACCGGGGAAGGCGACAGGGCTCCCGACACGTCCATCCTCGCCAGGCTGCCTGTGCCGCTGCTCATCCATTCCGGCGACGTGCTGCATTATGCCAATGAGGCGTTCCTCGAACTCACCGGATACGACGCGCTGGAAGACCTTGCCGATGCCGGCGGGCTCGGCGCGCTGTTCGCCGACCATTACGCCGATGATGGCGAGACTGACGAAAGCGACCGTTCGCTGAAGCTCACAACCCGCCAGGGCCAGGAATTCCCGATCGATGCGCTCCTGCGCTCGGTGCCGTGGCGCGGCGGCAAGGCGCTGATGCTGGTGGTGCGCCGCTCGGGCGAGGACGAGGCGCCCTCCTCGCATCTCAGCGCGGCCAATGACGAGCCGAACCAGCAGCCGGACGTGTCCGAACTGAAGTCGCGCATCGCCGAAATGCGCACCATCATCGACACCGCCACCGACGGCGTGGTGCTGATCGGCCGCGACGGCAACATCCGCTCGATCAGCCGCCCGGCTGAAGCCCTGTTCGGCTTCGACAGCGACGAGATCGCCGGCAAGCCCTTTGCCTCGCTGTTCGCCATCGAGAGCCAGCGCGCGGCGCGCGACTATCTCGTCGGCCTCTCCGAACCTGGCGTGGCGAGCTTGCTGAACGACGGGCGCGAGGTGATCGGCCGCGAGGCGCAAGGGCGCTTCATCCCGCTGTTCATGACCATCGGCAGACTGCCCAACGACAGCGGCTTCTGCGCCGTCGTACGCGATATCACGCAGTGGAAGCGGGCCGAGGAAGACCTCACCCAGGCGCGCGCCGTGGCCGAGCGTGCCTCCTCGCAGAAGACGGATTTCCTCGCCCGCATCAGCCATGAGATCCGCACGCCGCTCAACGCCATCATCGGCTTTTCCGAACTGATGGTGGACGAGAAGTTCGGCCCGGTGGCCAACGACCGCTATCGCGACTATCTGCGTGACATCAACCGTTCGGGCAACCACGTGCTCGACCTCGTCAACGACCTGCTCGACATCTCCAAGATCGAGGCCGGCCAGCAGGAGATGGCCTATGAGGCGGTGTCGCTCAACGACACGCTGGCCGAAACGGTGGCGATGATGCAGCCGCAGGCCAACCGCGAGCGCGTCATCATCCGCTCGAGCTTCGCCTCGCGGCTGCCGGAAGTGGTGGCGGATTTGAGGAGTGTGCGCCAGATTGCGCTGAACATACTTTCCAACGCCATCCGCTATACCCAGGCCGGCGGCCAGGTGATTGTGTCCACCGCCTACGAGACCTCCGGCGACGTCGTCATGCGCGTGCGCGATACCGGCATCGGCATGACGCCGGCCGAGATCGAGCAGGCACTGAAGCCGTTCAAGCAGATCAATGCGCTCAAACGCGGCCGCGGCGACGGCACCGGCCTCGGGCTGCCTCTGACCAAGGCGATGGTGGAGGCCAACCGTGCCCGCTTCACTATCACATCGACACCTGGCGAAGGCACGCTGGTCGAGGTCGTCTTCCCATCGACGCGCGTGCTGGCCGAATAACGATCCGCAAGACCGAGCTTCGGCCAAAGAAAAAGGCGTCCTGGAGGACGCCTTGGAAAATGGGATGCTGTCACAACGGGGCTTGAGCTGAACCTCAGGGGACGAGGAACGGGATTTCTCCCTCAAGTTACACGCGACTATCGGCGCCGTCCCTTAACAAGTCCTTACCGGGAGCCAAAAAAATTTACGAATGTGTACCACTCGTGAAATCTAGGTAAATTGGACCGACACTATTTCTTAACCATGCCGGGGAGGCCTAATCAGCAAGCTGCGGCAGGTTCCTGAACAGCTCCAGCGCCTCCGGATTGGCGAGCGCTTCCTTGTTCTTGATGGCGCGACCATGCACCACGTCGCGCACGGCAAGCTCGGTGATCTTGCCCGACTTGGTGTGCGGGATGTCGGTGACGGCAACGATCTTCGCCGGCACATGGCGGGGGCTGGCGCCCGAGCGGATTCTGGCGCGGATGCGCTTTTGCAGATCCTCATCGAGGCTCACGCCGGCGGCCAGCCGCACGAACAGCACGACGCGCACATCGTTTTCGAAATCCTGGCCGATGCAGAGCGCCTCCAGGATTTCCGGCATCTGCTCGACCTGGTTGTAGATCTCAGCCGTGCCTATCCTGACCCCACCGGGATTGAGCGTGGCGTCGGAGCGACCATGGATGATCATGCCGCCATGCGCGGTCCATTCGGCGAAGTCGCCATGGCACCAGATGTTGTCGAAGCGCTCGAAATAGGCCGCGTGGTACTTCTTGCCATCCGGATCGTTCCAGAAGCCGATCGGCATCGACGGGAATGCCTTGGTGCAGACGAGTTCGCCCTTCTCCTGCCGGACCGGCTTGCCGTCGTCGTCCCACACGTCCACCGCCAGGCCGAGGCCCGGCCCCTGGATCTCGCCGGTCCAGACCGGCTCGGTCGGGACACCCAGCACGAAGCAGGAAACGATGTCGGTGCCGCCGGATATCGAGGCGAGATGCACGTCCTTCTTGATGCCGTCATAGACGAAGCGGAAATCCTCCGGCGACAGCGGCGAGCCGGTGGATGAGATGGTCCGCACGCTTGCAAGGTCGTGGCTGTCGATCGGCTTCAGCCCTGCCTTGCGTACGGAATCGATGAATTTCGCCGAAGTGCCGAAATAGGTCATCTTCTCGGCATCGGCGAAATCGAACAGCGCATTGCCGTCGGGGTAGAAGGGCGAACCGTCATAGAGCAGCAACGTCGCCCCCGAGGCGAGGCCCGAGACCAGCCAGTTCCACATCATCCAGCCGCAGGTGGTGAAGTAGAAAAAGCGGTCGCCGTCCAGCAGGCCGGCATGCAGCCGCTGCTCCTTGACGTGCTGGATCAGCGTGCCGCCGGCCGAGTGCACGATGCATTTCGGGATTCCGGTCGTGCCGGAGGAGAACAGAATGTAGAGCGGGTGCGAAAAAGGCAGCCGCTCGAAGGCGAGCGGACTGGCGGCAAAGGGCGAGAGCGCTCCTTCCAGCGCCTCGGCCTTGTCGATGGTGGCGGCGACATCGGCCGACGTGCCGAGATAGTCAACGATCAGCACCTTGCGCACGGTCGCGAGTTTCTCGGCCACCGCGCGGATCTTGTCGGCGACCTCGATGGCTTTGCCGTTGTACCAATAGCCGTCAGGCGCGATGAAGACGACCGGCTCGATCTGGCCGAAACGGTCGAGCACGCCCTGTTCGCCGAAATCAGGTGAGCAGGAAGACCAGACCGCGCCGATCGAGGCGGCAGCCAGCATGGCAGCGACCGTCTCCGGCATGTTCGGCATCATGGCGGCGATGCGATCGCCCTCTCTGACGCCGATCGACAGGAAGAGCTGCTGCAGGCGCGAAGTGAGCGCATGGAGCTCGTTCCAGGACAGCCGGCGCTCGACCTTGTCCTCGCCCCGGAACACGATAGCGAGGCTGCCGCCGGTTTTTTTCAGAAGGTTCTCGGCGAAATTGAGTTTCGCGTCGGGAAAGAAGGCGGCGCCAGGCATCTTCTCGCCATCGACCAGAGCCCGCTCGCCCTTGTCGCCGACAAGTCCGCAAAAGTCCCAGACGAGGTCCCAGAATGCCTCGCGGTCGTCGATCGACCAGCGGTGGAGCTCGGCATAGTTGGAGAAAGCCTGGCCAGACTTCGCAACCGCAGCTTTCATGAAGGCGGTCATGGGCGCGGAGGCGATCCGGTCCTGCGTCGGCGTCCACAAGGGGGTGTCGGCAGCCATATCGTTCCTCCCAAAGCGCGTCGCGATTGCGGCAATTAAGCCTGATGTCGCCTGCGTCGTTGTCCCAAAACCGGCGTGGCGTTGGCGGACCGGACGGGTTTATCGCTTATGCATACCGCAGCGCAGCAGAGCAAGATTTTGTTGAAATGGCCGGCAAGGACACGGCGCAAACGCCATCGGAGGGCCATAAAGACTTGAAAAGCGTCGGCGCTCGGCTACACCCGTCGGGCGATTTGTCGGCAATGGAAACTCACGGGGCGAGATGAGATCATCTTTGATCCGGCGCGGGGTATGGGTAATCGGCGTTGCGGTGCTGGTCATCGCGCTCGCCGTCGCCGCCTTGCCGCTGATTGCCTCGACGCGCATCGTACGCGACCGCATCGCTTGGGAATTGAGCGCCTGGAGCGGCTTTCGCGTGACGATCGACGGTTCGCCGCGCATCGAGGTGTGGCCTAAGTTCCGGGCCATCCTCAGCGATGTGACGCTGTCGCAATGGACGGAAACCGACGCGCCGCCGGTGATCGAAGCCGAGCGCGTCGAAGTCGATCTCTCGGCCATGGCCGCCGTGCAGGGCGACGTCCAATTCTCGACGGCAAGGCTGGTGCGGCCGACGATCAGGGTGGAGCGCAAGGCGAGCGGCCTCTATCTGCCGCCGCTGCCGACCGGCGGCCGCATCACCCGCTCGATCGACACTGCGCGCGGCGTGGTCACCGCGAACCCGCAGAAGCCCGACCTCGGCAGACTCCCTTCCGATCCGTTCGGCATCGTCGAGTTCCGCGACGGCCGCGTCGTGACCTCGGTTGGCGGCAAGGATACCGAGATCCTGAGCAGCCTCAGCGGCCAGGTGAACTGGGCGGCGATGAACAGCGACGCCGCGCTCACGGCGACCGGCATATGGCGCGGCGAAAGCGTCCAGATCGATTTTTCCTCGGCGAAGCCGCTGGTGCTGTTTGCCGGAGGGGTCGCCCCCGTCACGCTCGCCTTCAAGGCGGCGCCCGCCACACTTTCTTTCGACGGCGTCGCCTCGATGTCGGAGAACGGCTATCTGGACGGCCAAGCGAGATTCACCGCCCCTTCGCTGCGACGCCTGCTTGAATGGTCGCAGGCCGGCATGGCGCCTGGTGCTGCGATCGGCTCCGTCTCGGTCGCGAGCAAGGTGGCGGCCTCGGCGGGGCGCGCGAAGTTCGAGAACACGACGGTGGCGCTGGACAACAACCCCGGCATGGGAGCGCTGGACTTTTCGTTCAGCGAGCCCCTTCCCGTTGTTTCCGGCACGCTTGCGTTCGATGCGCTCGATCTTCGATCGGTCCTTTCCGCTTTCACGCCGATCGCTCCGGCCGGCCAGGCAGGCCCCGGCGAGTTCGACACCGGTTTCGCCGACAAGATCAACCTCGATCTCAGGCTGTCGGCGGCGCACGCCACCGCCGGCCCGATCCAGCTTGCCGATGTCGCCGCGACCGCGCAGGTCAAGAACGGGCTTGCCGTCTTCGACATCTCCGACGCGTCGGCCTTCAACGGCAATATCCAGAGCAGCCTGCGCTTCGACCGCAAGCCGGACGGCACTCAGGTCGAGTTGCGGCTTTTGGCATCGGACGTCGACACCGGCGCCTTCGCCACCGCGGCGGGGATGACGCGGCTGGTGCCGGCCGGAACCGGAACCGTCTCGGTCATTCTGAAGGGGCCGGGCAAGGCCTGGGACTCGATCTTCGAGAACGCCGACGGGTCTTTCTCGGCGACGTTCGGGCCGGGCTCGATCAACGGCCTCAACCTGCCTGCCTTTCTCAAGCGCAACGAACAGGGCGGATTCTTCGCCCTCGACGACGTCGCCGACGGCTCGCTGCCCATCGACGGCGCCGAGATCAAGGCGAGCATCTCGAAAGGTGTGGCGCGGCTGGACAAGGCAGAGGTCAATGCACAGAAGTACAAGATCTGGCTTTCGGGCATCGCCTCCTATACCGGGCGCGGGCTGGCGCTCTCGGGCGGCATCATCCCGAACGGACAACCTGCGCAGCAACAGCCGGCCCAACAACCGGCTACCGCCGGTCAGACAGCGGTGCAGGCGCCGCAGCCCCCAAAGCAATCGTTGTTCTTCGTCGGCGGCAACTGGAGCACTCCGTTCATCTCGCCGATCAGCCGCGGCGTTTCAGGCCAATAGAACAAGGCGCAGGTCGCGCCCGTCTTTGTTCCCTATCCGCGTTGCGCCGCCTGCTCATCGCGCTGGCGCTGGACCTCGCGGCGCTTGTTGGCGATCGAGGCAATGATGACGCCGATCGCGACGACAGCGATCAGGATGGTGCAGGCGGCATTGATCTCCGGCGTCACGCCGAGGCGCACCTGGCTGTAGATCTTCATCGGCAGCGTCGTGGCGCCGGGGCCCGAGGTGAAGGAGGCGATGACCAGATCGTCGAGCGAGAGCGTGAAGGCCAGCATCCAGCCGGAGATGATCGCCGGCAAGATGACGGGCAAGGTGATCTGGAAAAAGGTCTTCACCGGCGGCGCGCCGAGGTCCATCGCGGCTTCTTCCAGCGAGCGGTCGAAGGAGACCAGGCGCGACTGCACGACGACGGCCACGAAGCACATGGTGAAGGTGATGTGGGCGAGCGTGACGGTGAAGAAGCCTCGGTCAAGTCCGACGGCCACGAAAAGCAAGAGCAGCGACAGGCCGGTAATGACTTCCGGCATCACCAGCGGCGCAAAGACCATGCCGGAAAACAGCACCCGCCCCTTGAAGCGTGTGTAGCGGGTCAAGGTGATCGCCACCAGCGTGCCGAGCACGGTCGCAACGGTCGCCGAGATGACGCCGACGCGGGCCGTCACCCAGGTGGCGTCCATCAGGCCCTGGTTGTGGAACAGCGACACGTACCATTTCGTCGAGAAGCCGCCCCAGACGGTGACGAGCTTCGATTCGTTGAAGGAAAAGACGATGAGAAGCACGATCGGCAGATAGAGAAAGGCAAAGCCGAGCACGATCGAGGTGATGTTGAAGCGGCTCCAGGTGCCGTTCATTTGCCTTGCTCCTGGGCTTTCGCTTGAGCCTGCTGGAAGAACATGATCGGGACGGTCAGCACCAGGAGCAGGATGACCGCCACCGCCGAGGAGACCGGCCAATCGCGGTTGGCGAAGAATTCGTTCCACAGCGTCTTGCCGATCATCAGCGTCTGCGAGCCGCCGAGAAGGTCCGGTATGACGAACTCGCCGACCGCCGGGATGAAGACCAGCAGGCAGCCGGCAATCACGCCCGGCAGCGACAGCGGGAAGGTGATCTTCCAAAAGGCGCCGATCGGCGGGCAGCCGAGATCCTGCGCCGCCTCGATCAGCGAATAGTCCATCTTCTCCAGCGACGAGTAGAGCGGCAGCACCATGAAGGGCAGATAGGAATAGACGATGCCGATGAAGATCGCGGTGTAGGTGTTGAGGATGACCAGCGGCTGGCTGATCAGGCCAGTGGCGAGCAGCACCTGGTTGAGCAGCCCTTCGGGTTTCAGGATGCCGATCCAGGCATAGACGCGGATCAGGAACGAGGTCCAGAACGGCAGGATCACCAGCATTAGCAAGGTCGGCCGGATCGTCGCCGGCGCGCGCGCCATGCCATAGGCGATCGGATAGCCGACGACCAGCGTCAACACCGTCGAGATGCCCGCGATGATGAGGCTGGTCACATAGGCGTTGAAGTAAAGCGCGTCCTGAGTCAGCCAAGTGTAATTGTCGAAGTTGAGTTCGCGAAAGCCTGCGAAGAATCCGGAAATGCCGTCGCCGAAATCGAGCACCGGGGTGTAAGGCGGCATCGAGATCGCCGTCTGCGACAGCGAGATCTTGAAGACGATGATGAACGGGACAAGGAAGAAGAACAGCAGCCAGAGATAGGGAACGATGATAACGAGACGGTCGACGAAACCCTTCGCCAGCCTGGTCGGCAACTGAGCGGCGGTTTCGGCCGAGGAAGGGGCGGCGGCGATATTGGTCATGGCCGCCCTATTACCTTGTCAGCACGACGCCGGCGTCCGGCCGGAAGGAAACCCAGGCGCGGTCGTTCCAGGTCAGCGGGTCCTCGCTGACCCGGGCAGCGTTCAACGCGCTTGCCCGCACCATCTGTCCGTCGTCGAGCTTGATGTGGTAGACGGTCATGTCGCCAAGATACGCAACGTCATAGACTTCGCCTTCCAGCGCATTGACGGCATCTGCCGGCTTCCTCGACGAGACCTTGATCTTCTCGGGCCGGATCGCGAAGACGATGTCGGCGCCCTTGGTGGTGTCGGCGGCATTCTCGACAACGATCTGCGCACCGGTCGCGCCGGTGATGCGCGTCGTATTCGCTGCCCGCTCGGCAACCTTGCCCTCGAACATGTTCACATTGCCGACGAAATGCGCCACGAAGCGCGACGTCGGGGCCTCGTAGATTTCCGCCGGCGTCGCCACCTGCATCACCTCGCCCCTGTCCATGATGGCGATGCGGTCGGCCATGGTCATGGCTTCCTCCTGGTCGTGGGTGACGACGACGAAGGTAAGCCCAAGTTCCTGCTGCAGGTCCATCAGTTCGAACTGCGTCTCCTCACGCAGCTTCTTGTCGAGCGCGCCGAGCGGCTCGTCCAGCAAAAGCACCTTCGGCCGCTTGGCGACCGAGCGGGCAAGCGCCACGCGCTGGCGCTGACCGCCGGAAAGCTGGTGCGGCTTGCGCTTGGCGAACTGCTCGAGCTTGACCAGCCTCAGCATCTCGGCGACGCGCTTTTCGATATCGGGAGCGGGCATGCCTTCCTGCTTGAGGCCGAAGGCGATGTTCCTTTCCACCGTCATATGCGGAAACAGCGCATAGGACTGGAACATCATGTTCACCGGCCGCTTATAGGGCGGAATGCCGCGCAGGTCCTGGCCGTCGAGCAGAATGCGCCCCGCGGTCGGCTCCTCGAAGCCGGCGAGCATCCTGAGCAGGGTCGACTTGCCGCAGCCCGAGGCGCCGAGAAGGGCGAAGAACTCACGTTCGAAGATGGTCAGCGACAGATTGTTGACAGCGGTGAAGTCGCCAAACTTCTTGGTCACCTTGTCGAACTGGATATACGGCTTGGCGCTCGGATCATTCCATGGCGCGAAATCCCTGCGGATGCTGCCAAGCGATTTCATGTCCCACTCCGGGTCTGTTTCGTTCCGCTGGAACGGTTCATGGTTTCGAGAAAACGCCGAACCGCTCCAGCTTTTTGTTTTTGACGCAATTCCGGGCGGAAAACCGTCCCACACTGTTGCTGGAATTGCTTCTAAAGAAAGCGACCCCGGCAGTTTCTGCCGGGGTCGCGTCTCGATGCTTATTGGCCGGTGACGATCTTGGTCCAGGTGCGCGTGATGATGCGCTGTGTCTTGGGATCGTAGGGCTGCACGGTGTAAAGCTTCTTGGTCGTCTCCTCGTCCGGATAGACCGAGGTGTCCTCCAGCAGTGCCTTGTCGACGAACTGCTGCGAGGCCTTGTTGCCGTTGGCGTAGAGCACATAATTCGAGGATTTGGCGATGACTTCCGGGGTCATCATGTAGTTGATGAACTCATGCGCTTCCGCGACATGCGGCGCGTCGGCGGGGATCGCCATCTGATCGAACCACATCTGGGCGCCTTCCTTGGGCACCGAATAGCCGATCTCGACGCCCTGCTTGGCCTCCTCGGCGCGGTTTCGCGCCTGGAACACATCGCCCGACCAGCCGATCGCCAGGCAGATGTCGCCGTTTGCCAGCGCGTTGATGTATTCCGAGGAATGGAACTTGCGAATATACGGGCGGACCTTGAGCAGGGCCTCCTCGGCCTTGGCGATATCGTCGGGCGAGGTGCTGTTTGGATCGAGGCCGAGATGTTTCAACGTGGCCGGAATGATGTCGGAGGGGGAATCCAGCACATAGACGCCGCAATCCTTGAGCTTGGCGAGGCTCTCCGGATTGAAGAACACGTCCCAGCTGTCGATCTTGTCGGTGCCGAGTGCCGCCTGCACCTTCTTGACGTTGTAGCCGAGGCCGACCGTGCCCCACATATAGTTGACCGAGTACTCATTGTTCGGATCATACTTTGCGGTGCGCTCCGAAATGACATCCCACATGTTGGAGATGTTCGGCAGCTTGGACTTGTCGAGCTTCTGGAAGACGCCGGCCTGGATCTGGCGCGCCAGGAAATTGGCGCTGGGCACCACGACATCATAGCCGCTGCCCCCGGCCAGCAGCTTCGTCTCCAGGATCTCGTTGGAATCGAAAGTGTCGTAGACGACCTTGATGCCGGTCTTCTTGGTGAAGTCCTCGATGATCGAGCTGTCGATATAGTCCGACCAGTTATAGACGTTGACGACGCGGTCGTCGGCATGGCCGCTCGCGGCGAAGAGCGCCAGAAAGGCCGAAGTCGCCGAAAGCAAAAGCGCTTTGCGGATCATGATATTCTCCTTTGGTGAGTGTTCCCGTGCCGGCTCGTCGCGACATGGGCGCGGGACGGCGTTTGTTTCAGACTATGGAGATTTCCGGAGAGCCACAAGCGCGCGCGCCTGGCAGTGCGCCGGATCGTTGAGTGACGGGCGCCGCCCTTGCCTCCTTTCCAGGAAGCTGTTCGGACGGCCTCAGCGGCGTTGGCCGCGGCGTAAGCAGAGATGTAACGATGCGGTCCGGCCTCAATGAGGCCGGCGGAGTCACTTGGCAAGATACGCCTGTCTTGTTGTTGCCGTAATTGCAGCCTGCCCGGCCCGCAGCGGAGTTGTCAATGGGGAAGACACGCGAGCATCAATTGGGAGACGGCAGCCCGGTGATGCCCGGCCGCTCGGGCCGGGTCTGCCGCTTGAACTCAAACGCAATATGAACAAGCAGCGCGGCGATGACGACCGCGCCGCCGATGATGGTGCGCCCCGACGGCACCTCGGAATGGACGAGCCACACCCAGATCGGACCGAGGATCGGCTCGAAAGTGCCGAGCAGCGCCGCGACGGCCGCGGGCACCAGGCGGGCGCCCATGGCGAAAAAAGCAAGACCGACGCCGAGATTGATGACGCCGAAGGCGAAGAGAAAGCCCATGTCGCGCCCGGAGACGGTGAATTCCGTGGCTTGCGAGGCAGCAAAAGCACCGGCGAGCAATGCGCCGAGGCAAGTGGCCGGCACCATGCGCACATGGGCAAAGCGCCGGGTGATCACGGTCGCGAACGACAACATCACCGCGATCAGCAGCGCCAGGCCATCGCCGATCGGCGAGACGGCGCCGTCAAGCGATTCCGAGACCATGATGGCCACGCCGGTGATGACGGCGGCAATGGCGACCCAGGTTCCTGGGGTCACGCGTTCGCGAAACAGCACCCAGGCGAGCATGGCCGCCAGAAGCGGGACACCGGCCTGCATCAACAAGATGTTGGCGACCGTCGTGTAGGCGAGCGCGACGATGAAGCTCGTGGAGGCGGTGGCGAAGCAGAGAGCGACGCCCAGCCCAGGCAGGCCCATGTCGCGGAACAATCTCCAGGTGCCGCGCCAGCCGTCGCGCCAGAGCATGAAGGCGACGAGGAAGCCCACCGCCCAGATCGAGCGCCAGAACACCACGGTCCAGCTGTCGCCGACATGGATGAAGCGAGCGATGGTGCCGCCAAAACTCCACATCAGCGCCGACAGGAAGACCAGCAGCATGCCGATCCGCTCCTCGCGCGGCGAGACGGCGGCCAAGGCAACGCGAGACGAGGCGGTATCGGTCATAGGCGAGACTGTCAGCGATTTGCCGGCGGCACGATCCACCACGGACGACCACACCATATCCCATTCGCGTAGCGCAAATGCTCGAGCCAGGCGTGATCCAGCATCCGCTGAAATGTAGGACAAAGCCGGCTTGCGAGCCGCCGAACCGCTGCGGCTGGCGGGGGTGCTACCCCTGGAAATCGAAGGCGCTGAGACCCGTCACCATCTCGTCGAGGCCAAGCGGCCGGGTCACCGGCGGCTCGGCGCGCGCCAGGCAGCCAACGCGCTCGCAGAGCCTGCAGGCCGGGCCGACCGGCGTTGCATATGCCGTGCTCTGCGCGGCCTTGGCGGCGGACGGTCCGGGCAGCGCCGCGCTGTAGACGATCTCGTCGCGAAAGCCGATGTCGCAGCCCAGCAGAAGCGCCGTGCGCCGCGGCCGCTCGGAGAAGGCGCCTTGCGGCCCTTCGAGCGTGCGGGCGATGCAGAGGAACTCGGCCCCGTCCGGCATTTCCACCGCCTCGACCAGGATCCGGCCCGGCTGCGAAAAGGCCGCATGGACAGGAAGCTTCGGACAGGCGCCGCCGAAACGGCTTTGCGGATAGCCCAGGCTGCCCGCCTTGCGGAAGCGGTTGCCGGCACTGTCGACCTCCAGCATGAAGAACGGTACGCCTGAGGCGCTCGGCCGCTGCAGCATGGTCAGGCGGTTTGCCGCCTGCTCGAAGGAGACGCCGAAGCGCGAACGCAAGACGTCGATGTCGTAGCGGGCGCGGACGGCCGCTGCATGAAAGGCGTGATAGGGCATCATCAGCGCGTGCGCCGCATAGCGGCCGAGCTCGAAACGGGCTAAGCGGCGTGCTTCGTCCGTGCCGAGCTTCAACGTCTGGATCTCGCCCGCCACGGCCACCGTCATGCGCATCAGGCTCGCCTCCATGGCGACCTCGCGCAGCTGATCGAAGGGGGAGAGCCGCTCTGACAGGAACAGGCGTTGCGAATGGCGATCGTAGCGCCTGCGCCAGTTCGGCATGGTGGCCACCGGCAGCACCTTGACCACGATGCCGTGCTCGCGCCTTAGCCACGCCTTCAGCGTGCCGAACAGGTCGTCGCCTGGATCGAGCAGCGAAATGAAGGCCTCGGCTTCCTCCTCCAGCGCGGCGAAATGGTTCGGCCTGCGCTCGAAAGTCTCGTGCACTTCGTCGACAGGCAGGCGCGTGCCGGACAATGCGGTCGCCCTGCCCTCCCGCGCCAGGAGTTCATTGAGATCCGACAGCCGATCGGCCTGCTCGCGATAGGCGCGAAACAATTTCACCATCGCGGCGGAAGCGTTCGGCGCGATCTCGGCGAGGTCGATCAGTTCCTGGTCGCCCGGCAGTTCGCCGGCCAGCAGCGGATCGCCGAACACTTCCTTCAGCGCCGCGATCGATCCTTTGGTCTCGCCTTGCAATTCGTGCGGGTCGATCTTGTAGGCCGACGCCAGCTTGAGGATCAGCTGCACCGTCAGCGGCCGCTGGTTGCGCTCGATGAGATTGAGGTAGGACGGCGAGATGCCCAGGCCTTCGGCCATCGCCGTCTGGGTCAGGCCCTTGGCGTTGCGAAGCCGGCGGATGCGCGGCCCGGCGAAAATCTTCTGCTCGGCCAATCGGCTACCTTGAAAAGAGTTTTACATAACGGCGCGCCGTCGCGGGCTCATCCAGCTTTTTACAATCATGACAGATTTACAGCCCCGACCTGTCAAACGCAACACCAGTTTTCCCGTATTTTAGCGGGCAAGCTCCGGTTTTTCTGGCGACTTTTGCGGCGCAATGTAAACAATGTAACACGTGAACGGCCCACAGATACGTCCCTCAAACGGGCCATCTAAACAAGCAAGACTGACCTGGAGCAATCGATGACTGATTTTTACAACCTCGTCCCGTCCGCGCCGGAGGGCCGTTTCGACGGCATCGAACGGCCCTACTCGGCGGAGGACGTGAAGCGGCTGCGCGGCTCGGTCCAGATTCGCCATACGCTTGCGGAGATGGGCGCGAGCAGGCTGTGGAAGCTGATCCACGAGGAAGATTTCGTCAATGCGCTCGGCGCCATGTCGGGCAACCAGGCCATGCAGCAGGTCAGGGCGGGCTTGAAGGCGATCTATCTGTCGGGCTGGCAGGTCGCGGCCGACGCCAACACCGCGTCGGCCATGTATCCGGACCAGTCGCTTTATCCGGCGAATGCGGCGCCGGAGCTGGTCAAGCGCATCAACCGCACGCTGCAGCGCGCCGACCAGATCGAGACATCCGAAGGCAAGGGTCTTTCGGTCGAGACCTGGTTCGCGCCGATCGTCGCCGACGCCGAAGCCGGCTTTGGCGGGCCGCTCAACGCGTTCGAGATCATGAAGGCCTTCATCGAGGCCGGTGCCGCTGGCGTCCACTATGAGGACCAGTTGGCGTCGGAGAAGAAGTGCGGCCATCTCGGCGGCAAGGTGCTGATCCCGACCGCAGCGCATATCCGCAACCTTAATGCGGCCCGGCTTGCAGCGGACGTGATGGGCACGCCGACGCTGGTGGTGGCGCGCACCGACGCGGAAGCCGCCAAGCTGCTCACCTCCGACATCGACGAGCGCGACCGGCCTTTCGTCGACTATGACGCCGGCCGCACGGTCGAGGGCTTCTATCACGTCAGGAACGGCATCGAGCCCTGCATCGCGCGCGCCGTCGCCTACGCGCCGCATGCAGACCTGATCTGGTGCGAAACCTCGAAGCCGGATCTTCAGCAGGCAAGGAAGTTCGCTGAAGGGGTGCACAAGCACCACCCGGGCAAGCTGCTCGCCTATAATTGCTCGCCGTCGTTCAATTGGAAGAAGAACCTGGACGACGCGACCATCGCGAAGTTCCAGAAGGAACTCGGCGCCATGGGCTACAAATTCCAGTTCATCACACTGGCCGGGTTCCACCAGCTGAACTTCGGCATGTTCGAACTGGCCCGCGGCTACAAGGAGCGCCAGATGGCGGCCTATTCGGAACTGCAGGAGGCGGAATTCGCGGCGGAGGTCCATGGCTATACCGCGACCAAGCATCAGCGCGAAGTCGGCACCGGCTATTTCGATGCCGTTTCGATGGCGATCTCCGGCGGCCAGTCTTCGACCACCGCCATGCATGAGTCGACCGAGCACGCCCAGTTCAGGCCGGCGGCCGAGTAATGACAACACCAGAGGAAACGCCCGAAGGGCACTTACGTCGAGGAGAACAGCAATGGCATCGATAAGCCGGGTCAAGGAACGGGCCGAAGAACAATCAAGCGCGATGAGCGTCGATCAGCAGGCGACGATCCGCATGCTTGCCAACGACCTGCACAGGCTCAACCAGTCTGTGATGAAGGCGGTCGAAGCAGGTGTGTCCGTCGAGCTGGTGCGCTCTGCCAGGCACCATGGCGGAGACGGCAACTGGGGTGATCTTTTGATCCCAGTGATCGTCACCCATCAGAACCAAGGCTGACGTAACGTCAACAATCACTCGCGAGTGTCTCCCGTGTGCTATACGTTCCGGGGGACGTTCGTTTTTTCGAATTGTGGCCGTGGCGCTGGGGAGAACTTGCGCCGGATTTTAGCAATTCTTCCTATATTATCATTTTCCACTATTTTTGCTTGACACCGCTGGCGATCTCGCGCCAATTGCGCGCTTAAGGTTTCAACCCTGCATTGAACCAGAGCCTCCGCCATACATGTGTCCCGCCAATCGTGACGACTCTGAAAAACCAATGAAACCGGCGGACCGTGGCGCGGCGGCCCGGCTGCCGGCGGATATCTCCAAGGTCCTGGTGGTCGGCAAATCGTCGATCAACCGGGTCGTCGTATCGAAAATCGTGGAAAAGTCCGGGCTGAAGCCGATTTCGGAGCCACCGGAGGCGGCCGAGAAAGCTTTGGCCGGCCTGGTTCCCGGCGCAATCATACTCGATGGCGGACCCGACGACAGGGATTGCGACAGGTTGCTGTCCGGCATCGACGCGCTGCGGCGCGCTTCCGGCAAGGCGCGGCCCGCCGTGATCCTGCTTTCAACCAGGAATGGCACGCCGGACAGCCTCGGCCTGTCGAGCGTGGTCGACGCCGTGGTCGCCAAGCCGATCACGCCCGAAAGGCTGCAACCAGTAATCGATCGCCTGGTCGGCCGCGGCTAGGCAGAGGCGACGCTCAGCCGGGCTTCGCTATAGCCTCGACCAGTGCCGGCAACTCGCCGAGATCTGCGATCTCGCGAAAACGCGGCGCCGCGACAGGCGCCTCGGCGTGTTCGATCGCCCAGGTCAATTCGTGCGGCACATGGATGCCCCAGCCACCGGCCTCGATGGCGGGAACCACATCGGACTTGAGCGAGTTGCCAACCATCATGCTGTTCTGCGGACCGTCGCCATGGCGGCTGAAGATGCGGGCATAGGTGGCTGCGCTCTTGTCGCTGACGATCTCGACGGCATCGAAGAGATCACCCATTCCCGACTGCGCGAGCTTGCGCTCTTGATCGAAGAGGTCGCCCTTGGTGATCAGCACCAGATGGTAGGAGCCCGCCAGCTTTTCGACCGTCTCGCGGGCATGCGGCAGCGGCTCGATCGGATGGCTCAGCATCTCGCGGCCGGCAGCCAGGATTTCGCCGATGACCGAACCGGGCACCTCGCCGTTTGTGATCGCGACGGCCGTCTCGATCATCGACAGCGTAAAGCCCTTAATGCCGAAGCCATAGAGGGCGAGGTTGCGCCTTTCCGCTTCGAGCAGCCGTGCCGCGATGTGCTCATGATCGCCGTGCTCGGCCAGCAAGGCGGCAAAACGCTTCTCGGTCAGGCGGAAGAACTGCTCGTTCTGCCACAGCGTGTCGTCGGCATCGAAGCCGATGGTGGTCAAACGTGGAGCGGACATGTGCGACCCTTTGCTTACAGGCTCATCTAGACCCTGTGGCGCTGCGCCGCCAGCAAGAAGACAGGCACGCCGGTTCCTTTGGGCTGCGGCTCGGCTTGCCTGTGGCGACGCGGGCGCCTCCCCTTTCCTTCCGCCACGGCGCCCGGCTATACTTTGAAATCCGCAACACAATCTGGTGAATGATGCCGCCTGAAAAAAAGGAAGTCCGTCCGTCGAGCCGGGGGGGACGCGCCCGCACGCCTGCCTTCTTGAAAAACGAACGCGGTGTGAAGAACTGGAAGGAAGCCAGCGCCTGGCTGGAATGGCGCGGCATCGAGGACATCGAGTGCATCACGCCGGACCAGGCCGGCGTCGCCCGCGGCAAGATGATGCCGTCGAAGAAATTCACCTCCAACACATCGCTGGCCTTACCTTCGGCCGTCTTCATGACGACGATATCCGGCGGCTATCCGGAAGACGGCAATGGCTTCCACTATCCGGAGGACGACGGCGACCTGAAGCTCTTGCCCGATCTCTCGACACTGACCGTCGTGCCCTGGGAGGAAGATCCGACCGCCGCGGTGATCTGCGACCTCGTCCACCAGGATGGCCGCTCCGTCGAATTCACGCCGCGCAACGTGCTGAAGCGCGTGCTGGCCGCCTATGACGACCGGGGGCTGAAGCCGGTGGTGGCGCCCGAGATCGAATTCTATCTGGTACGCAAGAACCCCGATCCGGACTATCCGCTTACGCCGCCCGTCGGGCGCTCAGGGCGGCCGATCGGCGGCGGCGCCGGCTATTCGATCGCGGGCGTCAACGAGTTCGACGAACTGATAGACGACATCTACCATTTCTCGGAGCGGCAAGGCCTAGAGATCGATACGCTGATCCACGAGGAGGGCGCCGGCCAGCTCGAGATCAACCTGCGTCACGGCAATCCGATCGAGCTTGCCGACCAGGTCTTCATGTTCAAGCGCACGATCCGCGAGGCGGCGCTGAAGCACGAAATCTACGCCACCTTCATGGCCAAGCCGATCCAGGGGCAACCTGGCTCGGCCATGCATATCCATCAGTCGGTGGTCGACAAGAAGACCGGCAAAAACATCTTCTCGGCCGAGGACGGCGCCGAGACGGATGCGTTCTTCCATTTCATCGGCGGCATGCAGAAGCACGTGCCGAACGCGCTGGTGATGCTTGCGCCTTACGTCAATTCCTATCGGCGGCTCACGCAGGCAGCGTCGGCGCCGGTCAACAACAAGTGGGGCTACGACAACCGCACGACGGCTTTCCGCGTGCCGCGTTCCGATCCAGCGGCGCGGCGCGTCGAAAATCGGATTCCGTCCTCGGACGCCAATCCCTATCTGGCGCTTGCCGCCTCGCTTGCCTGCGGGTTGATCGGCATGAACAACAAGGTCCAGGCCGAGCCGCCGGTGCTGACGACCGCCAACGAGGACGAGATCGACCTGCCGCGCAGCTTGCTCGAGGCCGTGGACCTTTTCGAGGCCGACAAGGAGCTTGGCGCCATTGTCGGCAAATCCTTCGCAGCCACGTATGCGGCCATCAAGCGAGCCGAGTTCGAGACATTCATGGAAGTGATCAGCCCTTGGGAGCGGGAGTATCTGTTGCTGAATGTGTGAGCGGCCACTTCGTCGAGTGAATGGGTGAATAGTGAATGGTGAGTAATTTCATATTGGATGGGTGAACGCAGCCAGAGCGCTCTAGCACAGCATTCACTATTCACCATTCACCATTCACCTGCGTTTCCGCATGCCTCGATGGGCGGGTATTCCGGCCACGGCATCATGCTGTCCAAACTTCTTCGGCAAGCTCTACGCCGAGACGGTCGCGGGCAATCGCGACCGCTGAAGCTGATCGAGTATCTGAAGATTCCCGCCTTCCCGGACAGCTGTTGTTTACGCGCACCGCTGCTGTTTCTGGCGCTCAACTGGTTCGCACTGCGCCGCAGGATCTGAAGCCGGAACATGTGCAGAAGCTGTTAATTCGACAAGTCCGCTTCCCTAACGGCACGTTGCGGAATCCTTAACAAACGCGCAGAATTTCGCAAAAAGGCGCACTGATGCCATAATCGGCGGTAAAAGATGCCGGTTCTGGGCGATAAGACGGGGATTTGCGCGGGCCTGCCCGCTGGAAATTTCGGGACCGATGCCGATCAGCCGCGAACGGTTTGCGGCAAGATCGAAAGAACGTCGGCCCGGTTGTTGGAGGTGGTTTAGGTGAACGAGCCCTTCAGTTTCGGTGCGCCGGAACGACGGCACTTTGCCGTGCGGTTCGGCTATGACATGCGGCCCTCGTTCTGGCAGGGCCTGCAGTCGAACGCGCATCTGGTGATCGCGGCCGTCGGCACCGCGGCGCTGCTTGGCGTGGCGGCGGTGGCGCTTTGGCTGGCCTTGCCGGCCAATGAGCGGCAGGCGATCGCGAAAACGGAGCAGACCGTCCCCGCGATCCCGGTCAAGACGAAGAAAATCGCCCCGGCCGCGGCGAGCTCTGTCAGTGTCGCCGCCGCGCCGCAAGCGGCGCGCAAGGCCGATGCGGTTTCGCCCATGACTGCGGCCCGGGAAACTGCCATCCCGGCACTGGCTTCCAACAATCCCCGCTGGAACGGCACGGTTGGTGAGCCCGCGCCCGCGGCGGATGCTCCGCCGGCCTCATCCGCTCAGGCAGCGGAGAAGCCGGCGACGCAGAACGACAAACCGGCCGTTGCCGCCTTCGCCGAAACCGGGTCCGGAAACGATGCTTCGGCCGCCCTGGCTGAGGTCGCGGCGCCAGCGCCGGCGGCTGCCCAACCGGCAGACGCAAAAAAGCCTGACGACAAAATGGATGCGGCCCAGACCGCCGCCATCCCGGACGCGAAGCCCCAGGTTGCCGAGGCCCAGCCGGCGTCACCCGAGGATGCGGCTCAGGACGAGCCGAAGCCCGAAAACGCCGGCACTGGCACCAATGGACGCGTCCTGAGGGCTGTTACCATGCGTTCCGGCCCGAAGAACGGCGCCGCCGCGATCGTCACTGTGCCTGCCAAGTCAGCCGTGCACGTGATGGGCTGCAAAAAATGGTGCGAGATCGTCTATAACGGCAAACGCGGCTGGATCTACAAGAGCTTCGTCAAGACCGGCGCCTGATCTGGACGCTCTTGGCGGCCTGACGCCGCCGCGACGTCGGTTCAGATGCAGCGCCCGCCGTCGACCTCCAGCGCCACGCCGGTGATCAAGGCCGCCTCGTCCGAAGCCAGCCAGAGCGCCGCGTTGGCGATGTCGAGCGGCGTCGACAGCCGGCCGAGCGGGATAGACGCGCGGAATTTTTCACGGATGTCCGGCGTGTCGGCGCCCATGAACTTCTCCAGCATGCCGGTCTCGCCGGCGACCGGGCAGAGGCAATTGACGCGAATGTTCTTCGGGGCGAGTTCGACCGCCATCGACTTGGTGGCGGTGATCGCCCATCCCTTGGAGGCGTTGTACCAGGTGAGGCCCGGCCGCGGCCTGATGCCGGCTGTCGAAGCCGTGGTCAGTATGACGCCGCCGCCCTGCCGGTCCATGATCGGCACCACGGCAAGCGCGGCATGATAGATCGCCTTCATGTTGACAGCGGTGATCAGGTCGAAGGTTTGCTCGTCGACGCCGAGCATGTCTCCGTTGCGATGGGTGTAGCCGGCATTGTTGACCATGATGTCGACGCGGCCGAAGGCGCTTTTGGCGGCATAAACCATCTCGTCGAATTCGGAGCGTTGCGAGACGTCGGTCTGGGTCCAGATCGCGTTGTCGCCGATTTCCTTCGCCACGCGCGCTGCGCCCTTGGCGTTGAGGTCGGCAACCACGACGCGCGCGCCTTCCTCGGCGAAGCGCTTCGCCATGCCCTCGCCGAAGCCCGACGCCGCGCCGGTGATGATGGCAACCTTGTTTTGCAGACGCATGGTTTTCCCCATCATTGAAGGGCTGGCGGTCGCCATTCTCCCTTAGCTTTCGTCACATTCAGGTTCTATGTTGCAGGCGCGAACGCTTCCGGAAAGCTGTTGCTTGCCGACAAGCCTCCCGGTGGCGCCAGTGTCAAGGCCGCATTTGGGCCCAATCGATTGTTCAGCGATTGGTCCCGGATGTGACACCATGACACTGGACGATTTAAATCGATTAGAATATAGCAGCCCCGCTACCGGCTAGCGACATCAAACCGGACTGACCATGACCAGCCAGATCATCCCTGTCGAACCTTTCGACTTCATCATTTTCGGCGGTACCGGCGACCTGTCGGAGCGCAAGCTTCTGCCCTCGCTCTACCACCGCCAGCGCGACCACCAATTTTCGGAGCCGACGCGCATCATCGGCACGTCGCGCGCGAAGATGAGCGATGCCGAGTTCCAGACCTTCGCCAAGAAAGCGATATCGGACCATGTGAATCCGGCCGACATCGAGCCGAAGGAACTGGACACATTTCTTGCTCGCCTTTCCTATGTCTCGGCGGACGCCACCTCGGGCGTCGGCTTCGACAAGCTCAAGAAGGCCATCGGCGACAGCGACCGCATCCGCGCTTTCTACCTCGCGGTGGCGCCGGCGCTGTTCGGCGACATCTCGCATCAGCTCAAGGAACACAAGCTGATCACCCCGAACTCGCGCATCGTGTTGGAGAAGCCGATCGGCCGTGACCTCGCCTCGGCACGGGCGCTCAACGACGCTGTGGGTGACGATTTCCACGAAAGCCAGATCTTCCGCATCGATCACTATCTCGGCAAGGAAACGGTGCAGAACCTGATGGCGCTGCGCTTTGCCAACGCGCTTTATGAGCCGCTGTGGAACTCCGCCCATATCGATCATGTGCAGATCACCGTGGCCGAGACCGTGGGTCTCGAGGACCGCGTCACCTACTACGACAAAGCCGGCGCGCTGCGCGATATGGTGCAGAACCACATCCTGCAGCTGCTTTGCCTGGTTGCCATGGAAACACCGTCCTCGATGGACGCGGACGCCGTGCGCGACGAGAAGCTGAAGGTGCTGCGGGCGCTGAAGCGCATCAACGGCAACGAGGCGCCGAAGCACACGGTGCGCGGCCAGTATCGCGCCGGCGCCTCCGCCGGCGGGCCGGTCAAGGGCTATGTCGAGGAGCTCGGCAAGGACAGCAACACCGAGACCTTCGTCGCCCTCAAAGCCGAGATCGGCAACTGGCGCTGGGCCGGCGTGCCTTTCTATCTCAGGACCGGCAAGCGGCTGGCGACCCGCGTTTCGGAAATCGTCATCGAATTCAAACCGATCCCCTATTCCATCTTCGGCGACAGCGCCGGGCCGATCTTCGCCAACCAGCTGGTGATCAGGCTGCAGCCGGACGAAGGCGTCAAGCAGTACATCATGATCAAGGATCCGGGCCCGGGCGGCATGCGGCTGCGCCAGATCTCGCTCGACATGAGCTTCGCGCAATCCTTCCACAGCCGCGCGCCGGACGCCTACGAGCGGCTGATCATGGATGTGGTGCGCGGCAACCAGACGCTGTTCATGCGTCGCGACGAGGTCGAGGCGGCCTGGAAGTGGATCGATCCGATCCAGAACGCCTGGGAAAGCGCCAGGCAGGAAGCGCAGGGCTATACGGCCGGCACCTGGGGTCCGTCGGCCTCCATCGCGCTCATCGAACGTGACGGACGGACATGGCACGAGAGCAATTGAGCGGGGCCGCTTACGCCTGGAACGGCTTTGCCGACCGCCAGCAGCTGGCGGCGGCCCTTGCCGGCCACGTCGCCGCCCGCCTGACCAAGGCGATCACCGACCGCGGCACCGCATTCCTCGCCGTATCCGGCGGCACGACGCCGGCAAAGTTTTTCGCCGCGCTCTCTTTAATCCCGATCGCCTGGGACAAGGTCACCGTGACGCTGGTCGACGAACGTTTCGTGCCGCCCTCCTCGCCGCGCTCGAATGCCGGGCTGGTGGCGGCCAACCTGCTCCAGAACAAGGCAGCGGCAGCGCGCTTCGTGCCGCTCTACCATGAGGCGGCGACCATCGAGGACGCAGCGGCGTCGGACAGCGAGCCCCTGCAATCATTGCCCTGGCCTCTGGATGTGGTGGTGCTTGGCATGGGTGCCGACGGCCACACGGCCTCCTTCTTTCCCGATGCCGGCAATCTCGCCGAGCTCATCGACCCGTCCTCACCGCGGATCGTGCTGCCCGTGCATGCGCAAAGCGCCGGCGAGCCGCGGCTGACGCTGTCGATGGCGCGGATCGTTGCCGCCGGTTTCATCGCGCTCCACATCGAGGGAGAGGACAAGCGTATTGCCTTCGACGGAGCGATGGGAGCGGGCATGAAAAAGCCCATCCGCAACGTGCTCGAGGCGGCGCCGATACCGGTAGAGGTGTTCTGGGCACCCTGATTTCACCAAAGGAACAGCCCCGGAGGCCGTGGGAGGATGTTTTCCGGGGCCCGAAAGGACCAGCCATGACAGCCAGACGCGACATCGAAGCCATCACGGAACGCATCCGCCAACGTTCGAAAGCCGGCCGCGAAGCCTATCTCGGCCGCATCGCGGAGGCGTCGGGACGCGCCGCCAACCGCGCGGTGCTCTCCTGCGGCAACCTCGCCCACGGCTTTGCCGTCTGCAGCCCATCGGAGAAGGTGGCGCTCGGCGGCGATCGCGTGCCCAACCTCGGCATCATCACCTCCTACAACGACATGTTGTCGGCGCATCAGCCGTTCGAGACCTTTCCGGCGCTTATCAAGAACGCGGCACGCGAGGCAGGCGGCATCGCCCAGGTCGCCGGCGGCGTGCCGGCGATGTGCGACGGCGTGACGCAAGGCCAGCCAGGCATGGAACTGTCACTGTTCTCGCGCGACGTGATCGCCATGGCAGCGGCGATCGGCCTTTCGCACAACATGTTCGACGCCGCCGTCTTCCTCGGCGTCTGCGACAAGATCGTGCCCGGGCTGGTGATCGCGGCGCTCACCTTCGGGCACCTGCCGGCCGTCTTCATCCCCGCCGGACCGATGACGTCGGGCCTGCCGAACGACGAGAAGGCCAAGGTCCGGCAGCTCTATGCCGAGGGCAAGGCGGGCCGCGCCGAGCTGCTCGAGGCGGAGTCCAAATCCTATCACGGGCCGGGCACCTGCACCTTCTACGGCACCGCCAATTCCAACCAGATGCTGATGGAGATCATGGGCCTGCACACGCCCGGCGCCTCCTTCGTCAACCCGGGTACGCCGCTGCGCGACGCGCTGACCAGGGAGGCGGCGAAGCGCGCGCTGGCGATCACCGCGCTCGGCAATGCCTATACGCCGGTCGGGCGCATGATCGACGAGCGCTCGATCGTCAACGGCGTGGTCGGCCTGCACGCGACCGGCGGCTCGACCAACCACACCATCCACCTCATCGCCATGGCCGCGGCAGCCGGAATTTCGCTTACCTGGCAGGACATCTCCGACCTGTCGGAGGCCGTGCCGCTGCTCGCCCGCGTCTACCCGAACGGACTCGCCGACGTGAACCATTTCCACGCCGCCGGCGGGCTCGGCTTCCTGATCCGCGAGTTGCTCGACGAAGGCTTGCTGCACGAGGACGTGCAGACGGTCTGGGGCGAAGGCCTGCGGCCCTATGCTGTCGAGGCAAAGCTCGGCGCCGACGGCAGCGTCGTGCGTGAAGCGGCGCCGCTCGAGAGCGGCGACGAGAAGGTGCTGGCGCCGTTCAAGAAGGCGTTCCAGCCGACCGGCGGACTGAAGGTGCTTGCCGGCAACCTCGGCCATGCCGTGATCAAGACCTCTGCGGTCAAGCCCGAACGGCGCGTCATCGAGGCGCCGGCCAAGGTGTTCGACAGCCAGCAGGGGCTGAACGAAGCTTTCAAGTCGGGCACGCTGACCGGCGACTTCGTCGCCGTGATCCGCTTCCAGGGGCCGAAGGCCAACGGCATGCCGGAACTGCACAAGCTGACCACCGTGCTCGGCGTGCTGCAGGATCGCGGCCAGCGCGTCGCGCTGGTGACCGACGGGCGCATGTCGGGTGCTTCCGGCAAGGTGCCGGCGGCGATCCATGTGACGCCGGAAGCGGTCGAGGACGGGCCGATCGCCAGGATCCATGACGGCGACATCATTCGCCTCGACGCCGACGCAGGCACGCTGGAGGTGCTGGTGCCGGGAACGGAGTTCGCGCTGCGCCGCACGGCGGATGCCGACCTGATCGGCAACGAGTTCGGCTTCGGCCGCGAGCTGTTCGCCGGCTTTCGCCAACTGGTTGGCCGCGCCGACCACGGCGCCGCCGCCTTCGCAAATGCCTAACCTCAATCTGCTAAAAAAAGAGCGGCTCGGTGCCGCCGCTCGGAGCCGCCCTTTGTCGTAAGCGGTGTGCCATCGGCACCTAGACAAGAGGTCTCACGAGGTATTCTTGCCACTGAAGACCTCCGCCAAATAGTCAATAAACACCCTGACTTTACGTGGGGTGTGACGTCGCTGAGCGTAGAAGGCGAAGATCGGTTGCTCCATGGGTTCATGATCCGGCAGCAGCCGCACGAGGCGGTTCTCCGCTATATCCTGGGCGACCATGAAATCGCCCAAGAGGGAGTACCCCCCTCCCGCTAGGCAGGCGTTTCTCACCGCTCGCGCTGAGTTCATTGTCAATTGCTGCGGCACTTCGAAGTCAATGACCTTTCCTTGATGCGAAAACTTATGAACGCGCCCCCATTCCCCGCTGACCTGAGTAACGGATGGGCACGCTCTGATCTCGTCCAAGGTCCTGGGTGTCCCATATTGCTGGCAAAACTGGGGTGTCGCGACGAACACGATCCTCTGCGTGAAAATCCTCTGCGCAATCAGGGATGAATCGTTCAACGGTCCTACCCGGATGGCGACATCGAAGTGCTCGCCAATGAGATCAACCAAACGATTGCCAAGGTCGATTGAGACATCGAGCTGCGGGAACCGTCGCACGAACTCAGGAACCACTGGTGCCAGGCACTCATTACCAAAGGCCGTTACGCAGGAGACGTGGAGTTGGCCGCGAGGAGTTTCGTGGCGTTCGCGTACTGCGCTCCGCATCTGATCAAGCTCCTCCAGGAGGCCGGTGCTCTTTTGCACGAACTCCATCCCGGCATCCGTCAGATTGATCTGCCTGGTGGTGCGGTTAAAGAGACGTACGCCGAGATCGGCCTCCAAGTCCGCCACAATGCGGCTTACCGAGGCAGCGGAAAGGCGCAAATCCCGGCTCGCAGAAGAGAAGCTGTTATGCCTGGCGACTGCCACGGCCACCTTCATGGCCTCGATCATATCCATCCGCCATTCTTCCGAAATTCAAAATAATGTCTCTCACCGTGCGCTCTTTAACACGGAAGCCGAAATCATGCATCAATGGGGCGAACGCTCAAATTGAGGAGATGGACATGTCCAAAAATCCTAGCTGGATACTTCGCAGCTACCCTTCCGCAATGCCCTCCGTCGAGAACTGGAGCCTGGAGGAGCGTTCAATTCCCGATGCCGCGGATGGTGAGCTGCTGGTGAAAACTCTGTGGCTCTCCGTCGATCCCTATATGCGCGGTCGGATCAGCCCCGCGAAGAATTATGCTGCTGGTTTTAGAATTGGCGACCTGATGTGTGGCGGCGGAATTGGCGAGGTAATTACGTCTGAGTCTCCAGACTTCAAGCCAGGCGACCTCGTGATGAGCGATCATTTTGGTTGGCAGCCGTTCAGCGTGATCCCGGCCGCGTCAGCCAAGCCCGTGACGACAACCGACGCTCCGATTCAGGCCGTACTGAGCTATCTCGGCATGCCCGGTCTCACCGCCTACTTTGCCCTCCTCAAAACCGCAACTCCGAAGGTGGGGGAAACGGTGTTGATCTCTGCCGCTTCAGGAGCTGTGGGGCAGATTGCGGGACAGATCGCGCGGATCAAAGGGTTCGACCCAGTCGCTGTTGCGGGCTCGGACGAGAAGCTGGAATGGTGCAGGGAGCTTGGATATCGGACTGGCGTCAATCATCGACGCTCCGCTGATCTCGTGGCAGATGTCGCCACCGCATGCCCTAGCGGCGTCGATGTCTTTATCGACAACACCGCCGGGCCGATTCACGATGCAGCCATGTTAAACCTCAACATCTTTGGCAGAGTGGTGATTGTCGGCACTATTGCCTTGGCCAACCGGTTTGACCAACCAGATATCGGTGTCAGGCATCTCAGAAGGACACTAATCACCCGTGCGCGGATAGAAGGGTTCTTGCTCGACGACCACGAAGGAGAATACGAGACCGCGATTGCCGATCTGCTGTCATGGTACAAACAGGGACTGCTTCAGACACGGGAAGATGTTGCGGAAGGGATCGAGACCGTGCCCCACGCTTTCGTTCGGATGTTGAAGGGAGAGAACTTCGGCAAGCAACTGGTCAAGCTATGACGCTCTAACCAGGGTTGTCCGCTTCGGCCCGGCCCGATTTTTGTGCACGCGTTACTCAAGCGGATCGTTCCAAGGCAGCAGCTCATCGATCCGCCTCCGCTTGTGGCCGTTGACGATGGCGGTAAGCGTGGTGGTCAAGTAGGCCTGCGGGTCAACAGCATTGAGTTTGCAGATCTCCTCTGGCGCAGGCAAAACTAGGTTGCCCTGCCGGGCCAGCGTTCGCCAGGACGACAGATGGTTGGCCTCCAGCCCGTGGCGCTCCGCTACTTCGTTCACCGTCACGCCCGGACGCAAGCCCTCCGAAACGATCTGTGCCTTGACCTCATCCGGCCATTGGCGATGCGCCTCACGTCGGCCCCGCCGTGTCGTGAGAACCTCCAATGTCGTGTCCTGGAGAAACTGCTTCTCGCTCATACATGGAACCTTGATCACAGATCAGGCGTCAGCGGACAACGTTGGGGGCAAAACAGCGGTTACCCTTTTTCGTTCATTTGCGGACGGCGATGCCTACTGAACGGTGATCTCGCTCCGCTCGCCGGCCTTGATCGTCACCGGCATTTCCTTGTCCTGGCCCTGATCGGACATGTGCCGCACGACGACATAGTCGCCGGCGGGGATAGTCTGTTGCCAGCCGTCGCCATAGGTCAGGCCGAGCGACTTGCGCTTGCCCTCAGCATCCTTCTTTGACGAGAACACCTCGATCGAATAGGCGCCGGGCGCCGACATTGCCAGCACGCCGGCGCCGAGAGCCACCTTCACATCCTGGTTGTCGCCGGCCTTGATGCTGAAGGGCTGTTCGACAACGGCGAGATCGAGCGTGGTTAGCGCGACATAGTCGTCCGGCGGCAGCCAGAACTTGCTGTCCGGACCGTAGGAGTGCTCCACGCTTTCACGCGAACCGTCGATCTTCTTCTTCGCCTTGACGATCTCGAAGCCGATGCCGGAATTGTCGGCCTTGTCGCCGCCGGCGGTGTAGTAGGCGTTAAGCACGGCATGGCCGACGCCGACCACGATATCCTTCTCGACCGTCTGTCCGGCGGCAAGCTGGATGGTTTCGGTCACCGTGCCGGCGCCGATCTGCACCGTCACCTTTTGCTCGCCGGCGGGCACGGTGGCCTTGGTGTCGCCATAGTGGGTCGTGCTGCCGCCCGGATAGGCGAAGTCGACACGCGCCTCGCCGCTGATCTCCGAGCCCTGGCTCGCATGCGGGTGGATAACCAAGGTTCCGGCGTTCAGCGTGAACAACGGGCTGTAGGTCTGGCCGGCTTCGATCTTGATCTTCTGCTCGCTCCTTGCCTCGTCGGCGCGACCGACGACAATGTAATCGCCCGGCTCGAGATTGATCTTGAGCTCGCCATACTCGGTCATGACCTGATCGCCGCGCGAGCCGTCGGACTTGGCCTTGTAGATCTCCCAGGCATTGCCGTCGGTGATGGCATCGCCGCCTTCAGCCATGACGACGCTCGGCGTGAAGTTGAATTCAGGCTTGGCGGGTTCGGGTGCAGGCGCCGGCGCCGGGGCCGGAGCAGGCTCTGGCGCGGGCGCCGGCGCCGCGACGGTCTCGACCAGCGCTTGCTGCAATGCCTTCTCGTCGGAGGCCTGGATGTATTTTCCGCCGGTGTTCTCGGCGAGGCAGGCGATCTGCCTGCCTTCGTCGGCGGTCAGGCCGAAGCCGACTACGTCGGCGGTGAACTCGACGCCGGTCTCCTTCAGCTCCTTGCCGAGCGCGCACGGATCGCCACCGCAGGTCTCAAGACCGTCGGTGATGAGAACGACCGTGGCCTTGTCCTCGGTGTATTTCAGCGCTTCGGCGGCCTGCTTGACGGCCGCCGTCAGCGGCGTCTTGCCGAGGAATTTCATGCTGTCGGCGGCCGCCGAGATCGCGCTCGCCGAACCCGCCTGCGGCGGCACGATCAGCTCGATGTCCGCGCAGCTACCTTTCTGGCGATGCCCGTAGGCCATGAAGCCGATCTCGTCGTCGCCCGGCACCGACTGCAGCACCGTGCGCAGCGATTCGCGCGCGATCTCGAGCTTCGGCTTGCCGTCTATCTGGGCCCACATGGAGCCGGATGCATCGAGAATGATGATGACCTTGGTGGCGGCAAAGCCAAAGGTGGTCATCGACAAAAGGAGGATCGCCGCAGCGACGCTCCGTGCCAGTCCCGCCATGAAAATCTCCTGAGTGAACCCCCGTCCGCGCCGGGAAAGCTATTTGAGCCGGGCTTTGCAGACAAGTCCGATGGCCGGCAAGTCGCTCAATAGGTGGTTCGGCGCTCTTCCGACGGCGGACGGCCGAACTGCAGCCGGTAGCTTTGCGCGAAATAGGAGTGGGAGGTGAAGCCGGTGGCGATCGCGACGTCGAGGATCGGCATGTTGGTCTGGCGCAGCAATTCGCGCGCCCGCTCGAGCCTGAGCCGCATGTAGTAGCGGCCCGGCGTCACGTTGAGATGGCGCAGGAACAGGCGCTCGACCTGGCGCACCGACAGGCCCGCCGACTTGGCAAGCTGCACCGCCGACAAAGGCTCATCGAGATGGTCGGCCATCAGCTCGACGATACGTCTCAGCTTCTCCGACTTGCCGGTGAGGTCGCGCTCAGGTCCGACGCGCTGGCGGTCACCGGCCGAGCGGATGCGCTCGTGCTGGAACTGGTTGGCGACGCCATTGGCGAGGTTGGAGCCGAAATCGCCGCGCACGATCTCCAGCATCAGATCGATCGAGGTGGTGCCGCCGGCGCAGGTGTAGCGCTTGCGATCGATCTCGAAAACGTTGCCGGTGCAGTTGATGTCCGGAAAACGCTCCATGAAGCCGGCGCGGTTTTCCCAGTGGATAGTGCAGCGGTAGCCGTCGAGCTGGCCGGCCTCGGCGAGCAGATAGGAGCCGACCGAGAGCGCGCCGAGCGCGTTGCCGCGGCGGCCCCAGCTGCGCAGCGCCGCCAGCACCTTGCTCTTGCCGGGGAACTCGGTGGTGAGCCCGACCGAGACGAACAGGATATCGACCGGCGGCATGTCGGCGACTGAATAGTCGATCTTGAGCGGAAGGCCGTTGGAAGCCATGACCGCGTCGCCATCTGCCGATATCGTCGTCCAGCCGTAATAATCGCGGCCGAGCAGACGGTTGGCCGAGCGGAAGCAATCGATCGCCGCCGCCAGCGAGAACATCGAAAACTTGTCGACCAGCAGGAAGCCGAACTGCCGACCGCCCTGAACGGGATCGCCCATGACCGGCCGTTCAACAGGAGCAGTAAGATTCGGCAAGGATGCTGCTTTCCGATCAGAAGGACGGCCGCTTCAATCCGGCCGCGAGGTAGGCGGAAGCTACAGTGTTGGCCATCAGCATGGCAATGGTCATCGGTCCGACGCCGCCGGGGACCGGCGTGATGGCGCCGGCGACCGCGGCCGCTTCGGCATAGACGACGTCGCCGACCAGCCGCGACTTGCCTTCGCCCTTCTCCGGCGCCGGAATGCGGTTGATGCCGACATCGATAACGGTGGCGCCGGGCTTCACCCAATCACCCTTGATCATTTCTGGACGGCCGACGGCGGCGACCAGGATATCGGCGGTGCGCGCCAGCGCCGGCAGGTCCTTGGTACGGCTATGGGCAATGGTGACGGTGCAGTTGGCGGCGAGCAGCAGATTGGCCATCGGCTTTCCGACGATGTTGGAGCGGCCGACGACGACTGCATTGAGGCCGGAAAGGTCCTTGCCGCGCACGCGCTGGATCAACAGCATCGAGCCGGCGGGCGTGCAGGGCACGAACGCCGTCTCGAGCTCGCCGGTGCCGAGCTTGCCGACATTGATGAAGTGGAAGCCGTCGACATCCTTTTCCGGCGCGATCGTCTGGATGACGTTGCCGGCATCGATATGGCCGGGCAGCGGCAGTTGCACGAGGATGCCGTGGATCGACGGGTCGGCGTTGAGATCGCCGATGGTCTTCAACAGCTGCTCTTCGGTCGTCTCAGCCGGCAGCGTGTGCTGGAGCGAATGGAAGCCGCACTCCTTGGCCGTGCGCGACTTCGAGGCGACGTAGACCTGGCTTGCCGGATCCTCGCCCACGATCACCACCGCCAGACCGGGCCTGGTCGCGCCCTTGGCCGAAAGCTCGGCGGTCAGCGCCTTGACCTTCGATACCACGTCTGCGGCGACACTCTTCCCGTCGATCACTTCGGCCATCATTCACCTTCAACACTGTTGCGCGGCCATGCTTGGCACGCAGCCCTGATCCTCAATCCAGCAGTCGGCACGCGAACGCGGCGCGCAAGCGGTCAAATGCCGCGCGGCATTTTCACGAAAATTCGACAGGGCAATCCCGTCAAAACGTCGTCGGATGCCGTAAACCCGAAACCGGCTGCTCTTATCGAAGGCCGCTTTTAGCGAAGACGGGGTGTTTTAGAAATAGCGGCGGCGCGAGCGGCTTTCGGTCAGATCGCGCACCGCCTCGCGGAATCGCCGGCAGGGCCGCAGCGTGCTTGGCCTACGACAAGTGTCGCTGCGACCTCTCTCGGCTCGCCGCCCCGACTGATCTGGCCGATCGATCTCCTCGAGACTGGACTTTTCCGCAACCGCGCGAGCGGCTAAGGAGAGCCCTCTTTGCGGAGGTTTCGATGACCATCAGGCTCGTTCTCGCCGGTTGCGGCAATATGGGTTACGCGATGCTCTCTGGCTGGCTGAAATCCGGCAAGCTCGAGCCGTCGGCGGTGTTCGTGGTCGAGCCCAATGCCGAGTTGCGCAGGCGAGCCGAACATCTTGGTTGCGGCGCCGCGGCCGACGCATCCGCAATTCCCGCCGATGCCATGCCCGATCTCGTCGTCATCGCCGTGAAACCGCAGGTCATCCGCGATGTGACGGCAAGCTACAAGCGCTTCGGCGACGGCAGGACCACCTTCGTCAGCATCGCCGCGGGCACGCCGGTCGCGACCTTCGCGGAGATCCTGGGCGGGCTCGCGCCGATCGTGCGCTGCATGCCGAACACGCCGGCGGCGATCGGCAAGGGCATGATGGTGGTGTTTTCCAACCCGCTCGTTCCCGACAACGTCAGGCGCTTCGCCGCCGAGCTGCTGTCGGCGAGCGGTGTCGTGACGACGATCGACGACGAGAGCCTGATGGACGCCGTGACCGCGGTCTCCGGTTCCGGCCCGGCCTATATTTTCCATTTCATCGAGGCGCTGACGGTCGCCGCCGAGAAGGCCGGCTTGCCGGCCGAGACAGCCAAGCTGCTCGCCCTGCAGACCGTCTATGGTGCAGCCTCGCTTGCCGCCGAAAGCGATGAAGAGCCGGGCGTGCTGCGCCAGCAGGTCACCAGCCCGAACGGCACGACCGCCGCAGCGCTTGCAGTGCTGATGGGCGAAGACCGGCTGACGAAGCTTTTGACCGACGCGGTGGAAGCGGCGCGGCTCAGATCGATAGAGCTGGGGAAGTAGTCCTGACGCCATACAGCATCTCGTCCTGCAGTTGGCGCAGGGCAAATAGCTTGGTCGTCTTGTCGGGCGCAGCGTTGTCGGCGGTCAGGAGTTCGCCCTTCCTGACCGGCTTCAGCACCTTGCCGCCTTCAAGCAGTCCGACCGGCACGGCACGGCTGGCGCGCGCCTCGGCGACCGTCATGGTCCAGGAGCGGTAGCAGGTCTCGCCGATGGCGTCGAAGATCTCGCCTGCGGCGAGGTCGCGCTTGGCGACCGCGCAGACCTCGGCCACCGGTGTAGGCAGCGGCACCATGTCGGGTTTGCCGTAGAGCATGATGCGGGCTGCGGTCAGCGGCACCTCCAGCGAGGTCAGGTGGTACGGCCTGAAGAAGCTGTAATAAGGGCCGTGGCCGACATGGAGATCGTCCATGCGCTCGACGACACGCGGATGCGTCGCCTCGACGATGACGAAGACGCCAGGCGCCACGCCCTTGCCGATCGTGTAGTCGACGATACCCTTCTTCGACAGGATGCCGCCGTCCTCGCGCGGGATGAGCACCTTGGCCAGCTGATCACGGTCGGCTTTCGGGCCGTGCATGCCCGGAACATCGGGCACCAGGCCGGTGGCGTTGGCGATGGCGCACATCTCGACCATGGTCTTGGAGCCGTCGACGAACTCGACCAGCATGCGCGGGTTCATGTTCCGGCGCAGCGCTTCATCCCGATAATCGTCGGGAACGGCGTCGTGGTTGAGCGGGTTGTTCTTGCCCTTGCCAGCCGAGACGATGGTATAACCGAGCGCCGAGGCGAACTCGATCAGCTCCATGCAGCTCGACGGCTCATCGCCCGCGCCGACCGAATAGACGACGCCGAGCCGATCCGCCTGCTGCTTGAGGTAGCAGCCGATGGTCACGTCGGCCTCGACATTCATCATCACCAGATGCTTGCCATGCTGCATGGCCATCAGGTCGAAATCGGCGGCGACGCCGGGTTTGCCGGTGGCATCGATGACGACGTCGATCAGCGGGCTGGTGACCAGCAGCTCATTCGAGGTGATGGCGATCCTGCCGCCTTCTATCGCCTGGCTTACCTTGGAGGCGGTCTCGGCTTCGGCAGCCATTGCATCGTCGCCATAGGCGATGCGGATCGCGTCGCGAGCCGTGTGCGGGCGGCGCGTGGAAATGGCCGCAATCGAAATGCCCGGCATCAGCATGCCCTGCGTCACCAGATCGGTGCCCATCTCGCCGGAACCGATGACGCCGATGCGCACGGGGCGGCCGTCGGCGGCGCGCCGGGCGAGATCGCGGGCAAGCCCGGTCAGGGCGACATTTGTCATAGAAGAATGTCCATACTTTGCTTCAGCCCGCAATACAGGGAACGATCCCCGTTTGCCAACAAAACCAGCCACCCATGGCAATTTCGTGCGCACGTCTTGCAGGACCGGCGCAGATTTCCCGCAACGATCCGCAACCTTCAGGTGTTTGAAAGCCTTGGCCATGTCCGGAGGAAGGGCGGATGCCGCGGTTCGTGCCAAGTGCCGATCTGACCGCCAAAGTTGGCACGGTGAGCGACGCCTCGGTCGATTCCTTTGTGCGGACTTACTGTTTATTTAGAGAAAATGGTGTTCGCGGTCGCTTTCAACTGAATGGCGCCCCCGGCGGCGATCGTCTTCTGTGCCATTTTTGCTACATCGGTCGGGACTAATGGCTGGAATCCACGCTTTTGGAGCGCTCTAAATCAATAAGTCCTCCCATCCGCGAAAAATCTGCTAGATACTGGTTGCAAGCTCCGGTGGCAGGCTTGGGCGAAATAAGCGCTGACAAAAACAAAAAGGCGCGGGGATAGTCACGGGGTAGAAATGACCAGGACGGGTAAAGTGACCGTCGGCTGGCGCCTTGCGCTTGCCATGACGGTGTCGATGCTGGCTTGCGGAAGCGCCAGCGCACTCACGCTCAAGGAAGCTGTAGCAGTCGCGGTCGAATCCAATCCGGAGATTGGGCAGGCGATCGAAAACCGCGAAGCCATCGAATTCGAGCTGCGCCAGGCGAAAGGGCTCTATCTTCCCAGCGTCGATCTCGAAGCGTCGACCGGCGTCCGCCGTCTGGATAACGACTCCCGGCGAGCGCTCGACGAGGACCATGACGCGCTTTATCCAAACGAAGCGGACCTCACCGTCTCACAGACGCTCTATGACAGTGGCGCGAGACGGGCCGAATTGAACCGCCAGGCCTCGCGCGTCGACGGAGCTTCCTTCAGGGTGCTGGAACGGTCCGAATTCATCGGGCTTGCCGTCGTCCAGGACTATCTCGAATACATGCTGCAGGCGTCGATCGTCGCCGAAGCGAAGAAGAACCTCGGCTTCCATCAGTCTATACTCGGCGACATCAAGCAAGGCATCGCGGGCGGCGCGCTCAACGATGCCGACCGGCAGCAGGCCGAGGAGCGGCTTTACGCCGCCAAGGCGCGGATGCAGGAGGCGACCGAGGAACTGGAAGCGGCCAAGATCCGCTTCTTCAAGAATGTCGGCAAGCCGCTGACCAACCCGTCGCGGCCGGCCGATGTGGCCGGCGCGCTGCCGCGCTCGCTCGATGACGCGATCGGGCTTGCCAGACAGAACAATCCGCGCGTCCACATGGCCAACAGCGACATCGATGCTGCCGCGTCGCTGGTCGACGCCGCGCGGGCGAAATACGGCCCCACCATCACCGCCGAGGGTGTCGCGCGGGGCGGCTATGACATCGACGGCGACGACGGCGACACCAGCGACCTGCAGGCTCGGGTGGTGCTGCGCTGGAATCTCTATCGTGGCGGCATCGACAAAGCCAACGAGCAGGAGCAGATCCGCCGCACCAGCGAGCAGCGCCTTGCGCTGCATCAGGTGCTGCGCGAGATCGAGGAAGCCGTCCGCACATCTTGGGACCGCCGCTTCCGCCAGGCGGAACTTGCGCAGACGCTGCGCCTGCAGGCAGCAACCAACGAAAGGCTGGTTGCCTCCTACCGCGAGCAGTTCAAGGTCGGACAGCGCTCGCTGCTCGACGTGCTCGATGCGCAGAACACGCGCTTCAACACCGCGACGCTGGCCGACACCTCGTCCTACGCGTCGCTGTTTGCCCAATACCGGCTGCTGGCCGCGACCGGGGAGTTGCTGAAGACGCTGAACATCCAGCCGGCCAAGCAGGCAGCCGCCTACGCGCGCAGCGAATTCGGCACGCCGGCGACAGCCGATACCGAAACCTATGCGCGCACACCATCGGAGCAGAAGAACGATCTGCCGTTCGACATCCTCGCGCCGGTCAGGAAGAAGTAGCCGATGTAAGCATCGATCTCTGGTCCTTCGGGCGGATCGTGAACCAGCAACCTAATATCATCTCGCCCAAGGAGGCTTTCAAAGCCTGCTTCTCGGCGATTGCAGCCTATCTCGGCCGGCCGAGCGCCGAGACCGTGCTGTTTGCCGGGGTGCCGATTTCGGACACGCGCATCGAGCCGGACGACATCAGGCATCTGGCCGAACGGATCGGTCTCGAGGTCCAGGCGTTCAACCATCGCGATTTCGTGCGCGGCCGGGTCGATCTTCCGGCCATCGTCTTCCGCGCCAGCCAACTGCCGGTTGCGTTGCTCGCCGAAACGGAAACCGGGCAGTTCCTCACGGCGCCGCAGGAAAACGGCCGCACCACGATCGGCAAATCGGAGCTTGCCGAGAGCTACATCAGCGGTGGCGCCTCATTCTCGATCACCTATGCCAACACCGCCGAGGAGATGACGGTCGGCACGGCGCCGAAGATCGAAAGACGCCATTGGCTGACCGGAACGATGGGGGCGTTCTGGCGCACCTACTCGAAGGTCGTGCTGTCGGCGGTCTTCATCAACCTCTTGGCGATCGCCTCGCCGATCTTCACCATGAACGTCTACGACCGCATCCTGCCGAACAAGGCGATCTCGACGCTCTGGGTGCTGGCGCTCGGGATCGGCGCGGCCATCCTGTTCGACCTGTTGCTGAAGACGGCCCGTGCCTCGCTTATCGACTATGCCGGGCGCAAGGCGGATCTCAGGATTTCCTATCTGCTGTTCGAGAAAGTGCTCAACTCGTCGCTTTCGGCGCGGCCGGGATCGACCGGCGAATACGCGAATCGTGTCACACAATATGAGTTCGTGCGCGAGTTCTTCACCTCGAATACCATAAGCGTCTTCATCGACACGGTTTTCGTCTTCGTCTTCCTGCTGGTCATCTACGCCATTGGCGGCTGGCTGGTGATCATACCGGCGCTCGCCTTCGTCATCGCCGTCATTGTCGGTCTGGTGACACAGAGGCGCATCGGCAGGCGGGTCGCCGCCTCGATGAACGAATCTGCCCAGCGCCAGGCGCTCCTGGTCGAGTCCATTTCCACGCTGGAGACGATCAAGTCGCTGCGCGCCGAGGCCTATCTGCTGCGCAAATGGGGCGAGCACTCGAAGAACGCCGCCAACACCTCGGAGAAGATCAAGGAGCTTTCCGCCGCTGCCGGCAACATCACCGGCGCCATCCAGCAATTCGTCACCGTCGCCCTGGTGGTTGCCGGCGCCTATGCCTTCTCGGAAGGCCAGGTCTCGACCGGCGCGATTATCGGCACGGTCATGCTGGCGGGCCGCGCGGTCGCGCCGCTCGGCCAGATCGCCATCACACTCTCCCGCTTCCGGCAAGCCGTGCTGTCGCTCAGGATCGTCAATACGATCATGTCGCAGCCGGAGGACCGGCCCGACACGGTCGGCTTCGTCAACCGGCCGATCCGCAGCGGCGCGATGCTGTTCAAGAATGTCGGCTTCGCCTATCCAGGCACCGAAAACGAGGTTCTGAACGGGCTCAACATTGCAATCCGCCCCGGCGAGCGCATCGGCATCATCGGCCGCATCGGCTCCGGCAAGACCACAATGGGGCGCCTAATCGGCCGGCTGTTCCTGCCGACGTCCGGAGAACTGCTGCTCGACGGCATCGACATCCGCCAATACCACCCGTCCGAAGTTCGTGCCGCGGTCGGTATCGTCGCGCAGGCCGGCGACCTGTTTTCGGGCACGATCAAGGAAAACCTCCTGATGGCCGCGCCGGACGCGACCGACGAGGAAATCATCGATGCGGCGAAGGCCGCGGGCGTCGACGATTTCGTCTCTCGCCATCCGCGCGGCTACGACATGAATGTCGGCGAGCGTGGCACCAATCTGTCGGGCGGCCAGAGGCAGGCCGTGGCGATCGCGCGGCTGTTGCTGACCAAACCGAAAATCGTGTTCCTGGACGAGCCATCGGGTTCGATGGACCTGGCCTCGGAACGGCAGTTGATCAGGCAGCTCAAGGTGGCGTTCGACCGCAACACGACGCTGATCGTGTCGACCCATCGCTACAGCATGCTGGAGCTAGTCGACCGCCTCATCGTCATCGAGCAGGGGCGCGTGGTCGCGGACGGAGCAAAGGAACAAGTCATCCAGGCATTGCAAAAGGCGAATGCCTGACCGGGACGTTGGGGAATGTTAGCAAAAGACGACCGGCCGCCGCTTTTCGCATCGGCGTCCGTATACATCATAGGGGCACTGTTCGTGGCCTTCACCGCCTGGGCATCCTTTGCCGAGGTCGATGAGATCGCGCGCGGCGACGGCAAGGTCATTCCCGCTTCCAAGACGCAGATCATCCAGGCGAGCGAAGCCGGCGTCGTCCAGGAAATCGCTGTCAAGATCGGCCAGACCGTCAGGAAGAACGATCTGATCATCCGCCTCGACAACACAGGCAACACCTCGAGCCTGGGTGAGGAGCAGGCCAAGGCGCGGGCGTTGCAGGCGCGCATTGCCAGGCTCAAATTCGAGCAGAGCGGCAATCTCGAGGGCGCGTTCCCCTGTCCGTCCGACATCCAGAAGACTGCCCCGGAGATCTGCGACAACGAGCAGAAGCTGCTCGTTGCGCGCCGGGACAACTTCCAAGTCAAGCTGTCGGTGCTGAAGTCGCGTCTCGATCAGCGCGAGAAGGAACTGGACGAGGCAACCGCCAATTCCGACCGCCTGTCCAAGAGCCTCGCCGTCAGCGACCAGGAAACGGCGCTCGTCGAATCGATGGTCAAGAAAGGCCTGATGGCCAGGACCGAACAGATTCGCGTCGAGCGGGAGCAGACCGATCTGCGCGGGCAGCTCAACCTTGCCGGAGAGACCATCAAGAAGAGCAAGGCGGCCATCACCGAGGCGCAGCTTCAAGTCGACGAGCTCGGCCTGCAATTGCAGCAGGAAGCATTGAGCGACTTGACGCAGGCGCTGGCGGACCTCTCTGTGGTGGACGAAACCATTCGCGGCGCCACCGACAAGGTGGCGCGGACCGATATTCGCTCGCCTGTCGACGGCATCGTCAACACGCTCGATGTCAACACGCTCGGCGCTTTCGTCCAGCCGGGCGCGGTCGTGGCCGGCATCGTGCCGACCTCGGAGACGCTGCTGGTCGAGGCGCGGGTCTCGCCGCGCGACGTCGCCTTCATCCAGCCGGACCAGGACGCGCTGATCAAGGTCACGGCCTACGACTTCTCGATCTTCGGCGGCATCGAAGGCAAGGTCTCCAACATCACCGCCGACAGCCTGGTCGACCAGAAGACGGGCGAGCCCTACTATCAAGTGCGCGTCGCGACCGAGAAATCCACGCTGCAAAGGAACGGCAAGACTTATTCGATTATCCCCGGCATGATCTGCTCGGTCGATATCAAGACCGGGCGCAAGACGATCCTCAACTATCTTTTGAAGCCCATCAACAAGGCGCGCCAGGAGGCGATGAGTGAACGATAGCGCCGCACGCCCCGACACTCCGCGCGACCGGCTGCTGCCGCCGCTCGCAGCCGAGGATTTCGGCCCGGAGTTCCGCGTCGTGGCGCGTGGCGGCGTGCGCCGCGGCATCCGGCTGGAGCGAGCCTTCTGGGTGTCGCTGAAGCAGATGGCCGAAAGCCGCAAATGCACGATCGGCATGCTGGTCGAGGAGATCGCCGAAAATCATCCCGACCAGGGCAATCTCACATCGGCGATCCGGGTCGCATGCATGCGCGGCCTCGCCGAGGAAAGCATGGAACTGCGCAAGCTCGCCTCGATCCGGACCATCAACGCGATCCTGGTCGCCTGCCCCTCGCCCGCCTTCGCGCTGTCTTCGTCGAAGAAGATCCTGACCTTCAATGCCCCGTTCCAGCAATTGGTCAGGCGCCAGCTGCCGAACGCGCCGGGCGACGACGGCAGGCAGGACCTCAAGCTGGCGCTGGACCTGAACGTCGTCGACGTTTTTGCCCGGCTCGACGCCAATGGCGAGACACCCGTCACCACCGGCTTCGTCATCGGCGCCGGCGAGCGCCGCTACAGGGGCCAGCTCAGCGCGGTGCGCGCGCCGGTCACAGAGCCGGAGCTGTTGATGGCGTTCGTCTTCAACGGTTGAAGAGGCGAGCCGCCTATTTCGTTGCGAAACCGGAGCCTGCCGACGTGACCGTCACATCGGGCGAAGCGCCTTCGCCGGGCGCCACTGTCGCGAAACCACCGGCGATGTCGGCGATCTGTGCGCCGGCTTTCGTGCCGTGGATCCAGGCGCGGTCGGTGCTGAAGGAATAGAGCGGGACATAATCGGGAAGATCGCGGTCCATCGTTACAACGTTGCTGAGGCTGTCCAGGATGAAGGTGCCGCTTCCGGTGCTCACCGACAGCACCGCGTGAAAGAATTTCCGGCGGCGATCCTGCAGCACGACCAGCGACATGCTCTGCGCCGGGATCCCGGCGCGCAACAGCGCCGCCATCTTCAGGATCGCGAAATCCTCGCAATCGCCGGCGCGATGCTCGAGGATCTCCGACGGCTTCGCCCAGTAGTCGAGCTTGCCGTAGACGACGCTGTCCTTGCGATAGGCGATCAGCCGGTTGATGCTGCTGTTGACGAAGTCCAGCTTGTCGCGAAAAGCCTTGTTGGCTGCAATGCCGACGATCTCGCCAAACGCAGCGTTCTCACGATCGCAGGCACTTCCGGCCGTGCAGTCGATAATCGCCTTGTAGACAGGCGCCCAGCGCGCGGCGACCGGGAAGTTGCGCATGGACAAGGCGACCGACCCGAACACGCCCGGAATGATCGCCCCAGTCTGAATCGGGTCAACCTGGATCGGGTCGATCCGGATCGGATCGACTCCGGGGGTAGCCTCTCCACTCGCAGAACTTGCCGCCGGGCGGACTTCGAGAGGCGCATAGGCACTGGCGGCACCGCCGACCCGGTAGGCGGCAACAGGCTGCCATGGCTGCAATCTGGCCAGCGAAACGCCGCCGAGATCGGCCGGCGCAGGCAGCGTTTGAGAGGCGGGACTTGCGACGGAGACTGCGCTGGCGGACGACGCATTCGGCAGACCGGCCAGGCCGATTGCCAGCAGCAGAACCTTGACCCTCGACGCCGACGAGGCAGCTTTTTGTATTTTCATGACGCCCACCTTTGACTGTGGACGCTACCGATCTTGTCTCAAATTATCGGAAAGGAAGGTGGGTAAGTTTCCGCGAATCAATCTATTCTGCTTTGTCTCAAATTTTATTTAAATTTATACTTGAATTTGTCGAACTGCCGCCGCGCTCCCCAGCCGGTTCGGCGGCGCCCCTGAAGATATATAATTGGATATATCGTTGCGATTTACCAAGTGTAAAAAATGCAAATCCATGCATATTCTAGTATATCAGAAAGATTGAAGGTACGTTGCAAAGTTCGAGCCCCGCATGTCTCTTGCCGGGAAATGCCGAAGGGGGCTTGAGCTATGACGACCAGTATCGAATTCGACGCCGTTTCAAATTTCTCGGACGAGCACGCGACTGTCGGCAAACAGCCGATTTCGGGTGTCATTTCGGGTGTCCAAGTCGCCCAGACCTCCGGCGGCCAGACGGCACCAGCGGCAGGCGAACCTGTGCCGGTCGATGTGGGAAGCGGCGCGCCGGCAAAGGGCGACGGCAACGCCCAGAACGCACAAAGCACAGCCAAGCCGGCGGCGGACGCCAACGCTCCTGCCGCCAACGCCCCTGCCGGAAACGCGCCGGCACCGAACACGGCAGCCTCGAACGTTGCGCATGAATATCACGCCGAGGCCGGCAATGTCGTGAAGCTTCCGGCCAATGTCTCGATCGACGACATCAAGGTCGACGGGCACAATCTGGTGCTGGTGCAGCCGGACGGCGCCGAGATCGTCATCAAGGACGGCGCGCTCAACGTGCCGACCTTCATCATCGGCGATGTCGAGGTGCCGCGCATTGCCCTGATCGCCGCGCTCGAAGCCAGCCACGTCGATGTCGCCTTCGGCGCCGACGGCTCGATCTCGGCCGGCGGAAATGGCTCGCCAAGCAGCGCCGGCGGAGACTTCTCGGTGCCTCCGGGCGGGATCGGAGACGGCTTCGGCCTGTCGGCACTTTTGCCGCCGACTGCATTGGCGTTCGGACAGCCGGAGAACCGTGAACTGTTCCCGTCCCTGCTGAAGCCGGACTCCACGCCGTCGATCGGGACCATTGGCGAAGCGAGCGTCAACGAAGCCGGCCTGCCGCCACACGGCGGATTGCCGGCCGGTTCCGGCGAGATCGCCGACGGCGATTCCGGCAACAACTCCAACACCTCCGAGACCACTTCCGGCACCATTGGCTTCACCTCGCCGGACGGCGTGTCGCAAGTGACGCTCGGCGGCCATGTGCTGACCTCCGCGGCGCAGACCTTCACCGACGCCACCGGCTCGCTGACCGCAAGCTATTCTTTCGACGCGACTACCGGCACCGGCACGATCAATTACAGCTACACGCTGAACACCAACACTTCGGGCGACGGCACGAGTGTGAGCTTCGCGGTCGGCGTGACCGACTCCGACGGCGATGCCGCGCCTCCCGGCACCCTCGTGATCAACATCATCGACGATGCGCCGACTGCTGTTGCGGATACGGATGCTGTGCCTTCGGGCTCACACGCGCCGATCGACGGCAACGTCATCACCGGCGCGGGCAGCGACGGCAATGCGACAGGCGCCGACATCCAGGGCGCCGACGGCGCGAGCGTTACGTCGGCCTATGGCAAGGACGGCCCGGGCTCGGCGCAGACGGTAACGGGCGCCGGAGTGTCGATCGTCGGCGAGTATGGCACGCTGGTGCTGCACTCGGACGGCAGCTACACTTACACCCGCGCCGCGGAGACGAAGGGCGGGGTGGACGACGTATTCCACTACACCCTGACGGATGGCGACGGAAACCAGTCTTCGACGACACTGACCATCTCGATCGGCAACTCGACGCCTACCGTGACCGACCTGACGCCGGCAGCCAATGGCGGCGACGTGACGGTCAATGAAGCCGCACTAAATGTCGGCACACCGGGCGGCCCCGGATCCGACCCGGCAAGCACCGCCGAGACCGGCGCGGGCACCTTCACCATCGCCTCGCCCGACGGCATCGCCACGCTCAGCATCGACGGCCACGCCTTCATCACCAACGGCGT